>NZ_CP043426.1:0-744257 GCF_008245025.1 Campylobacter lari subsp. concheus
ATGAATATAAAAGATTTTTTACTTGAGTTTAAAACTGAAATTAGTAATAACGAATACAATACTTACATTTCTCACTTACAATTTAGTGAAAAATTAAGTAAAAATAATATCTTAGTATTTATAGCACCAAATCATTTTTTGGCTAAATTTATACAAACAAAATACGCACAAAAATTAGCTTATTTTTATGAAGTAAAAACAGGAATTAATCCTCAAATTAAAATCATCACAAATGATCAAAAAGTAGAGAAAAAACATTTTTCTACAGATATTTCACAGATTAAATTTCAAAGTACTATTTTAAATCCTTCTTTTACTTTTGAAAGTTTTGTTGTAGGGGATTCTAATCAATTTGCCTATGCAACTTGTAAAGCCATTACTGATAAAAGCAAACTTGGAAAATTATATAACCCTATCTTTATCTATGGCCCTACAGGACTTGGAAAAACTCACTTGCTTCAAGCTGTTGGAAATGTATGCTTGGATAATGGATATAAGGTTATTTATGCCACAAGTGATAATTTTATCAATGATTTTACCATACATTTAAATAACAAAACCATGAGTAAATTCCATGAAAAATATAAAAATTGTGATGTTTTACTCATCGATGATGTGCAGTTTTTAGGTAAAACTGACAAAATTCAAGAGGAATTTTTCTTTACTTTTAATGAAATCAAAGAAAAATTTGGACAAATCATCATGACAAGTGATAATCCTCCAAATATGTTAAAAGGCATCACAGAACGCTTAAAAAGTCGTTTTGCAAACGGGATCATTGCAGATATCACTCCACCTCAGCTTGATACAAAAATCGCAATTATCAAGAAAAAATGCGAATTTAATGCTATTTATCTCAAACCTGAAGTCATAAGCTACATTGCTACTTCAATGGGAGATAATATCCGAGAAATAGAAGGTATGATTACAAATTTAAATGCTCAAGCAAGACTTTTTAATCAAGAAATCACTTTAGAAATCGTTAAAAGTTTTATGAAAGATCACATTAAAGAAACAAAAGAAAATATCAGTGTTGAAGACATACTTGCTGATGTTTCAAAAAGCTATAATCTTAAACCTAATGATATAAAATCAAACAAAAAAACACAAAATATCGTTATGGCAAGAAGGGTTGTGATATTTTTAGCAAGAGAACTAACGACTATGTCTATGCCTCAGCTTGCTAGATTTTTTAATATGAAAGATCACACCGCCATTTCACATAATATTAAAAAAATTCAAGAACTAATGAGTGAAAATGAAAACTTAAAAGCCATAGTAGAAGAATTAAGAAATAAAATTTTGACAAAAATAAAAAACACCCTGTGAATAAAAGTGAAAAACAAAAAATTTTATTCTACGAGTAAAATTTCTATAAAAAAAGACTTTTAAAAAGTATTTCACATTTTCACATTACCTATTATTATGATAAAATAAATTTAAAAAATAAAGGAAGTAAAAATGAAAATTAGCATTAACAAAAATACTTTAGAATCTGCCATAGTTTTAACTAACTCTTATGTAGATAAAAAAGACTCAAGCAATATCGCTTCTCACTTACTTTTTGAAGTAGTTGAAGATAAATTAATCATAAGAGCAAGTGATTATGAAATAGGTATTAATTATAAAATCAAAAAAATCAAAGTTGAAAGTGCAGGTTTTGCAACTGCTAATGCTAAAAGTATTTTAGATATTATAAAAAGTTTAAATAATGAAGATGTAGTTTTAGAAACCATAGAAAATTTCCTTTTTATTAGACAAAAAGGAACTAAATATAAACTTCCTATGTTTAATTATGAAGATTTCCCAAATTTCCCAAACACTGAAGGAAAGGATAAATTTGATATTGATTCAAGTGATTTAAGTAGATCTTTGAAAAAGATCTTACCCGCAGTTGATACAAATAATCCAAAGTATTCTTTAAATGGTGCTTTACTTGATATAAAAACTACTCACATCAGCTTTGTAGGTACAGATACTAAACGCTTAGCAGTTTTCACACTTAATAAAATAAATGAAAAAGAATTTAACCTTTGTATCCCTAAAAAAGCTATTTTAGAAATGCAAAAAATCTTTTTTGAAAAAATTGAAATTTATTATGATGAAAATATATTGATTGCAAAAAATGATAATTTTGAGTTTTTCACAAAACTTATTAATGATAAATTCCCTGATTATGAAAGAGTAATTCCAAAAAATATCACGAAAGAATTTATTTTTAAAACTGAGGAATTTATGGATGCGTTGAAAAAAATCAATGTAATTACCGAAAAAATGAAATTAAATTTCCATAAAGATAAACTTGTATTTGAAGGTATTAGTTTAGATAACATGGAAGCAAAAACTGAACTTGAAATGGAACTTAATATAGATGAAGAATTTAATCTTTGCATTAAAAATAAATTCATTACTGACTTTTTAAATTCTATTGAAAGTGAAACATTCAAACTTAGCATAAATGAACCTCATATGGCATTTTTAGTTTCAAGTGAAGAATTACAAACTGTAATTATGCCAGTTATTTTATAAGGAAAATAAATGCAAGAAAATCAAAATTACGGTGCAGGAAATATTAAAGTTTTAAAAGGCTTAGAAGCTGTTAGAAAACGCCCTGGTATGTATATAGGTGATACCAATATAGGTGGTCTTCATCATATGATTTATGAAGTAGTGGATAATTCTATCGATGAAGCTATGGCAGGTTTTTGTGATACGATCAATGTAGAAATTACTACAGAAGGTTCTTGTATAGTAAGTGATAATGGTAGAGGGATTCCAGTTGGAATTCACCCTACTGAAAATATCCCTACTTTGACTGTAGTTTTAACCGTACTTCATGCAGGTGGAAAATTTGATAAAGATACTTATAAAGTCTCAGGCGGTTTACACGGGGTTGGTGTAAGTGTTGTAAATGCTTTATCAAAAAAGTTAGTTGCTACAGTGCATAGAGATGGAGAAATTTACAGACAAGAATTTTCTGAAGGTAAAGTTACAAGCAATTTTGAAACCATAGGTAAAAGTAAAAAAACAGGAACAATCATAGAATTTTGGCCTGATGATCAAATTTTTGAAGTGACTGATTTTGATTATGAAATTTTAGCTAAAAGATTTCGTGAACTTGCATATTTAAATCCAAAAATTACTATAAATTTTAAAGATAACCGCGTAGGAAAAGCAGAAAGTTTTCATTTTGAAGGTGGTATAAGTCAGTTTGTTACAGATTTAAATAAAAAACAAGCTTTAACTAAGGCAATATTTTTCAATGTAGATGAAGAAGATGTAAATGTTGAAGTAGCATTACTTTATAATGATAGTTATAGTGAAAATTTACTTTCTTTTGTAAATAATATCAAAACTCCAGATGGTGGAACGCACGAAGCAGGTTTTAGAATGGGCTTAACTCGTGTTATTAGTAATTACATTGAAGCAAATGCTAGTGCTAGAGAGAAAGACTCTAAAATAACAGGTGATGATGTAAGAGAAGGTTTAATAGCAGTTGTAAGTGTAAAAGTACCTGAGCCACAATTTGAAGGACAAACTAAAGGAAAATTAGGTTCAAGCTATGTTAGACCTATAGTTTCTAAGGCTTCTTTTGAGTATTTGACAAAATATTTTGAAGAAAATCCTATTGAAGCAAAAGCTATTATGAATAAAGCTTTAATGGCTGCTCGTGGTAGAGAAGCAGCTAAAAAAGCTAGAGAATTAACAAGAAAAAAAGAAAGTTCGAGTGTAGGGACTTTGCCAGGAAAATTAGCTGATTGTCAAAGTAAAGATCCAAGTGAAAGTGAAATTTATTTAGTTGAGGGTGATAGTGCGGGAGGTTCTGCAAAACAAGGTAGAGAAAGAACTTTCCAAGCGATTTTACCTTTAAGAGGTAAAATACTCAATGTTGAAAAAGCAAGATTAGATAAAATTTTAAAAAGTGAACAAATTCAAAATATGATTACAGCTTTTGGTTGTGGGATTGGTGATGAATTTGATATAGAAAAATTAAGATATCATAAAATCATTATCATGACTGATGCTGATGTGGATGGTTCTCACATACAAACTTTACTTTTGACATTTTTCTTCCGCTTTATGAATGATCTTGTAACAAATGGACATATTTATTTAGCTCAACCACCTTTATACCGCTATAAAAAAGGACAGAAAAAAGAAATTTATCTAAAAGATGAAAAAGCTTTAAATGATTATTTGATCGAAACAGGTATAGAAAGCTCTACTTATGAGGGTATAGGATTAAATGATTTAAAAGATTTTCTAAAAATAGTTGCAGCTTATAGAAGTGTTTTAAAAGAATTAGAAAAAAGATTTAATGTAATTTCAGTGATTAGATATTTGATAGAAAATCCTGATTTAATAAAAGCTTCTAATGAAGAATTATTTAAAGTTATAAAAGAATTTTTAGAAAAGCAAAATCACAATATTTTAAATTCATATATCAATGAAAATGAAATTCGTGTTTATGTACAAACTGAAAATGGTTTAGAAGAGCTTATCATCAATGATGATTTATTTGCTAATCCTTTGTATGAAGAGGCAAATTATATTTATCAAAAAATCAAAGATAGAGATTTAAAATTTGATAAAGATATTTTAGAAATTTTAGATGAAGTTGAAAAAAATGCTAAAAAAGGTGCTTATATACAACGCTATAAAGGTCTTGGTGAGATGAATCCTGAACAACTTTGGGAAACAACTATGGATCCAAGTAATCGTCGTTTGTTAAAGATTACCATAGAAGATGCTCAAAGAGCAAATGATACTTTTAACCTTTTCATGGGAGATGATGTAGAGCCTCGCCGTGAATATATACAAGCTCATGCTAAAGATGTTAAGCATTTAGATGTTTAATTTTTAAAATGAAAACTTTTTTACAAAATATTCCAAAAGTAGAATTACACTTACACATTGAAGGCTCATTAGAGCCTAAAATGATGTTTGATTTGGCTAGAAAAAATAATATTACTTTAAAATATAAAAGTGAAGAAGAGATTAAAAAAGCTTATGATTTTTCAAATTTGCAAGATTTTTTAGATATATATTATCAAGGTGCAAATGTCTTACAAACCAAGCAAGATTTTTATGATTTGACCTTTGCTTATATGAAAAAGTGTAAAGAGCAAAATGTAGTTCATACTGAAATTTTCTTTGATCCTCAAACTCATACTGCTAGAAATATACCTTTAAAAGATGTTATAGAAGGAATTTGGGAAGCTTTGCAAAAAGCAAAAGAAGAATTTGGAATTTCAAGTTTTTTAATAGCTTGTATTTTAAGGCATTTAAGCGAAGATGAGGGTTTAAAAACTTTAGATGAGCTTTGTTTATATAAAGATAAGATCAAAGCCATAGGACTTGATAGTTCTGAACTTAATAATCCTCCTTTTAAATTTAACAATTTATTTCAAAAAGCTAAAGAAGAAGGCTTTTTGTTAGTTATGCATGCGGGTGAAGAAGGAAGTAGTGAGTATATCAAACAAGCTTTAGAGCTTGGTGTAAGTAGAATAGATCATGGCGTAAGGTGTGAAGAAGATTTAGAGCTTGTAAAACAATTAGCAAAAAGTCAAATTCCACTAACAATGTGCCCTTTATCAAATATAAAATTAAAAGTTTTTAATACCATGCAAGAGCATAATATCTTAAAACTTTTAAGACAAAATCTCTGTGTTTGTGTAAATTCAGATGATCCTGCGTATTTTGGTGGATATATTTTAGAAAATTTTAATGCTTTAGATAAAGCTTTTAAACTTAGTAAAGATGAGGTTAAAAAACTTTGTATCAATGCTATAAATGCATCATTTTTACAAGAAAATGAGAAAGAAAGTTTAAGAAAAATGATCGAAGAATTTTCATGATTTTTTTAATTGGCGGAGAAAGTCATACAGGAAAAACTTTATTAGCTCAAAAATTACTTGAAAAATATTTTTATTCTTACTTGAGTTTGGATCATTTAAAAATGGGCTTGATTAAAGGAATGAAAGATTGTCCTTTTAAAGTATATGAAGATGAAAAAATAAGTGAGTATTTATTTCCTATCATAGAAAGTATTATACAAACTTGTCTTGAAAATAGTCAAAATTTAATTATAGAAGGAATTTATCTTACTCCTAAAAGAGTTCAAAAATTTAAAAATAATTCTTTAATAAAGATATTCTATATTATTTTTTCAAAAGAATATATTTTACAAAATTATAAATTAATATATCAAAAAGAAAATATTATAGAAACTCGTTTAACTAGTGAAAAAGAAAATATAAATATTTTAATATCAAATCATCAGTATTTAAAATCACAATGTGAAAATTTTAATTTACCTTTTTTAGAAATCAAAAAAGACTATGAAATTGAAATTCAAAAAGCTTTTGAATTTTTTGTATAATTTTAATTTTAAATAGGAGAAATTGTATGAGATATGGTGAAAAAGAAATCAAAGAATTTAGTGTAGAAAATATGGAAGTTTGGCCAAATGATGCTAAAAATGATTATGTGATTAAAATTACTTTGCCTGAATTTATGTGTTGTTGTCCGCGTAGTGGGTATCCTGATTTTGCTACAATTTACTTAGAATATATTCCAAATAAATTAGTAGTAGAACTTAAAGCAATTAAACTTTATATTAATACCTTTATGTATAGAAATATTTCACATGAAGCAAGTATTAATGAAATTTATAATACTTTAAAAGAAAAACTTGATCCAAAATGGATAAAAGTAGTAGGTGATTTTAACCCTCGTGGTAATGTACATACTGTGATTGAATGTAGATCTGATTTAGTAATACCACAAAATTAAATTTTTATTAAAAATAAAAGGATATATTAAGTCTTATTTTAAAGGAGGAAAATATGAAATTAAAATTATTTAGTCTAGTTGCAAGTGTTACTTTGATTTCAAATTTAGCTTTAGCGGATGAAAATTCAGGTTTGCTTTTAGGTATTGATGCAGGATGGTTTCATACTAAGGTAAAATCTGATCTTGAACATACTAAAAATAATAAAAAATTTAATGGTGATTTAGAAGGTAATATCCCTGTTTTTGGTTTAAGAGCTGGATATCGTTTTAATGAAAATCATAGAATTTATGGTGCTTATAATTATTCAAGTGAATTTAGTGACGTAATCAATACTACAAAGTTAAAAATTGATGGAGAATTTACCACACATAAGTTTTTACTTGGTTATGATTTTACTCCAAAAATATTTGAAAAAATAAGAGCAGTTTTAGGTGTATATGGTGGTTATGCAAGAACGGATATGACTTTAAAAACAAGCTTTTTATCTTTATCTCAAAACTTTGATGGTTATACCTATGGAGCAAAAATCGGTGCTTTATATGAGTTAAATCAAGCAAATGAAATTGAGTTTGGTTTTAAAGCCGAACAAAGTCATTATAATACAAGAAATTTTAGCACTGCTAATTCATCAAATTTTTATGATCCTAAACAAACAAATTATGGTTTATATCTAGGATATACTTATAAATTTTAAGGAGAATATATGCCAAAAGATGCAAATGGAACTGAACTTAATGCAGGTGATAGTGTAAGTGTAATTAAAGATTTAAAAGTTAAAGGTGTAAGCACTACTTTAAAGCGTGGTACGACTATAAAAAATATTAAGCTTACAAATAAAGAAACTGAAATTGAAGCTAAGGTAGATAAATTTGGTGTGATTGTTTTAAAAACTGAATTTCTTAAAAAAATATAGTAGAAATTCCCAATTAACTTTGGGAATTTTCTTCTTGATAAATACAATGTTTGAAAATAAATTGATGTTCCTCAGGCAAGTTTTCAAACAAAGCATTTGCTAAATTTCTTATCTCCCAAAGGGCTGATTTTGAGCTTCTTAGAGTGATAAAATTTTGCAAACTTCTTGCATTAATCGTTAAAGTTAATTCTGTTTTATAGCTTTCTGGTAAGCAGTATTTTGCTATGTCTAAACTAATGCTATTTTGCAAAATCAAACGCAAATTTTCTAAAGCTTTAATACTTGCATTATCTACTACTTCATTTCCGGTTAATACCAAGTATCTCTTAGCATTTTCAAAGTCATTTTCTTTAAATTCACTTTCATTTCTTAGTTCTTTTAAAGTATATCTTGTGCTTTTTACACTAGGACTAGTGTGGCGGTGTCTTGCAACTTCTTGTAGACATGCTCTTGAAATACCTTGTATATAAAAAGTATAGTTTAAATGCTCTAAGGTTGAAGCATGTTTGAATTTATTTCCCACACGATCGATTAATTCTTTATCTTTTTCACCACCACAATCGCCTTTGTCAAAACTTTGCCAACATGTTCTTGTCGCATGAGAGCATACAGAAAGTGGAGTATGATTTAATAATGTGATTTTCATCGAAAAATTCCTTCAAAAATAATTGAATTTTACACAAATGTTTATAAAAATAAAATTTTTTATTCGTTATAATTTCAAAAAAAGAAATTAAGGTTATTTTATGAAATTAAAACAAACTAAATATATTTTTGTAACTGGTGGTGTTTTAAGCTCATTAGGAAAAGGTATAGCAGCAGCTTCTATAGCTACGATTTTAAAAAATTCAGGTTTAAAAGTAAGTATTTTAAAAGCAGATCCTTATATCAACGTAGATCCTGGTACTATGAGTCCTTTGGAGCATGGGGAAGTTTTTGTTACAGATGATGGAGCTGAGACAGATTTAGACTTAGGACATTATGAGAGATTTTTAAATGAGAGCTTGTCTCAGGATAATAACTTTACAACAGGTAGAGTTTATCAAAGTGTTATAGAAAAAGAAAGAAGAGGGGATTACCTAGGAAAAACCATACAAGTAATCCCTCATATAGTTGATGAGATAAAAGATCGTATTAAAAAAGCCGGAGTTGATAAAGATATTTTAATTGTTGAAATAGGTGGTACAGTAGGAGATATAGAAGGTCTACCATTTTTAGAAGCCATTAGAGCTTTAAAGCTTGAAGTGGGTAAATATAATGCTATTAATATTCACTTAACTTTAGTGCCATTTATCAAAGCAGCAGGAGAACTTAAAACAAAACCAACTCAACATAGCGTGGGAGAATTACGCCGTATAGGTATAAGTCCTGATATGATTGTTTGCAGAAGTGAAAAATCTTTAGATAGAGAGTTAAAAGATAAGATTGCAATTTCATGTGGAGTTGAAAAAAATTGTGTTATAGAAAGTATGGATGCAGCTAGTATTTATCAAATTCCACTAAATTTCTTAAAACAAGATATTTTAAATTCTATTGCAAGTTTATTAGATCTTCAAAATTTAAAGCCAAATATGAATGAATGGGATTCTTTGGTAAAAAGAGTCATTGCTCCAAGTAATGAACTTAGCATTGCTTTTGTAGGAAAATATGTAGATTTAAAAGAAAGTTATAAAAGCTTAACAGAAGCCATTATCCATGCAGGTGCAGCACTTGATGCGAGAGTAAATTTAAAATGGATAGATAGTGAAAAGTTAGAAAATGCAAATGTTGAAGAAAGCTTTAAAGATGTAAGTGGGATTTTAGTAGCAGGTGGTTTTGGTTACCGTGGGGTAGAAGGAAAAATCAAAGCCATACAATATGCAAGAGAAAATAAAATTCCATTTTTAGGAATTTGTTTGGGTATGCAGCTTTCTTTAGTGGAATTTGCACGCAATGTTTTAAAACTAGAAGATGCAAATTCTCATGAATTTAATCCAAATTGTAAAAATCCTATCATCTTTTTAATTGATGAATTTATTGATGCAAGTGGAGAAAAGCAAATTAGAACAAGCAAAACTCCACTTGGTGGAACTATGCGTCTTGGGGCTTATGAGTGTCATATCAAGCCAAATACACTTTTAAGTAAGGTTTATGATAACCAAAAAAGCGTAAAAGAACGTCACCGCCACCGCTATGAAGCAAATCCAAAATACAAAGAAATGTTTGAGAAAAACGGGCTTATTATAAGCGGGGAAAATGAAGGTTTGGTTGAGGCTGTGGAGCTTAAAGATCATCCATTTTTCTTAGCAGTGCAGTTTCACCCTGAATTTACTTCACGCTTAGTTAGAGTTAATCCGGCTATTTTTTCTTTTATCAAGGCATCTTTAACAAATCATGCTAAATAAAGCTAAAATAAAAGAAATTTTACACCAGCGTTTTATCAACGATACGCATGTAAAGCTTTGTGATTTACCTATGCCATCTTGTTTAAAAGATGTTTATAAGGGTGCTTTGCGTATCAAAGAAGCGATTGAAAAAAATCAAAAACTTGCTATTGTTGGGGATTATGATGTTGATGGGGTAATTTCTTGTGTGATTTTATCTGAATTTTTTGATGATATCGGATATGACTATGTGGTAAAAATTCCAAATCGTTTTAAAGATGGATATGGTCTAAATGAAGAAATCATCAATGAACTCAATGGAGTAGATTTAATCATCACTGTAGATAATGGTATAGCAGCTTTTGATGCAGCAGAGCTTTGTTTGCAAAAAGGAATTGATTTAATCATAACTGATCATCATATGCCTCCAGTTACTTTACCAAAAGCTTATGCGATCATTAATCCTAAACAACAAGATTGTGATTTTCCTGATATTGAAATTTGTGGAGCTCAAGTGGCTTGGTATTTAGTCGCTGCGATAAAAGAAGTGTGTAAGATTAATTACAATATGTGTAAATTTATAGAGCTTTTATCTATCGCAATTATCGCAGATATGATGGAGCTTAGAGATTTAAATAGAGCCTTAGTTAGAAAAGGTATAGAATGTATTAACGATTCAAAGCGTGTAGCATTTAAAGCTATTAAGCAGTATTTTGGTAAGGATAAATTCGAACTTGATAATATCAGCTTTTTAATCGCACCTTTGATTAATAGTGCAGGTAGAATGGATGATGCGATTATTTCTTATAAATTTTTACATTCTAAAAATATCGATGAGGTTATGGGTTATTTAGAACAAATTATTACTTATAATAATAGCCGCAAAGATGAAGAACGCGAGCTTTTTAAGCAGTGTTTAGAACAAGTTGATGAAAATGATCCTGTGATTATTGTCAATGGCCAAAATTGGCATGAGGGTGTTTTGGGCATAGTTGCAAGTCGTTTGGCAAAGCATTTTAACAAACCCGCCTTTGTTTTTTCAGAATGTGAGCAAAAGGCTAAAGCTAGTGTTAGAAGCGTGGGTAGGATAGATATTTTAAATGTTATAGAACAAGCTAAAGAATTTGTTTTAAGCTATGGCGGGCATAAAGGTGCAGCTGGAGTTTTAGTAGAGCTTGAAAAATTTAGTATTTTTAAAAGTAGGCTTTATGAAATTTGTCAAAATATCCCTAAAGATGATTTTTACAATGCTGATGAGGTTTTAGGTAGTATTGATCCAAATGAAGTTGATTTTGAACTTTTAGAGATATTAGAATTTTTTGAGCCTTTTGGGCATAAAAATCCAAGGCCATATTTTAAATTTGATAAGCTTTTTGTAAAAAATAAAAGAAAGCTAGGGAAAGATGAAAATCACATGAAGCTTATTTTAACTCAAGGAAATAAAACTCTAGAAGCTTTATTTTTTAATTTTGACTATGAGCCAGAGCTTGGAGAAAGCATTGATCTTATAGCTAGCGTTTCTAAAAATAATTTTAGAGGATTAATCACCCCTCAACTTACTATAAAAGAAATTCTTAGATAATTCATTAACTTAGCTACATAGTTTTTATTTATAAATTTGCTATAGTATAAGTACTTTAAAGGAGTAAAATGTTAAAAAAATTTTTATTATTAGTAGTATTTTTTAATTTTACTTTTGCTTTTGATACCAAAATTTTTATAGGCGATACTTATATACCTGAAAATTTTTATAAGTACGATAAAGACTTTAAAACTGCAGCTAGAAAGTACAATATACCGACGGCTTTACTCAAAGCCATAGCTTTAACAGAAAATGCAGCTTATAAGCATAATATCACCAGCAAAAATAAAAATCAAACAAGAGATTATGGTTTAATGCAAATCAATAGCATTCATTTAAAGCGCTATGGGATTAGTGAGAGTGAGATTGTAAAAGCTAGTGTAAATATTGACATAGCAGCAAGATTACTTCATGAGATTATACAAAAACATGGCTTTAGTTGGAATGCTATTGGAAGGTATCATTCAGCAAATGATAAATATAAAAATATTTGGCTTGATAAAGTGATGAAAAATTTAGTTGCTATAGTTTTAAAAGATAGCAAAGATCTTTTTATAATGGAAAAATTCAGAGCTTTTAAACTTGCTTCTCTTTTGATAAATGTGGATAAAAAACAATATAGAATTTTATTAGCAAGTAATAATTAAAACAAGAAATTATAAATTTTCTTGTTTTAAAGCTTCTGCTTGGTAATAAGCGATTAAAGGCTCGATGATCTCATCAAAAAGACCACCTTCTAAAATCGCATCAAGTCTATATAAAGTAAGATTTATTCTATGGTCGCTAATTCTATTTTGAGGGAAATTATAAGTGCGTATGCGTTCACTTCTATCGCCGCTTCCAACTTGAGATTTTCTTGCTTCGCTTTCTTTTGCTAAGCGTTCTTGTTCTTGCATTTCAAAAAGTCTTGCTTTTAAGACTTTCATAGCACTTTCTTTGTTTTTATGCTGGCTTTTGCCATCTTGATTTACTACAACTATACCTGTTGGAATATGAGTAATTCTTACAGCACTATCTGTGGTATTAACGCTTTGTCCACCGTGACCACTACTGCGCATTACATCGATTTTTAAATCATTTGGATTGATTTGAATTTCAACATCATCAACTTCTGGCATGATAGCCACTGTAATAGCTGAAGTATGAACTCTACCTTGAGATTCTGTCTCAGGTACTCTTTGAACTCTGTGCGTTCCACCTTCGTATTTTAGCCTTGAATAAGCTCCATTTCCTTTGATGAGAATGATAATTTCTTTAAATCCCCCTACACTACCCTCGCTAGAACTTACGATTTCGTATTTATAATCACGATTTTCAGCATAGCGTATGTAAGCTTTTACCAAGTCCCCAACAAATAAAGAAGCTTCATCTCCTCCTGTTCCAGCACGAATTTCTAAAAATATATTTTTATCATCGTTTGGATCTTTAGGCAGTAAAAGAATTTTTAATTCTTCTTCAAGTTGTGGCTTTAAGACTTCGAGATTTTTAAGCTCTTCTTTTGCAAGCTCCCCTAGTTCTGTATCAGATAAAAGAATTTTATTTTCTTCGATTTCATCTAAAGTTTTAAGGTATTCTTTTGCTTTTTCTACTATGGGTTCTAAATTCTTTTGCTCTTTAGATAGAGCTGTCATTTTAGAAATATCATTAGAGATATTAACATCGCTAAGAAGAGTATTTAACTCATCAAAGCGTGCTAAAAAAGGTTTGAGTTTATCAGCTAACATTAAAAATTATGCTAATTTATTTACCAATAATGCTAATCTACTCACACGGCGTGATGCAGTTTGTTTTTTCAAAAATCCACGGCTTACCATAGCGTGAATGCTTTTATTAGCTACTTTTAGTGCATTTTGTGCAGCTTCTTTGTCATTGTTTGCTGCTGCTTCGCGAACCGCTTTTGTAATGTTTTTTAATCTTGTTCTATAAAATCTATTTCTTTCAGTTCTTTTGATAGTTTGTCTTGCTCTTTTTTCAGCAGATTTATGGTTTGCCATAATTTTCCTTTTTTATATAAATTAAATTGCTAATTATACAAGATTAAAATTAAAATTTAATTAATTTAAGTAATTTTAAAGTATTAATTAATCATATTCATGGCTTTTACTATGCAAGATTTTTGATCTTGGCATTGATTTTCTAATTTTTCCGCAAGAGTTTCTTCGTGTGTTATCGCAATAAAAACCATAATTACACTAAAAAGAGTAGTTAGAATTTTCATTAATTTTTCCTTTTTTAATATATTGAAAAATTATAAAAATTCTTTGTGGAAATAATGTGAAATTAATATTTTATATTATTTGTCTTTAAAAAATCGCGTAGTTTTTCGTACTCGCCATTTTCCAAATAACGCCATTTTCCTGCTTTTAACATACCAAGATCTAATGCTCCAAAAGCTACTCTTTTAAGATCCATCACTTCTAAATCAAAATGTCCAAAAAAACGTCTTAGTTCTCTATTTTTACCTTCATTAATAATTACTTTTAGTTTTGTATAGCCTCCGCTCGAGCCAAAAATTTCAAAGCCTAAAAATGGAGCAAAACTCATTGAGGTTATTTTGGTTTTAACATGAGCCCCTTTTTTTTCATTTTGAATTTCTAAGCCATTTTGCATAGCTTCGATAACATTTTTATCTATATTACCTTTTACTTTTAAGTAATATTCTCTTTCTAAATCGCTATGCATAAGCGCATCTGCTATTACAGGTGAATCAGTTAATAAAAGTAATCCCTCGCTTGCAAAGTCAAGCCTTCCTACGCTAAGCCAAGTACTAAATTGTTTTGGTAAAGTATGATAGATGGTTTTTCTACCTCTATCATCTTTTTTACTAACTATTTCACCTTTTTGTTTGTGATAAATGATGACTGAAAATTGTGTTTTTTTATGGAGTTTTTTACCATTGATAAAAACTTTATCTTCAGCATTTACGCTATCATTTAGCAAGGCTGTTTTTTTATTGATTTTTACTAAGCCTTGCTTGATTAGTTCATCAGCCTCACGGCGAGAATATTTGCTATTATGCGAGATGAATTTATTAATTCTCATAATTTTTCTTTACATCACAAAAATAGTTGGTACTATGGTTGGATATTTTTTAATTTTTCTAAAAATATGTTTTCTTAGTACTTGTCTAATTTGAGCTTCTAAAACTTTTGGATTATCTAAAATTTCATCTTTTACATTAGGGAAAAATTGACTTAAAACATCGCTCATTTCTTTTGAGAATGCTCCATCTTGTTTATCAGCTACCAAGCCATAACTAAATACTCTTGGTTTATTAATCAGTGTTTTACTTGCTTTATCAAGCTGGGCAATGATAACAACTATACCACTATCTGCTAGTTTTTGTCTATCAATTACCACATCATCTGCGATTTGTTTGTTGATTTGATTATCTACAAACACTTTTCCTGTTTTAACTGTTTTCACACGTTTGATGTATTTTTGGCAAAGCTCTACTTGATCTCCATCACTCATTAAGTAGATATTTCTTTCAGGTATGCCACATTTTAGAGCAGTTTCTTTGTGTTTATTGATATGATTATACTCTCCATGCACTGGTAAGAAAAATTTAGGTTTTACTAAAGTTAGCATGAGTTTTTGCTCTTCTATACTAGCATGTCCGCTTACATGGATTTCACTAAATTCTTGATAAGCTACTTTAGCCCCTGCTTTTAAAAGAAAATCAAGCACAGCAGAAACATTTGCTTCATTGCCTGGTATTGCTTTAGCTGAAATGATAACTTGATCGCTAGGTTTGATTTTGATAAATTTATGTTCATCAGTTGCCATTCTATATAAGGCACTCATAGTCTCACCTTGACTTCCTGTGGTAACAATTAGCACTTCGTTGTCTTTGTATTTGCTTACTTCATCAGCGTCAATGAAAATTTTTCTATCAAGTTTAATATAGCCAAGTTCCATAGTGGTATAGAGATTTCTTTCCATAGAGCGTCCTATAACACACACTTTTCTGCCATATTTTAAACCATAGCTAATAGCTTGATATACACGGTGGATATTAGAACTAAAGGTGCTCATAATCACCCTGCCTTTAGTTTTGGCAAAAATTTGATCAAAAGTAGGACCTACTGAACTTTCACTTTTTGTATAACCTTCTTTATATGAGTTTGTACTATCACTTAAAAGACAAAGTACGCCTTCTTCGCCATATTGAGCTAAACGACTTAAATCCGTTGGATAACCATCAATTGGTGTTTGATCTATTTTAAAATCGCCAGTGTGAATGATAGTCCCTGCTTTAGTTTTAATAGCTAAAGCACAAGCATCGATGATAGAGTGGGTTATGTGAATCCATTCTAAATTAAATTCACCTATTTCATAAATTTGTCTTTTTGTTATAGGCCTAAACCATTTACGCTCAGCTTTTAAACCATGTTCTTCAAATTTATTTGAAATCATACCTAGTGCTAAAGGTGTTGCGTAGATAGGAAATTGAAATTCTTTGAAAAAATACGGTACAGCACCAATGTGATCTTCATGAGCATGAGTGATGATGATAGCGCGAATTTTGTTTTTAATCTTTCTTACATAGTCAAAATCAGGTATGATAATATCTACTCCATGCATGGTTCCATCTGGAAAACTCATACCTATATCAACGATAATTGCATCGTTGTTGGTTTCAAAAACAGTGATATTTCCACCGATTTCTCCAAGTCCACCCAAAGGTGTAATACGAATTTTATGTTCGCTTGAGTTGTTGTGTTTTAAAGGGTGGAGTCTTAGCTCGTGCATGATTTTATTAGCTTCTATGCTTTTAGCAAGTTCTATTTGCCATTCTTCATTACCACTTAATTTAGAAGGTAAATTTCTATTTTTTTTCTTTTTCTTTTTTTCTTCGATAGCTTCAGTTTGAGTATTTTCCATTTTTATTCTGTTTTTAATTTCGCTATTTTGCTCTTGATTTTGCGAATCTTTTTTTCTTTTGTTTCTAAATTTATTAAATTTTTTAGTTTTATTTTGCTCTTGAGTTTTGTTTTCTTCGCTCATAGTCATCCTTTAAATAGTCATAAATTTTAAGGTATGAATCAACGCTAATTTCATGAGCTCTTGAGGTAGAAGAGATATCTAGTGCTTCAAATGCTTTTAAAATTCTTTCTTTTTTGTTTTTAAAATTAGATAAGAGTTGTTTTCTAGGATTTTGAAAACAAGCTCTAAGAAATTCTTTAAAAGCTTCTATATTTTCGCATTTTTGCTGATAATGAGTAGTTTTTATTAACTTCATTACAGCTGAAGTAACTTTTGGTGGAGGATTAAAGCTTTGTGGTTGTATATCAAAAAGCATTTGTCTTTGGCATATCAATGCACAAAGTACTCCTAAAGCCGAAAAATTACTTTCTTTTTCATTTGCACAAAATTTCTGTGCTACTTCTTTTTGCACCATTACTATAAGCCCAAGACAATTTTGATCTTCTAAGGCTTTTAAAATCAAATTTGTAGCAATATAATATGGTAAATTTGCTACCAAAAAGTACTCTTTATCGCTTAAACTTCCTTGTTCAAAAGCATCGCTTGCGTTTTGATGAATAAGCTCAAAATTTCCACCTTCAATCTCATTTTGAAATTTTTTATTTAAAATAGGAATCAAATCTTTATCAATCTCATAAGCTCTAATGTTAGCTTGTGAGATTTTCAAAAGCTCTTGCGTTAAATCACCTAAGCCAGGCCCAATCTCAACTATATTTTTAGTATCTTTGGGTATGGCTTGGATGATTTTATCTACCACGCTTTTATCGCATAAAAAATTTTGCCCAAAATGTTTTTTTGCTTTTATCATAAATTTATTTTATCTAAAAAATATTAATTATAGCATTATTTTAAGCGCTAATTAGATAAAATTTGAATTATTTTTTATAAAGGTTAATTTTTGAAAAATCTTATAGTATGTGCAGGAGGAAATGAGTATTTTAAATTTGCACAAAGTATAGGCATAGGCTTGGTTAATTCTGCTTTTTCTTTAGGTAAAATTTTAAGTCAAATAAAAGTAGATAGAGTGATTTTTATAGGTACATGTGGAATTTACCAAGAAGGAAAAATTTTAGATATTTATGAAAGTTCTAACGCAGCGAATTTAGAATACGCAGATTTATTTGATAGTTTTTATACGCCTATAGCAAATGAGATTAGATTAAATGTTTCACATGAAACTATGATTAATTCTTCAAATTATATTTGTAAAGATGAAAATATCGCCCAAGAATTTTTTAAAAAGGGTGTACATATAGAAAATATGGAAGCATACGCAGTGCTTTCTTGTGCAAAAATGCAAGAGATAGAAGGAATTTGTTATTTATGTGCGACAAATTTTTGTAATGAATTTGCACATGAGGATTTTTTAAAAAATCACCAAAAAGCAAAAGAATTATTAAAAGATTTTTTGTTAGATAAAAAACTTATATAGGAAAAAAATTGAGTGAATTAAAAAATATATTAGATTTTACTAAAGAAGAATTAGAAAATTTAGTCCAGCCAAAATTTAGAGCAAAGCAAATTTTTGAATGGGTATATAAAAAATATGCAGATGATTTTTTACAAATGTCGTCTTTGCCAAAAGATTTTAGAGTGTACTTGCAAGAAAATTTTCATTTTTCACCTCTAAAATGTGTGAAAGATGAAAAAAGTAAAGACGGAAGTATTAAGTACCTTTTTGAACTTTTAGATGGTAAAAAAATCGAAGCTGTTTTACTACCCATGAAAGAAGAACTTGTAGATGAAAATGGTAAAATCATCAAACATGCAAGATATACTATTTGTGTTTCCTCACAAGTGGGATGTAAAAGTGGGTGTAGTTTTTGTCTTACTGCTAAAGGTGGTTTGAAAAGAAATTTAAGTGCAGGAGAAATAGTAGGACAAATTTTGTGGATTAAAAAACACAACAACATACCTTATGAAAGAAGGGTTAATATAGTCTATATGGGCATGGGCGAACCTTTAGATAACCTTAAAAATGTATCTAAAGCAGTTAAAATTTTAGCCGATAATGATGCCTTAGCGATAAGTCCTAGAAGACAAACTATAAGCACAAGTGGTTTGGCAAAACAGATTAAAGAGCTTGGAGAAATGAATTTAGGTGTGCTTTTAGCTATTTCACTCCATGCTGTAAATGATGAGCTTAGAAGTGAATTAATGCCTATTAATAAAGCTTATAATATAGCAAGCATTATGGAAGCAGTGAGAAATTTTCCTATAGATCAGCGTAAAAGAGTGATGTTTGAATATCTTTTAATTGATGGGATAAATGATAAAATAGAACATGCAAAAGAACTAGTCAAACTTTTAAATGGTATAAAAGCCAAAGTAAATTTAATACTTTTTAACCCACACGAAGGAAGTTTATATAAAAGACCAAGTGTTGAAAATGCAGTTAAATTTCAAGATTATTTAAGTGCAAAAGGTGTTACTTGTACGATAAGAGAAAGTAAAGGACTTGATATTTCAGCTGCATGCGGACAGCTTAAAGAAAGACAGAGTAAACAATGACTTTTTTAGATATAGCTCAGATTATTTTTATAAGCATAGTGGTGATCATAGGACTTGGTGGGATTATTTATGTATTAAAAAATGAAGAGAAAAATAATGATAGATAAAAAAACAATTATTAGAAAACCAATTATTTTAAAATAGATATATAAAATCAATTATTTCTTGGTATTTTTCGTATTTAAATAGCAAAAGAGGAATTGTTAGAATTTTTAAAGTTTCTTATGCTGCTTTGATGAAAAAATTTTATTTGAAAAAATACTTTGAAAAAAGAGTTTTAGAAGGTAAGGTGGATATTCCTTATTTAGAATTAGTTTTAACTACAAGATGTACTTTGCGTTGTGAGTCATGTAATAATTTGATGCAGTATTTTTCACCATCAAATCAATATACCTGTACTTTGGAGGGTATTATAGAATCATTGGAATTACTTTTATCTAAGGTAGATTCTATTGCAAGGGTTAGAATCATAGGTGGAGAGCCATTGTTATTTAAGGATTTACCACAATTGATTGATTATTTAGATGCTCAAAAGAAAATACTAACTTTCGATATTTTAACTAATACAACAATAGACTTTAAAGAAGATTTGATTTTGAGATTTAAAAAATCCAAAAAAGCAAGAAAATAAGTATTTCAGATTACAGAAAATCGCCAAATTTAAAAACACATTTAAAACAAGAGAGTATTTTGAGTAAACTTAAGAAAAATAATATAGCGTTTTCTTATAACACAATAGATTATTGGTATGATATAGATAAAATTTACAAGCATGGCAGAAACAAAGAAGATATAATTAAAAATTATCGTAATTGCCAAATACCATGTGTAAGTTTGATGATATCTGAGGATTTAGAAAATAAACAATTAGCATCTAAAGGAGCCATCTTTATTTGCCCTATATTAAAGATCCTTATCACGTTTAAAAGGACTTGAAGAATTTGATGGCGATTTTTTAAATTTAGAGGATTCTAAGGAAATATTTTTTGAATTTTATTCTCAAGATTTTTACAAATCCTGTGATTATTGTAGAGATTTTAGTCAGCCTATCAAAAAATTCCAATTGCAATCCAAACTGATAAAGTTTGAAAATTAGAAAAAGATTAAGGTAGATTTTTCAAGAATTCATCTTTTATATCTTTTTGAGATTGTATCAAAAATTTTTGATTTTTATATGTAAATTCTAAGCTAAAAGAGTGCAAAAGCAGTCTTTTAGCACCCGTGATTTGAGCTCTTTCAATATCGCTCATTTTTCCATCTAAGATTTGCTCTATTTGTATTTTTTCTAAACCATATAGAGGTTCACCTAAAACTTTATGTTTCACATGAAACAAATGTAGTCTTATTTGGTGTTGTCTGCCTGTTAGAGGTTTAGCTAAAACTAAACTAGCATCTAAATTTTTAAAATATTCTAAAGTGTAAAATTGTGTTAAAGCTTCTTTGCCATTTTCACAAATATGCATTCTAGTTTTGACTGTATCATAGTCTCTAGCTAAATCCATTCTTTTATCTACTATAAATTCTTTTCTGGTTTTTCCTTTTACTAGTGCAAGATAGCTTTTTTGCATTAATCTTTTTTCAAACATGGTTTTTAACTCAATTTGTGCATTTTTATGTTTTGCTATGAGTAAAAGTCCGCTTGTTTCTTTATCTAATCTATGAGCCACGCAAGCTTTTTCACCCCATAAATGCCAAATTTCATCACAAAGACTATAAGCACAATTGCGTCCATTAGGATGAGTTAGCACTCCACTTGGTTTTTCTACGATGGCAAAATCTTCATTTTCATAAACTATTTCCAATCCTTTAGGGTTATTTTCATATACGATTAATTCCACTAAGCCATCTAAAAATTTGTTTTTTTCATCTATTAAATTTCCATCACAAAATAGTCTTTTTTTATCAATGAGTTTTTGCGCTTCACGCATAGAGATTTTTAACTCATCCATAAGTAGTCTAAATGCCTTTTTTCCATTATTTGATAGTTTCTTTTTTATATATGCCATTTAATAACTTTCTTAGGTAATTTATAATAAAATTTAAGCTATTTTTTCATAAAAATTATATAAAAAAAGGTCTTGAAAATGGTTGAAAGATATAGTAGAGAAATCATGGCTAAAAAATGGGACATGCAAGCAAAATATGATGCATGGTTAAAAGTAGAATTAGCCGCCGTGAAAGCATGGAATAAACTTGGTCTTATTAAAGATGATGATTGTGAAAAAATTATAAAAAATGCAAAATTTGATATAGCAAGAATAGATGAGATAGAAAAAACTACCAAACATGATGTTATCGCTTTTTTAACTAGTGTAAGTGAAAGTTTAGGTGAGGAAAGTCGTTTTGTACATTATGCAATGACAAGTTCAGATTGTATTGATACTGCGGTTGCTTTGCAGATTAAAGATAGCTTGGAACTAATCTTGCAAGATTTGGATCAAGTTTTAGCAGCGATTAAAACAAGAGCATATGAACATAAAAACACCTTAATGGTAGGAAGAAGCCATGGAATTCATGGAGAGCCTATAACTTTTGGCTTAGTTTTGGCTATTTGGTATGATTCGCTAGTTCATGCAAAAGACTTAATCATTCATGCAAAAGAAGTGATTAGCTATGGAAAAATTAGCGGTGCCATGGGAAATTTTGCTCATGCTCCGCTTGAATTTGAAGAAGAAGTTTGTAAAAATTTAGATCTAAAGCCAGCACCAGTTTCAAACCAAGTTATACAAAGAGATCGTTACGCACAAGTTATCTCAGCTTTAGCTATTTTAGCTTCAAGTTGTGAGCAAATTGCTGTTGCTATCCGCCATTTTCAAAGAACAGAAGTATATGAAGCTGAAGAATATTTTTCTCAAGGACAAAAAGGAAGCTCAGCTATGCCTCATAAAAGAAATCCTGTTTTGAGTGAAAATATCACCGGTCTTTGCAGGATGATAAGAGCTTATGTAACGCCTGCTTTAGAAAATGTAGCATTGTGGCACGAAAGAGATATATCGCATTCTAGTGTTGAAAGATTTGTATTACCTGATGCTTTTATTACGACTGATTTTATGCTTTCAAGATTATGTGGTGTGATAGAAAAGCTTTTGGTGTATCCAGAAAACATGATGAAAAATTTAAATTTAACCGGAGGACTTGTATTCTCTCAAAGAGTGTTGCTTGAACTTCCATTTAAAGGTATAAGTAGAGAAGAAGCTTATAAGATTGTTCAAAGAAATGCTATGAAAGTTTGGGCTGATTTGCAAAATGGTAAGCCTGCATTAAATGAAAAAGGCGAGAGTTTGTTTTTGTTAGCTTTATTAGCTGATGAGGATTTGAAAAAGTCTTTAAGTGAAGCAGATATTAGAAATTGCTTTGATTATAACTACTATACAAAAAATGTAGACAAAATATTTGCAAGAACTTTTAAATAATAAATTAGGGGTTGTGAGTGAAAGTATTAAAAAGAAATGGTAGAACTGAAGAGTTAGATGTTTCTAAGATTAAAAAATATACTACAGATGCAGTGGCAAATTTAGAAAATGTTAGCCAAAGTGAGCTTGAAGTAGATGCAAAAATTCAATTTCGTGATGGTATAACAACAGAAGAAATTCAACAAACTCTTATAAAAACAGCAGTAGATAAAATAGATATTGATAGGCCTAATTGGACCTTTGTTGCTGCAAGATTATTTTTATATGATTTATATAAAAAAGTAAGTGGTTTTACTGGATATAAACATTTAAGAGAATATCTTGAAAAAGGCGAAAAAGAAGGTAGGATTTTAATTGGTTTAAAAGAAAAATATGATTTAGATGATCTTAATGCTTATATAAAGCCAGAACGCGATTTGCAATTTACTTATCTTGGTATAAAAACTTTATATGATAGATATTTGATTAAAGATTCTAAAGGCATGCCTATAGAATTACCACAGCAAATGTTTATGGCTATTGCAATGTTTTTAGCGCAAAATGAGCTAGATTCTCAAACTTGGGCTAAGAAATTTTATGACTTAATCTCAACTTTTGAAGTAATGCTTGCAACCCCAACTCTTTCAAATGCAAGAACCACAAGACATCAATTAAGTTCATGTTATATAGGAAGCACACCTGATAATATAGAAGGGATTTTTGATTCTTATCAAGAAATGGCGCTTTTATCTAAATTTGGTGGTGGTATAGGTTGGGATTGGTCTAAGGTGCGTGCTATGGGTGGAAGCATAGATGGACATAAAAACGCAGCAGGTGGGATTATACCATTTTTAAAAATCACTAATGATATAGCTGTTGCTGTTGATCAACTTGGTACTAGAAAAGGTGCAATTGCAGTTTATATTGAACCTTGGCATATGGATATTAACGATTTTTTAGATTTGCGTAAAAACTCAGGTGAAGAAAGAAGAAGAGCACATGAGCTTTTCCCTGCTTTATGGATTAATGATTTGTTCATGAAAAGAGTAAGAGCAAATGACAAATGGACACTTTTTGATCCTGCTGATACAGCAAGTTTATGTGATTTATACGGTGAAGAATTTGAGAAAAAATATGAAGAATTTGAAAAAGATGAAAGTATAGTCAAAGAAATTGTTGATGCAAAAGAGCTTTGGAAAAAAATACTTTTATCTTATTTTGAAAGCGGCTTGCCGTTTTTATGTTTTAAAGATAGTGCAAATAGAACAAATCCAAATTCCCACACAGGAATTATAAGAAGTTCAAATTTATGTACAGAAATTTTTCAAAATACAGAACCAAATTATTATCAAATCAAAATTGTATTTGATGATAAAACAGAACTCCATTTAGATGAAGATGAAGAGCTTGCAATAGATGGAGGATATAAAAAGCTAGCTAAAAAAGTTTCTACTTTAGATAGTATTAATGGTAAAAAAGTCTATATAGTAGAAAAATATAAAAACGAAGGAAAAACTGCAGTTTGTAATCTTGCAAGTATAAATTTAAGTAAAATCAACACCAAAGAAGACATTCAAAGAGTAGTGCCAACAGCAATAAGAATGCTTGATAATGTGATTGATTTAAATTTTTATCCTCATGTAAAGGTTAAAAATACCAACCTAAAATCACGTGCTATAGGACTTGGTGTAATGGGCGAAGCGCAAATGTTGGCTGAAGCTCAAATTTATTGGGGTTCTAATGAACATTTTGAAAAAATTGATCGCATTATGGAAATGATTAGTTATGAGGCTATTTTAGCTAGCTCAAATTTAGCCTTAGAAAAAGGAAATTATCCTGACTTTGAAGGATCAAACTGGAGTAAAGGTATAGTGCCAATTGATGTAGCAAACGAAAATGCCAAAAAGCTTACTGCAAGTGAAGGTTTATTTGATCAAAGTGATTGTGATTGGGAAAAATTAAGAGAAAAACTAAAAAGAGATGGTATAAGAAATGGTTATTTAATGGCCATAGCACCAACTTCTTCTATTTCTATTTTAGTGGGTACTACTCAAACAATTGAGCCTGTATATAAAAGAAAATGGTTTGAGCAAAATTTAAGTGGTATGATACCAACTGTAGTACCAAATTTAAGTGCTAATACTTGGCAGTATTATACTCCTGCTTATGAGCTTGATCAAAAAATCTTAGTAAAAGCAGCAGCGATTCGTGGTAAATGGATTGATCAAGGTCAATCGTTAAATATCTTTGTTTCTTTAGATAAAGCAAGTGGTGGATATTTAAATGAAATTTATCAACTTGCTTGGGAATTAGGTGTTAAATCGACTTATTATCTAAGAAGCGAAAGCCCTGATAGTCAAAAAGTAAATGATGATGTAGTTGATAGAACTATAGAATGTGAAGGTTGTCAATAAAAATGGAGAAATAAAATGTATACAAAAAACTCACTACCAGAGCTTACGCTTAGAGGTATAATACTAGGAAGTATTTTAACGATTATTTTTACTGCCTCAAATGTATATTTGGGGCTTAAAGTTGGTCTTACTTTTTCTACTTCTATTCCTGCTGTTGTGATCGCAATGGCTGTTTTAAAAATCTTTAAAGACTCTAATATTTTAGAAAATAATATGGTTCAAACTCAAGTTTCAGCCGCAGGTACGCTTTCAGCTGTGATTTTTGTTATACCAGGTCTTTTTATGTGTGGATATTGGTTTGAATTTCCACTTTGGCTTACTTTTATGCTCTGTCTTTGTGGGGGTGGATTAGGTGTACTTTTTACCATACCTTTGCGTAGAGCTATGGTGGTAGAGAGTAAATTAGCTTATCCCGAAGGAAGAGCTGCTGCTGAAATTTTAAAAGTGGCTAATAAAGATCAAGCTGATAAAAAAGGAAAAGTAGGCTTAAAAGAAATCACACTTGGTGTGGCTTTTGCTTCTGTGATAAGTCTTTTTTCAAGTGGTTTTAAACTACTTTCAAGTGGAAGTAGTTTTGCATTTATTTGGCAAAAAATGACTTTTGGTTTTTCTATGGGTTATTCAGTGGCGCTTTTGGGTGCTGGATACTTAGTGGGTATAGCTGGAGGTGTTGCATTGCTTGCGGGTATGGTGCTTGCTTGGATGGTTTTTGTGCCATATTTTTCTGCTAAAGAAAGTTTTGATACGAGTTTAAGTGCGCTTGATATAGCTAATCAAATTTGGGCTCAAAAAGTACGTTTAATAGGTACAGGAGCTATTGCTATAGCAGCATTATGGACTTTAATAGAACTTGCAAAACCTGTATATGATGGCATGAAAAATATGCTTAAAAAAACCTCATTAAACCTCTCACAAGATCCTAAAGATATGGATTTATCTTTAAAAGCTATGTTAGGTTTATTTGTACTTATGTGTATAGGTTTGTTTGTTTCATTTTATGCTTTTGTGACTGATTCAAATTTGGCAAGTGGTTATCAAATTCTTTTTGCCTTGGTAGGAACTTTAGTAGCTATTTTCATAGGCTTTTTTGTAGCTTCTGCTTGTGGATATATGGCAGGTTTGGTGGGTTCGTCATCTTCTCCTATTTCGGGTATAGGGCTAATTGGGATTATGATTTCTTCTTTGATTATTTTACTTTTGGGTTATCAAGTAGATTTATTTAGTGATCCTTTAATGTCTAAATTTGCCATCGCTTTTGCTATATTTACTACCAGTGTTATTTTAGCAACTGCTGCTATTTCTAATGATAATTTACAAGATTTAAAAACTGGTTATTTAGTGGGCGCAACTCCTTGGAAACAACAAGTTTCTTTAATTATAGGTTGTGTATTTGGAGCTTTAGCTATTGCTCCTGTTTTAAATTTATTATACCAAGCCTATGGTTTTGTGGGTGCAATGCCAAGAGAAGGAATGGATAAGGCAAATGCACTTGCTGCACCACAAGCAAATTTGATGAGCACTATAGCACAAGGCATTTTTAATGCTAATATCGATTGGAGTTATATTATAGCGGGAGCTTTTGTGGGCGTTGGTATAATCATTGTTGATCGTTTGTTAAGAAAGAAAAATATGTCTTTGCCACCTTTAGCTGTGGGTATAGGTATATATTTACCACCTGCTGTTAATATGCCTTTGTTTATAGGTGGATTATTAGCGTATTTAATCAAAAAGCGTTTAGAGCAAAGATATGCTAAAAATGCTCATAAAAAAGAACTCATTCAAGAGCATGAGCAAAAAGGAACCTTATTTGCCTCTGGTTTGATAGTAGGTGAGAGTTTATTTGGAGTACTAATAGCTGGTTTAACTGTGCTTTCTATTAGTAGAGGTGGGGCTGAAGATCCACTTGCTATTGCAACTTCATTTAAAGACGATGGGATTATAGGTTTTGTAGTTTTTGTAGCGATTATGCTAATTTTTGCAAGAAGAGTACTTAAAAAATGAATTTAGATTATTATTATGCTTTGATTTTAGGAATTATTGAAGGTTTGACAGAATTTTTACCTATTTCATCTACAGGGCATATGATCTTGGGTGCTGAAATTTTGGGTTTAAATATAGATGATTTTTGGAGAAGTTTTTTCATCATTATTCAACTTGGTTCTATACTAGCAGTGATTTTTATTTTCAAAGATAAACTAACTCAAAAACTTGATATTTGGTTAAAACTTGCTGTGGGTTTTTTGCCTGCAGGTGGAGTGGGTTTTATAGCATATAAGTTTTTAAAAGAAATATTTAATGGCTATACTGTGGCTACTATGTTAATCATTGGTGGGATTGTTTTTATCATTATAGAACTTAAACATAGAAAAAAAGACTATGATATACATTCTTTAGACGAGGTAAGTTATAAACAAGCTTTTTTGATAGGTTTAACCCAAGCTCTTGCTATCATACCAGGCACTTCAAGAAGTGGAGCAAGTATTATAGGTGGCTTATTGCTTGGGCTTGATCGTAAAGTGGCTTCTGAATTTTCATTTTTGCTTGCAATTCCTACTATGATTATCGCAACAGCTTATAGCATTTATAAAGAACCACAGGTTTTAAGTAATATGAATAATTTCATCCCTTTAGCCATAGGTTTTGCAACAGCTTTTGTGGTGGCTTTTGTGGTAATTAAAATATTTTTAAAATTAATCAGCAAGATAAACTTCATACCTTTTGGAATTTATAGGATAATTTTAGGTTTTGTATTTTTATACCTTTTTATGAGTGGTGCTTTAGATATATCAAGAACGGGTGTTTGAAATATAAAAATATCCTTTATTTAAAAAAAGTTTAAGTTTTTCATAGCTAAAATTAGTCTTATATTTTAATTTAAGCTCACAAGGTTAGTGAGTGTTAAGGGTAGAAATGACAAAAGATATAATTGCATATGCAAATAATGAAACTTTGGTAGATACTCAAAGTTTTAATAATGAAATAAATTTAACTCCAATTTATTTTGATAATTCTAAAGAAAGTTTAGAAGTTATCCGCCACTCTTGTGCGCATTTAATGGCTCAAGCGATTAAAAGTTTATATCCAGAGGCTAAATTTTTCGTAGGGCCTGTGATAGAAGATGGGTTCTATTATGATTTTAGGGTCGATAGTAAGATTTCAGAAGAAGACTTAAATAAAATTGAAAAGAAAATGAAAGAACTGGCAGAAGCAAAGCTAGATATCACAAAATATGAACTCTCAAAGACTGAGGTTAAAGAAAAATTTGCTAATGATGATTTAAAACAAGAAGTTTTACTAAGAATTCCTGATGGAAAAGTAAGCATTTATAAGCAAGGTGAATTTGAAGATTTATGCCGTGGGCCTCATGTACCAAATACTAGATATTTAAGATTTTTCAAACTTACTCGTGTAGCCGGTGCGTATTTGGGTGGTGATGAAAAAAGAGAAATGCTCACAAGAATTTATGGTACCGCTTTTGCAGATAAAGAAAGTTTAAATGAATACTTAAAAATCATTGAAGAAGCTAAAAAAAGAGATCATAGAAAGCTTGGTAATGAAATGAAACTTTTTGCTTTTGATGATGAAATAGGCGGTGGACTTCCTATATGGCTTAGTAATGGTGCAAAATTAAGAAGCAAATTAGAGCATTTATTATATAAAGCACATAGATTAAGAGGCTATGAGCCTGTGCGTGGACCTGAACTTTTAAAAGCTGATGCGTGGAAAATTAGTGGGCATTATGCAAACTACAAAGAAAATATGTATTTTACGCAAATTGATGAGCAAGAATACGGCATTAAGCCGATGAATTGTGTAGGACATATTAAAATTTATCAAAGTGATATTAGAAGTTATCGTGATTTACCTTTGAAATTTTTTGAATACGGCGTGGTACACCGCCATGAAAAAAGTGGAGTTTTGCACGGGCTTTTTAGGGTAAGAGAATTTACTCAAGATGATGCGCATATTTTTTGTATGCCAAGTCAGATAAAAGAACAAGTTTTAGAAATTTTAAGCTTCGTAGATACTTTGATGAAGGCTTTTGAATTTGATTATGAAATGGAAATTTCAACACGCCCAGCAAAAGCAATAGGTGGTGATGAAATTTGGGATATAGCTACAAAGGCTTTAAAAGAAGCTTTAGATGAACAAGGTTTAAAATATGGCATTGATGAGGGCGGTGGAGCTTTCTATGGTCCAAAAATCGATATCAAAATCACTGATGCACTAAAAAGAAAATGGCAGTGTGGAACTATACAAGTAGATTTTAACTTGCCAAGCCGTTTTAAACTCGAATACACAGACTCAGATAATGAAAAAAAACAACCTGTAATGCTTCACCGTGCTATTTTAGGTTCTTTTGAAAGATTTATAGGAATTTTAGTAGAGCATTGTGCAGGTGAGTTACCATTTTTCATAGCACCAACTCAAGTAGCTATAGTGCCTATTTCGCAAAATCATCATGATTATGCAAAAGAAATAGCAAGACAACTTTTAGAGCTTGGTATTGATAGTGAAATATACAATAAAAATGAAAGCTTAAATAAAAAAATTCGCACTGCTGAAAAAGCACATGTGCCTATGATACTTGTTTTGGGTGATGAAGAAGTGGCAAATCAAAGTGTGGCTTTAAGAGATAGAAGAGCAAAAGAACAAAAAACGATGACTTTAGATGAATTTATAACCTTAACAAAGGAGAAATTAAGTGAGGTACGCTTTTGAGTAAAGAAAAAGAAATATTGCTAAATGAAGAAATTCAAGCAGATGAGATCAGATGTATAGGTGATGATGGCAAGGTTTATGGCATTATTAGTAGTGATGAAGCGCTAGATATAGCAAATAGACTAGGACTTGATTTGGTGATGATAGCCGCTGATGCTAAACCACCTGTATGTAAGATAATGGATTATGGAAAATTCCGTTATCAACAAGAAAAGAAACAAAAAGAGGCAAAGAAAAAACAAAAAGTGATTGATATAAAAGAAATCAAACTTTCTGTGAAAATCGCTCAAAATGATATTAATTATAAAGTCAAACATGCAAGTGAGTTTTTAGAACAAGGCAAGCATGTTAAATTTAGAGTGTTTTTAAAAGGACGCGAGATGGGCTCTCCTGAAGCAGGTATAGATTTACTTGAAAAAATTTGGCAAATGGTTGAAGATATAGCAGATAGAGATAAAGAACCTTTACTCGAAGGACGCTATGTGAATATGTTAGTAACTCCTAAAAAGAAAAAGTAAAGTATAAATTTATGAAAAATGCCCTTTTTTGGAGTAAAATATATAGTATTAAACACAGCAAATTAGATGAAGATCACAAAAGATTTTTTCTATTTTATCTTGATCTTGAAAATATGATTAATGAAGGTCAGTATGATGTTGTGTTGTTGAAATTAATATCAAATAGATTATTGGATTATATTACAAATCATTGCAAACAAGAAGAAGCATATATGGCTAGTATTAGATATCCTTTGTTAGAATCGCATAAAAGAGCACATAACAAATTAATAGAGGAATTTAAATTTATAATAAGTAATCTCAATAACAAAGAATTTGTCTATAATGAATTATTGGGATGTTTAAAAAAAACTTTTTTAATGCATATAGTATATGAAGATTCATTAATTTTAAGATTTAATAATTATTGTTTTGATCTTAATGAATTTCAATTTAACATCGAAGATTATGAAAAAATTATTGAAGTGTTTAATGGTATTAATTCCGAAAAAGATTTTATGTATATATGTTCGTGTCTAGAAAAATCTACACATAAAATTTGTGAAACATTTCATAAAGAAATTATTCAAAATAATCTTGTGGTAACATGTCAAAAATGCGGCGATCCTATAGTTTTTTTTGATATGGATATTGATAATAAAGAAGAGATGTCAAGATTAAAAGAGTTTGTGATGGGAGATAGGAATGTTTAATTTTTTCAGAAAATATAAAAATTCACAAATTATACAAACAGACAAACCTTGTGAATTTTTAGCTAAATATCCTTTATATGATTTTAGAATTTTAGATATTAATACATATACGCGTAATTCTCCAAATCAAAAAGATTTAGACCATTATTGTATTGGTGAAATGGAAGAATTTTATGATGATAAATTTTATATGAATTTGTACTCTATACGTCAAGTGTATACTATAGAAATTTTCAAGAAAGAAGAAGAAAATAATACAATTGACTTTGAATTAAAAACTTATAAAAATTCTACCAAAATTACAGCAATTTTGAAAACCAACAATATCCTGCATTATTATGAAAATTTAAAAGATGATCTATTGATGAGTCTTTACAAAAAAATGATACAAAACAAAATTTTTATAGGAATTAGAACAAATGTATATATCCTAGATGAGGTTGAAAATTTCATAGAAAACCTTAAAAAAAAAACTATATTGCCTTGGTTTTTGATATAGGTAGGGGTGTAGAGCCGCTTGATATTATAGAAGAAAAATATATCTGTCATATAGAAGTTTCAGATAAGAGTAAATTTTTTTCCGATAGTTTTAATTTAAGTCAAAATGCTAATTTTGTAATTAAAAAAGGGGAATTATTATTCGAATACATAAAACCTATTGAAGCAAAATTTGGTAAAGACTTAAAAGGTCGAGTTATAACTCCAAAAAACATAAAAATAAATTCTACAAATAATATTTATATTGACAACACTATAAAAAAAGAAGATCAGATAGATCGTATAAAATATTTTGCAGCCAAAAATGGATTTTTAAGAAAAAAAGATGGGAAATATTTTATTGATGACAATATTTATCTAGAAACTTTAGATGTAAAAAAAGTTCAAGATGTTAGCTTAGGCAATGATGATGAAAAATTAAGTATTTTTATACAAAATAGTGATTACTTACAAGATAGTATTCAATCGGGTGTAGATGTAGATGTGGTTAATGCATATATCAAAGGTAATATTGATAGAGCCAATATAAAGGCAGAAAAAATATATATTCAAGGAAAAACACATTCAAAATCAACAATTAGTGCTGAAATTGCATATATTAATACTCATAAAGGAAAATTACAAGCTAAAATTGCATTTGTTGATAATTTAGAAAATGGAGAAATTAACGCAGAAATTGTTTTTGTTAAATATGCTTTAGGTGGAACAATTAAAGCTAATTTTATTTATATTGAAAATTGTGTTAATTATTGTTGTGTTTATCCAAAATCTTATCTTGTAATAGAAAAAATTACAGGTCATACAAATACTTTTGAAGTTAATTCACAGCGTTTCATTGATGATGAAGAATCTATAGTTGAATATTATGAAAATTTATCTAAAGATATTAAAAAGAAACTAGATTATTTTTCTTATCAAATAAGAAAAATAAAAAATTATGTTTATGAAAGACAAAATAAAATTTATACATACGATAAAATAGATGAAAATTTAGATTTTGTTAAACAATATAATGAAAAATTAGATGAGTATAAAAAAGTTTTAGGTTGCTATCAAAACGCATTAAAACTAGCATATGCGGTAAATATTTTTTTAAATAGAATTTATGAAACAGCATTTTATGCAAAAATTGCTGTAGAATATAATTATGGAGAAGATAATTTAATTAATTTTATTCACAAACCAAACAAAATCGATATAAGATATATTTTGCAAAAAAATGATAAAAATAAAGTATTTTTCATGCAAAATAAACTAGATATTGCTTTGGAAAAAGAAGAAAAATTTAATAGAGAAGAAATATCTTGGATCAATATAAGCAAAAAAGATTATTTTTAAAAAAAGAAAATCCATTTTTTTTAAAAGAACAAATTATTACCTATCTTGGCAATAAAAGATCCTTGCTTGAATTTTTAAATCAAGGCTTTAAATTTGCGCAAAATGAGCTCAAAAAAGACAAATTTAGCTTTTGTGATGTGTTTAGTGGCTCTGGTGTAGTTTCGCGTTTTGTGAGACCTTATGCAAGTTTTATTATGGCAAATGATTTAGAAGATTATTCTAAAATCATCAATGAATGCTATTTGAGTAATCAAAACGAGCAGCTTTTACAAGAATTAAAAAAATATTATGTTTTTTTAACTTCCGATTTAAAACTCAAAAAAGGCTTTATAAGTGAGCTTTATGCGCCAAATGATGATGAGTATATTCAAAAGAATGAAAGAGTTTTTTACACGCTTAAAAATGCGATGTATTTAGACTCTATGCGGGAAAAAATTTCAAGTCTGCCAAGCAATATACAAAAATACTTTATCGCACCACTTATCTATGAAGCAAGTGTGCATGCAAACACAAGTGGGGTTTTTAAGGGCTTTTATAAAGATAAAAATGGCATTGGTAAATTTGGAGGAAATGGGGCAAATGCACTTACTCGAATAAAAGGTGATATAACTTTAAAAATGCCTATTTTTTCAAATTTTATTTGCGAGTATGAGGTTTTTCAAAAAGATGCAAATATTTTAGCTAAAGAGCTTGATAGCTTTGATGTGGCGTATTTAGATCCACCTTATAATCAGCATCCTTATGGATCAAATTATTTTATGTTAAATTTAATCGCTAATTATAATAAACCAAAGGAAATTTCAAAGGTTTCTGGTATACCAAAAGACTGGAACCGCAGTGCTTTTAACAAAGAAAAAAAGGCCGAAGATACTTTATTTGATTTGATAAATGATTTAAAAGCTAAGATTGTATTGCTTTCTTATAATTGTGAAGGTTTTGTAAAAAAAGAAAATTTCACAAAAAGACTCCAAAGTCTTGGGGAATGCTTTGTACTTGAGCAAAAGTATAATGCTTTTAGAGCCAGCAGAAACCTCTCTAAACGTTCTATGCACATACAAGAACAACTTTATGTGTTAAAAAAGAAGAATTAGAATTTAATTTTTCTAAAGCATAGTTGTAGTAAAATGATAGCTTTCTTTTATGAAAAAATTGATCCAAAGGATACACATGCCAAAAATGAAAAGCGTTAAAAGTGCTGTTAAACGCTTCAAAGTAGGTAAAAATAAAATCAAAAGAGGTGCTGCTTATAGAAGCCACATTTTGACTAAAAAACCTGCTAAAAGAATGCGTGATCTTCGCACTTCTAAGTATGTTCACTCAACCAATGTTAAAGCGGTTGAAAAAATGTTAGGAATTTAAGCTCGCTTAAATTTAGTTTTTGACAAAAGTCATTTAAACTCCCCTTATTTTAAAGGGCAAGATTCGTTTAACGAACGCCAATTTGTGAAAGGATAAATATGGCAAGAGTAAAAACTGGTGTTGTAAGACGCCGCAGACATAAAAAAGTTTTAAAACTTGCGCGTGGTTTTTATAGTGGTCGCCGCAAACACTTTAGAAAAGCTAAAGAACAATTAGAAAGAAGTTTGGTTTATGCGTATCGTGATAGACGTCGCAAAAAACGTGATTTCCGTCGTCTTTGGATAGTACGTATCAATGCAGCTTGTAGACTAAATGATATTAGTTATTCAAGATTTATAAATGGTCTTAAAAAAGCAGGTATTGAGCTTGATAGAAAAATCTTAGCTGATTTAGCGATGAATGATGCAGCTGCTTTTGCTAAAATCGCAGATGCTGCTAAAAAAGCACTTTAATCTTACTACAAGGCTTTTTATAAGCCTTGTTTTTCTCTTTACTCTCTTTTTAAATCCTCTTTTTGCTAAAGATATTTTACTTTTTAAAGTTTATGATGAAAAAGCATTTAAAGATGTAAATTTAAGCCATTATCTCATGAGTGAAAAGCTCGATGGCGTAAGAGGGCTTTGGAGTGGCAAGTCTATGCAAACAAGAGCGGGAAATGCTATAAAACTTCCTTTATTTTTCACAAAAAACTTTCCTAAATTTGAGCTAGATGGAGAACTTTGGATAAAAAGAGCTTCTTTTGAAGAAATTTCATCTTTAATACGCCAAGAAAATCCTGATGAAAAACTTTGGCAAAAAGTAAGTTACAATGTCTTTGATGTGCCAAATGCTTGTGAGGAATTTAAACTTAATCCTTGTACCTTAGAAGCAAGATTAGAAGTTTTAAAAAAGTATTTAGCTAAAAATCCAAATGATTTTATAAAAATCATACCACAAACTCATATTAAAGATAAAAATCATTTAGAACAGTTTTACCAAGATATCATTTCGCATAAAGGTGAGGGTGTGATCATAAGATTAAACAACGCGCCTTATGAAAAGAAAAGATCAAACAATGCTTACAAACTAAAACCTTTTGATGATACAGAATGTGTTGTAAAAAAACATTTTGAAGGCAAAGGAAAATTTGAAGGTAAAATGGGATCTTTACTTTGTGAAGCAGTGATTGAGGATAAAAAAGTGAGTTTTAAAATAGGTTCAGGTTTTAAAGAAAGCGATCGTTTAAACCCTCCTCCAGTTGGTGCTATCATCACTTTTAAATACAATGGCTTAACCAAAAATGGCAAGCCAAAATTTGCTAGTTTTTTAAGAGTGCGTGAAAATAGCATTTTAAGATAAAAATAAATTTTAACTTTTCTTTAAAAAAGCGCTAAAGCAAAGGTAAAGCACAAAACCCATGCAAGCACTAGCTATGATACAAGCTCCACTTGCAAGATTATAATAAAAACTTACAAAAAGCCCTATCATGCAAAAACTTATGCTCAAAAGCGTAGAGATGATCATCATTTGCCCAAGCTTTTTAGAAAAGCTCTCAGCGATAAATGCAGGTATGCTAAGCAAGGCTATTACTAGCACAAGTCCTACTATCTTGATGCTGATCACGATACAAAAAGCCATCATTGCGATTAAAAGATAATGAAAAAGATTGGTTTTAACCCCTCTTAAACTCGCAAATTCTTTATCAAAGCTTAGAATTTCAAATTGACGATAAAAAAGCGATACTAAAATGATAAAAATCACATCAATCACTGCAAATAAAACTATATCTTGCGTAGGTACAGACAAAATACTACCAAATAAATACCCCATTAAATCATTATTATACCCAGGGGTTAGGTCTATGAGTATGATACCAACAGCCATTCCAAAAGCCCATATAACCCCGACTATATTATCGCTTCTAAAAGGATATTTTTGTACTAAAAACGCTACAAGCAAGGCTAAAAAAAGAGTAAACAAACTTGTGCTAACAAGTACTGGCAAACCAAAATAAAATGCTATACCTATGCCCCCAAAAGCCCCGTGCGTAATGCCTCCTGCCATAGAGCTTAAGCGGTTGATCATGATCAAGGTCCCCATAATCCCACAAGCAATACTAGTTAAAAATGCAGCCAAAAAAGCATTTTGTGTAAAAGAGCTAGATAAAAGTTCAAGCATGGTTTTTTCCTTCACAGCAACACTGCTCCAGGCTAAGCTCCACATCACAAAAATGCGTGTGATTTTGGCTTAAATGTGCTAGTAAATGCGCTTTTTTTTCAGGGGTGTTTTCATGCAAGAATAATTCTTTGTTTAAATATGCGATTTTATTTGCATAAGCTAAGCTCACATTTAAATCATGGCATATTACTATCACGCCAACACCATTTTCGTGTAATTTTTTCAAAAGTTCAAAAATCTGCACCGAGCCTTTAGTATCTATACTTGCAGTAGGCTCATCAAGGATTAAAAGCTTGCATTCACTTGCTAGGGCTCTTGCGATGTAAACTCTTTGTCTTTGACCTCCGCTTAATTCGTTGATTTTTTTATCCCAAAAATTTCTCATACCTACTTTTTCTAAGGCTAGTAAAGCTTGCTCTTGATCTTTTTTGGTATAAAAACCAAAGAATTTTTTATCCACCCTTCCCATCATCACCACTTCTAGCACGCGCACTGGAAAGTTTGGATTAGCTAAAGTATTTTGTGGGACATAACCTATATCTTTTAAACTCAAGTTTTCAAAGTTTATATTTTTATGACTATTTAGTAAGCCTAGTATGAGTTTTAAAAGTGTAGATTTGCCCCCGCCATTTGGCCCTACTATGGCTAAAAAGTCTTTACTTTCATAGTTTAGGTTGATATTTTTTAAAACCTCATCTTGATTATATGAAAAGTTTAAATTTTTAATATTGATTTTTATCATTGTAAAACGCTTGCTATATTTTTTGCATCTTTTAAAAGCTCATTTTTATAATCATTTGGCAAATGATCAAGTTCTATGATTTTAAGATTATAATTACTCGCCATAGCTTTAATAGTATTGTTATTAGCTCCCTTTGGTACAAAAATAGCTTTTATTTGCTCTTTTTGTATGAGTTTTGAAAGCTTGGCTAAGTCTTTTGGTTTAGGTTCTTTTCCTTCTATTTCTACAGGAATTTGGCTTAGATGATATCTTTTTGCAAAATACCCCCAAGATGGATGATAGACTAAAAAGTGCTTGTTTTTTACATTTTTAAATAAATCTTGTATTTGTAAATTTAATGCATCCATTTCTTTTAAGAAATTTTCTAAATTTTGCTCATAAAATGCTTTATTTTGTGGGTATTGTTCTATAAGTGCTAGAGTGATATTTTTAGCATGAGTTTTTGCTAAAAGCGGATCAAGCCATGTGTGAGGGTCATCTCCATGATGATGTCCTTCATGCGCATGCTCTTGCAAAGGTAAAAAATCAATACCATTTTGAGTAGAGATGATTTTGGTATTTTTAAGATTATCTTTAAGTTTTAAAATCCAAATTTTTTCAAATTCTAAATTGGCTGTGAAGTAAATATCACTTTTTTCAAGTTTCAAAATACCACTTGGTTTAAATTCAAAATTGTGTTCATCTGCATTCGGTGGTATGAGTGTATTTACAACAACACTATCTTGCGCTATTTTTTCTACAAAAAAAGCTTGTGGCGGGATACTCACGCTTATAATAGGTTTAGCGTAGGTAAAAACACTTAAAAAGCATAGCAAAATAAATCGTATCATTGTGTTTCCTTTTTTTTGAAATGGCATTATACATAATGCAACTTAGTTGCAACTTAAGTATAAAGTTGCAACTATAAAACTTTTTTGTGTTAAAATACCTTTTTTAAAGGTAAAAATATGGATGTACTAGAATTATTAAAAAAACATGATATAGCTATGACGACTTTGCGTGTAGAGATATTGCAAATTTTATCTCTTGCCAAAACCCCATTAAGCTATGATCAATTTAACATTAAAGCGAATAAAACTAGTTTTTATAGAAATATGGAGCTTTTTGAAAAAAAAGGCATTGTAAATAAAAGCGAGTTAAATCGCAAAAGCTTTTATGAGTTGGCAGATCATGCTAAAGCATACTTTGTGTGTGATGTTTGTCATGTTATTAGTGATATAAAAATGCCAAAAATAAAGGGTGTGATAAAGAGTGTGGTTGTAAAAGGTATATGTGAAAAATGTGAGGATGCGCAATGAATTTATGGAATAAAAAAGCAAAAAGCTATGCAAGGTATAATCCTAATTTAAACGAAATTCAAAAAGCTACTTTTGCAAAACTTGGATCCTTACAAGGTAAAAGTGTGGTAGATATAGGCTGTGGGAGCGGTGTTTGGACTTTGCATTTAGCACAAAAAGCAAAAAGTGTTTTGGGTGTAGATAGCTCTAGCGCTATGCTTGAAATTTTACAAGAAGATGCAAAAACTCATGCCATATCAAATATAAAAACTTTAAATTTAGACTTTGAAAATTTTTATAAAAACAATAATATAAAATTTGACTTAGCCTTTTTGAGTATGTCTCCTGCTTTACAAAATGAAAAAGACTATAAAGCTTTTTTAAACTTAGCTTCTAAAAAAGTGTATTTAGGCTGGGCAAGTAGGCGTAAAAGTAGCTTTTTAGATCCTATATTTGAGCATTTTAACACGCATTTTAAAGGCTTTTACGAAGAGGACTTGCAAGGTTTTTTAAATGCACAAAATATCCCTTATGAGGTTGAAATTTTTAACGAAACTAGAGTGGTAAAAAGAGATAAAGATAGTGCTATGGAAAATGCTTTATGGCATTTGAGTATGAATGGCCTTAATGTAAACAAACAAGAGTTAGAAAGCTTTGTAAAAGATGAGATAGAAGAGATTATAGAGGCTAAGATAAAACTTTTGGTTATTGATTAAATTTCAAGACTAAATAATCTTGAAATTTAAAGTTTTTCCTGCCATAAATGGTACCACATCGCCGTATTTTTGCGGTACTTGCCATTCTTGTTTTTCTAAAGCGATGATTTTATCTTTTTCAAATTCAAGATTATGGATTTTACAAGCATTATCTGAAATAAATTTTTGCAAATTTGCTTCATTTGAATGTTTTTCAAAAAGTTCAGCTAATACAGGTAAAATCACCGGTGCGCTAAATACCCCAGCTGCGCAACCACAGCATTCTTTAGTGTGTAATGGATGAGGTGCGCTATCGCTTCCAAACATAGCTTTTTCATAACCACTAAAGGCAAGCTCACATAAAGCGTCTTTGTCTTCATAGCGTTTTGCAATAGGTTTGCAAAACAAATGCGGATCCATCTTACCACCCACTACATCATCAAGTGTTATCATTAAATGGTGTAAAGTGATAGTTGCGTATAAATTTTCATAATCTTTTAGCAAATCACACAAAACCTTAGTGGTAATATGCTCCATTATAATTTTTAATTTTGGAAAGTTTTTAGCTAATTTTTCATAGATTTTAGCAAAATTTGCTTCTCTATCCATTACAAAATCATTTGTTTCGCCATGCACAAGTAAAGGCAGGTTTAGCTCACTCATAGCATTTAGTGTAGGTTTTAACTTTTCTATATCAAAGCTCGAAATTCCATTATCTGAGTTGGTAGTGATACCTGCAGGATAAAGCTTGATAGCAAAAAGCTCATCTTTAGCTTTTTCTAAAAATTTCTCATCGTAATCTTTAAAAAATAAAGTCATTAAAGGCGTAAAATCTTCATTTTTACATGCTTTTAAAATGCGTTCTTTATAAGCTTTTAATGCGTTTGTTTCGGTAAGCGGGGTGATTAAATTTGGCATGATAACCCCTGCTTTAAAGTCTTTTGCGCTAAATGGGGCTACAAGTTCAAGCATGCTTTCATCGCGTAAATGTAGATGCATATCCAAAGGGTTTTTAAATGTCATTTTATCTCCTATTTGAGTTTATATAAGCCGTTTTTGAGCTTTTCAAGCAAAGCTTTTTCTTCTAAAAATTTAAAAGTAGAAATGATGGTTGGTTTACTGATGTTTAATTTTTTAGAAAGCTCTTCTATGTTTGCAAAGACAAAGCCATCTTCATTAGCATGAAGGGCTAAAAATTCTAAAATTTCAAAGCGTTTTTTACCAAAGATTTTTATACATAGTGTTTTTACTTTATCATCCATTCTCTAACCAAATCAAAAAGAATAAAACTCCAAGTAATTATAGCTAAAACCACACTAAAAAACACCCCAGCACTCGCACAATCTTTTGCCTTTTTAGCTAAGATGTGAAATTCGCTCGTGCAAAGATCCACACAAGCTTCTATGGCAGAATTTAGTGCTTCTACGATCAAAATTAGTACCAAAACAAATACAAGCACAAAATGCTCTAAAAAACTCACAGGTAAAAATAAGCTTGCAAAAATCAAAGGTAAAATAATGGCAAATTCTATCCTAAAAGCCATTTCATCTTGGAGTAAAAATTTAATTCCGCTAAAGGCATAGCTTGCATTTTTAAATAAAGAATATTTTGGCTTCATTAAGGATTTTCCTTTAAATTTTTGCTAAATATATCATAATTTGCTTCATATTCTTTGCTATTTACTCCAAAATACCCTAGTAAGCTTGAAAAAAGATTATCTTGAGAAAGTTTATAATTTTTTTTGCTTTGTAAATCTTGACTTAATTTACTATCTTTACTCCAAAATATCATCGGTATATGCTTTTGATCTTTTGGTGCTATTAAATAAGGCATACCATGAAGATAAATTCCATTTTCACCCAAGCTTTCTCCATGATCTGATAAATAAAGCAAAGAAGCTTCTTTAGTAGGATTTTGCTTAAGCATATTTATAAGGCTTTTTATAATAAAGTCTGTATAAAGTAAAGTATTATCATAGGTGTTTATGATTTGTTTGTGGGAGCAGGTATTTAGCTCGTTTGTATCACATGTTGGCATAAATTTTTTAAATGCATTTGGATAGCGTTTGTAGTAAGTTGGGCCATGTGAGCCTTGCAAATGCACAACGATGATTTTGTTTGAATTTATATTTTCAAGTTCTTGCCTTACAAGTTCAAGTAAGCTTTCATCATAGTCTTTTGCAATGAGTTTGTGTTTTATACGATCGCAATTTCCTTTACAACCTCCCGAGTTATTACCAAACCAAATACTTTGTACTCCAACCTTTTGTAAGATATCTAAAACATTTTCTTCATACAATTCGTTTTCAAAGTTCGCTCTTTTATGTCTTGAAAACATACAAGGCAAACTTCTTGCAGTAGCAGTACCACAAGAGCTTACATCACTAAAATACACTAAATTTGGTTCATTTTTGGTATAAAAATTCGTATCGTTGGTTTTATAAGCGCCTAAAGAATAATTACTTGCTCTGGCAGTTTCACCTATGACTAAAATCATAAGTTTAGTTGTATTAGTATCTTTTAAGCTTGCATCATCTGAAATGATAGTTAGTTCTTTTTTACCTGCTAGTTTTTTCTTTGTAAATTCTATGCTTGAGTATATTGGGTAAAAGGGTAGATTATACATTCTAACGATATTGTGTGATCTTAAAAAAGGCAAAAGTGTTTTTGAGCTAAGAGCTACTAAAGCAAAGCAAAATACCAAAGAAGTCAAAAACAATACGCTTTTTTTGAAAAAATATTTTTGATAATCAATCTTAGTAAAAATCACAAGCAAACTAGGAAAAATCACAAAAGCTAAAATATACAAAGCAAAAGAAAAATTAAAATAAGAAAAAAATTCCCTATTATCTGTTTCAACAACATTTTGTATCATATGATCATCGATTAAAACCCCATAATTACTAATAAAATAACTACAAATGGCGCAAATACTAAGTAAAAATATGCTTAAAATTTTGGTAATATAGGGAAAATATATCAAAGATAAGATACTCAAAACCAAGAAAAAATAAATTCCAAAAAATACACTAAAAAGCATAGTATTTTGATCTATCTTTTCATATACAAACTCAAACAACGGGAAGTTAAATACTATGATAAAAACTGCATTAAGCAGGGTAAATTTTGTCCATGAAAGTTTTAGGTGCATTTTTTTCCTTTGGAATAAAATAAAAACTTAGTCTATTTGAATAAAATTAATAAATCGCATATAAAATAGCAACAAAAGAAGATTAGTAAAGGTATTTTATGAAATTATTATCATGGAATGTAAATGGACTAAGGGCGATTTGTGATAAAAACGCGCTTGATTGGATTGAAAAAGAAGAAATTGATTTTATAGGTTTTCAAGAAATCAAAGCACATGAGGATAAATTTCCTAAAAGAATTTATGAATATCCTTTTAAGCATATGTATTCAAATAGTGCTAAAAGAGCAGGGTATTCTGGTGTTATGAGTTTGTGTAATTTTGATAGCGAAGTCAAAAAGTGTGAATTTTTTGATGATGATGAGGGTAGGGTTTTAGAGCATAGCTTTAAAAATGTAGTTTTGTTTAATATCTATTTTCCAAATGGTCAAAAAGATGAAGAGCGTTTAAACTTTAAAATGAAATTTTATAATGATTTTTTAGTGTATTTAGATAAGCTTTTAAAAGAAGGTAAAGAAATCATTATCTGCGGAGATGTAAATACTGCTCACCGTGAGATAGATTTAACCCACCCAAAAGCCAATGAAAAAACTTCAGGTTTTTTACCGATTGAGCGTGCTTGGATAGATGATTTGCTAAAATTAGGCTTTATTGATACTTTTAGACATGTAAATGGCGATGTTAAAGAAAAGTATTCGTGGTGGAGCTATAGAATGAAGGCAAGAGAAAGAAATGTAGGCTGGAGGATTGATTATTTTTTCATTTCTAATGGCTTAAAAGATAAGCTCAAAAATGCTTTCATAAGAGATGACGTTTTTGGTTCAGATCATGCTCCTGTAGGAATAGAAATAGATATCTAAGATAAATGTTCAAATAAAATTTTAACCGCTAGTAAAATTAAAATCGTACCACCTAGAAATTCGGCTTTACTTTTGAGATAGGTGCCGAATTTGCTACCGATTTTTAAAGCTAGAATGCACATTATGAAAGTGATTGCACCTATACATAACAATGCTATAAATAAATCCACTTTTAAAAAGGCAAAACTTACCCCAACAGCAAGCGCATCGATACTAGTAGCAATAGCAAGAGCTATCATGGTTTTGAAGTCAAATAAATTTGAATTTTCTTTACAACTATCCTTTTTGAAAGATTCCTGTATCATTTTACCACCTATAATACTAAGAAGAATAAAAGCAATCCAATGATCAATTTTTTCTACAAAAGAACCAAAAGAAGAACCTAAAATATATCCAATAGCCGGCATTAAAGCTTGAAAACCACCAAAATATAATCCAACCATTAAATAATGTCTTAATTTCAATTTTTTAACACTAAAGCCTTTGCATAGTGAAACCGCAAAAGCATCTGCTGCCAAAGCAAAAGACAAAACAATTAAGCTTAAAATATTCATTTTTTTCCTTGAATACTTAAATAGAGTGAAATTATATATTTTTATATAAAATAACAAATTAATTATTTATTAAGTAAAACATAGATATAATTTCTATTTCATACAAAATAAAAACTACAAATTGGCCCATTCGTCTAGCGGTTAGGACATCGCCCTTTCACGGCGGTAACACGAGTTCGAGTCTCGTATGGGTCACCACTCTATATTTTTCTTCACAGTATTATTTTTTATCAAAATTCATCTATTTATTTATAATTATTTATTATTTTGTAAACATATGTTTATATTAAATTAATTTTAAATTAATTATTATTAATATTCTAAATATTTTATTAATTTTATTAAATTTATATTGACTTTATGCTTGTTTTTTAAATATACAAAAAAGGAGGGACAAAATGTATAAAGCTAAAAACAAAAATGAGTTAATGAATTTGGTGCATAATGAAAGAATTTCTCTAAGAGATATTGATGTTTCTTTGATAGAAGATTTTTCATTCGTTTTTTATCGTTCTACTAGAAAAGATTTCTTGGGTATTGAGCGTTGGGATGTATCTAAAGCTAAAGATATGTCTTATATGTTTTATTGTTGTGAAAGTTTTAATGCAGACTTATCACGCTGGGATGTTTCAAATGTCGAAAATATGGCAAGTATGTTTTTTAACTGCAAAAATTTCAACAAAGACTTATCAAGATGGAATACACAAAATTTAAAAGATATGTCTTATATGTTTTTTAATTGTGTTAAATTTAATCATTCTTTATTGCACTGGAAAACCTCTAATGTAATTAGAATAGCACATTGTTTTGAAAACTACCATGCGTATGAGTATAATGTGGCAAGCTGGGATGTACAAAATGTAATTACTATGGCCTATTTTTTCCATAATTGTAAAAATTTTCACCATGAGCTAGATGAGTGGAATATATAAAGAGATTGTAATACTGACAAAGTGTTTGGAAATCGTGGTATTGATAAACTTTATGCTGTAAAAGGTGTGGAGTTAAAATAATCAAATTCACACATTTTTTGTGTTAATTTTTCTTTTATTTCTTTAAGTTTTTCATCAAGTTTTTGTACTAAACTTATCTTTTAAAAGTACTATTTCATAGTGCTTAGAGATTGTTTTTTAGGAAAATTTCCATGAAAATAAAATTTATTATAAAAAGAGATAAAAGCCAAGTTGCATTTGATATTTTTAAAATCAAAAATGCTATTTTCAAAGCTAATATAAATTCCATAGATGAAAAATTAAATAATGATTTTTTAGATAAGCTTTGCGATGAGGTTGTAGCTTTATTGGATAAAAAACACATACAAGTAGAACAAATTCAAGATAAAGTTGAAGAAGTTTTAATCAAAAACGCCTTAGTCAATACCGCAAAATCTTATATTTTATACCGTCAAAAAAGAACACAAATTCGCAATGGTAGCTATGATTTGCTAAGTTTATATGATGATTTAACTTTTAAAGATTCTAAAGAAGCTGATTTAAAAAGAGAAAATGCAAATATTAATTCAGATAGCGCTATGGGTATGATGTTAAAATATGGCTCAGAGGGTGCAAAATACTATGTAGATGAGTGTGTTTTGCCAAAACATATCGCAAATGCACACAAAAATGGTGATATACACATACACGATAAAGACTTTTATATGCTAACACAAACTTGCTGTCAAATAGACCTATTAAAGCTTTTTGAAAATGGTTTTAGTACAGGACATGGGAGCTTGCGTGAGCCAAATGATATCAGATCTTATGCTTCTTTAGCTTGTATTGCCTTGCAGGCCAATCAAAACGAAATGCATGGAGGTCAGTCTATACCCAATTTTGATTTTGCTATGGCAAAAGGTGTGGCAAAGACTTTTCAAAAAGAATATAAAAAGGCTACAAATGCTTTTTTTGAAATAAAACTAGAACAAAGTTTAGATGAGCAATGCTTTAAAAATGCTAATTTTCAAGCTTTTAGTGAAAAAGAATGCTTCAAAGAGCTTTTAAGGCTTGATTTAAATGGCGATGAGAATTTTTTAAAACAAGTAAATGCTTATGCTTATAAAAGAGCATTAAAGCAAACCCAAGATGCAACTTTTCAAGCTATGGAAGCTTTAATACATAATCTTAACACCATGAACTCAAGAGCAGGAGCCCAAGTGCCTTTTAGCACGCTAAATTATGGCACTGATACATCTTTTGAAGGGCAAATGGTGATAGAAAATTTACTAAAAGTTACGATGAGAGGTTTGGGAAATGGCGAAACGCCAATTTTTCCTGTGCAAATTTTTAAAGTAAAAGAAGGTATTAATTATAATGAAATAGATCCAAACTATAAGCTTTTTAAGCTTGCCATAGAATGTGCTTCTAAAAGACTTTTTCCAAATTTTAGCTTTTTAGATGCAAGCTTTAATGCAAAATACTATAAAAAGGGCGATTATAATAGTGAAGTAGCTTATATGGGTTGTAGAACTAGGGTTATGGCAAATGTTTATGATGAGAACAAAGAAATCACAAGTGGTAGGGGAAATTTAAGCTTTACAAGTATAAACCTTGTACGTTTAGCCATAGAAGCCAAAGGAAATTTAGAGCTTTTTTACTCGCTTTTAAAAGAAAAATTAGAACTCGTGTATGAGCAATTACTTCATAGATATAAAATTCAAAGTCTAAAAAAGGTTAAAAATTTCCCATTTTTAATGGGCGAGGGAATTTGGATAGATTCAGATACTTTAAAAGAAAATGATAGTGTAGAAAAAATCATAGCACATGGGACTTTAGCTATAGGTTATATAGGACTTTGCGAGAGTTTAATAGCTTTGATAGGTTCTCATCATGGACAAAGCCAAGAAGCAAGGGATCTTGGCTTACAAATCGTGCGTTTTATGCGTGAATTTGTCGATGAAAAAGCACGCGTAAATAAGCTTAATTTTTCACTCATAGCTACCCCGGCTGAAGGCTTAAGTGGGAGATTTTTAAAGCTAGATCAAAAAAAATACGGCATTTTAAAAGGCATAACCGATAAAGATTTTTATACTAATTCTTTTCATATTCCTGTAGATTTTCCCATTAGTATATATGAAAAAATTCAAATAGAAGCCCCATATCATGAGCTAAATAATGGCGGACATATTACTTATGTAGAATTAAATGGTGATGTGAGTAAAAATTTAGAAAGTTTTGAACGCATTATAAAATGTATGAAAGAAAGCAATATAGGCTATGGTTCGATTAATTTTCCATTAGATAGGGATCCAGTGTGTGGTTATAGTGGTGTGATAGATGAGTTTTGTCCAAAATGTCATAGAAAAGAAGATGATATTAAATTCGAACGCATAAGAAGAATCACGGGCTATTTAGTAGGAACGCTTGATCGCTTTAATGATGCCAAAAAAGCTGAAGTTCATGCAAGAATTAAACACGATTTTTCTTAGATTAGCAGGTGTCATAAAAGAATCCATAGTTGATGGCTATGGTTTGCGTTATGTGATTTTTACTCAAGGTTGCCCTCATCATTGCAAAGGATGCCATAACCCACAAACGCACGATTTTAACAAAGGATATTTGCAAGATTTAGCAAGTTTGTATGATGATATTTGCAAAAATCCTTTGCTTCAAGGTGTTACTTTTAGTGGTGGAGAGCCTTTTATGCAAACAAAAAATTTAAGCATTATAGCAAAACACATTAAGGCTTTAGGGCTTGATCTTACCATATATACAGGCTTTATTTATGAAGAGCTATTACAAGAAAAATCAAAAAAAGAATTACTCATCTTAGCTGATGTTTTGATAGATGGAAAGTTTATTTTAGAGCAAAAAGACTTATCTTTAAAATTTAAAGGTAGTAAAAATCAACGCATTATCGATGTAGCAAAAAGCTTAGAGCAAGGTAAAGCAATACTTTTTGAAAAATAAAGACTCATTTAGTCTTTTTTAATTTAACTATGTTAGAATGTTATAAAATTTAAAAAAGGAGAACAATATGTTTGAATTAAGAAAATTACCTTATGAAGCAGACGCTTTTGGAGACTTTTTAAGTGCAGAAACTTTTGCATTTCATCATGGCAAACACCACCAAACTTATGTAAATAATCTAAATAATCTTATCAAAGATACTGAATTTGCGGGAAAAGATTTAGTTTATATTATACAAAATTCAAATGGTGGAGTTTTTAACAACGCTGCTCAAGTATATAATCATGACTTTTATTTTGATTGCATTAAGCCAAAAACATGCTGTGGTTGTGGCTGTTCTTTGAGCGCTGAGTTTAAAGCAGCAGTTGAAAAAGATTTTGGGTCAATGGAAAATTTAAAAGAAGAATTCATTAAAGGTGCTACGACTTTATTTGGTTCAGGTTGGTTTTGGCTAGTTTATAATACTCAAAATCAAAAATTAGAATTAGTTGCTACTAGCAATGCTGCTACGCCTATCACTGAAGGTAAAGTTCCGCTTTTAGTAGTTGATGTATGGGAGCATGCTTACTATGTAGATCACCGTAATGCGCGCCCTGCGTATTTAGATAAATTTTATGCACATATTAACTGGGAATTTGTAGCAAAAGCTTATGAATGGGCTATTAAAGAAGGTATGAACTCAGTAAGCTTTTATGCAAACGAATTGCATCCTGTAAAATAATCAAGTTTTTTTAAGAAAAACCCCGTAAAATAGACTAAATACAAACACTAGGAGTTTATATGGAGGTTTTTCTTTCTGTCGTGGCTACTTTATTTTGTGTGTTTTTAGTAGCCTATTTTATTCTTAACAAATACAATCCTATCTTTACTTTTTTTCTCTCAGGTATTGTTATCTTAATCATCATTTCTTTAGCAACTGGTGAGTCTGTGCTAAAACAAAGCTTAGGAAATCCTGTTTTTGATGTCTTTGGCTTTGTAACTCAAACTTTTAAAACTAATTTAGCTGGTGTGGGGCTTATTATAATGTCTGTTGCAGGTTTTGCAGCTTATATGAAACACATTAATGCTTCGGCAAAGTTAGCTTTTGTAGCAAATAAACCACTAGGCAAGATTAAAAATAAATACCTAGTTTTAAGTGGAACTTTTGTGGTGGGTATGGCTTTAAAAATAGTTATTTCAAGCTACACAGGATTGTTGCTTTTATTGCTTGCTTCGATTTATCCTGTTTTAATCACCATAGGAATTCGTCCTATTACTGCTGTATCAGTTTTATCATTAATTGCACTTGATTATGGTCCTAAAGATGGAAATTCTATAAATTTAGCAGATATGGTAGGCATTGAAAATGTTGTTGCTATGTTTTTTGAATACCAAATTTATCCTGTTATAGCTTACGTTGTTGTGATAGCTTTGCTTATTCCGTTTTATTATAGTTATATGGATAAAAAAGACTTAGCAAAAGGTGTTGTGGATAATATCGAACACATGGAAATAAAAAACCCAAATTGTCCTTTATTTTATATTTTCTTGCCTTGGCTTCCTATAGTGTTTTTATTTTGTGCTTATTTTGCAAATTTATATGGATATAAAGTGAAGCTAGATGTGGTGAGTGCCAATTTTTTAAGTATAAGTTTGGTTTTTATTTTAGAGTATGTTAGACATAAAGACGCAAAAAAACTTGCAGATGATTTGATGGTGATACTAAAAGCTATGGCAGAAATTTTTGTAAGTGTTGTTTGTATTATCATTGCAGCTTCTATTTTTGCAGAAGGTATTAAAGCGTTAAAAGGTATAGAGCATTTAGCCTTAGCAGTTTCTTCTATGGGGGCTTCTGCTGTGTTGCTTACTATTATAGTTTTAAGCTTTATTGTGTATTTTGCAAGTGTGATTATGGGTAGTGGGATTGCTGCTTTTAATGCTTTTGGAAGACTTGCTCCAGATATTGCTCAAAAACTAGGGATTAATCCTGTCTCACTAGCTTTGCCACTTGAGATTGCTTCTTGTTTAGGGCGTGCTGCCTCGCCGATATCGGGTGGAATTTTAGCCTTAGCAGGCTTTGCAAAATTAGATCCTATAGCCATTGTTAAAAGATCTACTCCTATGTTGCTTGTAGGAATGGCTTTGAATATCCTAATAGCTTGGTATTTTGCATAAATTTAGAGTGATGACTTTTAACTATCACTCTAAAATAACCCCTTCATTTAGCACAACTTCGCCTATTACGTAAGCGTCTGAGCTTTCTAAAACTTTTCCTACATTAGATGGATCTACTACCATAACTAAACCCACACCCATATTAAAGCTTCTATACATTTCAGCCTCTTCTACACTTTGGCCTATTTGGTAAAAAATTTCAGGAGTTTTTAAATGATGTTTTCTAATAATTGCGCCTATTCCTCTTGGGAAAACTCTAGGTAAATTTTCTACCAAACCACCACCTGTTATATGAGCTAGTGCATTAATGAATGGTTTTAATTTTAAAAAGTCTTTTACATAAATTCTTGTAGGTTCAAGTAAGATATCGATTAAATTTTTACTCTCTATTTTATCATCAAATTTAAGATTTTGTGCTTCAAATAGTACTTTTCTAGCTAAAGAATATCCATTAGAATGAAGCCCACTACTAGGTAGAGCTAGTAAAATATCTCCATTTTTTACAAAATTTCTTCTATCGATTTCATCTTTTTCAGCCATACCCACTGAAAAACCTGCTAAGTCAAAATCGTTACTATGATACATTCCAGGCATTTCAGCAGTTTCTCCGCCTATTAAGGCACAATTTGCTTTTTTACAACCATTAGCAATCCCTGCTACAACTTTTTTAGCAACTTCTACATCTAGCTTTGCAGTTGCATAATAGTCTAGAAAAAACAAAGGTGTAGCAAAGTTGCAAATTAAATCATTCACACACATTGCTACTAAGTCCTCGCCTATGGTGTCAAATTTTTGACTATCAATAGCAAGGCGCAACTTCGTACCCACTCCATCAGTTGCTGCTAACATAACAGGATTTTTAAAACCACTCGGCATAGCAAAAGCACCTGAAAAAGAGCCTATGCCACCTAAAACATTTTCATTAAAAGTTTCTTTTACTAAAGGCTTGATCGCTTCTACAAAAGCATTGCCATTATCTATACTTACGCCCGCATCTTCATAGCTTATATTCATTTATCTTCCTTTAAGAATTTAAAAGGTATTTTAACTAAAAATGTTTTAAGGCTAAATTATGCAAAATGCTTATTTTGTAACTTCAAGTATAGCGGGTGGAAAGTCAAGCTTTATAAAAATAGTTCAAAATTTGGGTTTTGATACTTTAAGTGCAGATGTGATAGCTCATGAGCTTTTAAATGAAAATGCAAATTTTATAGCTAAGCTTTTTAACAATGATGATTTAATCATAACAGGAAAAATAGATAGAAAAAAACTTGGCACTATTGTATTTAATGATTTAAATGCCAAAAAAAAGTTAGAAGATTTTTTACATCCTAAAATCAAAGAAGCTATTTTACAAAAAGCCCAAATTTTAGATAAAAAAAACAAGGCTTTTTTTATAGAACTGCCTTTATTTTTTGAAAATAATCACTATCAGAATTTGGGAAAAAGTATATTGATTTATACTCCAAAAGAACTTTTACTTCAAAGATTAATGCAAAGAGATAATTTAGATGAAAATGAAGCCTTAAAAAGAATTAACTTGCAACTTGATATAGAAGAAAAACTAAAAAAAGCAGATTTTGTGATAAAAAATACTTCAGGTTATGAAAATTTTGAGAAAAATGTGCTAAATTTTTTAAAACACACTTTAAAGGTTGAAAAATGAAATTTTACAAGTACTGTGCTAGTGGGAATGATTTTGTGGTGTTTGCAGATAATGAAAAAAAAGATCGTAGCGAATTAGCTAAAATTCTTTGTAATCGTTATGAGGGCATAGGCGCTGATGGGCTTATAGTAGTTGTGCCTCATGATAGATATGATTTTGAATGGGAATTTTATAATTGCGATGGGAGCAAGGCAAGTATGTGCGGTAATGGCTCGCGTGCAGCAGCTCATTTTGCTCATCATTATTTAAAAAAATCTCAATATTTAAATTTCTTAACTGGCGCAGGACTTATAAAATCTTTTGTTGATGATGATATAGTCGAAATCAAACTTAGCGGGGTAAAAGATATCAAAGAAGCTTTTGAGTATAAAGGTAGAATTTGGCAAGGCTGTAATACTGGCGTTCCGCATATAGTAACCTTTGTTGATGATTTAAATGAATTTGATGTAAATTTATGCAAAGAAGTGCGTAAAAGATACAATGCAAATGTTAATTTTGCTAAAGTAGAAGATGATAAATTTATAAGAGTTAGAACTTATGAACGCGGGGTGGAAGATGAGACTTTAGCTTGCGGTACGGGCATGGGGGCATGTTTTTATCTAGCGTATTTAAATCAAGAGGCAAAAGATGATATTTTGGTAAAACCAAAAAGTAACGAAAGTTTGTATTTTAGATTAGAAGAGGATCAAATATTTTTTAGAGGAAAGGTGAAGTGTTGTTTTGAAGCTGATTGTAATTTTGCTTAGTAGTGTTTTATTTTTAAAAGCTGAATTTATAGCAGGTTTTGATGAACAATATTATGCTTTAAGTATAAAAGAAAAGCGTGAAGTTTTTATCAAAAAAATCAATGCTTTATTGGATGTTTCTTTTAAAGAGATAGAAAAGGAAAAAGAATTTATAGAATTTTTCTTTAAAGAAGCTATAAAGAATAATTTTAGAAAGTTAAATACTAATGCTTTGCAAAAACTATGGTTTTTAAAAGAAAAATACCGTGTTAAAAATTTATATGATCACAAAGAATATCAAGTACGCATCCAAAAGGTGCCAAAATCTTTAGCCATAGCTCAAGCAATTATTGAAAGTGCAACTGGTACAAGTCGTTTTGCTAAAGAGGCAAATAATTTATTTGGTGAGTGGACTTGGGGCGAAAAAGGTTTGGTGCCAAAGGAAAGAGGCGAGGGTAAAACCCATAAAATTCGTATATTTGATAGCTTGCAAGAAAGTGTGGATTCGTACCTGCTTAATTTAAATCGCCATGATGCTTATAAAGAATTCAGAGCTTGGCGGTGGAATGCGATAAGCGAAAATGAAAAGCTTGATGGTAAAGAAGCGGCAAGTCATTTAGAAAAATATTCAGAGATTAAAAGTAATTACACTGAGCTGATTTTATCCATCATCGAGCAATATAAGCTTGATGAGTTAGACTAATTACCCAAGGCCCACTCATCAAAAGGTAAAATCATCACGCGCATCCCTTCAACGAAAAACTCATCTCTTTGTGAAAGCGTGATGATATAAATAGTCGAAAGCGTAAGTTGATTTTTGCTAAGGATTTTTTTGACTTTTAAGCTAAGCAAATCTTTATCTTTAAAGGGTGAGCATAAAAATGCATTTTTAAGACTTGGTAAGTAAAAATCAAAATGTTTAGTATAAAAAATTTTTTGCTTAAATTTAAATAACTCACTTAAAATCAAATTTTCAAACAAAGTACTAAAGTCTTTTTGTATGCTTAGGGAATTTTTTAGTGAAAAGTCCCAAAAATATACTTTTTTTAAATTCTTTTCAAGATTTTTTACAAAATATAAAGTATAGTTTGATTCTAGTTTTTCTATGCTTTTATATAAGGTATCTTTGGAAATTTTTATACTGTTTTTTAGAGTTTTTAATAACTCATTAACGCTAAATTCACTCCCAAGTTCTAAGGCGATTTGTTTGAGTATGGTAAGCTCTAATGGGGTATAAAAGCTTTTTAAGTATGATGAGTTTGTGTTAAAGTTGTGATTTAAAATCACATTGCGTCCCGTGTGTAAAAAATAACTTACCATTGTTTTAGTATCAGCATATTTTTTGTTCAGGCTTAAAAATTCTTCAAAATCTAAATAATCTAAATGAAGTTCTTCAAACTGATCTAAACAAAAATTACTATCACAAACACTTAATATAATTTGTAAATTAAGGTGTTTTAAACTAGCAAAGTCAAAATCATGAGTAAAGTTACAAAGTGCTAAAAATTTAATCTGTGGATTATAAGTTAAAAACGAATTTAAATTTACTAAAGCGCTTACTTGAAATTTTAAATCATCACAATCAATAAAAAGTATATTTTCTGCTTTATATAAAGACAAAAAATTTAAAATCAAATTTTTCTTACCACTTGCAAAACCACCTTTTATGATGATGTTTTTATGGGTTTGGATTTGAATTTTTCTTTCATCAAATTTTTGAAATTTTGGGTAATTATCGTAAAAAAATTGTAGCGATTTCATAGATTTCTTTATACTAAATGGTGGAGCATAGCGGGTTCGAACCGCTGACCCCAACGCTGCCAGCGTTGTGCTCTCCCAGCTGAGCTAATGCCCCTTTAGATTTTGAAATCATACTATATTTTTTCTTAGATTTTCTTAATGCATAAAAAATCTTGTAAAATTTATAAAATTTAATTTTCATCCTTTTTAAAAGGAAAATAATTAAAAAAAATGTATAAATTTCTTGACATAGCAAAGTATGTTTTTATATAATCTCAACATCATTTTATATGGTGGTTAGATTCTTATGGGTCTAACGAGTTCTTTACAAAGGAAAAAATATGGAAAGAATCAGGCTTAAGCTAAAAGCTTATGACCACAGAGTTCTAGATCGCACAGTTGCAGCAATTGTAGAAGCTGTTAAAAGAACAGGTGCTGACATCAGAGGTCCAGTGCCAATGCCTACAAAAATCAAAAGATACACAGTTTTGAAATCTCCACACATCAATAAAGATTCACGCGAACAATTTGAGATGAGAATTCATGCTCGTATGCTTGATATTGTAGCAGCTACTCCAGATACAGTAGATTCACTCACTAAGCTTGACTTGGCTCCAGAGGTCAATGTTGAAGTAAGAGCTATGGGTAAATAAGGATAGAATATGGAATACATTGTAGAAAAAATTGGTATGAGTAGAACAATCAGCACACCAAGCATTCCTGTAACCTTACTTAAACTTGTTCAAACTAAAGTATGTGAAGTGGAAAATGGAAAAGCTTTGGTTGCTTATGTAAAAGGCAAAGCAAATAATAAATGCATTGCAGGTCAGCAAAAAAAATACAATCTTTCAGCTGAATATAATAGATTTGCTTCTTTAGAAGTAGCAAACACAGAAGCAGGCGATATTGATCTTAATCCTTTAAAAGAAGCTTCTATTTTAAAAGTAAGCTTTAATTCTAAAGGTAGAGGTTATAGTGGGGTTGTTAAAAGACATGGATTTGCCGGAGGTCCTGCAAGTCATGGTTCAAGATTCCACAGACGCCACGGATCAATCGGTAACCGCGAATGGCCAGGTCGTGTTCAACCAGGTATGAAAATGGCAGGTCATTATGGTAATGTAAAAGTTACTGTTAAAAATGAAGTGGTTTCATTTGATGAAGAAAATGGCATCTTAGTAGTAAAAGGTGCGGTACCAGGATTTAATGGTGCTATGGGTAAAATAAGGATTGCAAAATGAGTAAAGTAACTGTTTTAAATGATAAGTTTGAAAAAGCTAGTGAACTCGATCTTCCAGCAAAATATGCAGAAGTTAATCCTCACAACCTTTATTTATATGTAAAATCTTATCTTGCTAGCCTTAGAGCAAACACAGCTCATACTAAAGGTAGAAGCGATGTAAGCGGTGGTGGTAAAAAACCATGGAGACAAAAAGGTCGTGGTGGTGCAAGAGCAGGTTCAACAAGAACGAATGTTTGGGTTGGTGGTGCCGTAGCATTTGGTCCTACAAACAATCGTAATTATTTCCAAAAAGTTAATAAAAAACAAAAACGCTTAGCGCTTGAAAGAGCATTGGCTGATAAAGCACAAAACAATGCATTATTCTCAGTAGATAGTTTAAGCATTGAAAGCGGTAAAACAAAAGATGCAAATGCAGTTATTAAAAAGCTTGGTTTAAAAGATGCTTTAATTGTAAAAGATTTACTAGATGAAAAAACACTTCTTGCTTTTAGAAACTTAGCAAATTGCTATGTAGTTGATATTAGCGAAGTAAATGCTTATTTAGTATCTGTATTTAATGCTGTTATCATTGAAAAAGCAGCGCTTGAATCTATCGTAAAAGAGGGTTAAAATGGCAGATATTACTGATATAAAAACAATACTTTACACTGAAAAAAGCTTAAACCTTCAAGAGCAAGGTGTTGTAGTTATTCAAACTTCTCCAAAAATGACTAAAAATGGTCTAAAAGAAGTTTTAAGAGAATATTTTGGTGTAACTCCAGTAAGAATTAATTCTTTAAAAATGGATGGAAAAGTAAAGCGTTTTAGAGGTCGTGAAGGTCAAAGAAATAGCTTTAAAAAATTCTATGTTAAGCTACCAGAAGGTGTGAGCTTAGAAAGTTCGGAGGCATAAGATGGCAATTAAAACTTATAAACCATATACTCCAAGTAGAAGATACATCACAGGTGTAAGCTCTGATGATATCACAGCAAAAGCTAGTGTACGTTCATTACTTGTAAAACTTCCAGCTCATGCAGGTCGTAACAATAATGGTAGAATCACAAGCCGTCATAAAGAAGCAGGTGCTAAAAAACTTTACAGAATTATAGATTTTAAAAGAAGAAAATTTGGTATTGAAGGTAAAGTTGAAGCAATCGAGTACGATCCATACAGAAATTGTCGTATTGCATTAATCTCTTATAAAGATGGTGAAAAAAGATACATCTTGCAACCAAAAGGTTTAAGCGTTGGTGATGTTATTTGTGCTGCTGAAAGCGGACTTGACATTAAACCAGGTAATGCAATGAAATTAAGAAATATCCCAGTGGGTACTATCGTACACAATATCGAGTTAAAGCCAGGTAAAGGCGGTCAAATGATCCGTTCAGCGGGTGCTTATGCTCAATTAATGGGTAAAGAAGAAAAATACGTTATTTTAAGACTTGCAAGTGGTGAAATGAGACAAGTTTTAGCTGAATGTATGGCAAGTATCGGTGAAGTTGGTAATGAAGAATGGTCAAATGTGACTATCGGTAAAGCAGGTAGAAATCGCCATAGAGGTATTCGTCCTCAAACAAGAGGTTCTGCGATGAACCCAGTTGATCACCCGCACGGTGGGGGTGAAGGTAAGAAAAACTCAGGCCGTCATCCAGTTACTCCATGGGGTAAACCAACTAAAGGTGCTAAAACTCGCCGTAAAAAAGCTAGCGATAAGCTAATAATTTCAAGAAGAAAAGGAAAGTAAGATGGCTAGGTCACTAAAAAAAGGTCCTTTTGTTGATGACCATGTAATGAAAAAAGTCATCGCTGCTAAAAAAGCTAACGATGGTAAGCCAATTAAAACTTGGTCAAGACGCAGCACTATTATACCTGATATGATAGGTTTAACTTTTAATGTTCATAATGGAAAAAGCTTTATCCCAGTATATGTTACTGAAAATCATATCGGTTACAAATTAGGTGAATTTGCACCTACTAGAACATTTAAGGGTCACAAAGGCTCTGTTCAGAAAAAAATAGGTAAGTAAGGGAGATTTATGAGTAGAGCGTTAATTAAATTCATAAGATTATCTCCAACTAAAGCGAGATTGATTGCTAGAGAAGTTCAAGGTATGAATGCAGAGCTTGCATTAGCTAGTTTGAAATTTATGCCAAATAAAGGTGCTAAATTTATAGCAAATGCTATTTCAAGTGCTGTAGCAAATGGCGGATTTGAAGCAAATGAAGTTGTTGTTTCAAGTTGTCGTGTTGATGCTGGTGCGGTTTTAAAAAGATTTAGACCAAGAGCTAGAGGAAGTGCTAGTCGTATTAGAAAGCCAACTTCACACATTTTGGTAGAAGTTAGTAAAGTAGAAGCAAGTGCTGAAAAAACTACAAAAGCTAAAAAAGCATCAGTGAAAAAGGAAAGCTAATATGGGACAAAAAGTAAATCCGATTGGTTTAAGACTAGGAATTAATAGAAATTGGGAATCAAGATGGTTTCCTACAAAAGCTAATTTAGCAGAAAATATTGGTGAAGATTATAAAATCAGAACTTTCTTAAAAAGAAAACTTTATTATGCAGGAATTAGCCAAATTCTTGTAGAAAGAACAGCGAAAAAATTAAGAGTAACTGTTGTAGCTGCAAGACCAGGGATTATTATTGGTAAAAAAGGTAGTGATGTTGATATTTTAAGAAAAGAACTTCAAGATTTAATCAAAAAAGAAGTTAATATCAATATCAAAGAAGAAAGAAAAGCAGGTGCTTCAGCTCAGCTTGCAGCTGAAAGTGTTGCTACTCAACTTGAAAAAAGAATTGCTTTTAGAAGAGCAATGAAAAAAGTAATTCAAGGAGCGCAAAAAGCAGGTGCTAAAGGGATTAAAGTTTCAGTTTCAGGCCGTTTAGGTGGTGCTGAAATGGCAAGAACTGAATGGTACTTAGAAGGTCGTGTTCCACTTCACACTTTAAGAGCAAAAATTGATTACGGTTTTGCAGAAGCACATACTACTTATGGAAATATAGGTATTAAAGTATGGATCTTCAAAGGTGAAGTTTTACAAAAGGGTGTTCAACCTGAAAAAACCGAAGAAAACGCTCCAGCTAAAAAAACTAGAAGAGCAAGAAGAGGTAAATAATCATGTTAATGCCAAAAAGAACAAAATATCGTAAAATGATGAAAGGGCGTAACAGAGGTTATGCCAACAGAGGGACTGAATTTACTTTTGGTGATTTTGCCCTAAAAGCAACTGAAGCTGGCCGTATCAATTCACGTCAAATCGAAGCAGCTCGTATTGCTTTAACTCGTTTTGTAAAAAGACAAGGTAAAACTTGGATTAGAGTTTTCCCAGATAAACCTCTAACTAAAAAACCTTTAGAAACTCGTATGGGTAAAGGTAAAGGTGCAGTTGAGGAATGGGTAATGAACATTAAACCAGGTCGTATTATTTATGAAATGGCAGGGGTTAATGAAGAAATGGCAAGACAAGCTTTAACTTTAGCGATGCACAAATTGCCATTTAAAACTAAGTTTGTTACAAGAGAGAGCCAAAATGAAATATACTGAGATTAAAGATAAAACAGCAGGTGAGCTTGCAACAATGCTAAAAGAAAAAAAGGTGCTTTTATTTACTTTAAGACAAAAGCTAAAAACAATGCAGCTAACTAATCCTAAAGAGATTAGCGAAGTTAAAAAAGACATCGCTAGAATCAATACTGCAATTAGCGCTTTAAAATAAGGATAGAAAATGGCATTTAAAAGAGAAATTCAAGGCGTTGTTGTTCAAATTGCTGGAGATAAAACAGCAACAATTTTGGTTGAAAGAAAAGTGGTTCACCCAAAATACAGAAAAATCGTAAAACGCTTTAAAAAATATTTAATTCATGATGAAAGAAATGAACTTAAAGTGGGAAATACTGTAGTTGCTATTGAATGTAGACCACTTTCTAAGAGAAAATCGTTTCGCTTAAAAACTATAGTATCAGCAGGAGTTGAGTAATGATTCAAAGTTTTACTAGGCTTGCAGTTGCTGATAATAGCGGTGCAAAAGAATTAATGTGTATTAAGGTTTTAGGTGGTAGTAAAAGAAGATACGCTACTGTTGGTGATGTAATCGTTGCATCTGTAAAAAAAGCTCTACCAAATGGTAAAGTTAAAAAAGGTCAAGTAGTAAAAGCAGTTATCGTTAGAACTAAAAAAGAAATTCATAGAGATAATGGTTCTTTAATTCGTTTTGATGAAAATGCAGCAGTTATTCTTGATGCTAAAAGAGAGCCTATCGGAACGCGTATTTTTGGACCAGTAGGTCGTGAAGTAAGATATGGTGGCTTTATGAAAATTGTTTCACTAGCACCGGAGGTGTTGTAATGAAATTAAAAATTAAAAAGAATGATATGGTAAAAATTATCGCAGGCGATGACAAAGGTAAAACAGGTAAAGTTTTGGCAGTATTTCCTAAAACAAATAAAGTAATTGTTGAGGGTTGTAAAATCGCTAAAAAAGCTGTTAAGCCAAGTGATAAAAATCCAAATGGCGGTTTTATCAATAAAGAAATGCCAATGGATATTTCAAATGTAGCAAAGGCAGGAGAATAAGATGATGAGATTGAAAGAAAAATATACTCAAAATATCAAACCTGCTTTAGTAAAAGAATTTGATATCAAAAATCCTATGCTTATTCCTTTTATTGAAAAAATTGTAATCAGCGTAGGTGCTGGGGAATTAGCAAAAGATCAAAAAGTATTACAAAATGTTGCAGATACTATTTCATTGATCGCTGGGCAAAAAGCAGTTATTACAAAAGCCAAAAAATCAGTTGCTGGTTTTAAAGTAAGAGAAGGCTTTCCAGTAGGAGTAATGGTAACATTAAGAAAAGACAATATGTATGCTTTTTTAGATAAGCTTATTACTATAGCTCTTCCTCGTGTTAAAGACTTTAGAGGTCTTCCAAGAGATGGTTTTGATGGAAGAGGAAACTATAACTTTGGTTTAGATGAGCAGTTAATGTTCCCAGAAGTTGAATATGATAAAATATTAAGAACTCATGGTATGAACATTTCTATCGTTACAACAGCAAAATCAGATAAAGAGGCACAAAAATTATTAGAATTATTTGGCGTGCCATTTGCAAAAGGAAAGTAATATGGCTAAAAAATCAATGATTGCAAAAGCTGCCCGCAAACCTAAATTTAGTGTTAGAGGGTATACTAGATGCCAAATTTGTGGAAGACCACATTCAGTTTATAGAGATTTTGGAATTTGCAGAGTTTGCTTAAGAAAAATGGCAAATGAAGGTTTAATTCCTGGTCTTAAAAAAGCAAGTTGGTAAGAGGAAAGAACCATGATAAATGATTTAATTTCAGATTCACTAACAAGAATTAGAAATGCAGGGATGAGAAGATTAGAAACTACTCAACTTTTGCATTCTAAAGTTATCGAAGCTTTACTTGGAATTTTCCAAGCTAAAGGCTATATTGAAAGCTTTAATGTTATTGAAGAGGATAAAAAGAAATTCATCAATGTAGTTTTAAAATACGATGAAAAAGGTAAAAGCGTAATTAATGAAGTTAAACGTATTTCTAAACCTGGTCGTCGTGTTTATAAAGGCAAAGATGAGATTAAAAGATTTAAAAACGGTTATGGTACTATTGTAGTAAGTACTTCAAAAGGTGTTTTAGCTAACGACGAAGCTTACAAAGCAGGCGTTGGCGGTGAAGTTTTATGTACTATTTGGTAAGAGTTTCTACTTTTTATGGTATTCGGTATCCATTCTTATAAAGTAGTCATATCGTAGACAAGTAAAAAGGAAAAATGAATGTCTCGTATAGGTAAACAACCAGTTGCTATTCCAAGTGGAGTAGAAGTAAAATTAGAAGGTAACTTGCTAAAATTCAAAAAAGGAAATTTAGCAAAAGAGCTTGATACAAAAGCAAATGTTAATGTTGAGATTAAAGAAGGGCAAATTCTTTTCTCTCCTAAAGGTGAAGATAGACAAAGTAGAGCTTATTGGGGAACTTATAGAGCTTTAGCTCAAAACATCATCATCGGCTTAACTGATGGTTTTAGCAAAACTTTAGAAATCAACGGTGTTGGTTATAAAGCTGCGCTAAAAGGTAAAGTTCTTGAACTTGCTTTAGGTTTTTCTCATCCTATCAACTATGCTATTCCAGAAGGCATAGAAATTACTGTTGATAAAAACAATGTTATTATCAAAGGTAGCGATAAGCAAGTGGTAGGTCAAGTTGCTGCTCAAATTCGTGAATTTAGACCACCTGAGCCTTACAAAGGAAAAGGTGTTAAATATTCAGATGAGCGTATTATCCGCAAAGCTGGTAAGACATCTAAGAAGTAAGGATAGAATATGAGAGCAAATGTATTAAAAAGAAAAATATCTTTAAGAATTAAAAGAAAAAAAAGAATTAGAGCAAAAATTTCAGGAACACAAGCTCTTCCAAGAGTTTCTGTTTTTAAATCAAACAGAACTTTATATATCCAAGCTATCGATGATGTTAAAGCAGTAACTTTAGCAGCAGTAGATGGAAGAAAAATTGGTGTTAAAGCAAATAAAGAAGGCGCTAAAAAAATAGCAGCTGAATTTGCAAAAGTTTTAAAAGCTAAAAACATAGAAGAAGCAGTGTTTGATAGAAATGGTTATTTATACCATGGTGTGATTGCAGCATTAGCTGAAGCACTAAGAGAAAACGGAATCAAACTATAACCCAAAAGGAAGATCGATGGAAAAATATAATAGAGAAGAATTTGAAGAAGTAATCGTCGATATCGGCAGGGTTACTAAGGTTGTTAAAGGTGGTAGAAGATTTAGATTTACTGCTTTAGTTATCGTTGGAAATAGAAAAGGTTTAGTTGGTGTGGGCTATGGAAAAGCTAAAGAAGTTCCAGATGCTATAAGAAAAGCAGTTGATGATGCTTTTAAAAATATTGTTGAAGTTAAAACAAAAGGTTCAACTATCCCTCATGATGTAGAAGTAAAATACAACGCAAGTAGAATTTTACTTAAACCAGCAAGCGAAGGTACAGGGGTTATTGCAGGTGGTTCGACACGTCCTATCGTGGAACTTGCAGGTATTAAAGACATTTTAACTAAGTCTTTAGGTTCAAATAATTCAGCAAATGTTGTGCGTGCTACTATCAAAGCACTTACAATGCTTAAAGGATAATCAATGAATTTAACAAAAGCACCAGGTTCAACACATAAAACCAAAAGAATAGGCCGTGGTCAAGGTAGTGGTATGGGTAAAACTTCTACTAAAGGTGGAAAAGGCCAAACTGCTAGAAAAGGTTATAATGAAAAAAGAGGTTTTGAAGGGGGTCAACAACCACTTCAAAGACGTTTACCAAAAGTAGGCTTTACTTCTAAATTTGAAAAACCTTATGTGATTAATGTTGAAAAAATCACAGCAATCAAAGAGCTTAGCGAAATTACTTTTGAAACAATTAATAGTATTCATAAACTTTCAAAAAATGTAAATAAAGTTAAGCTTATTGGAGCAAGCGCTAAAGATCTTGCTAGTAAAATTAAAGACGAGAAGATCACTTTTAGCGGACAAAAATAATGAATAAAACATTGACAAATAAAATTCTCATAACATTGGCTTTTTTATTCGCTTATAGAATATTAGCTTATGTTCCAGTTCCGGGGGTTAATGTCAGTGTTATCAAGGAATTTTTTGATTCTAATGCATCTAATGCATTAGGCTTGTTTAATATGTTTAGCGGGGGTGCTGCTGAAAGACTTAGCATCATCTCTCTAGGCATTATGCCTTATATTACTGCTTCGATTATTATGGAGCTTTTAGCGGCAACTTTTCCTAATATAGGAAAAATGAAAAAAGAACGCGATGGTATGCAAAAATATATGCAAATTATCCGTTATGCTACTATAGCTATCACTTTGATACAAAGTATAGGCGTTTCTATAGGCTTACAAAGTCTTCATGGAAAAGCAGGTCAATCAGCTATTATGATTGATATGAATACTTTTATCGCACTTTCTGCTGTTTCTATGCTTGCAGGTACCATGCTTTTGATGTGGATAGGTGAGCAAATCACTCAACGCGGTATAGGAAATGGTATTTCTTTAATTATCTTTGGTGGTATTGTTTCTACAATTCCAGGTGCAATTAGTGGAACAGTAAATTTGGTAAATACAGGCGAGATGAATTTCTTGACTATCATTGCCATTTTAGTTGTAATTTTACTTACTATTTGGGCTATTATAGTAGTAGAACTTGGAGAAAGAAGAATTCCTATTTCTTACTCAAGAAAAGTAATCATGCAAAATCAAAATAAACGCATTATGAATTATATACCTATTAAGATCAACTTAAGTGGTGTTATTCCTCCTATTTTTGCAAGTGCGATTTTGATGTTTCCAAGTACTATTTTACAAACAAGTACAAATGAATATGTGTTAAAAATTTATGACTTTTTAAATCCAAATGGATTTTTCTTTCATATTTTAACATTCTTACTTGTTATTTTCTTTGCGTATTTTTATGCATCAATTGTATTTAACGCAAAAGATATAGCCGAAAATCTTAAAAGACAAGGTGGTTTCATACCAGGTATTAGACCAGGTGAAGGAACTGCAAATTATCTTAATGAAGTAGCATCAAGACTTACCTTGTCAGGTTCTATTTATTTAGGGCTTGTAGCTACATTACCATGGCTTATTGTGAAGTTGTTTGGTGTACCTTTTTATTTTGGTGGAACTTCTGTTTTGATTGTGGTTCAAGTAGCACTTGATACAATGAGAAAAATTGAAGCCCAAATTTATATGAATAAATACCAAACTTTAAGTGCAGTAGGCTTATAAGAAAGTAGATTTTCTACTTTCTTCCTTTTTAAAGGATTTTGATGAGACTAGGCGTTTTTGATAGCGGTGTAGGTGGGCTTAGTGTTTTAAAATCTTTACTTCAAGCAAAACTTTTTAAAGAATATATTTACTATGGGGATACTGCAAGAGTGCCTTATGGGGTTAAAGATAAAGAAACTATCGTTAAATTTTCCCTAGAAGCTTTAGAATTTTTCAAAGAAAAAAAAGTCGATATGCTTATTATTGCATGTAATACAGTTAGTGCGCATGCATTAGAAATTCTAAAAACAAATGCACCATTTCCGGTTCTTGGAGTTATAGAAGCAGGAGTTTTAGCGGTTAAAAACTCTTTAGAAGATAAAAACTCTAATATATTAGTCATTGCAACACAAGCTACCGTGGATTCTCACGCTTATAAACAAGCTTTAATTAAAGAAGGTTTTTTAAAAGTGGAAGAAAAAGCAACTGGGCTTTTTGTGCCTATGGTTGAAGAAGGGATTTTTCAAGGAGATTTTTTAAAAGCTGCTTTCGAGTATTATTTTAATAAGCTCAAATTTCATCCTAATGCTTTAATTTTAGCATGTACACATTTTCCCTTAATCGCTCATTCTTTGTCAGAATATTTTGGTAAAAACACAAAACTTATTCATTCGGGTGAGGCTATAGCTTTACAATTACAGCAAGAATTTAACTTAATATCAATCCAAGAAGAAGCTAATATCGAATTTTATGCTTCAAGTGATGTAGAAAAACTAAAAAAAATTGCAAATTTATGGCTTTAAATTAATGTCTATTTACTAAAGTATTTTTATATTTATAATTTATTTTTATTTAAACATAGTTGCATTATAATCTTTATCATTTCTAATGAAAGGACTAACATGAAAAAAATGTTAATGTGTGCAGCTATGGCACTAAGTTTAGGAGCAGGAATTTTGGAAGCAAAACCAAAAGTTGCGATTTTAGCTACAGGCGGAACCATCGCTGGTTCAATTGATAGTTCAGTAGCTACTACAGGTTATACAGCTGGAGTTTTGGGGGTTGATGCTTTGATTAAGGCAGTGCCTCAAATTCAAGATTTAGCAGTAATTAGCGGAGATCAAATTGCTAATATTGATAGCAAAGATATGACAAATGAAATTTGGCTAAAACTTGCTAAAGAAGTTAATAGACTTTTAAAATCTGATGTAGATGGAGTTGTAATTACCCATGGTACTGATACTATGGAAGAAACTGCATATTTCCTAAATTTAACCGTAAAAAGCGACAAACCTGTTGTTTTGGTTGGTGCAATGCGCCCATCAACTGCAATTAGCGCAGATGGTCCTAAAAATCTTTACAACGCTGTAGCATTAGCAGCAAATCCACAAGCAAAAAACAAAGGCGTAATGGTGGCTATGAATGATAGAATTCAAAGTGCTAGAGGCGTTATGAAAACTCATAGTTTAAATGTAAATGCATTTAGCTCACCAGATATGGGTGATATGGGTTATATAGTAGATGGAAAAGCATTTTTCTATAATACTAATACAAAATTACATACCAAAAAATCTCCATTTGATGTTAGTAAACTAAAAGAACTACCAAAAGTAGATATTCTTTATAGTTATGCAAATGATGGTAGTGGTGTTGCAGCAAAAGCTTTGTTTGAAAATGGAACTAAAGGTATAGTTGTAGCTGGAACAGGTGCTGGCAGTATTCATGATTATCAAAAAGATGTATTAAAAGAATTACTTAAAAAAGGTCTTAATGTAGCGGTAAGTTCGCGCGTAGTAGCTGGTAGAGTTGCAGTAAGTGATGCTGATGCAAAACTTGGTTTTATTGATACAGGCGATATGAGTCCTCAAAAAGCTAGAGTATTATTAATGCTTGCTCTAACTAAAACAAGCGATCCTAAGAAAATCCAAGAATATTTCTTAAAATACTAAAATCTTTAACACCCAAATGCTAAAATAACATTTGGGTGGATTTTTCAATCAAAATCTTACTTAATTAATCACAAGGATATTAAATGAAACAATATGAAAGTTATAAATGCCAAAAATGTGGCAATGAAGTAGAAGTTCAAAATGTAGGTGGTGGAAAGCTTAGTTGCTGTGGTCAAGAAATGGAGTGTATTACTAAAGATTTAACGGCTGTAAATTTGATGAAAGCTTTTGCGGGTGAATCTATGGCAAGAAATAAATATGATTTATTTGCAGATATTGCTCAAGAAGAAGGTTGGCATGCTATTGCTAAACATTTTAGAGAAGCTGCAGAAAATGAAAAATGGCACGCAAGAGCTGAGTTTAAAGCTTATCATGAATTAGTAGATGGTAAAGCTTTAGAAGAAACTGCTAAAAATTTAATCTGTGCTGCAGAAGGTGAAAACTATGAGCATACCACTATGTATCCAAATTTTGCAAAAATCGCAGAAGATGAGGGTAAAAGAAATATAGCAAGATTGTTTACAGCTATAGGTAAAGTAGAAATTGAACATGAAAGAGAATATCTAGCGCTTAAAAAAATGCTTGAAGAAGAAGATTTCTTTAATTCAGAAGTAGAAGAATTATGGGTTTGTGAAGTTTGTGGGCATATACACCGCGGTAAAAAAGCACCAAATGCCTGTCCTTTATGTAAAGCTCCAAAAGAATACTTCAAACGCGAATTTTTAGGATAATTTTAAAAACCTTGATAAAAATGATAAAATATTTTATTTTTATCAAGGCCTAATATGCAAATTCTAACTCATCCTTTCGAACCTTTTTTTGATGAAAACTCAAAAGTTTTAATACTAGGTTCTTTTCCATCTATTAAATCAAGAGAAGAAAATTTTTATTATCAACATAGCAAAAATCGTTTTTGGCGTATTTTTGAAATATTATTTGAGTGTGAGTTAAAAACAGTGCAAGAGCAAAAGACTTTTTTAAAAGCAAATCATATAGCGCTTTGGGATGTTATAGCAAGTTGTAAGATAAAAAATTCAGATGATAAAACTATTTCTTATGCTAAAGCAAATGATATAAATATTATTTTAGATAAGGCAAATATAGAAAAAATTTGCGTCCTAGGTAAAGTTGCAAGTAAATATTTTGCTAAATTTTATCCTGAGCAAGATTTTTTCGAACTTCCTTCAAGTTCACCTGCTAATATGAATTCTTCTTTAGAAAATTTAGTAGAAAAATATAGCATTATAAAGGAAAAATAATGGCTTTAGTTGGGGTAGATGAGGCTGGACGTGGGGCTTTGGCTGGAGATATGCACATAGGAGCTTGTAAGCTTTTAAAAAATATTGATGGTTTAACTGATTCTAAGAAATTAAGTGCAAAAAAAAGAGAAGAATTATATAAGCAAGTTCTTTCTAGCTCAAATTTTTTAGTCCTTGCTTTTTCGCCTTTGCAGATTGATACTTTAGGGCTTAGCCAGTGTTTACAGCTGGCTTTAAAAATCATCAAAAAACATTTTAATCAAGATGAGATTTTATATGATGGAAATTTAAATTATGGAGTTTTAGGCATAAAAACCATGATTAAAGCTGATATGAAAGTACAAGAAGTTTCAGCAGCTAGTATATTAGCTAAGGTAAGCCGTGATCAAAAAATGTGTTATTTTTCTAAATTATACAATAATTATGATTTTGATAAACACAAAGGTTATGGTACAAAAGCTCATATAGAAAAGATTAAAACATTTGGTTATTCTCCTTTACACCGAAAAAGCTTTGTATTAAAGTGTTTTGAGAAAAGTTTATTTGATTAAGATGTGTGGTTTTACACTTTTTTATTTTAAATTTTCATTTTTTTTGACAAAAATAAAAAAAATTAACATTTGAAATATTATTAAGATAAAAAAATATATTCAAAAATTATTTTTTTAATAATTATTTATTAAAATTTACAATATCAATTAAAAATACAATGTATTTTAAGAAAAATTAATTTTTTTCTATTATAGTAATATAAAAATATTTCAAGGGGTATTATGTCTTTACTTTTAAGTGAGCTGAAGATTGGAAATTTTTATGTAAAAAATCGCATTGTAATGCCCCCTATGGATATGTATGAAACACAAGTTTTAGATGGCAAGATTAATCAATTTCACCTGATACATTATGGAGCTAGAGCTTTGGGTGGCGTTGGGCTTATCATAGTTCAAGCTTGTGCGATTAATGAAAATGCAAAAATAGCTGATAATGATATAGGTCTTTGGGGAGATTTTCAAATTCAAGGACATAAAGAGCTTGTGGAACTTTGTCATCATTTTAGCGCTAAAATTGCTATTCAGCTAAATCACAGTGGTCGTAAAAACTCGTGTAAAGAAGCCATATCAAAAGCTCCAAGTAATATAGCTTTTAGTGAAAAATTCTCCAAACTTCATGTTTTAAGCAAAGATGAAATTTTACAAATTGAGCAAGAATTTATTCAAAGTGCTAAAAGAGCTAAAGAAGCAGGTTATGACGCAGTAGAGCTTCATAGTGCTCATGGGTATTTGCTTAGTTCGTTTTTATCGCCTTTATCAAATCAAAGAGATGATGAATATGGTGGTAGTTTTGAAAATAGAATACGTCTTTTGTGTGATATCATTAAGCGCATAAAAAAAGAAGTTGATATTGCTTTATTTGTAAGAATTTCAGCCACAGAATGGCAAGAAGGTGGTTGGAATTTAGAAGATAGTAAAAAACTTGCCTTGATTTTAGAAAAATTAGGCATTGATATGCTAGATGTTTCAGCAGGAGGAAATATCAGTAAACCTTCTTTGGCGCCAAACATAGCACCACTTTATCAAGCTCCTTATGCTAAGGCCTTAAAAGAAGCTACTAAAATTCCTATATCTTGTGTAGGTCTTATAAATAGTGCTAGCGAAGGCGAGGCTTTGCTTTTGGGCGGGGTGTGTGATTTGGTTTGTTATGGTAGAAAATTACTAAGAAATCCAAATTTTGCAAATGAAGCCGCAGTTGCTTTAAATGAAAGAGAAAAAATCATGCCAAATTACTCCAGAGCATATTTGTAAAATAATACAAAAAGTTTTTTAGGTAAAAGCTTTTTTTATTATTTTTTTACAAGGAGAAAATGTGGATAATCTTAAGTGGAATTCTTTTGATACGCGTTGGATGCTTTCTCTTTTTGGGACTGCAGTTGGTGCGGGGATTTTATTTTTACCTATTAAGGCGGGTGTTGGTGGTTTTTGGCCAGTTGTTGTGATGGCTTTGATTATTTTTCCAATGGTGTATTTAAGCCATAGAGCCTTAAGTCGTTTTGTATGTCAAGCAAATGGTAATGATAAAGACATTACCCATGCGGCTGAAGAGTATTTTGGTAGAAAAGTAAGTATTTTTATTTCTGTGCTTTATTTCTTTGCAATTTTTCCAATTTGTTTGGCATATTGTGTAGGTATAACTAATACTTTTGAGAGTTTTATTTATAATCAATTCTTACCGCTTTTAGATCCAAATGGTTCTTTTGCAAGTGCAATTAGTGTTATGTATCAAACAAGTGTTAATGAGCAAGGAAAAACTATAGCTAATTTACTTCCTTTTTATAGAGCAGTTTTTGCTTTTGTTTTGGTAAGTATTTTTATGCTTATTATGCTTTTTAGCGAAGAGTTAATCACTAAAGTATGTGAATGGCTTGTGTATCCTTTATGTGCTATTTTATTTTTATTTTCTTTATATCTTATTCCACAATGGTCATTTGAAAGTTTTAGTGCTATTCCTGGAACAAAAGAATTTATTACTATAGTATGGCTAACTTTACCGGTTTTAGTGTTTTCATTTAATCACTCACCAGCAATTTCAACTTTTTCTCTAAGCGTAAAAAGAGAATATTCTGAAAATTCAGTACAAAAAGCAAATCAAATTTTGTTTAGAACCTCTGTCATGTTGCTTGCTTTTGTTATGTTTTTTGTGGTATCTTGCGTGCTTTCTTTAACTCCAGCTGAACTTGCTGAAGCAAGAGCACAAAACATACCGGTGCTTTCTTATTTTGCTAATAAGCTTGATAATCCATTTATTTCTTATGGTGGTCCATTAATCGCATTTTTGGCAATTTCTAGTTCATTCTTTGGACATTATTTTGGCGCTAGAGAAGGTGCTTATGGTATAGTTAGAAAATGCTGCAAATTAGCAGGTAATGAAAATCCTGATTTGAAAAAAATCGCAGTTTATTCTACTTTAGTAATGTATATTGTTATGTTAATTACTGCTTATGTAAATCCAAGTATTTTAGGTTTTATTGAAAGCTTAGGTGGTCCAATTATTGCTGCAATCTTGTTCTTAATGCCTATGATTGCAATTTATACTGTATCTAAAATGAAAAAATTCCAAAACAAAGCTTTAGATGCATTTGTATTTATCACAGGTATTTTGACAATTATCACTGTAATTTATACTTTTTAAGGTGTTGGTGAATGAGTAGTAATTTAAGTATATTTAAAGTTGGCGTTGGTCCTTCATCTTCTCATACTTTAGGGCCAATGCTAGCGGGTAATATGTTTTGTGAAAAGATTAAAGATAAAATCACACAAATTACAAAAATTCAAATCAGACTTTATGGCTCTTTATCGCTTACTGGTAAAGGCCATTTAAGTGATAAGGCTATTATATGGGGTTTAAGTGGCTTAAGAGCAAAAGAACTCAACGCTGCTTTACAAGATCGTGTATTTAATAAAATTTTACAAGATAAAATTTTGGTTTTAAATACTCAAAAAGAATTAAATTTTGATTATGATAAAGATTTGATTTTTGAAAAAGACTTTTTACCCTTACATGAAAATGGGTTGAAAGTAAGTGCTTATGATGAAAATGGAGAAATCATCGCTGAAGAAATTTATTATTCAGTGGGTGGTGGTTTTGTTATGAGTGAAGCTGAGCTTCAAAAACACAAAGATGGAGCTTGTGAGCAAAAACATACTAAATTAGAACTTGATGTTAACAACGCAAGCGATGCTTTAAAAATTTGTGAAGAAAAATCATGGGATTTGGCAAAACTTTCTTATGAATACGAGCTTCAATTTCACACTAAAGAAGAAATTAGAGCTTATTGTTTAGAAATTTGGGAAGTAATGCAAGAAGTTTATTATAATGGTATTCATCCGAGTTCAGATTTTCTTCCAGGAAATTTACACTTAAAGCGCCGTGCGAAAGGGCTTAATGAGCGTTTGGCTATGACAAGTGATCCTTTGGGGATTATTGATTTTATTTCTTTATATGCTATTGCTATTGCAGAGGAAAATGCAAGCGGAGCTAGAGTAGTAACTGCTCCAACTAATGGAGCATGTGCTGTTGTGCCTGCTGTAATGCTTTATCTTAAAAATCATACGGTTGGTTTTAACGATGAAAAGGCTATTAATTTTTTACTAACTGCTATGTTAATAGGTTCTTTTTATAAGAAAAATGCAAGTATAAGTGGCGCTGAAGCTGGCTGTCAAGCTGAAATTGGTAGTGCAAGTTCTATGGCAGCAGGAGCTATGGCTACTGTGATGGGTTTTGATGCAAAGATAGCTTGTAATGCTGCTGAAATTGCGATGGAGCACCATTTAGGATTAACTTGTGATCCGGTAAGTGGTTTAGTACAAATTCCTTGTATAGAAAGAAATGCTTTTGGAGCAATTAAAGCTATTTCAGCTGCTAGAATGGCAATGAGTAGAAAATCAACTCCAAAAGTAAGTCTTGATGAGGTCATAAAAACTATGTATGAAACAGGCAAAGATATGAACTCAAAATACAAAGAAACTTCTTTAGGTGGTTTAGCTACTAATCTTACAAGTGTATGTTAAGACCTTAAGTTTTAGAACTTAAGGTTTTCCTTAAAGCTTTTAAAAGCGCATAAATGCTAAATTTTTAAAAATTTTAAGGAAAATATAAATGATAGAAATCAAAAAACCAACAGAGATAGAAAAACTACGCAAAGCAAATGAGCTTGTAGCTAGAACGCTTGATTATCTAGAGGGTATTATAGTTCCAGGTATGAGTTTAAAAGAAATTGATATTAAAGCGGAAGAATTTATACTTGATCATGGTGCAAAACCATCTTTTAAAGGTTTGTATGGTTTTCCAGGCAATATTTGTATCTCGCTTAATCAAGCTTGCATTCATGGTGTGGGTGATGAGCGTATTTTAAAAGAAGGTGATATTTTAGGTCTTGATGTGGGCACTTGTATAGATGGATATTATGGGGATGCAGCAAGGACTATACCTATAGGTAAAATTTCAACTACCGATGAAGCGTTAATTGCTTGTGCTAAAGACGCTTTATATTATGCTATAGATATTATCAAAGAGGGTATGCGTTTTAAAGAGCTTTCTTATGAGCTTGGAGAGTTTATTACTAAAAGAGGTTTTGTACCTTTGAAAGGTTATTGTGGTCATGGTATAGGTAAAAAACCACATGGTGAGCCTGAAATTCCAAATTATTTAGAACCAGGTGCTAGTGCAAAAAGTGGACCTAAAATAAAAAATGGCATGGTATTTTGCATAGAGCCTATGGTATGTCAAAAAGATGGCACACCGGTGCATTTAAAAGGTAATTGGGAAGCAGGAAGCAAAGATGGTTTAAATGCAGCTCATTATGAGCATTGTGTTGCTATTATAAATGGTAAGGCAGATATTTTATCTAAGTAAGAAAGTTTAATCTTTCTTACTCGAATGTTTTTAATTTTTCTGAAAGTTTAGAAGCATTTTCTAAAACATCTTGTGAAATTTGCGTTAAATCAAGGGAGTGGTTTTTAACACAATTTGCAAGTTCGGTTACTTTTTCTATATTTTGTTCTAGCTCATTCATTTTAGCTTTTGATTCATCACTTTTTTCTTCCATGATTTTAGTGGAGTGAATACTTGTTTTTAATTTTTCTATAGAAGTTCCAACCTCACCTTGTAGGATATTAGCTTTATTAGAAGTATCATTCATGGATTGATGAATTCCATCCATTAAGCTTTTGTTGTCGTTGATTTGTTGCACTATAGTTCTTACGGTGGTTTCTATAGCAACTAAAGATTTTGTAGTTTTATCTGCTAGATTTCTAACTTCGTCAGCAACCACAGCAAAGCCACGTCCATGCTCACCTGCACGTGCTGCTTCAATAGCTGCATTTAGCGCAAGTAGGTTGGTTTGATCGGCTATGTCTTTTATGGTTGTAGTAACTTCTACTATGCTATCAGCACTTTGTACTAACATATCCATAGCGCTTAAAACACTTTGTTCTTTTTCGCCACTTAATAATATAAGCTCTACTAATTCTTTAAGTGTAAGTTCAACTTTAGCCATTACCTCTTGCATACCATGCATATCGTTTATAGTGTTTTTAGCTAGATTTTGTGTTAAGTCTATATGACTTTCTAAGATAGAACTTATTTCATGGACATTGGAAATTTGTTCATGTTGTAAAAGTGAGCTTTGCTGTAAAACTTCAGCATTCTGAGAAAGCTTTTGTGAGCTTTCATGGCTTGAATTTGCAGTTTGTATAGCTTCTAAAACCGAATTTTGCACTATTTGTATAAAAGAGTTTATATAGCCAGCACTTGTAGCTAATTCACTTTTTTTGTCAATATCTAATCTTGCACTTAAATTCGCATGCTCACTAGCTAAGTTTGCACTTAGTTTTTCAAGTAAAGATATAGGTATGATTACTTTTTTTAGTGTTAAAAGTATGAAAAAAATCAGCACAGCCAAGGTAAATAAGAAAATTCCTATAGCGGTGTAAAGATTGTATTTATTGTTAAGATTAATTTCTTGAGCAATAAAATTTTTATGAGATACGATTTCTTTTTGTAATTCTTGATCAAGAAAACTTTGAGAATTATCTTTTAAAATTTTAATTTGACTTAGTATCATTTTACAATGTGTACTAAAAAGTTCAAATAATTCTTGTGGAAGCTGTGGATCTTTTGTGTTTAAATTTGCTACTAAACTTTGGAGACGATTTTGTGCTAAAGGCTCTAATATATCCATAGTTCCTATGATGCTTAATATATTCCCGATAGATTCTATTTGTCTAGCTTCTTGAGTAGTAAGTGCTAGCTTGTTTGTTTGTTTAATGATTTCTTGTTGAATTTCATAAAGATAAAGTTTTGAATTTATAGCAATGGAATTAGCTGATTTAAAATGCTGTAATTGAGTATTTTTTTTCTCAAAAATCGTTTGTATTTTTTTAGTGTCTATTTTATTGGCTTTTAAAATTGCTAAAGTATTTTCAAAATCTTGTATTAAAGCAACGCTAGTGTCATAATTTTGCAAATTGAGTTTATTTTTAAAAATCTCATCTATTTTGGTATCTAGAATTTCTAATTTTTGAAAAGAACCCATAATGAGTGAATTTCTCTTTGTGGTGTTATAGGTATTAAAAATAAACAAAGTCAAAGTTAAAAGTAACACCAAAACCACTATAGATAAAGTGATGAATTGTTTTAAAAAAGAAAAAGATTTTTTATTTGAGTGGATCATGGTATTCCCCTGTTAAAGAATTTAAAAATGCAACTATATCATCAACTACATCTTGTTCTAAAAATTTACCAAGTTGATAATACGCCATAAATTGTACACAAGCATCAAGTGTTGGCATGGAGCCATCATGGAAATAAGGAGCGGTTTTAGCTATATTTCTAAGGCTTGGGACTTTTACTACAAATTGATCGCGAGGATCTTGAGTGATTTCGTAGCGTCCTTTCCAGTTTGTTCCATTGTCATAAGGTACAAATACTCCCATTTTTTGATACATATTGCCACCTATATTTTGACCTTGATGGCATGCTATACAACCATTTGACAAAAAAGCATTGTAACCTCTTTTTGCTTGTTCGCTTATTGCATTTTTATCACCCTTTAAATAGCGATCAAAAGGCGAATTTGGAGTGAGTAAAGTTTTTTGAAATTCAGCTAAAGCATGCGCTATATTATCAAAGGTTATTTCCCCATAAAGTCTTTTAAATTCTTTTTCATAAACTGCATTAGCTTTTACTATTTGTATCACCTCTTCGCTATCTTTTAAACCCATTTCTTTGGGATTTAATAAAGGATGTTTAGCTTGATCTTGCAAATCTTTTGCATTACCTCTCCAAAATTGAGCTAGATTAAAAACAGCATTAAAATTTGTAGGGGTATGGAATGGCTCATCTACTATACCATTAATACCTGTTGAAAAAGTTTTATTATCTACTCCAAATTTTGTAATATCATGACAAGTATTACAAGATACTTTTTTATCTTTTGATAAACTCGTATCCATGTAAAGTTTTTTACCTAAAATAGCTTTTTCTCTATCATAAGGAACACTTTCAGGCAAAGGGGTAATCATTTCAAGTGCTAAAAGTGGTAGTGAAAAAAATATTAAAACAATAAAAGTTTTCATAATCATTTTCCTTTATTTTATAAATTTTTAGTTAATAATTTTTATTAATTATAGCACTAAAATCTTAATCTTTTATAAGTAAATACAGTAGTTAGAAGTGTTATAAATGATAAAAATAAAATATAAATAAAAATTCCATAAATAAAAGGATTATCAGGTCTTATAGCTAAAGAATGTAACATAAATACAAGCTGGGGTGTAAAACCACCTGCTATAGCATAAGCTATATTATAAGAAAAAGAAATTCCACTAAAGCGAATACTTGGTTTAAAAATTTTACACATTAAAATAGGCGCTAAGGCATTAATACCACCAAAAAAACATGCAATGAAATAAAAATATATACTTAAATGTAAAATTTGAGCATAGAAAAAATAAAAATAAAAAAAGCAAGAAAGACTAAAACCTATTGTAAATATCAAACTAGTGATTAAAAAGCCAAATTTATCTACCCAAATTCCAGCAAGCAAGGTTCCACAAGATAAAATTATTATTGCAATCATTTGTATTAAAATAGCATCTGTTTTATCAAGAACTAAAACTTCAGGTATAAAATTTGGCATAAGTAAAATGAGTATAATCACACAAGCTGTAAGCATCCATGTTAAAAGCATAGAAGCGATGATGTCTAAAAAAATATTTTTTTCTTTAAAAAGTGTTTTTAGTGGAAATTTTTCTAAATTATTTTCTTGATGCATTTTTTGAAAAATAGGTGTTTCTTCTAGAAATTTTCTAAGATATATAGAAATAATGCCAAAAAATCCACCTATAGCAAAAGGAATACGCCAAGCATAATCATAAATTGATTCTTGCTCAAAACAATGATTAATCACTAATGCAACAGCACATCCTAAAAGAATTCCAAAAGCCATAGAAGCATTAATAGCGCTAATACAAAAACCATCTTTCCCATCAAGTGCATGTTCTTTTACAAATACCCAAGCACCAGGTAATTCTCCGCCTATGGCTACACCTTGAGCTATTCTAACAAGCAGTAAAAATATTGGAGCTAGATAACCTATGCTTTCAAAAGTAGGTATAAAAGCTAAAGAAAAAGTTGGAAGTACCATAAGTAATATGCTTAGCATAAACATTTTTTTACGGCCAAATTTATCACCAAAATGCGCCATAACTATACCACCCAGTGGTCTAGCCAAATATCCTGCTGCAAAGGCTCCATAAGTATTTAAAAGTTTCCAAAAATCACCCATATCATTTGGAAAAAAATTTCTTGAAATATAATTAGCAAAAAAGACAAAAATCACAAAATCATAAAATTCTAAAGCTCCGCCCAAAGAAGACAAGGAAAGTGTTTTATAATCTTTTCTTTTTAAAGTTTTTAACATTTATATACTTTCTTTTTGTAGTTTTTTGGTAATTATAATAAAAAACATTAATATTTGTAAAAAAATATTAAAAATTTAAAAAGAAAAATTATGATAAAATAATAGTTTTGTATTTTTTAGAAAGGAGAAAAGCATTGGCAAAAGATGATATTATCGAAATTGATGGTAATGTAATCGAAGCTTTACCTAATGCAACTTTTAAAGTTGAATTAGATAATAAACATGTAATACTTTGTCATATTGCGGGTAAAATGCGTATGCATTATATTAGGATTATGCCTGGCGATAGAGTTAAAGTAGAACTAACGCCTTATAGTCTTGATAAGGGTCGTATTACATTTAGATACAAATAAGTCTAAGTTGTTTAAAAGCAAAAGTAAAGTATAATTAGCACTTTTGCAGAAATTGCAATAAAACTGTATGAAGAAGTATTTTCAAAATCACCACTTATTTTGAAAATAGTTGGTTGCTCTAAAAACCTGGTGCAGTTGTAAAAAAAGTGGAATTTACAATAACAGGAGTAAAGCATGAAAGTTAGACCATCTGTTAAAAAGATGTGTGACAAATGCAAAGTAGTTCGTCGTAAAGGCGTAGTTCGCATTATTTGCGAAAATCCAAAACACAAACAAAGACAAGGATAATTTATGGCTCGTATTGCAGGTGTGGATTTACCAAAGAAAAAAAGAATTGAATATGGTTTAACTTATATTTATGGTATAGGTTTACATACTTCAAGAAAAATCTTAGATAAAACTGGAATTTCTTATGATAAAAGAGTTCATGAACTAAGTGAAGATGAAGCAGCAGCTATCCGTAAAGAAATTCAAGAAAATTATATGGTTGAGGGTGATCTTAGAAAACAAGTTGCTATGGATATCAAAGCATTAATGGATCTAGGAAGCTTTAGAGGCTTAAGACATAGAAAAGGCTTACCAGTTCGTGGTCAAAAAACAAAAACAAATGCCAGAACTAGAAAAGGTAAGAGAAAAACCGTTGGTGCAAAATCATAAGGATAGAAAATGGCAAAAAGAAAAGTAGTTAAGAAAAAAGTAGTTAAAAAAAATATAGCTAAAGGTATAGTTTATATCAGTGCAACATTTAATAATACTATGGTTACTGTAACTGATGAAATGGGAAATGCTATCGCTTGGAGTAGTGCAGGTGGCTTAGGATTTAAAGGTTCTAAAAAATCAACTCCTTATGCAGCACAACAAGCAGTAGAAGATGCTTTAAATAAAGCAAAAGAACATGGTATTAAAGAAGTAGGTATTAAAGTACAAGGACCAGGAAGTGGTCGTGAGACAGCGGTTAAGAGTGTAGGTGCTATGGAAGGTATTAAAGTAACTTTCTTAAAAGATATTACCCCATTAGCTCATAATGGTTGTAGACCACCAAAACGTCGTCGTGTCTAAGAATAAGATATAAGATTTAGGAGAATTATAATGGCAAGATATAGAGGACCAGTAGAGAAATTAGAAAGACGACTTGGCGTAAGCTTGGCAATGAAAGGCGAAAGAAGATTAGCAGGTAAAAGTGCTTTAGATAAACGCCCTTACGCACCAGGTCAGCATGGACAAAGAAAAGCTAAAATCAGCGAATACGGACTTCAATTAAGAGAAAAGCAAAAAGCTAAATTTATGTATGGAGTTAGCGAAAAACAATTTAGAAGATTATTTAGCGAAGCTGCTAGAAAAGATGGCAACACCGGTGCGCTTTTAATCCAGCTTTTAGAACAAAGACTAGATAATGTTGTTTATAGAATGGGTTTTGCGACAACACGCCGTTTTGCTAGACAACTTGTAACTCATGGACACATTTTAGTAAATGGCAAAAGAGTGGATATTCCTAGTTATAGAGTAGAAGCGGGGCAAAAAATTGAAGTGATTGAAAAAAGCAAAAACAATCCTCAAATTTCAAGAGCAATCGAACTTACTGCTCAAACTGGTATAGTTGCTTGGGTTGATGTAGAAAAAGATAAAAGATTTGGAATTTTTACAAGAAAACCTGAAAGAGAAGAAGTTATCATTCCAGTTGAGGAAAGATATATCGTTGAGTTGTACTCTAAATAATAAAGGTTTTTGATATGAGACATATTACAACTTCTGCTTATACACCAACAGAGTTTAGTATTGAAAATATCAGTGATACAGTAGCAAAAGTAAGCGCATGGCCTTTTGAAATCGGCTATGCTATTACTTTGGCGCATCCTTTGCGTCGTTTGCTTTATTCAAGCACAGTAGGTTTTGCTCCAACAGGAGTTAAAATCAAAGGCGTAGCACATGAATTTGATAGTATGCGTGGTATGCTTGAAGATGTAGCATTGTTTATTATCAATCTAAAAAAATTAAGATTTAAACTAAAAACAGATTCTGAAAAAGAAATCGTAACTTTTAGTTTTAAAGGACCAAAAGAAATTTGCGGAAAAGACTTAGACAATGAAGTTGTTGAAGTTGTGAATGCAGATAGCTATCTTGCAACGATTAATGAAGATGCGGATTTAGAATTTACCTTAATCATTGAAAAAGGTATAGGTTATGTGCCTTCTGAAGAAGTGCAAAATTTCTTAGATCCTGAATTTATAGCACTTGATGCATTCTTTACTCCAGTAAAACATGCAGTTTATGATATAGAAAAAGTGCTTTTTGAAGATAACCCAGATTATGAAAAAGTTGTTTTTACAATCACAACTGATGGTCAAATTTCACCAAGTGATGCTTTTAAAAATGCTTTAGAAGCAATGTATAAACAATTATCAGTGTTTGATAAAATCACTAATGCTCAAAGCGTTGTAAGAAGCCAAACACAAAATAATGAAGTAGAACATGTAAAATTACTTCAAAATATAACTGAGTTAAATTTAAGCGCAAGAAGCTTTAATTGCCTAGAAAAAGCAAATGTGGTTTATATCGGTGAGCTTGCTTTAATGAGTGTGGGCGAACTTGCAGATTTAAAAAATCTAGGTAAAAAATCTTTAGATGAGATTAAAAGTGTGATGGAATCTATAGGTTTTCCTATAGGAAATTCAAAACTCAGTGATAGTGCAAAAGAAACGCTAAAAAGAAAAATTACAGAATTAAAAGCACAAAATGAAGGATAATCAATGAGACATAGACATGGATATAGAAAGTTAGGTCGCACTTCTACTCACCGTGCAGCCTTATTAAAAAACCTTACCATCGCTATTATTAAAGCAGGTAAAATAGAAACAACATTACCTAAAGCAAAAGAATTAAGAGGTTATGTTGAAAGATTAATTACTCGTGCAAGAAAAGGTGATTTTAATGCCCACAGAGCAGTTTTTGCTAGCTTGCAAGATAAAGAAGCTACAAATAAACTTGTAACAGAAATCGCACCTAAATTTGCAGACAGAAACGGTGGTTATACAAGAATTATTAAAACAAGAATCCGCCGTGGTGATGCTGCAGAAATGGCTTTCATCGAATTCGTAGCTTAATTTTTAGCCTTTTTAAAGGCTAAAAACTTCTTATTTTTATTTATTTACTTACTATTTTTTGTATTTTTATCCATTTTTTGCTACTATTAATCTTTTTAACTACAAAAAAGGAAAAAAATGCAAGAAAATTCAAGATTACGCATAGCTATACAAAAATCAGGTCGTTTAAGTAAAGATTCTATCGCCTTACTTGAGTCTATAGGTGTAAAACTTCGCATACACGATCAAAGCTTGATTGCTTTTTCTACAAATTTACCTATTGATCTACTTAGAGTAAGAGATGATGATATACCAGGATTAATTTTTGATGGAGTAGTAGATCTTGGTATAGTTGGTGAAAATGTTTTAGAAGAAAATGAACTAGAAAGAAAATCAAAAAACGAAAATGCAGATTTTATTATGCTTAAAAAACTTGATTTTGGTGGGTGCCGTTTGTCTTTAGCATTGCCAGAAAATAGCGAGTATAAAGGTGTAGAAAGTTTTAAAAATTTACGCATAGCAACTTCTTATCCACAGCTTTTAAAGCGTTTTATGGAAGAAAATAATATCCCTTATAAAACTTGTATGTTAACAGGCTCAGTTGAAGTAGCACCAAGTGCAAATTTAGCTGATGGAATTTGTGATTTAGTTTCAAGTGGCGCTACTTTAAAAGCAAATGGGCTTAAAGAAGTTATGGTAATTTATAAGTCAAAAGCTTGCATAATTCAAAGAAAAGAAAGTTTAGCTTCGCATAAACAAGAATTAATCGATAAATTACTTATTAGGATTAATGGAGTTATGCAAGCAAGAGAGTCAAAATACATCATGTTGCATGCTCCTATTGAAAAGCTAGAAAAAATTACAGCCTTGTTGCCAGGTGTTGAAAAACCTACGATTTTACCTTTAGAAAATGATAAAGCTAGAGTAGCGCTACATATGGTAAGTCAAGAAAATTTATTTTGGGAAACTATGGAAGCTTTGAAAAAAGAAGGTGCAAGTGCGATTTTAGTTTTACCTATTGAAAAAATGCTCTCTTAAAGGATAAAAATGCAAATACTTGATTTTGAAAAATTAAACCAAAGCGAACAAGAATTAGCGCTCAAGCGTCCTGCTATAAGTGCTAATGCAGGGGTTAAAACTATAGTAGAACAAATCATTGAAGATGTCAAAACAAATGGTGATGAAGCTTTAAAACAAATGGCTGTAAAATTTGATAAAGTAGAGTTAAATTCCATCAAACTAAGCGATGATGAACTTAATAATTTAGCAGAGCAAATTGATGATGAGTTAAAACAAGCTATTAAAATAGCTTATGAAAATATCTATAAATTCCACAAAGCCCAAGAAAGTAAAATCATAGAGGTTCAAACCTTTGAAGGAGTAACTTGTAAGGTGTTAACAAGAGCCATTGAAAAAGTAGGACTTTATATACCAGGAGGCTTAGCACCGCTTTTTTCAACCGCACTTATGCTAGCTATACCAGCTAAAATTGCAAAATGTAAATTCATAGCCTTAGCTTCCCCTGCGCCATTACATCCTGCCATTGCTTTTGTAGCAAAACTTTGCAAAGTTGATGCAGTGTATCAAATAGGTGGAGCAGGAGCTATAGCAGCACTTGCTTATGGAACGCAAAGTGTGCAAAAAGTAGATAAAATTTTTGGCCCAGGAAATGCCTTTGTAACTGAAGCTAAAAAGCAAGTTAACAATCATGGAGCAGCTATTGATATGCAAGCAGGTCCTTCTGAGGTGTTAGTTTTAGCAGATGAGTTTGCTAATGCTAGATTTATAGCTTCGGATTTACTTTCACAAGCTGAGCATGGAGCAGATTCTCAAGCGATTTTAGTTTGCACAAGTGAAAAATTAGCCAAAGAAGTAAATAGTGAAGTTGCTTTACAGCTTGAAAAGCTCTCGCGTAAAGAAATTGCTTCCAAATCTTTAGCGCACTCTAAAATCATTCTTGCAAGAGATATAAAACATGCTATAAGCATTTCAAATGACTATGCACCCGAGCATTTGATCATTCATACACAAAATCCATCTAGTTTGCTTGATGATATTATGCATGCAGGTTCAGTATTTTTAGGTGAGTATTCTCCAGAATCCATGGGAGATTATGCAAGTGGAACAAATCATGTATTGCCAACTTATGGTTTTACTAAGTCTTATTCTTCGTTAGGACTTGCTGATTTTATGAAAAGAATGACTGTGCAAGAACTTAGCAAAGAAGGCTTTAAAAAGCTTGGGCCTGTAGTGGAAATTTTAGCAGCTGCCGAAGGGCTTGATGGGCATAAAAATGCCGTGAGTTTAAGATTAGAAAGTCTAAAATGAGTGCAAAAATTTTATTTATCGATAGAGATGGTACACTCATTGATGAGCCAAAAGATGATTTTCAAATCGATTCTTTAGAAAAACTTGAATTTGAAAAAGGTGCTATCAATGCACTTTTAAAGTTAAAAAATTTTGGTTTTAAATTTGTTATGGTGAGTAATCAAGATGGTTTAGGTACAAATTCTTTTCCTAGGGAAAATTTTGACAAGGCTCATGAAAAAATGCTAAGTGTTTTTCAAAGTTGTGGCATAGAATTTGAAGATATTTTTATATGCCCGCATTTTGAGTATGAAAATTGTGCTTGTAGAAAGCCAAAAACTGCCATGCTTGAAAACTATATCAAAAACAAACTTTATGATAAAAATAAAAGCTTTGTCATAGGCGATAGAGACAGTGATATGCTTTTGGCGCAAAATCTTGAAATTCAAGGTTTAAAATATGATAAAAACGACTTTAGCTGGGAACAAATCGTTGATTTTATTTTACAAAACTACCGCAGTACTTGTATAGAGCGTAACACCAAAGAAACCCAAATTCAAGTTAAAATAGCTTTTAATGAAAAAGCAAAAGCTGATATAAAAACAAATATCGCATTTTTTGATCATATGTTAGAGCAAATTGCTACGCATGCAAATATATCTTTAGAGATAAAATGCAAAGGGGATTTAGAAGTTGATGAACATCACAGTGTAGAAGATGTTGCACTTGCTTTGGGTGAGGCTATTAAAAATGCACTAGATCAAAAAATAGGCATTGCAAGATATGGATTTGTTTTGCCTATGGATGAGTGCTTGGCAAGTTGTGCGATTGACTTTTGTAATAGGCCACATTTAGTTTATAAGGCTAAATTTAAAAAAGAAAAGCTTGGAGAACTTAGTACAGAAATGATAGAGCATTTTTTCTACTCACTAAGTTATGCTATGGGTGCGAGTTTGCATTTAAAAGTTAAAGGCAAAAACGATCATCACAAAGCTGAAGGACTTTTTAAAGCTTTTGCAAGAGCTTTAAAAATGGCTATTAAAATAGAAAATGAAAATCTAGCAAGCTCTAAAGGAGTGATATGAAACTAGCTATTATAGATACAGGTTGTGCGAATTTGGCTTCTCTTGCTTTTGCAATTGAGCGTTTAGGACAAAAAAGTATTATTACACATGATTTAAAAGAACTTTCACAAGCAGATAAGCTTTTGCTTCCTGGTGTTGGCACAGCAGCTAAAGCAATGGCTAATCTAAAAGCACTCAATTTAGAAAATTTTATTCAAACTACCACAAAGCCACTTTTAGGCATTTGTCTTGGTATGCAAATTTTGGGTAAATTTTCAGAAGAATTACACCAAAAAACACTCGGTATTATGCCTTTTGAGACACAAAAATTCCAAGAAAAAGCAAATTTTACTTTCCCGCATATGGGGTGGAATCAAGTCTTTAGTTCACATGAGCTTTTTAAAGGCTTGGATGGAGCTTATTTTTATTTTGTGCATAGTTATTGTGTGAGTTTAAATGAATACACCATTGCAGAGTGCGAGTACTCTACTAAATTTAGCGCAAGTTTAAATAAAGACAATTTTTATGGTGTGCAGTTTCACCCTGAAAGAAGTGGCGAAGCTGGCGAGGTATTATTAAAAAATTTCATAAATATGTAGGTAAAAATGCAAACTCAAATCATCCCAGCATTGGACTTAATAGATGGCAAAGTAGTAAGGCTTTATAAAGGAGATTATGCTAAAAAACAAGAATACAGCTTTGATCCTTTAGCTAAATTTCAAGAGTATGAAGCGCAAGGTATATCGTGGCTTCATTTGGTAGATTTAAGTGGTGCAAAAGATCCTAGTAAAAGACAGCTTAAACTCATAGAAAATCTAGCTTCTAAAATCAAAGTAAATCTACAAGTAGGCGGAGGAATTCGCACTAAAGATGAGATTAAGGCTTTATTTGATAGTGGTGTTAAGCGTGTAGTTATAGGTTCTTTAGCGGTTAAAAATAAAATTTTCACACAAGAGCTTTTGCGTGAATTTGGTGTAGAAAATATAGTCTTAGCGCTTGATAGTATTTGTATTAAAGATGAGTTCTTTGTAGCTATTGATGCATGGAGTAAAACAAGCGATGAAAAATTATTTGAGCTTTTAAAATTTTACAAAAATGTAAAGCATATTTTATGTACAGACATTTCTAAAGATGGCACGATGAGTGGGGCAAATATTACTTTATATAAAGCTTTGTATGAAAAATTTCCACATTTACAAACACAAGCAAGTGGTGGCGTAGCAAGCTTGGAGGATTTCAAAAAGCTAAATGGTATAGTAAGCGGTATTATTGTAGGTAAGGCCTTGCTTGATGGAGAATTTAGTATAAAGGAGGCCAGAGAATGCTTACAAAACGCATAATTGCATGTTTAGATGTAAAAGATGGTAGAGTAGTTAAAGGTGTACAGTTTAAAAATCATGAAGACATGGGAGATGTGATAGAGCTTGCTAAATTTTACTCACAAAATGGCATTGATGAGCTAGTATTTTATGATATAACTGCTTCAGCTAAAAATGAGCGTATTAATAGAACTTGGGTAAGCAAAGTAGCACAAAATATTTCCATACCATTTTGCGTTGCAGGAGGTATAAAAAGCGAAGATGATGCGAAAGAACTTTTAGCAAGTGGTGCTGATAAGATTTCTATTAATTCCCCTGCTTTAAATGATCCTGATTTAATTTCACGACTCGCAAAAAGCTTTGGTGTGCAATGCGTAGTTGTAGGTATAGACACCTTTAAAGATGAAAATGGTGATCTTTTGGTATATAAATACACTGGAGATGAGGGTAAATCACATCACAGTGGTAAAAAAACACTAGAATGGGTAAAGCAAGTATGTGAGCTTGGAGCTGGTGAAATCGTGCTAAATATGATGAATCAAGATGGTATGAGAAAGGGTTATGATTTAGATCAACTTGCTAAAGTTAGACAAATTTGTCCTGTGCCTTTAGTGGCAAGTGGTGGCGCAGGGGCTAAAGAGCATTTTCTAGATGCTTTTAAGCTTGGTGTTGATGGAGCTTTAGCAGCTTCAATTTTTCATAAAAAACTTATAGATATTAAAGAATTAAAACTATTTTTAAAAGATCAAGGTATACAAATTCGCATTTAAAAAAGGAAAAACTATGAAGATAAATGAAGAAGAATTTATAAAAAGCATAAATTGGCAAAAAATAAATAATCTCATTCCCGTGATCATTCAAGATTATCGTTCTTGTGAGGTTTTAATGCAAGGTTTTATGAATGAACAAGCTCTAAGAGAAAGTTTTAAACACAAAAAGGTTGTTTTTTACTCAAGAACTAAAGAGCGTTTGTGGATGAAGGGTGAGCAGAGTGGGAATTTTTTACATATTATAGATATGGGACTTGATTGCGATAGAGATTGTATTTTAATCCTTGTAAGAGCACAAGGTGCTACTTGTCATACAGGTGATATTTCTTGTTTTGAAACGCTCTCTAAAAAGGCTGATTTTGTATTTTTATCGCGTCTTGAAAAGCTTATTAACTCACGTAAAAGCTCTTGTGTAAATTCTTCTTATACAGCTGAACTCTTTTCCAAAGGCACTAAACGCATAGCGCAAAAAGTAGGTGAAGAAGGCGTTGAAACGGCTTTAGCTGCCACTGTTAAAGATAAAGAAGAACTTATAAATGAAGCGGCTGATTTGCTTTATCATTTAGATGTTTTATTAGCTGATGCGGATTTGAGTTTAAATGATGTGATTGCAAAATTAAAAGAAAGAAATAAAAGTTAAGCGTGATTTCTCACGCTTAATTAAGCAATATTTTTGAAAAGATTCATTAGCTATATCGAGTAATTCTAAAAAAACTTTACATTTTTAAAACTAATATTTGGCTTATTTTCTACTTTTTTAATTTCATTTTATCTAAATTTTGGAACACTTATTGCTTTATCTTTGCTAAGCAATAGAATATTGTGAGATATTCACAAAGCAATATTTTTTAAAGGATTTAATTATGATGAGATCTCTTTGGGCTGGAGTTTCAGGACTTCAAGCACACCAATACGCAATGGATGTAGAAGGTAACAACATAGCCAATGTTAATACATTTGGTTTTAAATATTCTCGTGCAGATTTCTCAACTCTTATGAGTCAAACTTCTAAGATAGCTACAGCTCCAGATGGCAATCTAGGTGGTAAAAATCCTATGCAAGTAGGGCTTGGTGCAGGTGTGAATTCTACTACCAGAATTCATTCTCAAGGTAATATCCAAACCACAGATAAAAACACCGATATGGCTATTAATGGAGATGGATTTTTTATCGTTTCAAATGATGGTGGCACTACTCAGTATTATACTCGTGCAGGGGACTTTAAAACAGATGCAGTAGGAAATTTCGTAGATAATAATGGTTATACTGTTCAAGGTTGGAATTATAACCAAGAAACAGGTCAGATTGACTCATCAACTTCAGTGGGTGATATAGTGATACCACCAGGTATGAGTATGCCTGCTAGACCAAGTACTTCTGTAAGTCTTACAGCAAATTTAGATAGTGGTAATACTCTAGGTATGAATGCTTCTGCTAAGCGTCCTATCTATGCGCTTGATTCTACTCATGGTAGAAGAGATGATACTGGTACGGTTATAGATGAAAATGATACTGGCCATACTGAGTTTTATACGACTTCAAAAACCGGAGCTCAAGTTACTGAAAAAGGTGTGGATATGGGCGTAGTGTTTAATGCTCAAGGTGAGGGCTTAAACCTGCGCGATGGTCAAGGAATATGGGTAAGTTATGCTGATGCTAAGTGGACTAGCGAGCGAGCCTTTGCAAATCCTGATTTACCAACTAATATTACTGATGCTACAATAGGAAGTCAATATACATTTTGGGGTTATACTAATGCAGATGGCACACAAGTCCCAGCGGTATTGGACATTACTATTAATGGAGTAAATATTCGAGCAGAAGGTGTAGGCAAAGAAACTTTTTTAAATGCTATTAATGCTAAAACAGCTGAAACAGGTGTGGTAGCATCCATAGTAGATGGGAGATTTACTTTAACTAATGATAATAGTACAGGTACTACTGCAAAATCAAAAAATATTAATTTTACCATAAATGCAGCTGCTAATACAGCGGGACAAAATTTTACAGTTCGACAAGGAGCACACGGTCAAGGATATCAGGATGTACCTGCTTTTGGTGCTAATATAACAGGTGGTGCAGGTAGAGATGGAAGAGCTGTAAGTGTCATCACAGCACATGAATATATTTATAGTTCTAATAATGTAGATATAGGAGCCAACCCTAATCCAAATGCACAAACTGCTCAAGATGCAAATATGCCTCAACCAACAGGACAGAGATTTTTTCATACCACAGAGGATTTAAGAGAACTTTTGCAAAGAGATGCAAGATGGGGCGTGGACTATGATGGTGATGGTGTTTTAGAAAACTGGGGTACTGTTGGTAATCCAGCGGGAGCTCCTGGACAAGCAGATGCTAATGCTGGGGTAGAAGTAGTAGTAGAGAGTGATGGTAGATTTAAAATCACTAACCCTAAAGTAAATGATGCCAAAGATATGACTTTTAAGGTTACAGGTTATTCTAATGAAGCTAATAAAATAGCAACTAATGATAAATTTACAGCCATGTTTAGCGCTTTGGATGGAAATTTCAATGCAGGAAATAATGAAAAATACTCTCAAGATATGTATCTTTCAGCACATACTGCTAGTATAGAGATTTTTGATTCATTAGGTACTAGACATGAATTAACTGTGCAATTTACCAAACAAACCAAAACAGCAGATGGTGGAGCTGAGTGGTCTATCATCATATCAGTACCTGAGCCTGCAGAGATTAATTTTAGTGGAGATGGTGCACCAGGAAATATAGTAGTGGGGAATTTAAGATTTGGTAATGATGGATCGCTTCAAAGCTATACACCTAATGTTTTAAATTTCACAGGAAATAATGGTTCAAAACCTGATCAAGTTATAAAACTTGATTTTGGTACTACTGGAGCATTTGATGGCTTAACAAGTTATGATAAAGACTCAGCTACAACCAAACAAGAAACAGACGGTTATACCGGAGGTAATCTAAAACCAGATGCATTAAGAACTGATGAGAATGGTTATATCTATGGAGAATTTACAAATGGTAAAACTCTAGCTTTAGCTAAGGTTGCTCTAGCTACTTTCCCAAATAACATGGGTCTTGAAGAAATGGGTAATAACCTTTATAAAGCTACTGCAAACTCAGGAACAGCAACTATAGGTCATGCTGGTGAAGGTGGTAGAGGTGGCTTAAAAGGATCAGCTATAGAAATGTCAAATGTGGATTTAAGCCGTGCATTAACTGAACTTATCGTAATCCAAAGGGGTTATCAAGCAAACTCAAAAACGATTACAACAAGCGATCAGCTTTTAAACACTTTACTTCAATTAAAACAATAATCTTAGCCCAAGGTTGCAAAACCTTGGGATCAAGCTTTACAAGGTTATCAAGGTAGCCTTGTAATACTTGATGACCTTGAGCCTTCAATCTATTGCTAACTCACTTCTTTTTTGCCTTAAGGAGTGAGTAGCATGATTTTCATATCGACAAGTTAAAATAAAAATTTACAAAACTAATCATCTATTAATAGTTTTAATCATTGCAAATTTAAAATATTTTGTTTTGCTATTATGATCAAAAACACTAAAATTATCAAGAAAAATATAAATATTGTAAAGTTTTTTGGAAAAGGTTCGATATAGTCAGTGAATCTTTTCAAAAATATTGCTTAATTAAGCGTGAGAAATCACGCTTAACTTCTTTTTAATTTTATTCAACTTTCTTTTGTTAATCAAACTCATATAAGAAATCAAAGATAAAAAAGTGCAAGCTCCTAGTATAATTGATAAAAATATAGGTGTATTAGCATTTAAAAGACTTACAAAAAAAGCCATTATTCCTGCCATAGCAAATTGTGCTGAGCCTAAAAGTGCTGAAGCACTACCTGCATTTTGTTTTGATCTTGCCATAGCTAAAGTGGTAGTATTTGGAAGGATAAAACCCAAACTTGCTATGATAAAGCACAAAGGAATTTCAAAAGCCCAAAAACCTAGTTCAAAAGTTGCTCCTAAAATGAGTAAAAAAGTTAAAAAAGTAATCACCATAAGGGCTCTAGGCAAAACATAATAAGGTGAAAATTTAAGAACTATCCTTGCGTTTATATTGGCACATATAACAAAACTTAAAGCATGAGCCCCAAAAAGAGCTGCATATTGTTGAGGGCTGAGTTCAAAAACACGCGTAAAAACAAAAGATGAACCAGTTAAATAAGCAAAAAATCCTGCAAAAATTAAATTCCCACAAAGCAAATACACCACAAAACGACGATCTTTTAAGATTTTTTTATAACTTTTTATAACTTCTTTGTGATTAAATTTTTTACCTTGAGTGTTGAGATTGCTTTCTTTTAAAGAAAAAATAACAAGTAAAAATAAGATAAAACCCAAGATAAATAATGTCAAAAATATGCTTCGCCAAGAAAAAAATTCTAGTAAAATTCCGCCAAAAGTAGGTGAGAGCATAGGAGCTAAAGATGTAAAAATCATCATCAAAGCATAAACTCCTGCTGCTTCTTTAAGTTCAAAAATATCATTTACTATAGCTCTTGCTACTACAACACCAACACAACCTCCTAAAGCTTCAAAAAAACGTAAAGCTATAAAAATGTGAATAGAATCTACTAAAACACAGGCAACACTTGAAGAAATAAAAAGAAAAAGTCCTATATATAAAGGTTTTTTTCTTCCATATACATCACTTAATGGTCCATAAAAAAGCTGTCCCAAGGAAAAGGCTATAAAAAAGCTTGCAAGGGAAAGTTGAGTGTAAAAAGAATTGGTTTGGAAACTTTTTTCTACTTCATTTAAAGCAGGTAGATACATGTCGGTTGAAAGTGGTGCTATGGCAGATAAAAAACCTAATATGATAATCAGTTTGAGTTTTTCAAAACCTTTGATTTGAGTGCGTTTTTGCATAAAAAATCCTAAAATATTTTTACTATTGTATAGCAAAAAGTCTAAAATAAATAATAATTTACATTTTTTAAAGGCAAATAAGATAAAATTAAATTAAAAATGATCAAGGAAAGATTATGAATATGCCTTTTAGTGATGAGGAATTAGTTGAGCCTGTAAAAGCAAGCCTAGCTAAAACAATGCATATTTTAGAAAATGATGGCGGTGGGCTTGATTTTTTAGGTGTAAAAAATGGTGTAGTTTATGTAAAGCTAACGGGAGCTTGTCATGGTTGTCCTTCAAGTGGAACGACTTTAAAATATGGTTTAGAAAAACAGCTTAAGATTGATATACATCCAGATATTACTATAGTGAATTTAGCAGGCGGAGAAAGCGAATTTGCAAAATTATAAAAAAATAGCCATAGAATATTTTTATAAAAAAGATTTTAAAAGCGCTAAAATGTATTTTTCGCTTGCTTATGAAAAGCGTAAAAATAAAAGACTTTTAACTTTTATTAATATTTGTGATTTGGCATTAAAAAGCCCTGAAGAAGCCTTTGTGTTTTTTGAATTTTTCTTACAAAATTATAAAAATACCAAAGTAGATAAAGATCTTGAAAAACTTATTAATCTTAGCCAAAGTGTGCAGTTTGAAGAAGCTAATGAGGATTTTGAGGGTTTGAGCTATCAAGATTTTTTATTAAGTGAAGCAAAAGTTGGGTTTAAACAAGCTTTAGAAAATGTTATAATATCTAATAAACTTATTATTAATGATAAAGAAGATTTTGTGGATTTTTTAGAAAAACTTTTAGAGCATGGTTATAAAGATATGCTTGTAGCTTATATGGAAGATGTTTCAGTGCATTTTTATTCTAATTATAGATTTATCAAGCTTAGTGAGAAAATCAAGGAATTAAATTATGATAGTAAAGATTGAAAATACTTTCATTTGTGATAATTCTAATGAATGTGAAAAAGGATGTTTTTTCTTAAAAACTACTCAAAATGAAAAATTTCTTCATCAAGCTTTGGAAAAACAAGCAAAGGTTATTAGTGTTAGTGAATGTAAAAAGCTTTTAAATATAGATGAAAATATAAAAATCATAGGTATTACAGGTACAAATGGCAAGACAACTACTGCCGGAGCCATTTATTCTATCTTGCTTGATTTGGGTTATAAATGTGCTTTAATGGGAACTAGAGGTAGTTTTATAAATGATAAAAATATCACTCCAAAAGGCTTAACCACTGCTCCTATTTTACAAACTTTAGAACTTTTATCTTTAGCAAGTAAAGAAAAATGTGACTTTTTGATTATGGAAGTAAGCTCACATGCTTTGGTGCAAAATCGTATTGAAGGACTTGAATTTAAAGCTAAAATTTTTACTAATATTACACAAGATCATTTAGATTTTCATCAAAATTTTCAAAATTATCAAGCAGCAAAAGAAAGTTTTTTTACCGATGAATGTATGAAATTTATTAATAAAGATGCAAAAGCTATAAGTTTTAATGTTAAAGGTGCTTTTACTTATGGAGTGGAAAATCCAAGTTATTATCATATCAAAGCTTATGCTTTAAAAAATGGTATTGAAGCTGTGGTAAATTTTGGCAAAGAAACTTTTATGATTGATTCTTCTTTGGTAGGACTTTTTAATCTTTATAATCTTTTAGCTGCAAGTGCTTGTGTGAATGAACTTGTTAAACCAAATTTAAAAGAACTTGAACAGGCCATTAGTAATTTTGGTGGTATTGAGGGTAGAATGCAAGTAGTTGCAAAAGATGTGATTGTAGATTTTGCTCATACGCCAGATGGTATAGAAAAAGTTTTAGATGCTTTAAAATATCGTGATTTGATTGTGGTTTTTGGAGCAGGAGGAGATAGAGATAAAACTAAGCGTCCATTAATGGCTAAAATTGCTAAACACTATGCTAAAAAACTCATCATCACAAGTGATAATCCACGCTCAGAAGAGCCTATGGATATTATTAATGATATTTTAAGTGGCATAGAAAAAGATGAGAATGTTTTTATAGAATGTGATAGAAAAGAAGCGATAAAAAAGGCATTAGAGCTTAAAATGAAAAACGATTTTGTAGTGATTTTGGGTAAGGGTGATGAAACTTATCAAGAGATTAAGGGTGTAAAATATCCTTTTAATGATAAAGAAGTAGTATTAGAGATATTAAAAGAAGGAAAATAAATGTTTGAAAATATGGATTTTTCTAAAATGGGCGAGCTTTTGACTAAGGCTCAAGAAAAAGCAAATGAATTAGAACAAGAAGCTTTAAAAAAAGAATTTAGTGCAAAGAGTGGCGGTGGTTTAGTCAAAGTTAGTGCTAATGGAAAAGGTGAAATCATCGATATAAATATTGATGATTCTTTGTTAGAAGATAAAGAGTCTATGCAAATTTTATTAATAGCAGCAATTAATGATGTGATGAAAATGGTAGAACAAAATAAAAAATCAATGGCTAGTAATTTATTTAGCGGAATGGGAATGCTATGAGAATTTTACTTTGTATTTTGGGTATAACTTGTGTACTTTTTGCTGTGCCAAGACCGAGTTTTAATGATTTTTTGGGTTGTTATGAAAAGAACAAAGCTAGTATGTTAATTTATGAGGGTTTACCCGCTTTTGCTTTAAATGAAAATACCCTAGCAGTAGTTAAAACTAAAAATGCAAAATTAAACAGCTATACCAAATATGATCCTTTTTTAAATTTATATTTAGTAAAAACTGATTTTAGTTTAATCCCTGCACCTATGGGAAACGAAGAAGAATTAACACGTAATAGCTGGGTGGGAATTTTAGATAATAACCAAAGTTATATAGGACATTTAAAGTATTTTGGACAAAGTTTAACAGAGCGTGATCAGCTTGATTTTACTTCTAAAATTGGAGAGCTTAACTCACCATGTTGTAAAATGCTTGGTATAAGCTTAGAAGATGGTAAACTTATAGGTAATCGTTATTTAAAACACTTTGCAAAATATCCTGATGTTTATTGGGGTGATATAGGTGTGGATTTTGATATGCGTGATGGCAAAATTTATGTTAAAAATGTACGTAAAAATGGACAATTTTTGCTTAATGATGAGCTTGTGAGTGTAGATGGACAAGTTTATGATGATATAAGAAAATTAAATGAGAAAATTTTATTTGCTGATCGTGGTGCAACTTTGTATTTTAATATGCTAAGAGATAATAAAGATGTAAATATTTCTACGACTGTTTTTGATAAAGATTTGGGTATTTTTGCTAAACCTAAAAAAGTAGTTCAAGCCAAGCCAACTTCTTTTTATAGCAATTTAGGATTGCGCGTAGATATGAAAATGAATGTTACAGAGGTAACTCCAAATTCTAAAGCACAAATGGCTGGATTTTTAAAAGGGGATAAGATTTTAAGAATTAATAATCAAAAAATCAACAATTTCAATGAGCTTCAAACCATATTAACTCAAGCTAATACTTTTGATGTTTTAATCTCAAGACAAGCAAGCAATATCCCTTCAGCAAAAAATAATGATTTTGAACATTTTAATAAAGGATATTTTGACTTCTTTATAAGGCTAAATAAGTGATTTTAGAAAAATTCAAACAGCATTTAGAGCAAAATTTTCCTAAAACTCAAAGTTTTCATCCATTTTTCAATGAAGCTTTAAAATGGATGTTAGAAGCTGGTGGGAAGCATTTTAGAGCCCAACTGCTTTTAGGGATAGTGAATGCTAAAAATCCTGCTTTGTTTGAAAAGGCTTTAAATGCGGCTTTGGCTTTGGAATTTATCCACACCTACTCCTTGATACATGATGATTTACCTGCTATGGATAATGCTTCTTTGCGCAGAGGAAAACAAACCTTACATAAAAAATATGATGAAACTACCGCTATTTTAGTGGGCGATGCTTTAAATACTCAAGCTTTTTTATTACTTTCTAGGCTTAAATTAGAAGAAAATATTAGATTAAAACTCATAGAAACTTTAGCTTTTAATGCAGGGCTTGGTGGTATGATCATCGGTCAGGCGATTGATTGTTATTTTGAAGATACGCCTTTAAATTTAGAACAAGTTGAGTTTTTGCATATTCATAAAACTGCAAGATTAATCGCAGCAAGCTTAAAAATGGGTTGTGAAATTTGTGAGTTAGATGAAAAAGAATGCGAGCAAATTTATGAAATAGGGCTTTTGATAGGATTGGTTTTTCAAATCAAAGATGATATTATCGATGCAACTTTAGATACGAAAGAAGCAGGAAAGCCAACTCATAATGACTTGCACAAAAATTCTTTTGTAAAACTTTTGGGTTTAGAAGGTGCTAAAAAGGCAAAAGATGATAAAATTGCATTATGTGAAGAAAAAATGAAAAATTTAGATTCTAAGCTTGCTAATGAGCTTCAAATTTTGATTGATAAATATTTAAAAGGTTAAACAATGCTACAAAAACAAGCTAACACTATAAGATTTTTATGTGCTGATATGATACAAAAGGCAAAATCAGGCCATCCAGGTGCACCTATGGGTTTAGCAGATATTATGAGTGTTTTAAGTACTCATTTAGTACATAATCCAAAAGATCCCACATGGTTAAACCGCGATAGATTAGTTTTTTCAGGCGGTCATGCTAGCGCTTTGCTTTATAGTTTTTTGCATTTGAGTGGTTATGATGTAAGTTTAGAGGATTTAAAAAATTTCCGCCAATTACACTCTAAAACTCCAGGCCATCCTGAAATTTTTACCCCAGGTGTTGAAATCGCTACAGGACCTTTAGGGCAAGGTATTGCAAATGCGGTTGGTTTTGCTATGGCAGCTAAAAAAGCAAGTTTACTCTTGGGTGAGGATATTATCAATCACAAAGTATACTGTTTGTGTGGTGATGGGGATTTGCAAGAAGGAATTTCTTATGAAGCTTGTTCTTTGGCAGGACTTCACAAACTTGATAATTTAATCATCATTTATGATAGTAATAATATATCAATCGAAGGTGATGTGGCTATTGCCTTTAATGAAAATGTAAAAGAGCGTTTTAGAGCACAAAATTTTGAAGTACTTGAGATAGATGGACATGATTTTGAGCAAATTGATTTAGCATTAAAAACTGCTAAAGAAAGTAAAAAGCCTTGCTTGATTATCGCTCATACTACCATAGCTAAAGGGGCTTTAGAACTTGAAGGAAGCCATCATTCTCACGGAGCACCTTTGGGTGAAGAGCTTATTAAAAAAGCAAAAGAAGTTTTAGGTTTTGATCCGCAAAAAACTTTTGAAATTCCAGAGGAAGTTAAAATTCGCTTTAGTGCTGCAATAGAGCTTGGAGATTTAGCACAAGCTAAGTGGAATCAAAAAGTGCAAAATTTAAATGCAGAAAAAAAAGCTTTATTAAAAGAGCTTTTAGAGCCTGATTTTTCAAAAATACAATTCCCTGATTTTAAAGGACAAGATTTAGCTACTAGAGATAGCAATGGTGTGATTTTAAATGCTATTGCTAAAGCTTTACCGGGATTTTTAGGTGGTAGTGCAGATTTAGGTCCATCAAATAAAACCGAACTCAAAGATATGGGGGATTTTCCAAATGGAAAAAATATTCACTATGGTATAAGAGAGCATGCAATGGCTGCTATATCAAATGCTTTTGCTAGATATGGTTTATTTTTACCTTATTGTGCTACATTTTTTATATTTAGTGAGTATTTAAAACCTGCTGCAAGAATAGCAGCTTTGATGAAGGCTAAACATTTTTTCATTTTTACTCATGATAGTATAGGTGTAGGTGAAGATGGCCCAACACACCAACCTATAGAGCAACTTAGCACTTTTAGAGCTATGCCAAATTCATTAACATTTAGAGTAGCTGATGGGGTTGAAAATGTAAAAGCATGGCAGATCGCACTTAAAACTAACATGCCAAGTGTTTTTGTTTTATCACGTCAAAAATTAAGCCCTTTAAGCGAGCCTGTTTTTGGAGATGTTGAAAATGGGGCTTATTTATTAGAAGAAAATGTAAATGCGCAATTTACGCTTTTAGCAAGTGGTAGTGAAGTATCGCTGTGTTTAAAAGTAGCTAAGGTTTTAAAAGAAAAAGGTGTAATTGCCAACGTGGTTTCTATGCCTTGTTATGAATTATTTATTGCTCAAGAAAAATCTTATAAAGAAAGAATTTTACAAGGTAAAGTTATAGGTGTGGAAGCTGCAAATTCAAATGAACTTTATAGAATTTGCGATGAGCTTTATGGCATAGAAAGTTTTGGTGAGAGTGGTAAGGATAAAGATGTATTTGAGTATTTTGGATTTAGCGAGGAAAAATTAAGCTCGTATATTTTAAGTTTATGTAATGAAAAATAAAATAATCAAAGATGTTAAAAATCAAGAATGTATTTTTAGCATCTTTGGTATATGGGATAAAACTAGTGTAGGAAAATTGGAAAAATTAGATTTTCCTGCTCAAAAAAATATTATTTTTGATTTTACTAATTTAGATTTTATAGACACTGCTGGGATTAGGTATTTTCTAGCTTTAGAAAATGAATTTAAGCAAAAAGGTTTTGAGTTTAGTAGAGTAAATCTTAAAAGCGAGCATGCTAAGCTTTTTGAACTTTGTCAAAAACACTACAAAAGTTTTCATAATACTCATGAAAATAAAAAAACAATCAAAGATTTTTTTGAAAATTTAGGAAAAAAGATTGTTGAATCTTTTACACTCTTGGTGCAGTTTTTAAATTTTATAGGGCTTATTATTTACACTTGTTTTAAAACACTTTTAAACCCTAAAAAACTTCGCTTTAGAGCATTTTTATATCATGTAGAAAATAGTGCTATCAATGCTTTGCCTATTATTATGCTAACTTCATTGCTTGTAGGTGTAGTACTTGCTTATCAAGCTGCGTATCAACTTGCACAATTTGGAGCTAATATTTATATTGTTGATTTAATGGGAATTTCTGCTACTAGAGAGCTTGCGCCATTAATTAGTGCTATTGTTATAGCTGGTAGGAGTGCAAGTTCTTATACAGCTCAAATTGGGGTGATGAAACTTACTGATGAAATTGATGCGATGAAAACTATGGGCTTTAAAGAAAGTGAGTTTATCATTTTGCCTAGGGTTTTAGCCTTAGCACTTGCTATGCCTTTAGTGGTAATAGTAGCTGATATTTTAAGTATTATAGGTGGAATTGTAGTTGCTTGGTTTAGTTTAGAAATTAGTGCGAGTGAGTTTATGAGTCGTTTTAAAGAAGCGGTGGAGTTAAGACATATCATCATAGGACTTATAAAAGCACCTATTTTTGGATTTTTGATTGCTTCTATTGCTTGTTTTAGAGGATTTTTTGTGCAAAAAACTACTGAAAGTATAGGTGTTTATACGACAAAAAGTGTGGTAAATGCTATTTTTTGGGTGATAGCTTTTGATGCGATTTTTTCTGTATTTTTAACAAAGGCTGGATTTTGATTATAAAAGCTAAAAATATCAGCACTTATTTTGGAAGCAAATGTATACATGAAGATATTAGCTTTGAAGTACAAGATAATGAAATTTTTGGCATTTTAGGTGGTAGCGGTAGTGGTAAATCTGTGCTTTTAAGACAAATGTTAATGCTTGAGCATTTTGATAAGGGAGAGTATGAAATTTTAGGTAAGAGATTAAAAAATATAAGTGATGAAGATGCTTTATTTTTACAAAAACAATGGGGTGTTGTTTTTCAATATGGAGCATTATTTAGCTTTTTTAATATACTTGAAAACATTAGTATACCTTTAGTTGAATATACAAAACTTAGCAAAAATGATATCAAAGAAATAGCCATGATGAAGCTTAAGATGGTGGGGCTTGATGAGAGTGCGGCTAAGCTTTATCCAAGTGAATTAAGCGGGGGTATGAAAAAAAGAGTGGCTATAGCTAGAGCTTTGGCGCTTGATTCTAAATTGCTTTTTTTAGATGAGCCAACTTCAGGACTTGATCCTTATAGTTCGAGAGAATTTGATGAGTTGCTTTTGAGTTTAAAACAAAGCTTTAAATTATGTGTGGTTTTAATTACTCACGATAAAGAAAGCATGAAAAAAGTATTAAATCGCTTTTTGATTATAGAAAATAAAAAAGTTGGTTTTTTGGGAAATGTTGAGACTTTACAAGAGCAAAATCCAAGACTTTATGAGAGGTTTATGCAATAATGGAAAATAGAGCAAATTATATTTTGATTGGAATTTTTGTTAGTGTATTATTTTTTATTAGCTTGTTTTTTATAGTGTGGTATGGGAATTTAAAAGATGAAAAATCTTTTAAATATTATGAGATTTATATGGAAGAATCAGTTGCAGGGCTTAGTGTCAAAGCTCCGGTTAAATTTTTAGGAGTAGATGTTGGAAGTGTTGAAAATATTAGCATAGATAGTTCAAGTAATCAACTAAGAGTGAAAATCTTAGTTAAGCTTGATTCTGATTTAGCGGTTAAAACAGATACTTATGCAAGCTTACAAATTCAAGGTATAACAGGTTTTAAGTTCATTCAGCTTGCTGGGGGTAGTGAGGAAGCTAGTGTTTTAAAAGCAGATGGTGATGTGTATCCTATTATAAAATCAAAGGAAAGTTTTTTTGCAAGCATTGATAAACAAACATCAAATTTATTGGAATTAATTACCAGCTCAAAAATAAAATTAGAAAGTCTTTTAAGTGATAAAAATTTAAAAAACATAGAGCGTATTTTGCAAAATACATCTGAGTTTTCCGTGTATTTAAATACTAAGGTGCCATTATTTTTAGAAAATTTAGATAAAACAAGTTCTAAACTTGGTAAAAGTTCAGATGATTTTTCAAATTTTTTAAATAATGCTAATGGCCAACTTAATGAGCTTAATAAAAGCAGAATGCTTTTAAATGAAAATTTAGATATTTTAAGAGTTTTGTTTTTAGATTTTACACAATTATTAAAAAATTTAAAGCAAAATCCTTCAGATGTGATTTATAAAGATAAAGCTATTCAATATGCTCCAGGAGAATAAAATGAAATTTTTATATATTAGTTTAATAGCTATTTTTTTTAGTGCTTGTTCTTTGATTAGTCCAAATCAAACTTTACCTGCAAATAAATATTTTAGCATTAATTTAGAAAAGCTAGAGCAAAGTCAAAATAAAGTAAAAAATTCTACCATCATGGTTTCTTTACCTAAGGGCTTAGCTTATACTAATGAAATTTTTTACAAAAAAGATCATGTTGTTAATGCTTATGCTTATCATTTTTGGAAAGAAAATCCTACCTTGATGATTAAAACTTTTTTGGAATTTCATTTGCAAGATTTAGGGGTATTTAAAGCAGTTTTAAACCAAGATAGTCTAGCTGGTGCAGATTATGTTTTAGAAAGTAAAGTAGATATTTTAGAGCAAGATTTTAGTGATGAGGTGCATTCTAAAATAAAATTAGGCATTAATTTAAATTTGGTGCAAATAAACACTAAAAAACTTATAGCAAGTAAGTATTTTTACTATGAAAGAGAATTAGATGATAATAACCCCCAAATTTTAATCCAAAATTATGATGAGGTTTTTTTGCTTTTTGCTAAAGATTTTAGAGTTTGGATAGATCAAAATTTGGAATAAAAAATGCTTTCCTTAGTTATAGCAATAACAAGGAAGGTGTATTATGAGAGATGAATTAGAAATCTTACAAAAGCATTTAGGACAAGTAGGTTCAAGTATAGATGGTGCAAATTTAAAACATCAAACACAAAAATTTAGCGAAGATATTACTGATGCAAATGATTTTATTGGTGCTTTGCAAATTTTAGATTTTTCGTTGAAAAAAATTTCAAAACTTTTAGAAGATAAAAATTATGAAGATGTGCAAGATAAAGTATTAATTGCAAGTGAAAGTTTAAAAATAGTAGATAATTGCTCGTTTTTAGGAAATGCTTTATTTGATAATAATTATAATGTAAATGTAGGCTCAAAGGCTTTTACTTTTGAAATTTATAATCCTTTAAAAATTTTAGAAACTAGTGATTATGAAGGCATGAAAGCTTATATAATAGATAAAAGAGAAGAAATAGCTTCTATGCTTAGTGAGCTTGCAGTGGCTATTGCTACTTATAGTCCTAGTCAAAGTTTTGGCGGATTAGGTCATGATTTTATGAATGATCTAGATTTTACTAAGCTTTTTAAATAATACTAAAGGCAAAAAGCCTTTAGTATGTGTGTATTATTTAATAACTCCGCAAGCCATTCTAGCACCACCACCACCAAGTACTGCAGGATGATCGCTATGATTATCTCCTCCAAAATGTATCATTAAAGAGTGATTTTTAAGCTCATCAAGAGTTTTGATTTTTGGCGCTAATACAGGATTAGTTGCTTTGCCATCTTTTTCTACATAAATTGGTGGTAAATCACCTTTGTGGCCTTTATCATCCCATGGGCTTGAGTGTGCATCGGTTTTTTCAGGATCCCAGTGACCGCCAGCTTTCATACCTAAACCCTTATCAGTTGCACCACAATCTGCGTTCGCATGAACATGAAAACCATGAATTCCACTTTCTAAACCTTGAAGATTTGGGTAAAACGCTACCCCATAAGGAGTTTGTACTGCTACTACTTCACCTGCATTTTTGTTGGCATTTTTATCAAGAATTTCCATTTTGATAACTAAATGATCTTTTTGTGCTTTTGGATCAAAATTTTCTAAATTTGCTCCAATTAAAAAACTTGATGCTAATAAAGAGCCTAGTATAATTTTTTTCATTTTCTCTCCTTTTGTTAAAAATTATTTTATTGTAGCATATATTATTAATAAAAAATTGTCTTTTGTTGTTTTTTATAAAATACAATAATCAAAAAACTTATAAAAAAAGGTTTTAATGTTAGTTTTTCCAAAAGATTTTGAAAAAGTGAGTCAAAAAGTTTTACATAATTCTTTATTTTCTTTGTGTCATTATCAAAAACAATCACCAAGTGATATAAACCAAGAAGTGGTGTTTAAAGATTATGCTTTGGTTTTTATATCAGAAGGTTCTAAAAGTATTTATACTATTGATAATCATTTTAAAGCAAACAAAGATGAAATTATTTTTTTTACAAAAAATTCTTTTTCTATTAGAGATTATTTGAATGAAGCAAATATATATAAATCTGTTATTTTATGCTTTAAAGAAAGTATTTTAATAGAACTTGTTTTTAAATATCAAGATTTAATTTCTACATTAAACTCTTTAGAATATTCCAAGAGCTTATTTAGTTTAAAATCAGATTTAATAACTAAAAGTATTTTTCAATCTTTTTTACCTTGTATAGGTGCTTCTAAAAACGGTGAATTTTTACTAAGATTAAAATTTGAAGAATTATTTTTGTCTTTATTATATAGTGAAGACAATGCAGAATTTCTTGCTTTTTTAAAAGCTATTTTAAATGGTTTTAAATTAGAACTTTATCAGATGTTTGCATATTGTCAAAATGATTTCGAAAATGTAGCTTCTATGGCTAAATTTAGTAAAATGGATATAGCAAGCTTTAGTCGTAACTTCAAGCAAAGTTTCGGGATAAGTCCTAAAGAATGGCTTGACAATAAACGTTTTGAGAAGGCTAAATTTCTATTAGAATTTTCCACTAAAAATATTACTCAAATTTGTCACGAACTTGGATTTAATTCTCCTGCTTGGTTTATAGCAAGATATAAAAAAAGATATGGTATTACTCCAAAACAAGAGCAAAAATCAAAAAACTTATATTTTTTATCTTAAAAATGATAGATTTTATTTTAATTTTTTACTAGAATTTTTTAATAAAATTTAAGAAAGGTAACAATATGAAAAAAAGTATCTTAACTTTAGCTTTGTTTGCATTTTGTAGTGCAAATGCTTTAGAGTTTCAAGAATTTAAAGGTTTTGCACATCCTGAAAGTGTGTATGTAGATGAAAGTGCTGTTTATGTATCTAATGTAGGAAAAGAGTTAGCTCCGTTAAATAAAGATAATGATGGTTTTATCTCAAAATTAGATAAAAATGGAAATGTTATAGAACTAGAATTTATCAAAAATCTTAACGCTCCAAAAGGTATGTCTAAAATAGCTGATGTTTTGTATGTGGTTGATATTGATATTTTATACGGCTTTGATGTAAAAAGTAAAAAAGAGATTTTCAAGCTTCCTATAAAAAATGCAGTATTTTTAAATGATATAGCAGTTTTAGATAATGATACATTGCTGGTGAGTGATACAGGTACAGGATATATCCATAAAGTATTTTTAAAAGATAAAAAATATGAAAACTTCATCCATTTAGATTCAAAATATGGTGGTCCAAATGGATTGTTGATAGAAAAAAACACTTTATTTATAGCAGGTTATGATCCAAGTGATAAAACAGGTGGAAAAATCATTAGTATTGATTTAAATACAAAGAAAATTCAAGAATTAAGCAAAAAAATAGAACAATTTGATGGTATTGTATATGATAAAGATAAAAATCTCTTAGTATCAAGTTGGGGTAAAAATCTTCAAGGATATATTTATACTTTAAAAGATAATAAAGAGATAAAGCTAGATCTAAACCCTATAAAAGGCCCTGCAGATATGTTTTTTGATGGGGAGTATTTATGGGTGCCAAAAATGGCAGAGAATGCCTTGATTAAAGTAAAATTATAAAAACTTTTAAGCCTTTTGGCTTAAAAGTCAAATAATTCTCCAAGCCAACTTTCTTTTTTCTTGTATTTATAACCATTGTTATGATGATAGTTTGCTTGTTGGTTGTAATTTTGTTGTTGAGACTGTTGTGATGTGCTTTGAGATGTACTTCTTTCTATGATTTTATCAAGTTCACCGCGATCAAGCCAAACACCACGACATTTTGGACAATAATCAATCTCAACTCCATTTCTTTCACTCATTAATAAATCAGTATTTGCACAAACTGGGCAATTCATATTTATCCTTTATAAAAATTTTCCTAAAGTATATAGGTTTAAAGTAAATTATGAGTTTAAATCCCAATCAATAGGACTTTTGCCAAGTTTTAATAAAATTTCATTGCTTTTTGAAAAATGTTTGCAGCCTAAAAAAGCATTTCTTGCTAAAGGTGATGGATGTGCCGCTTCTAAGATAAAGTGTTTTTTAGGGTTGATTAAGACTTTTTTATTTTTAGCATAATTTCCCCAAAGCAAAAACACTAATCCCTCTTTTTCATCACTAAGTTTTGATATAACTGCATCGGTAAATTTTTGCCAGCCAAAATGTGCATGTGAAGCAGGTTTGTTTGCCTCTACGCTTAAGATGGAGTTTAAAAGTAAAATTCCTTGCTTAGCCCATTTGCTAAGATCTCCATGTCTTGCTATAGGAATGTTTAAATCATCTTGTAATTCTTTGTAGATATTAAGTAGAGATGGAGGAATTTTAACTCCCATTGGTACGCTAAAGCTCAAACCCATAGCTTGATGAGGGTTGTGATAAGGATCTTGTCCTAAAAGTATGATTTTTAAATCCTGTAAAGGAGCTAGGTTAAATGCATTAAAGATTAAATTTGCTGGCGGATATATAGTTTTTCCTTCGTTTAAGGCATTGATATAATGAGTTTTTATCTCTAAAAAATAAGGTTTTAAAAACTCATCTTTTAAAAATTCTTTCCAAGTTTGTTCTATTTTTATTTTTTCTAAACAAATATCCATTTTTATCCTTACCAAGAAAGTATAAATTCACTTCCTTCATTTTCTTTGCTTAAAACTTTAATGTTGATATTGTTTTTATCGGCAATTTGCTTAACTAAATTTAAGCCTATACCAAAGCCACCTTGATCTTGATTAAAGCGTTTATAGCGTGTAAAAATTTGAGCTATTTCTTTAGCACTCATGCCTTGACCTTCATCTTTGATACTAAGTGTTTTTTCTTTTAAGCAAATATAGATTTTTTTATGAGCATTGGTGTATTTTATGGCATTGCTTAAAAGATTATCAATTAAAATTTGCATTTCTTCTTTATTGGCATAAAGGTTTTGCTCTAAAAGATTTTTTTCAATGATGAGATTTTTTTGCGTGATTAAAGTTTCAAAGTATTCTAATCTTTGTTCTAAAAGCTCTTTTAAATTTATATCTTCTTTTATATTTTCTTTTTGTAAGAAAAAATTTAAGGCGATGAGATTTTGATAGATATGGTTTAAATTTTTACTTGCTAGTTTGATATGATTTAGTTTTTTTATATTATTTGGATTTAAATTTGTATCATCAAATTTTTTAATACTAGCTAAAATTACACTTAAAGGTGTATTAATTTCGTGTGTAGTGTCTTTGATGAAGTCATTAAGTGCTTTAAATTGCTCTTTGATATTTTTAAAGACAAGTAAGATCAGTATATAGGCAACCACAGTAAGCAATAAAATACATATAAGAGTATAAAAAATGGTTTTTAATTTTAATTTCCAAAGTTCATGGGAAAAATCGTTGATATCTAGATTATTATAATTATCTTTGTGGTATTGTTCTTTTTTAAAACCAAGATCATCAGTTTCTATAATGATATGAATATTTTTATGTCTTAAAAAATGAGAGTGGTGTTTTGGTTTTTTTAGATTACTTGTGTCTATATAGGTGTTGAGATTTCTAATCCTTGAAAAATCTATAAACAATCTTTTGTTTTCATTGTAAATAAAATCATTTTTTTTAAGTTGTGTTAATATTTTTAAAGCATCGAAAGTTAAATTGCTAAAAACAACTTGGTTATTTACGATAATGGCAAATTGAGTGTTGAGTCTTTTGGATATATATGAAAAATCTTCTTGATTTAAATATGTTCTATCGTGTCTTGCTTCGATGATATTTTGCAAAATATAATTATAGTGAGTATATGAATGCGTTATTTGATTTAATCGTATATAGTTTGCTTCTTTTTGATAAAAAGTGATAAAAAAAATCGTTAAAAACACACCACTTGTGATGATATAAAGGGCTAGAATTTTAAAAATAGTATTATTAAAATTTTCACTTTTCATTTTCTAGCCTTATAGCATAGCCTATGTTTCTTTGGTTGATGATAAGGTCTTTGCCAAGAATTTTTCTTAAATTTTTTACATAAACTCTAAGACTCATAATTGCTGGTTCTTCGTCTAAACTCCAAATTTCATCAAAAATGGTTTCTATGCTCACAAAGTGTGGGCGTTTTTTTAAAAGTAAGGCTAAGAGCTCTTTTTCTTTGTTGGTAAGATTGATGATTGTTTTATCTTGATAAAGAGTTTTATTAAGTGGATCAAAAGAAATATTTTTTGAGAAGTTAAGTAAAATCAAATCTTCTTTTTGGTGACTAAAATTTCTTTTAATGATATTTTTTACACGGATAATTAATTCATCTATGTCAAAAGGTTTTTTAACATAATCATCACAACCTGATAAAAATCCTTGTTTTACATCATCAAGCATAGATAAAGAAGTTAAAAATATAGCAGGAGTATTTTTACCACTTTCTCTTAATTCTTTTAAAACTTCAAAACCATTGCCTTTTGGAACTTTAACGTCAAAAATCCAAAGATCAAAATTTTCTTCATAAGCTTTTTCTAGCGCCTCTTGTGCATCATATACACAAGAGACTTTAAAACCTTCGTCGCTTAAGGATTCGTTTATAATTTCATTTAAACTTAAATCATCTTCTAAGAGCAGAATTTTTGCTGCCATTTTATCTCATCGGACAATTTGCATGGTGCGATCTTAAACCATGATGATTTTTATGGGAATGGGTGTTATTGTAATGGTGTAAATTTAACTCTCTTATTTCTTTGCCACTCATTTCATCAGTTAGTTTTTGCATATCTTCTTGAACGATAGTTCTTCTTTGATTTCTTTCTTGAGTAGAAAGTTTAGAGATGTTTTCGTGTAAATTAGCTCTAAATTGTTGATGAAAATCTTTTGCATCTTTGTATTTCATTTCATTCATTCTTTTTTTCATCTCAATAACTAAATCAGCTTGATCTTGTGCTTTTACGCTTTTTGCAAGATTTAAAATCTCATCATTACTTTTTTTAGAAAAATCAGCTCCTAGTGCAAATGAAGCAGCCAAAGAACCCACGATAAATAAACTTACAATTTTTTTCATTGTTTCTCCTTTAAATTAATGATGAGAAATTATAAAAGTTCAAAATAAAGCCAAAATGAAATTTATTGACAAACAAAAAGCACGTTAGCTTTTAAGTTTTGTTTTTCACTTTTGATAATAGGCAATACAACACTATCTGCACTAGCTGCTAAACTTGGGGAGTTGTATTTAATATTGTAACTATCAAAATGAATATTTTTTATCATGCAAGTTTTTGCTAGAGTTTTAGAATAATATTGAGCTTTTTCGAAAGCTTTTTTAAATGCAAGATCATATAAATCTTCTTTATTTTCTTCTAAAACAACCTCATCAAAACCAGCTTGTAAGGCTTTGGTATTAAAAGAAATTAAAGCATTGGTAGTGCTAATGCTTTCTATGTCTTTTATAAGATTTTCATAGTCTTTGTTTTTATTTTGTGAGATTTGGCAAGTAAAATTAGAGTGTAATCTGTATCCATTTAATGTTTTTACCCCTTGATAGTAATTATAACTTGGCTCTAAAGTATAACTTCCACCTTTGCAATAATTTTCTTTAGCGATACGATCTGAGATTTCTTTGAAAGTTTTAGCAATATGATTTTTTTCATCGCTAGAAATAATGGTTTTTTTACTAAGTTCCTCGCTGGCACTAAAATTTAAAGTAGCATTAAAGATATTTGGGGTAATTTCATTAGATACTTCTATGTTTCTTGAAAATTCTATATTTTGTTTATTGTGATTTTTTAAGCCTAAAAATTCAGTGTTAAAAACCACTCCTAGTACAAATAATACCAAACAAAGTAGTCCCAAGCCTAGACCTTTTAAAAAACTTTTCATTTTTGCTCCTTTTTAAAAATATTTTTTATTTTAACATAAAGCCTTTAAGAATAGATTGTATAATTTTTTAAAAATAAAGAAAGTTTTAATGCAAAAAATTCATAAAAGTATTTTAAAATGGTATGAACAAAATGGCAGGAAAAGTCTTCCTTGGCGTATTTTACATGAAGAGTATAGAAAATATGGTAGTGAGTATGATTTAAAAAAACTAAAAAATATTGATATTGCTTATGCAGTTTATGTCAGTGAGATTATGCTTCAGCAAACTCAAGTAAAAAGTGTTTTGCAAAATTATTATTTTCAGTTTTTAGCTAAATTTCCTTCTTTAAAAGCACTTTCTATGGCAAGTGAAGATGAGGTTTTAAAAGCTTGGCAAGGGCTTGGGTATTACACCAGAGCTAGAAACATGCACAAATGTGCAAAAATTTGTATGCAAGAGTTTAATGCAAAATTACCATCTGATATTAATGAGCTTCAAAAACTCCCTGGTATTGGAGAATATACAGCCGGTGCTATAGCTTGTTTTGGCTTTTTGCAAGCTAAGTCTTTTGTGGATGCAAACATTAAAAGAGTTTTGAGTAGATTTTATGGCTTACAAAATCCAAACTCTAAGATTTTAGTGCAAAAAGCAAAAGAGTTTTTAAACTATAATAATGCATTTGATCATAATCAAGCTTTATTAGATATAGGAGCTTTGGTTTGTTTGCCTAAAAATGCAAAATGTGAAATTTGTCCTTTAAAGTGTTTTTGCGATGGAAAAAATGAATATGAAAAATTTAACTCACCTAAAAAAATTCAATATAAAAACATTGTTTTAAAAATACTTATAGTGCAAAAAAATGAGCAATTCTTACTTGTTAAAAGTGAGGGAAAATTGTATTTTAATATGTATAATTTTTTAGAATATAAAAATCAAAAAAAAGCGAAATTTATAGGAGAGTTTAAACATTCTTATACCAAATATAAAATCAATGCTAAGGTGTATTTTTTAAAAGATGATGATTTTGAAGATTTAAAAGCTAAAGCATTTTCCTATAAAGACTTAGGGCATCTTGCTCTTTCAAAACTTGCCCTAAAAACACTTGAACTTTTTAAAAAGAGTGATTATGCATTTTGAAAAAATTTATATAGAATTAAGTGATATTTGTGGGCTAAAATGTGATTTTTGTCCTAGCCAAAAAGCCCAAAGAAAACAAATGAACCTTGAAAACTTTGAAAAAATTTGCAAAAGTGTGCATAATCATGCCAAACTTTTTACTTTCCATGTGCTTGGAGATCCTTTAAGAATTTTAAATTTAAAAGAGTATTTAGAAATAGCTTTAAAATTTAATATGCAAATAGAGCTTACTACGAGTGGGTTTTATTTTGATGATGAGAAGATAAAACTCATTTTAGACTCTAAAAACGTACGACAAATCAATATTTCCTTGGGTGCTTTTTTATCTCAAAACAAAATTAGTTTAAAAGAATATTTTGAACCTATTTTAAAACTTATTTTTTTGCACTTAGAAAATAAAAATAATTCTTTTATTAATCTAAGACTTTGGAATTTAGATAAAAATTTCAATTCACCTTTAGAAAATGATAAAATTTATGATTTTTTAGGGCAAATTTTTAAAATAAAAATTCAAAAGCGAAAAGCTAAAAATCGCTTAGAAAGACATGTTATCTTGCACCAAGCCAGACTTTTTAAATGGCCTTCGTTAAAAAATGATATTATTAGAGAGAATGGGTGTTGTTATGCTTTAAATGGGCAAATTGCTATTTTAAGCGATGGGACTTTAGTGCCGTGTTGTTTGGATGTTAAAGGAGATATAAAACTTGGAAATTGCTTTGAAAAAGATTTCAATGAACTTTTAAATTCCTCTTTGTATATAGATTTAAAAGAAGGTTTTAAACAAGGAATTTTAAAAGCTGAACTTTGTAAAAGGTGTGAGTTTTTAGAGACTAAAAATCTAAATTAACTTCATCTTCATTGTTGATTTGATGATTTGTATCCAAGTCTTGTTTTGTTTCTTTTTGATTGTCTTTAGAATGTTTAAAAATATCCTTGGTGATTTTTGTGGCAATACCTCTAAGAGCTTTTTGTCTGCTTGAATTACTTGTAGAGCTCATTTTAAACTCCAAAGTATTAGAAGATTTGCTTTCATTTGTAGCAAATTCTATTAAGCGATAATCAATGATAATATCATAAGATTGAGTGTTGTTTTCATTTTGTATTTGTTTTATTTTTGGATTTAAAATGAGTAAAAAATCAGCTTCTAAAGTTTTATAAAGCTTTACAAGTTCTTCATCGCTTGAATTTTTGGAAAGTAAAAATTTTTCCTGATTATAAAGATCAAGATTTGTTTTGTCTAAGATTTTAAATTTTTTATTCTGAAGTAAAATACTTAAAAGCTCTTGTTCAAATTTAGCTGAAAGTCCAGTTTTGATTTTATTAATGATAATTAGGGAGCTTTTATTTTCAAGACTTTTGTCACTATAAAGTTTTTTATAGATTAAAACTTTTGCGTGAAATTCACTTTGATTTGTTTGAGTTAGAGACTTTATATCATAACTATTAAAAACACTATTGCTGACAAAGTCAAGTTCTTCATCATAACCTATATTAAAATTTCCATTAAAATTAAACTCAAATTTTTTCAATTTGACTTGTTTTAAACCTTCTGTTTTCCCCAAAGCGTCATTAATAGCGTTTTTAATCGCTTCACTTCTTGTATTTCCAAAGCCTTCTCCAAGGCTTTCTTTGTTTGAAATAGCTTGTGCTTGATAAGTACAAACAAGACTTAAAAAAAGTATAAGTAGTTTTTTTATCATAACTATTCTCTTTTTGTTTTTAAATAATAAGATAAATATTTTATTTTTATTTTAACATTATAAAGTTTAATCATATCTTGACTGTAAATTTTATACTCAAGATTAAATACCCAGAAAGTCTATAAAATTTTTATTATAAATTTAAAAAAATAAGTTATAATTTTTAATTTTAGAGAGGTGTCCGAGCGGTCGAAGGAGCACGCCTGGAACGCGTGTGTGGGGTAACTCACCGAGGGTTCGAATCCCTTCCTCTCTGCCACTATGCGCTTTTGTTATATCGACTTCCTATGTAATCTTGTGATACATTTTGTGCGTATGATTTTATAGCTTTGGAATTTGAATTTGTTTTTTCCTCATTCTCATTTTCGCTTTTTTCATTTTGTACTTTTAGCTCTTCTGCTTTTATTTTAGCTTGTTCGGCGCGCGCATCATTTTGCATTTGCATAGCATTAGCCGCTACTTTATAATCTTGCGGACTAGGATCAGCTGGTGCCATAGCTGCAGCAATTACTTGCATGGCATTTGCTATAGTTTCTTCAGGAGTATTGCCTTTTTGCATTCTTATTGGCACTTCTCCTTCGACCGCATACATTTTATTATCAGGGCCTCTTGTATATCCAAAGCTCGCAGCACCAGCTAAAGATCCGCCAGCTGCTTGGTGGGCTGCTTCATGAGCTCTTACTTCTCTGTCGATTTTTTCAAGCTCTCGTACTTGTTTTACTTCTTCAACACTTAAGTCTTTGCCGTTGACTTTTTGAGTTTTTTCTTCTTTTTCTTGATTGTTTTTATCTTCTTTTGTTTGCCGTGGATTTTCTTTTTCAGGAATGTTTTCTTTGATTTCTTCTTTGTCTTTGTTTTGATAAGGATTTTGTGTATAAAAAGCATTGTTATAACTTGAGCTAATTTGCATAAAAATCCTTTCTAATATAATTTCATATTTTTATCACAAAAAAGTTGAAAAATTTATAAAATAAATATTTTATAAAATGTTAAGCAAAATAAAGTATAATTTTAACTTCTTTTTATGTCAGGGTAGCTCAGCTGGCTAGAGCGCTGGTCTCATAAGCCGGAGGTCGGGAGTTCAAGTCTCCCCCTTGACACCATTTATCAGGCTTATAGATAATATTTGAATTTCCATCTTTATCAGTTTTATCTGAATTTGGAGTTTTTTCTAAGCTTCCTTTGCCGATTAATTTCCAATTTATATCTAAATCACTTGCTAAATCACTTCCTGCAAATGTGATTAGAGATTTTTCATGTCTTTGTATATTAGAAGGTTTAGCAAATACTTTAAAGTCTTGTCTTGGTGCTACAATAGTAATAGGAAAACTTTCTTGAGCATTCCCTGCCTTAGCAATTAAATTAGTTTGATGAACTCCATAAGCATGGATTATTTTTACAAAAACTTTTCCATTATCATCAGTAATATAATGATTTCCATTCTTTAAGATTACACTTCTTTGTTCAGGAGTTACACTCATAGCAATATTTTTAACTGCTTGGTTAAAACCATTTTTTAGCATAATACAATGAGTATTATCTCCTAAATTTCCACAATAAGAAATATGATAAGCATTATTAATAGCTTTATATTCAAGCACCATAGAATAATCTCTATCTATAAAATGAGTTCTAGAGCCTTCAATAGTGTTATTTATACCTGCTAAGTTTGTATCAAAAGCATGTTTGAGGGCATCTTTGTCTAAAGGTATATTAAAATTCATAGCTATATTTGTACCTTGTTTATCACTTTCATTACTTCTTTTATGACTTAATGAAAAAGTTAATGCTGGACAAGGTGAATAAGTAATACCTCCTTCATACACTAAAGGATTTTTTTCTAAATCTTCATAGCAGTTTACATTGCCAAATGGAGCTACTTTTTCTCCATACCATTTACTCATATTAGCAAAAATAGCTACATTGCTCATAGCAGGGAAAGCATATTTAATACCCATATCCCAACCATTAGCAGGGCGTTCTAAGAAAGTTAGATCATTATTTGCATTTTTAAAATCATAACTATTAATCCAATCACTTAATCTTTGATAAATATTAGCATGGAAAGCTAGTGTATCTAACATACTTTCAAAGCCCAAAGATATTCTTTTATGTTCTCTACTAAAATCATGATCATAAACTAAATTTAATCCTAGCATGATATTGCCTGAATTATTTAATGCTAACGCATTAGGATAATATCTTATATCACCACCAAAATGACCTATGATTCTATTATTTTCATATCCACCTATACCGCTTTGTAAAAAATAAGATATTTTTGGATTATCTTCACTCATAATAGGTAAAAGAACTTTAGCATTACCACTTAAGCCACCTCTGTCATTATAGTTTAAATTAAACTCACTATTAATGGAGTGATTAAGAGCATGTAAATATTCTTGGATTAAAGTATTAGCTTGTAAGCTTAAATAATTACCTGCTAAATCTCTTATAAGCTCATCTCTTTCTTTATTATCTTTGGCATTATATATATTGCCTATGGTTTGAATAGTATTAATAACCTTATTAGATAATTCTTCATCTTCTTTACTAAGATTAGAATCTTTCTTTGGTTTTTCTTCTAATAGCTTTTTAACTCTTGGGTCAATGCTATTATGTTCTTTAAGTATTTGCTTTTGATCATGATTTACATGATTAAGAGCAAGAGTTTGATTGTTATCTATAATGATTTTATCTTGATTTTTTAAAATCATTATTTGAGAAAAAAGAAAAGTGTGAATTAAGTAAAACGAGTAAAAGTGTTTTTTTCATATCCCCCCCCCATAACCTACATTTAATTTTTATCTGTGATGAGAATATGATAACACAAAAAATACAAAATCGATAAAAAAGTTATAAAAATATTGAAAATTAGCCAAAAAACTATCAAATATAATAATTATTTATAAACTATAATCAAAATTACTTTTATTTTTTATTAAAAAAATGCATATATTTATTATTATTTAAATATATGAAAAAAACTTATCATTTGCTTTTTAAAAATAATGAAAAATAAGCTTTAAATTTATTAATATGCATATTGATTTAGTTCTTCTTGGGTGCCAAGTAGCATTAGTATATCATTTAAATAAGCGGTAGTTTCTAAATTTGGCATAATACTCCAAGTATCATGTTGTTTGTGTGCAATGACTTTTAAGTTTTGACCAATAGATTGCAAAGTTTTTCCTGCTAGGTTTTCATCCACTAAAAGTTTTGCTACTTTGATGGTATTGACTGAAAGATCTATGATCTCAAAATTTGGATTAGTGATAAGAATTTTAGCCAAACGCTTTGCTGATTCTTTTTCAGGATAGATGACTTTATTAACCCCAAGTTTTGAAAGAATTTGTCCGTGTGTAGAAGAGTTTGCCTTGGCAATGATGTTTTTTACTCCAATTTCTTTTAAAGCCATGAAAGTAAGTATGCTTGATTCTAAATTTTCGCCTATGCTAAGTATGACAACATCTGCATTTGCATAACCTGCTTCTTTTAAGGCTATAGTATGAGTAGAATCTAAAATATAAGCAAAGTCTGCATGATCTTGTAATTTCTTAACCACTTCTTCATCAATATCAGAAACAATAACTCTTTTACCTTGATCAATAAGCTCTTTTGCTAAAACTGAGCCAAACCTTCCAAGTCCTATAATATCATAAGTTTCTTTTTTCATAATATTATCTTTCCTTTTGGATAATTCAAGTATTTTTGTTTTTCTTTAAAAAATATACTAAATAAAAATGCAAGCACACCCACTCTACCGCTAAGCATTAACAATATGATAAGTAATTTACTTTCAGAGTTAAAAAGCGCACTAAGCGATAAAGTCCCACCATCGCCTACGGAAACTCCTACTGTAGCAAATGCTTTCAAAAAGCAAGGGTAAAAAGCTTTTATCATCTTCAATTAAGGATAAAATTAATACACAAGTGATGATATATACAATAGAACTTACTGTTATAATAAAAGCTTTGTTGATAGTTTCTGTAGGAATTTCAAAGTTGAAAATCCTTGTATTGCTATCTTTGATACTCCAATAAGCATAGATTAGCAATACAGCAATTGTAGTTACCTTAATACCCCCAGCTGTTCCACCAGGTGCACCACCTACAATCATAAATAAAGATCCAAAAAATAAGCTTGCATCTTTAAGGGTGCTAAGATCAAGAGTGTTAAACCCTGCTGTTCGGTAATTTACTGCTGTAAAATATGCACTTATAGTTTTATCAAAAAGTGAAATTCCCCTATGCTTTTTGGATTATGGTATTCAAATAAAAAGACCACTAAGCTTGCAAAAACAATCAATACAACAGTGGAAATTAAAACAAGTTTTGTGTGTAAACTTAAGTTTGCAAAACGTTTTTTAGAAAAAAAGTATAATTCTAATAATACAAAATACCCTAAACCTCCAATGATAATCAAAGAGGTAATAACAAAATTAATCCAAAAATCATCTCTATAAGGCATTAGACCGCTTTCAAATATACTAAACCCTGCATTATTAAAAGCAGAAATAGAGTGAAAAACACTAGCCCATAGAGCTTCACTTAAATTCATATCAAGCTTAAATCTTAAAAATAACAATAGAACACCTAAAAGCTCAATAGTAAATACAAAAAAATAAAACCTTTTTTAAAAATCCTATAAGACCATCGGCTTCAGGATAAATCAAGGATTCTCTTAAAAGATTTTTTTCTCCAAAACTCATCTTTTTGCGTACTAAAATATATAAAGCCATAGCTATACTCATATAACCCAAGCCACCTATTTGAATAAGCAATAAGATAACAAGTTGTCCATAAAAGCTAAAATCTAGTGAGGTATTTAATACAATAAGTCCTGTCATACTTACAGCTGAAGCACTAGTAAAAAATGCATCTAAAAAAGATATGGGCTTAGTGTGCATAATAGGAAGCATTAGAATAAAGGTGCCAAAAAGTGTAACTAGGATGTAACCTATGATAAAATTCTTATACTTTTTCTATCCAAAGATAATTTTGTCATTTTGATTCTTTAAAATTAAGAAAACATTCTACTTAAAGTTGATTAATAAACAAAAAGAGAACTTTCCACATTTTAATGTGGAAAGTTAAGTATTAAAGCATTCCTACTGCTAAGAAACCTAGAGCAACAGCTATAGCTATAGCTAATACACCAGGGATAAAGAATGCGTGGTTAAATATGAATTTTCCAATTCTTGTTGTGCCTGTATCATCCATTTGAACTGCACCTAATAAAGTAGGGTAAGTTGGAAGAACGAAAAGCGCTGAAACGGCAGCAAAACAAGCAACTAGCATATAAGAGTCTGCAGGGTTTGTAGCTGAAATTCCTAATGCAGCAATGATAACTGGAACAATAGCTTTTGCAGTAGCTGCTTGAGAATATAAAAGCATACTAGCAAAGAAGAATGCAACTGCAAGCATAGCTGGAGTTTGTTTAACCCATTCACCTGCTACTTCTTTAATACCTGCTTCATGACCCGCAACGAAAGTATTTCCAAGCCAAGCAACACCAAATACACATACACAAGCTGTCATACCTGATTTAAATACACTTGTATCTAAAATTTTTGCAGGTTCAACTTTACATAAGAATGTAATTAAAGTTGCAGCAGTTAATAAGAAGCTCATAATCGCAGCATCTCTTGGAATAACTACTGGATCGATCCATTTGATATTATTAGAAATTGCTGTAGCATAAAGAACAACTGCTAATACTGTAAATAAGAAAATAGCAACTGAAAGTTTTGCACCTGGTTTGTCTTCACTTTGTAAAACATCAGAAGCGTTTTTTACAAGACCGGCTTTTAGGCGTTCTTGATATACAGGATCTTTGCTAAGATCCATTGGAGTGATTAAACTTACAATGAAAGCTGTAATCATACAAGCAGCAAAAGTAGTTACAATCCAAATACCAATTAATGCAGGATAATTCCAACCAAGCGGTTCTAATACGCCAGTCATATAAACAACAGCAGCACTAACAGGAGAAGCCGTAATACCAATTTGTGAAGCAACAACCATTAGTGAAAGTGGAGCTGATGGTTTGATGTTTTGTGATTTTGCAACATCAATAACAACAGGCATTAATGAAAACACTGCATTACCAGTACCTGCTAAAATAGTTAGTAACCAACCACATGCTGGTGCAAGGTAATTGATAAATCTTGGATGTTTACGTAAAATTCTTTCAGTAACTTTTACCATATAATCCAAACCACCCACTTGTTGCATAGCAGAAATTGCAGCAATAGCTGCAGCAATGATTAAGATAACATCCCAAGGAATATTACCTGGCTTCATACCCAAAACAAGACCTAAAACAACAACACCCAAACCTCCAGCATAACCTATTGCTATGCCACCGAGGCGGATACCTATGAATATTGCCCCAAGAAAGACAACAAGTTGTAAAATAATCATAATATCCATGATTAAACTCCTAAATTATTAAGCTTTTCTTTTCTCTGTCATGTGAGGATTTAACATATTTTCTGGTGTTAAAATTCTTTCAATTTCTTCTTTTGGAAGATATCCTCTTTCAAGACAAATATCGCCAACTGCTTTACCGGTTTCCAAAGCTTCTTTAGCAATACTAGCAGATTTTTCATATCCTAAAATAGGATTAAATGCTGTAACAATACCGATTGAGTTAAGTACAGATTGTTTGCATGCTTCAGGATTTGCTGTCAAGCCTCTTACAGCTTTTTCGGCTAGAGATTTCATTGCATTTTCAAGCAATACTATAGAGTTAAATAAGCCATAAGCAATACCTGGTTCAAATGCATTAAGTTCGAATTCTCCTCTTTCAGAGCAAAGCATAATAGTAACATCATTTCCTATAACTTCATAGCAAGCTTCACCTACTGCTTCACAAATTACTGGGTTTACTTTACCTGGCATGATAGAACTACCTGGTTGCATTTTTGGTAGATTAATTTCACCTAAGCCGCATCTTGGACCTGAATTCATTAATCTTAAGTCGTTTGCAATTTTAGATAATCTTACTGCTGCAGTTTTTAATGCACCGCTTACATGTACAAAGTCAGCTGTATCTTGAGTTGCAGCGATAAAATCTTCAGCTGGTTTAAATTCAACACCAGTAATTTCTTTTAATTTTTTCTCAACCACAAATTTGTAATCAGGATGACAGTTAATTCCTGTACCAATAGCTGTTGCACCAAGATTTAAATAACTCATTGACTCACGAGCTGCTGTGATTTTTTCAATATCACTTTTAATATAGCTAGCAAAAGCGTTGAAAGTATTTCCTAAAGTAGTAGGGACTGCATCTTCAAGCTCAGTTCTACCCATTTTAATGATATCTTTGTATTCTTTAGCTTTAGCTTCTAATTCAGTTTTTAAAAGTTCCATGGCTTTTAAAAGATCAGTAAGTTTTGCATAGGTAGCCACTTTGATTGAACTTGGATAAGTGTCATTTGTAGATTGACCTAAATTTGTATGATCATTTGGATGAAGATATTGGTATTCACCTTTTTTGTGTCCCATACTTTCAAGAGCAATATTAGTGATAACTTCATTAGTGTTCATGTTTGTACTAGTACCAGCACCACCTTGGATCATATCTACTACGAATTGATCTAAAAATTCACCAGCAATCAATCTATCGCAAGCTTTAGCAATAGCATCAGCTTTGTTAGCATCAAGAACTCCAACTTCTTTGTTAGCAAGAGCAGCTGCTTTTTTAACTTGAGCGAAAGCTTTTACAAAATAAGGATAATCTTGTAATCTTCTGCCACTCATATGGAAGTTTTCTAGTGCTCTAAAAGTTTGCACTCCATAATAAACCTCGTCAGAAATTTCTAACTCGCCAATAAAGTCGTGTTCTTTTCTTGTTCCCATGATGTACTCCTTGTGGGTTTTATTTAAGTTTTGTTTATAAACTTAATGAGTATTATATAACAATTTTTTATAATAGTTTCATAAATTTTTCTGAATTTATCAAAAATCAATAAAAATATATAAAATAAATTAGAATATTGATATTCATTTTATAAATATAGTGCTTTTTTGGTAGATATTTGATGTTTGTAGAGTTTATTATTGCTTTTATTGTTTATTTTTAAAAAGTTTATATTGATTTTTTGTATAATTTTAAAATTTATAAAAGACAAAAAGATTATTAATTTGATAAATTAAATTTGAAAGTTTTACTAAGTTAACTAGTTTACTAATTAATCCCTGCTTTTATATCAAACTAAACCCATTAAGGGTTTAGTTAATTATTTAAAACTTTTTCTTCCTAGCATCTTCTAAGATATCACTAGCTATTTTATTTACATTGTCAGCTACTATAGCACTATCATTAGCTATTTTTAAATTCTCTTGAGTTACATGATCAATTTGTGCTACAGCATCATTAATTTGAGTAATACCTGTAGTTTGTTCTTTAATACTCTCACCCATTTCATTAATAGATTGAACTAAGATATTAGTATTAGCTTCTATTTCACCTAAAGACTTTTGAGTTCTTTCTGCTAGGTTTCTAACTTCATCAGCAACAACAGCAAAGCCACGTCCATGTTCACCTGCACGTGCTGCTTCAATAGCTGCATTTAATGCAAGTAGATTAATTTGATCTGCTATATCTCCAATAATAGAAGTAACATTTTTAATCTCTTCACTTTGAGCAATTACTTCACTAGTTTTATGAGATACATTTTGCATAGAAGAAGTAATCTCTTCTAATGCCGCTGCTGTTTCTTCTAAAGAAGAAGCTTGACTTGAAGAAGAATCTGTTAAGTTCTTAACAGCACTTTGTAATTTACCACTTTCACTAGCAAGTAAGTTAGCAAATTCAGATGATTGTCTTAGCATAGCTACGATTTCTTTACCTAATACATTGGTTGTTACTTCAACTCCACCTTTAGCATTAGCAACTTCTGTTGTAAAGTCTAATGCTTTATAACTATCAAATACTCTATTGATTTCATTCATATTAGAACCTACTTTTTGTTCTAATACATTAAGCATTTCATTTAATACATTTTTTAATTCTATTAATTGAGGATTAGCAGGCATTGCATTAATTCTTGCTGTTAGATTACCACTTTCTATTTCTCTAGCAGTTTCTACTGATTGTTCTACAGCTTTAGTATCTTGTTCTAATGCATTTTTAGTTTTAGTGATGTTTTCGTTGATAGCTTTTGCCATAGCACCAAGCTCATCATTTGTTTTAACATCTATCATAGCTGAGTCTTTGGTTTTATGATTGATGAAGTCAAAGAAAGAGTTGAGGCCGGTTTGGATTTTTTGGAGTGGTGAGATATAATAAGATATAATAAAATAAAGTAGTATTATACTTAATATAACCATTACTGTAACAGCTATAGTTTGAATTGAAGCTGTTTTAAAAATTGGTTCATTAATTATATCAGCACTTTCTGTACTACAAACAAGATATGAAGAAATTTGAGCACAAATTCCTAATCTTTCTTTATTTTTTAAACCATATTCAAAAAAAGTATAATCTCCATTTTTTTTATACGCATTTAATACAGGAGTGTGGTCTACAGAAGGATCCAATAGTTGTTTATTTTTCGCAACAAATACTTTTCCATTATGATCAAATAAGAAACTATTTCCAGGCATAGATTCAAAGTCTTTTTGAAGATCTTTAATTGGAATATCAATCCCTATAACACCAATAAATCGATTATCTTTATAAATTGCTTTTGTATAAGTTATAACATACTGATTTGTTGCTTTATCTATATAAGGAGTAGTGATAAATACGTTATTGGTCTTCTTAGCTTCTATGAACCAAGATCTTGTTCTGGTATCATAATTCATAGCTTTACCATAAATTCCAACATTTCTATTTTTTTGGTCACTATTGTTGTCACTAACAATATTTTCACCGTTATCTAAACCTATAAAAACAGCTAAAACTCCCGAGGCTTTTCTATAAGATTTTAAAGTTGATCCAATGTTTTCAATTAAAGCTTCTTCAGAGTTTAATTTTTCGTATGGATGCTCCAAAATACTTTTTTCTAAATTTGTAATTAAATTTGTATTAATATCTCTGAAAGTTTCTAAAGAAATTTTAGCAACTTGTAGAATATCATTTTGCCTTTTTAATTCATTGGAATATAGAAAATTTTTAGTAAAATAAAAACTTAGTATACCTAGAATAATCAAGCATAAAGCCGCAAATAAATTTGCTACTAACGATAATTTTATTTTTAAACTACTAAGCATTAATGTCTCCATAATTTTAAATTTTTTAAATTTTAGAACTTAAAATTAAATTTTTTATTAATATTTTGGTTTTTTTTAAAAGTCTTTTTCATTGATGTTATATTTAGATTAAATAAGTTTTTTTGAGCTATTTTATCAAAACATTTGTTTTACTTTTTAAGTAAATAATATGAATTTTATTTTAAAGTGTTATTGATAAAATTATTTTGTTTAGTCATTACACAAACCTCATTTTTTGCTTTCTAAGCATTTATTAATTGTATAAATTTAAATTTTTTTATAAATTTCAAAAAATAACATTAGCTTTTCAGATTTTCTATATTATAATACAAATTTGGCTTTGCTTTTTAATTGATTAAAGATATTTAAACGATCGCTTTTGCTATCAACATAAACACTTAAAAGATAACTTTTGTATGTTCCTTGTTTACTAGTATTTGAGATTTTGTATTTAAATTCTCTTTCATTAAGTATTTGAGTAAAAACTTCTAAGGCATCAACCCCAGCTTCAAAAACGACTTTATAATCCCAAAAAGTAGGGTAATTTATAATAGGTTCTTTTTTAAGATCGCATATATTTACCACTTTTTCCTCCTTCTTTGCTTTCTAAAACTATATTAGTAATTTGCATGCTTTTATCAATAGCCTTAACCATATCATAAATAGTTAAAAGCCCAATGCTAACAGCAGTTAAGCTTTCCATTTCAACTCCGGTTTTTCCTTCGCATTTTACGATTACAAAAAGTTTAAAAGAATATTCTTCTTTGTTTTCTTCTATGTGAGTTTGTACTTTTGAAATCATTAAAGGATGACACATTGGAATGAGATTTGAAGTTTGCTTAGCTCCCATGATAGCTGCTGCGATGGCAGTTTGTAAAACAGGTCCTTTTTTAGCTTTATTTTCGATAATAGCTTCAAATGCTTCTTTACTCATGTATATTTTACCACTTGCACAAGCTTCTCTTTGGGTAATATCTTTTTGACTTACATCTACCATTTTGGGATGATTTTTTTCATCTAAATGTGTTAAATTCATATTTTTCCTTAAGTAAAGTTTGAAAAATTATACCAAAATGTATATTTTTATATTAAAATACTACTAAAAAATTTTAAAGGATTTGTAATGGCTTATGATGATGAAGAATTTGAAAATTACGATGATGAAATGTATGATGAAACAGATGATGATACTTATGTAAACAATCAAAGATCGTATAATTATGATGATGATGATTATGAATACGATGATGATTATAGTGATGATGATACTTATGAGATGGATTAAGAGTGAGTAAAAATCTTAGTAAAAAAGATATAAAAGTTTTAGGTCTTTCTTCTTTGGGAGGGACTTTAGAATTTTATGATTTTATCATTTTTGTATTTTTTGCAAGTTATATTTCTAAAAATTTCTTTCCTGAAAATTTAAGTCCATTTTGGCAAATGTTTAATACTTATGGAATTTTTGCTGCAGGATATTTGGCTAGACCACTTGGCGGTATAGTTATGGCTCATTTTGGCGATAAATTTGGTCGCAAGAAAATGTTTATGCTTAGTATTTTGCTGATGGTTGTGCCAACTTTTATGCTCGCTTTTATACCTGCTTATGAAAGTATAGGATATTTATGTATAGTATTTTTAGTGTTTGTAAGGATTTGTCAAGGTATAGCTATAGGCGGGGAATTGCCTGGTGCTTGGGTTTTTGTGTTTGAGCATGCTCCAAAGGGTCAAAAACGCACTTATCTTGGAATTTTAACAGCTTCTGTGGTAGGTGGAATTTTACTTGGTAGTTTTGTGTTTTTGATGATGAATAAACTTTTCACGCAAGAAGAGCTTTATGAGTGGGCTTGGAGAATTCCATTTTTTCTGGGTGGAATTTTTGGGATTATTTCTGCATATTTGCGTAAATTTTTAAGAGAAACTCCTGTTTTTGAGAAAATGAAAAAAGATAAAGCCTTAGAAAAATTTCCTTTAAAAGAAGTGTTTAAAAAGGCTAAACTAGGTATAGTACTTTCTATGTTAATAACTTGGGTTTTAACTGCTTGTATTGTTGTGATGATTTTAATCATACCTTCTTTTATGGCAAAAATTTTAAGTATTGATGCAAGCATTCAAACTTATATGCAAATGCTTGGTATAGTTGTACTTGTAATTGGTTGTATATTAAGTGGAATTTTGGCTGATAAAATAGGTATGGTAAAAGCTTGTGTGATTTTTTCATTAGGATTTTTCTTAACTTGCTTGTTTTATTTTAATACTCTTTATACCAAAATACCTGATTTTAATACAGTGAGTGTGTATTATTTGTCTGCTTGTTTTTTTGCTGGAGTGATGAATTTTTGCCCTTTAATGATGAGTGAAGTATTTGATGCTAAGATTAAATTTTCAGGACTTAGTTTTTCATATAATATAGCTTATGCATTGGCCGGTGGTTTTACCCCGCAACTTGCTCTATTTTTACACACCATTGCTTTAGGAAATTTAGAAAATATTGCTCGTTTTTCTTTGGGATTTTATATGCTAGCTATGGCTATAATCTCACTTTTTTCTGCTTTGATGTTTAAATATCTTAGTAATACCCAACGCACATACTCTCAGTAATTTTAATACGCTTTTCCAAAGGAGTAGGGCTAAAAAAATGGCATTTTTCGATGTAAATATTATAATTATAATCTAGCTTTAAAAGATCGTAAAATGCCTTTAAATTTACAAATTTAACTCCACACACTTCTTTTATATCTAAGATTTTATAAATTTGAGAATTATTTTTTTCTACTAAATGAGATGGGGCTAAAGTGGTAAATGAGCAAAAAGCACTTGCTAACACGTAGCCGCTTAAATTTTCACATTTTTGTATAAGGTGTTGATGTTTTTTTAAAATACTTTTTTTGTTTAAAAATATCACCCTTGTGCCTTGATAGCGTGCTGCTTGAACATTTTTCCAAAATTTGTAGGCGTTTTTAGAGATATTTGCTAATTGATGCAACTGCACATTTAAGACATAATCATCTAAGAATTGATTAGGTGGTAAAATAGTATAAGTCATAGTTTTTTTCTTTAGTTTTGTTTTTGAAATTATACTAAAAATTGATTTTTGTTTATATTTTTAATTTATAAATTTAATACAATAAGTAAAAATTATTTTTTAAGGAAAAGCATGAAATTTGAAACTATTAATCATGATGGTATAAAAAAACTTATGAGTGTTTTTTATGCAAAGGTTAGAGTGGATAAAGATTTAGGGCCTATTTTTAATGAAAAAATCGGCACAGATGATGAGAGTTGGAAAAAGCATAAAGAAAAAATAGCAAGTTTTTGGGCAGGGATGTTTTTAGCTGATCCAAGTTATAGTGGTTCACCTTTGAGAGCCCATCATGAATTACCTCCATTTCCAAGAGAATTTTTTGATATTTGGCTTAATCTATTTGATGAGAGTTTGCAAGAAGTTTTTGAAGATGAACCAAGAAATATCATTATGGAAAGAGCCAGAATGATAGCTCAAAGATTTCAAATGATTATTTATGATCATAGATTTGCTTAAGAGTTTAAAAACTCTTAGCGATAGTTAAATGTATGTAAGTTTTCACTATGTGAATATTTATAACTATATTTTCCATCAAGATATATTACCAAACGATAATATCCTTTATGTGAACCAAATACAACTTTTCTAACTTGTGCTGTATTAACTTGCAGCGTTTTGGTGTTGAAATTTTGTTTTTTAGCAAAATCTATAATAATTTTAGTAGGATCACCTATAGATAGATGTCTTAGTATTTTATCCTGGGTTTTGATATTGATTTTGTTATTGTAAAAACCAAGAGAAATAAAATTATAAATATTTCCACTAAAAAGCGGTGTTTCTATATTTAAAGTAGTGTTATTTTCTTCTGTTTTTGAGTTTTTATTTCCTTGTTTTTGTGGCACGGTTACAGATACATCAAGTATAGGCGTGGCATTTGGACTTTTAGTTTTTATAAATGAGTAGGTATCATGCCAGTTAATACTTTTGTATATATCTAGAGTGGTTTGCTCTTCAGAGCCATCAAGGTTAATGTAAGTAATGGTAATATTTTTTAAAATTCTCGCATCAGAATTAAAGTTAAAATCTTGCCTTTGAAAAGGACTAAGTTTTGCAAATTCGGTATTTTTTTGTTCTATATTATTATCAAAAGGATTATCTTTTGCATTTAAAAATACACAAGAAAGTAAAAACAATATAAAAAATTTAATTCTCATGCGAATTTTCTCCCTTAAGTCTTAAAAGTTGCAAATATTCTTTTTGAGCTTGAGCATTTTTAGCTTTTAAAGTCATTATATTTTTTTCTAAAATTTTTTGCTCTTCTTTAAGTGTTAGTAGTACATCTAGAGAAGATTTACCAAAAAACATATTGCCAAAATACATAGCAACAATAATAGCTACAAATGATAAAGCAATAGTCTTGATGAGTTGATGATGAGCTTCCTTTTTTTTGGAATGCTCATCATACTCTTTTAATAAATCGCTCAGAGTTTATCTCCTAAATATTCATCATTATCAAGTTCTATTTCTAATAAGCGATTGTATTTAGCAGTTCTTTCACCTCTTGCTAGGGCTCCTGTTTTGATTTGTCCCGTATTAAGCGCTACTGCAAAATCAGCTATAAAAGCATCTTCGCTTTCGCCACTTCTATGACTCATAATACATCTGTAATTATTTCTATGAGCTAATCTTACTGTTCTCATAGTTTGAGTGATTGTTCCAATTTGATTAGGCTTAATCAATACAGCATTTGCCATATTTTTTATGATACCTTCTCTTAAAATATCTTCATTAGTTACAAATAAATCATCACCCACAAGTTGAATTTTATTGCCAAGCTTTTGAGTAAGTTTAATCCAACCTTCATAATCATCTTCAGCTAAACCATCTTCAATACTGAAAATAGGATATTTAGCACAAAGTTCCTCATAACGCGCGATTAAGTCTTCACTTGAGAAAACTTTACCTTCTAAGTGATATTTACCATCTTTATAAAGTTCACTACTTGCTACATCTAGAGCTAGTTTGATTTTATTTTCATAACCTGCTTTTTTAATACAAGTCATTAAAAGATCAAGAGGTTCTGTATTATTTGCTAAATTTGGTGCAAAACCACCCTCATCACCTAAAGCAGTAGAGTGACCTAGATTAGCTAGTTCTTTTTTCAACACAGCATAAATTTCACAAACTGATCTTAATCCTTCTTTAAAGCTTGAAAAACCAAAAGGCATAATCATAAATTCTTGAAAATCTACGCTATTGTTTGCATGCGCACCACCATTTATTATATTACACATTGGCACGGGTAATACGCTTGCGTTTGCCCCACCTAAATAGCGGTATAAAGGCACACCTAAAGCATTAGCAGCAGCGCGTGCTGTTGCCATAGAAATTCCTAAGGTTGCATTTGCTCCTAGGTTAGAGTAGTTTTTTGTCCCATCAAGCTCTAAAAGAGTATTATCTAGCTGGGTTTGATTAAATGCGTCAAGCCCTATAATATTTTCAGCTATAATGCCATTGATGTTTTCAATAGCTTTTAAAACACCTTTACCGCCAAATCTTTCATCATTATCTCTTAATTCTAAAGCTTCTTTTTTTCCTGTGCTTGCGCCACTTGGAACGATAGCACTTCCCACGCTGCCATCACTTAGCATGATTTCAGCTTTAATGGTAGGATTGCCTCTACTATCTAAAACTTCAAAAGCTCTTAAATCTTCAATAATCAACATTATTCCTCTCCTTCTTCATCGTCTTCTTTTGCACCCAAAATCATACTATCTATACCGATTGAGTTTTGTATAGCTTGAGTAATTTCATCTGCAATAGCTGGATTTTCTTTTAAAAAAGCTTTGGCGTTTTCTCTGCCTTGGCCAAGTTTAGAGGCCTTGTAAGAAAACCATGCGCCACTTTTATCAATAATATCAAGTTTTACACCATAGTCTATTAGTTCACCTTCGCGACTTACACCTTCACCAAACATCACATCAAATTCAGCCTGTTTAAAAGGAGGGGCTACTTTATTTTTAGCCACTTTTACCTTAACACGGTTTCCAATAGGCTCATCATTTTGTTTTAAAGTAGCTGTTTTTCTTACATCTAAACGCACTGAAGCATAAAATTTTAAAGCATTTCCACCGGTAGTTGTTTCAGGTGTTCCATAACCCATCATACCTATTTTCATACGAATTTGATTGATGAAAATTACAGTAGTGTTCATTTTATGAACGATACCGGTTAATTTTCTTAAAGCTTGGCTCATTAATCTTGCTTGAAGACCTACATGTTGATCTCCCATATCACCTTCAATTTCTGCTTTTGGAGTAAGTGCAGCAACACTATCTACTACTATTAGATCAATAGCCCCGCTTCTTGCTATAGTTTCAACGATTTCTAAAGCTTGCTCTCCAAAATCTGGTTGAGAGATATAAAGATTTTCTGTATCAACACCTAAATTTTTTGCATATCTTACATCAAGAGCGTGTTCAGCATCTATAAACGCACAAACTCCGCCTTTTTTTTGACATTCTGCTATGATGTGTAAGGTAAGTGTAGTTTTACCTGAACTTTCAGGTCCGTAAATTTCTATAATTCTTCCTTTTGGAACCCCACCAATGCCTAAAGCTAAATCAAGTCCAACAGAACCTGTAGGAATAGAATCAATTTTTTCAACTTCTTTATCGCCAAGTCTTAAAATAGTGCCTTTTCCAAAGGTTTTATCAAGACTTTTTAAAGCTGCATCAAGTGATTTTCTTTTATTATCATCCATGCTTGTTAATCCTTTTATAATATGTTTAAAATTGTATCAAAAAGAAATTTAATATAAGTTTTTATTTTGAATTTTGCTAAAATACTTTTTTAAATTTTTCAAGGAAAAAAATGAATAAAAAAATTAGCGTAGCGCACTCTCCTGATGCTGATGATATTTTTATGTATATGGCGATTAAATTTGGTTGGGTTGGGAATGCTTATGAGTATGAAAATACAGCCTTGGATATACAAACTTTAAATGAACTTGCATTAGAAAATATATACGATGTTAGTGCGATATCTTTTGCACTTTATCCTTTGATAGCTAGTGAATATGCTTTATTAAAAACTGCTGTGAGTTTTGGCGAGGGTTATGGGCCAAAGCTTATTAAGAAAAAAGATAAAAAATTAAAGCCAAATTTTAAAGTTGCTTTAAGTGGAGCGCACACTACTAATGCTTTAATCTTTCGTATAAAATACCCACAAGCTAGGATAATTTATAAGAATTTTTTAGAGATTGAAAAAGCTGTTTTAGAAAATGAGGTTGATGCGGGAGTGCTTATACATGAGAGTATTTTAGAATTTGATTCTGGTTTGTGTGTTGAGGCTGAACTTTGGGATATTTGGCAAGAATTAGCTAAGGATGATTTGCCTTTACCTTTGGGTGGTATGGCGCTTAGAAGATCTTTACCACTTAATGATGCTATAGCGGTTGAAAAAGATTTGATTAAAGCAGTAGAAGTAGCTGATCATAATAGAAAAATCTTAGCTTCCATGCTTTTAGAGCGTAATTTAATACGCGTTGATGCACAAAAACTTGATGTGTATTTAAATTTATATGCGAATAAAAACTCTATAAATATGAACGATAAACAATACAATGCCATAGATAAGCTTTTTGAGCTTGGGTTTAATCATGGATTTTATGAGAAATTAATAAAAAGCAAAGATTATCTTATACCTAGTGAGTATGAAGAATTTAGAAATTCTTGATAGAATTTAAATTTTAAGGAGTAAATATGGAAAGTACTTTAGTAGCCTTGGGTGTACAAACTTTTAAAATCACACTTATGCTTTCTTTACCTATGCTTTTAGCAGGACTTATTGCAGGGCTTATTATAAGTATTTTTCAAGCTGTAACGCAAATTAATGAAGCTACGCTTTCTTTTGTGCCAAAAATTCTACTTGTTGTTGTGGTGATAGTATTTTTAATGCCTTGGATGATAAGTTCCATGATTGATTTTACAACGAATATTTTAAATCAAATTCCAAGCTTTATTCGATGATTATTGATTTTTCTAAGTATTCTTCTGTGCGTATAGGCGAGAGCTTTGAAGTGCAAGTGCTTGAAGAGCTTTGTGAATTTGATGGTTTTTTAATAGGTGGGGCAAATAATCTTTTAATCTCTCCAAAATCCAAAAAACTAGGAATTTTAGGGAAAAGTTTTGATTATATTAAAATTTTAGAGCAAAATGAAAAAGGTATGTTTTTAGAGATAGGTTCTAGTGTGAAATCTTTTAAAATGTATCATTTTGCTAAAGAAAATAACCTAAAAGGCTTTGAGTTTTTAAGAAATATCCCAGGAACTTTGGGTGGTATTTTAAAAATGAACGCAGGATTAAAAGATGAGGATATTAGTAAAAACTTAATCAGTATTCGCACTTTTAATCAAGAAATTTTAAAACAAAATATTGCTTTTGCTTATAGGTTTAATCCTATTAAAGAAGTGATGTTTAGTGCGAAGTTTTTTTTAGAATATGGCTTTGATCCAGTTAAAGATGAACTTTTAAAAAATGCAAGAAAAAATCAACCCAAAGGCGCTAGTTTTGGTTCTATTTTTAAAAATCCCAAAAACGATCATGCAGGAAGGTTGATAGAAGCAGTTAATCTTAAAGGTTTTAGTAAAAATGATGCGATGTTTAGTAATGAACATGCAAATTTTTTAATCAATAAAAAACACGCTAGTTTTGATGATGCTATATTTTTGATAGAGCTTGCCAAAAAAAGAGTTTTTGAAGAATTTGGGATTGTTTTAGAAGAAGAAGTGGTAATTATATAGTATTTTTAATATCTTCATAAACAATTGTAGCTATCTCTTGGACTAATTCTTGATAAGATTTATTTTTATTATTTGTACTAAATTGAGTATTGATAGCAAGAATTTTATGATCTTTTAATTTTTTTGTTTTAGCATTAAAAAGTTTGTACTCTATGTCGGCTTTGACTTCAAAATTTGAAAAAAGCAAGAAATTTTGTTGAATTGCTTGAATGCTTTTTAAATCTAGTAAAATAATAAAATCAGCCTTTTTAAAACGATTAAATTCTAAAAACTCACTTGCATTGATGAAATTTTTATTTTTTTGCAAGATATTTTGGCTATTGATATAAGTTTGATTTTCTTTTTGACTAAGCAAGGTGAAATTATTTTGCTTATTTAAAATAGCACTTAATGCTTTTAGTGTGTCTTTTGCCATGGTTTTAGCATCAATTTTTAAGTTTGAAAAATAAAAATTATATTCTTTTTCATAACTTGGTACTAAAGCTAAGGTACTAATATGTGAGAGTTTGTCGTAATTTATATTTTGTTCAAGATTGATGATATTAAAATCATCGTTATTTTGTAATTTGATGATTTTTTTATTCGCAAAAGAGTTAGCATAAATAGCACTTAAAAAACAAAAAAATACTAAAAAAAATCTCACTAAAAACCTTTTAATTTAAATTCATTCTTAGCAAAAGCTATAAAACTTGGAAGTTTAAAATCAGAACTATTATAATCTAAAGCCTTTTTATTAAAATCATATAAAATTCCACCATTTTGTTTAACTAAAAAATCTCCCGCAGCTATATCCCAAGCTTTTGGACCACCAAAACGCGGGTAAATTCCAGCTTTTGCTTCAAGTAAATATACAAATTTCAAAGCAGATGAAACCTTAATACCCTCAAGATGATTTTGAATGAAAAAATCTTCATTATTATCATGATTTTTAGAGTAAAGGGCTATATTTTTAACTTTTTCATATTGCGCTAAACTAAGATTTAAAATTTTATCATTTTTATAAACCTTAGTATGAACATGTGCATAATAAAATGCATTATTTTCTACATCACCTATGAGTGAAAGTATAGGGGTGTTTTTATGGATTAATGCAATTAAAACACAATATTCTTTATCTTTTTTAGCATAAGATTTAGTGCCATCAAGTGGATCTATAAGCCAAAAATATTCTAAGTTTTTTCTTTCTTCATAAGAAAGTATATTTTCTTCAGAGCATATAGCTATATTGCTTGAAGCTAAAATCTCACTAATAGCTTCATTAGATTTTATATCAGCTAAACCTACCGGAGAATCATCGTCTTTAAGCCACAAGGTATTTTTATCCTTATATTCAAGTAATACTTTAGAGGCTTCCTTGCCTGCTTTTAAGGCTAATTCTAAAAGTGTGTCTAAATTTTTCATAAATAAAGTATAGCAATTTTATATAAATACTTAGTAGAATTATTTTCTACTAAGATTATTGATAAATTTAATTAAGCTAATGGCTAAAATTGCTTCAAGTAAAGCAGTAAGTACTAGTCCTGAGTATATATCTTGAGTGATGATATTGGTTTGATAAGAAAGCGTAGCTACTGCTATGAGTAAGGTTAGTGGCATAGAATGACTTAGGCCAAATAAAAAGGTATTTTTTAAACCAAGTATTTTTACAAAAGTCATAGCACAGAGTATCCTTAGTCCTATCATAAAGGCAGTTAGTGAAAAAGCTATGAGTAAAACTTGAGGGTTTAAAAGCATTTGGAGTTTAAAACTTGAGCCTATATAGATGAAAAATATGGGGATTAAAAAGCCATAACCAAAACTAGAAAGTTTATGTTCAAGATCTTTTTTATGATCAAAAAAAGTAGCTATAAATGAACCTGCTATAAAAGCTCCAAGTGCAACTTCAAGTTTAAAATAAATCATAATAGCAACTATGGCTATGAAAATTGCCATGCAAAATCTTATATCTTTTTCGTTTTGATCCTGCCAAGGCATGAGTATGGTTTTAAGCTGCGGATACCACCAAAAAAGCACTTCTAAAAATTTAAATCCAAAAATACAAAGTGCTAAAAATCCTACTAAATATAATAAATTTTGAGTGAGTGAGAAAAGATCGGCTCCTTTTCCCAAAAACGCTGCAGTTATGGTAAGCAAAACTATGCTTACAACTTCAGCCAAAGTGGCTACCACCATAGATATATTAAGCCACTCACAGTTTTTGCCAAAATCTCTATAAAGCGTTGAGAGTAAACCCACGCTCATAACAGGTATGATAATGACAAAAATATAAGAAATATCTATACTTTCAATTGCTAAAACACTAAAAGCATATAAAAGTATAATGTAGATAAAAGCCTTATTAAGTAAGCTTCTTTCTGTGTTTAAAAAGGTTTTAAGATTAACTTCCATACCCGCAATAAACATAAGATAATAAAATCCTGCATTAGCTAAAAGCTTAAAATTCTCACTCTCGCCTATAAAACCCAAAAATCCTATAAAAGAACCAAGCATAATTTCAGTGGCTGAAAGAGGGAGTTTTAAAAATTTAGCAATATAAGGTGAAGTAAGTAAACATCCTGCTACGACTAATAAAATTTTTAAATCCGTAGCAGCTTGAGCATCAATGGCATGAGCTAGCAAAGCTAAATCCCATTTGTTTTAGTTTTTGTATGTCTTTGCTAGGTTCTTCGCCTTTAGTTGTAAGATAATCACCCACTACTATAGCACTAGCTCCTGCATTAAAAATTTCATATTGTCTTTCCTTTAACACTACCTCTCTACCACCTGCTACCATGATATGTGTATTTGGTAAGTCTTTTTTAGTATCTTTGATGATATTTAAAGCCTCATCAGGATCAAGTAAAGCTTGTTTGAGTTTTAAATTTTCATTTGGTATGAAAAAATTAATTGGTGAAGAAAAAGGATCAAGCTCTTTTAAGCTTGCTCTAAAACTTTTTCTATCAGCTTCGCTTTCTCCAAGACCATAAATTCCACCACAACAAAGCATTAAACCTGCTTCTTTGGCATAAAGATTAGTCTGAAATCTTTGTTCCCAAGTATGCGTAGAGCAAATATTTGGGAAAAATTCTTTGGAAGTTTCTAGATTATGATTATATGAAAAAATTCCTGCTTTTTTTAATTCTTTGAGTTGCTCTAAATTTGCTATGCCATTGCAAGCTATGAGTAAAAGTCCTTCTACTTCTTTTTGCACTGCATGGGCCACTTTACACACATACTCAAGTTTTTCATTATCAAGTCCAGCACCAGCTGTAACTAAACAAAAACCCAAGGCTTCATTTTTTTTAGCCATTTTAGCTTCTAAAACAATTTGGTCTATATCTTTTCTTTTATATTTATTGATGTTGGTTTTCACATGAGCACTTTGAGTGCAGTATTTACAATCTTCCCCACATCCTCCGCTTGCTATATTAGATATAGCACAAAGCATAATTTGCATTAGATTTCCTTTTTGATTTTGCATTTTAAGCACTCTAAAAACGTGCCTTTTTTAAGTTCTTTGATGATCAAAGTTTCGCCACACTCGCTACATTTTTCTTCACTTGGTTTGTATTTGCTTATATAGTTGCATTTTGGATAAGCACTACAACCATAAAATTTACCACGCTTAGAAAAGCGCTCTACGATTTCACCTTCTTGACAGCTTGGACATTTTATACCTATGGTATTAAGTTTTTTCTCGTTTTTTTCTTCATTTTGTGTTTCTTGTTTTAAATTTCTTGAGTATTTACATTTTGGAAAATTTAAGCAAGCTATAAATTCTCCATATCTTCCTTTTCTTATAGCAAGTTCTCCACCACAATCAGGGCAGGTTTCATCTAATTTTGTAAAAGTTTTTTGGCTTTTTATATTTTTTTTGCCCTCATCAATTTTTCTCATAAAAGGAAAATAAAACTCTCTTAGAACTTCTTGCCAGTCCATTTTGCCTTCTGCGATAATATCGAGTTTATCTTCCATTTTAGAAGTAAAATCACTATCTACTATATCACTAAAGTTTTGTTCTAAAACTTCTGTTACAACAAAGGCTATTTCATTGGGTATGATTTGCTTTTTATCTATATGTACATATTCTCTTGCACTAAGTAAAGAGATGGTTGGAGCATAAGTAGAAGGGCGTCCTATACCGAGATTTTCTAGCTTTTTAACAAGTCCAGCTTCAGAATATCTTGAAGGTGGTTCGGTCAAATGTGAATTTAATTCTATATTTTGAATATGAAGCGTATCTTCTAGCTTTAAATTGGGTAAAATTTTATCTTTATCCATATCTCCATATACTTTATAATGCCCATCAAATAAAATTTTTCTACCACTTATTTTAAAACTTGCTTCGTTTGATTTTGCATATACATTTTGGGTTTGGGATATTGCAGGATTCATCTGCGAAGCTAAAAAGCGATTGTATATTAAAGTATATAATCTCGCTTCATCTTTTTCTAAAAACTCACTTGCAAGTTTTGGAGTAAAGCTAAGATTAGTTGGTCTTATAGCTTCATGTGCCTCTTGAGCGCCTTTGCTTTTAGTGGTGTAAATATTTGCTTTGCTTGGTAAATATTCTTTACCAAATTCGTTTTTGATGAGCTTTCTTACTTCTTCTAAAGCTTCTTTTGCAATATTTAAGCTATCTGTTCTCATGTAGGTTATTACGCCCATGATACCTTGATGAGTTTTTACACCCTCATAAAGCTTTTGAGCAATCATCATGGTTTTTTTAGGGTTAAAACCTAAACGATTGCTTGCACTTTGCTGCAGGGTTGAGGTCATAAAAGGAGCTTGTGGGGCTATTTTTCTATCTTTACTTTCTATATCTTTTATTTTAAAACTAGTATTTTTACAATTTTCAAATATAAGCTTAGCTCTATCTTCATTAGTTAGGCTAAGTTTTTCTATCTTTTGATTTTGAAATTCGATTAATTCTGCTTGCAAGTCTTTCTCAAAAATCATATCTATACTAAAGTATTTTAAAGGTATAAAAGCCTTGATCTCTCTTTCTCTGTCGACAATGATTTTTAAAGCCGCACTTTGCACGCGTCCAGCGCTTAGACCTTTTTGAATTTTTTGATTTAATAAAGGACTTAGTTTATAACCCACTATGCGATCAAGCAAGCGTCTAGTTTGCTGAGCATTGACACTGTTTATATTTAAAGATCTTGGATTTTTTAAAGCATTTTCTATAGCACTTTTAGTGATTTCATGAAAAACTATACGTGGTAGAGAATTTTCATCTTTGTTGATAGCTTTAGCAATATGATAAGCTATAGCCTCTCCTTCGCGATCCTCATCGGTTGCAAGGTAGATGGTTTTAGCTTTTTTAGCTTTTTCTTTGAGTTCTTTTACTAAGTTTGAATGATCATTTGAAATTCTATATTCAGGTTTAAAGTTTTCATCTTCTATTTTTATACCAAAGCTAGTTTTAGGCAAATCTCTAATGTGCCCTTTAGAGGCTATTACTTCATAGTCTTTACCTAAAAAATTACCTATAGTTTTAGCTTTGGCAGGTGATTCTACTATGATTAAATTTTTCATTATTTTCCTTGTGAGGATTAAAATTAATAAAAGTGTATAAAAAAAAGTTAAATTTTTTGCTTAGAAATATTTTTAAATGAAATACAATATAATATCAAAATTTAATTTCATTATAGGATATAATAATGTTTTTGCAAAAAAATTTACAGGCTTTAGAATTTACCAATAAACCCTTACAAGAAAAAATTTCATCTTTAAAAAAAGAAAATTTTACAGATATTTTTCCAAGTCAAACACCCTTTGTGCCTTCAAAAGATGATTTGATAAAACCTAATATATTTTTTTGTGGTATAGGTAATGGACTTTTTTTAAAAAAACTTATAAATAAACATATATTTATTTTTGATAAAGTGGAATTTTTTGCTAATGTTTTAAGCAAGATGGACTTAAGTCAAGAGCTTGCAAGTGGTAAGATATATCTTTGTGATGTGGAAGAAAAAAGATTAGAAGAATACCTTGTGCTACTTTTTTCGCAAAAAGATTGCTTTGAGTACTTAGGGCTTTTTAGGCTTTTGCCTTATAGTGAATTTTATAATGATAGTTCTATGTTTGATTTTGTCTATCAAAAATGTTTAGATGTGATAAAAAGAATAGTAGGAAATGTTGATGTAAGTTTTAAAATGGATGCTAGGATTTATAAACAATTTTTATTTAATCTACCTTTGATTTTGAAAAATATTCCATTTCAAAAGTTTATTTATGAAAATAAAGGTAAAAATAAAAGTGTTATTGTGGTATGTGCAGGTCCTTCTTTAAACAAACAACTTGAACTTTTAAAAGCAAATCAAGATGATTATGTGATATTTTCTTTAGATGCTACTTATAAAACTTTACTTAAAAATGAAATTTATCCTGATTTTGTTTTTTCTATGGATATTTATGAAGAATGTGCAAGTTTTTATGAAAATTTACCTCAAAATAAAAAAGAACCAATTTATGTTATAAGTTCAGGAGTAGAATATTCTTTAATAAAAATTTTAGAACATAAAAAAAATAAAATTTTTATTTTAAAAAATTTAGATTACCAGCAAAAATTTAATTTAAATGATTTTGGCTATTTGGATATCGGTATAAATGTAGCACATTTTGCTTACTCGTTTGCCATAGCTTTGGGATTTACTAATGTAATTATAATAGGTCAAGATTTGGCCTTTAATGAAAATGGAAAATCTCATGCAGATGTAGCTAACTTTACTTTCCGTGATGAAGAAAAAGTACAACACGAGGCTGTTAAGTTAGATGTTTTAGCTTATGGTAAAATGGGATTTGTTCAAACAAATATAGGATGGGATGAGTTTAGAAAAAGACTAGAAGTTTTGTTTTTATCTCATCCTAGTATTAATTTTTATAATGCTACAGAAGGCGGAGCTTTTATAGATTATACTATAGAAATTCCTTTTAAAGAAGTTTTATCATTATATAAAGATAAAAAACAAGATTATACACTCCCAAATACCTTAAGTCTTAATAGACAAAATAAATTACTGAAAAAAACTTTAATACTTTTACAAGAAGATTATTTAGAGTTAAACGCATTAAATCAAAAAGCAAAAAATATTTTAGAAATTTTACAAAATCAAAAAGAACTCATTGATGAACACGCATTAAATATCATTTTTGAGTTTAATGAATTATTAGATAAGGCATCGATTTTACAAAGTTTTATGTATAAACCTTTATTTTATCATAGAGGTTTTTTTAATGTAAGTTTATATCAAGATCCCCAAGATGCTCTAGTAAAATATATAGATTTTTTAAAAATATTTTTAGAAATTACATCATTAAGTTTAGAAAGTATGAAAAATTCTATAAATAAATATAAAAGTATTTTAAAACTATAAATTTTTTTTATTATATTTCGATATAGTCTAAACAACGGCATGGAAGCGGTTGAATTTATTTAAAAGGATTTAAAATGGGATTTCGTATAAATACTAACGTGTCATCTTTGAATGCTCAAAACAACGCAAATTTAAACTCAAGAGCATTGGATAATTCTTTGAGCAGACTTAGCTCAGGTCTTAGAATCAACTCTGCAGCTGATGATGCTTCGGGTATGGCTATAGCTGATAGCTTAAGATCACAAGCTAACACTTTAGGTCAAGCTATAAGCAATGGTAATGATGCTTTAGGTATTTTACAAACAGCAGATAAGGCTATGGATGAGCAGCTTAAAATCTTAGATACTATCAAAGTAAAAGCTACTCAAGCAGCACAAGATGGTCAAAGCACTAAAACAAGAAACATGCTTCAAGCTGATATTAACCGTTTGATGGAACAACTTGATAACATAGCAAATCAAACTTCATTTAATGGTAAGCAGTTATTAAGCGGTGGTTTTGTTAATCAAGAATTTCAAATAGGCTCACAATCAAATCAATCTGTTAAAGCAAGTATTGGTTCAACTCAAAGTTCTAAAATCGGTGTAACAAGATTTGAAACAGGTTCTCAGGCAAAAGAAAGTGGTGTAGCACAACTTACTATTAAAAATTACAATGGTATAGATGATTTTAAATTCCAACCTGTAGTTATTTCTACTTCAGTAGGAACAGGTCTTGGTGCTTTAGCTGAAGAGATTAACAGAGTAGCTGATATAACAGGAGTAAGAGCAAATTTCTTAGTAGAAACTACTGGTGTTGGTCCTATGAAAGCAGGAAAAACTGGGCAAGATTTTACCATAAATGGGGTAAGAATTGGTGAAGTTGAATATAAAGATGGTGATGAAAATGGAGCTTTAATCTCAGCTATTAATTCAGTAAAAGATACTACAGGTGTAGAAGCTTCTAAGGATGAAAATGGAAGACTTGTTTTAACTTCAAGAGATGGTAGAGGTATAGAGATTACTGGCGATATGGGTCCTGGATCTGGTATTAGAAAACAAGATTATACAAATTATGGTCGTTTGTCTTTGATTAAAAACGATGGTAAAGATATTTTAATCTCAGGAACTGGACTATCTCATATGGGTATGGGAGCTGCTGATATGATTTCTCAAGCTTCTGTGTCTTTAAGAGAGTCAAAAGGAACTATCGATACCAATGTTGCTGATGCTATGGGTTTTAATGCCTATAAAGGTGGTGGTAAAATGATAGTTACCCATGGAACTGTTTCTGCTTGGATGAGTGAGCAAGGTGGAATGAGTGATGGCTCTGGTTTTTCTATAGGTAGCGGTAAAAATTATTCTGCTATTTATGAAAACAATCTTGCTTTTGTAACAGCTTTTTCAGCTGCTTTTGGTGTAAGTGCTAAAGGGGATGGAACTTCCCAATTTGCTAATTTTGCTTTGACTGCTAGTATAGCAGCTAAAGATCAACAAGCCGGTGTTACTACACTTAAGGGTGCTATGGCTGTGATGGATATAGCTGAAACTGCTATTACTAATCTTGATAAAATCAGAGCTGACATTGGTTCAGTGCAAAATCAAATCACAGCTACACTTAATAACATCAGTGTAACTCAAGTAAATATTAAATCAGCTGAATCAACTATCAGAGATGTAGACTTTGCAGCAGAAAGTGCAAACTTTGCTAAATATAATATTTTAGCTCAAAGTGGTTCTTATGCTATGAGTCAGGCTAATGCTGTACAACAAAATGTAATGAGATTATTACAATAGTTAAAATCAAAACACCTTGATATCCAAGGTGTTTTGATCTAAAACATTCTAAAACATTCTAAAACATTCTAAAACATTCTAAAACATTCTAAAACATTCTTTAAATTTGGAACATTTGTTGCTTTTGCAAATATAAGCAATTTATTGAAAGGATTTAAAATGGGTTTTAGAATAAACACCAACATAGGTGCAATGAATGCACATGCAAATTCAACTATCACAGCAAGAGAGTTAGATAAATCTTTATCAAGACTTAGCTCAGGTCTTAGAATCAACTCTGCAGCTGATGATGCTTCAGGTATGGCTATAGCTGATAGTTTAAGATCACAAGCTGCTACTTTAGGTCAAGCTATTAATAATGGTAATGATGCTATAGGTATTTTACAAACAGCAGATAAGGCTATGGATGAGCAGCTTAAAATCTTAGATACTATCAAAGTAAAAGCTACTCAAGCAGCACAAGATGGTCAAAGCACTAAAACAAGAAACATGCTTCAAGCTGATATTAACCGTTTGATGGAAGAGCTTGATAATATAGCCAATACCACAGCATTTAACGGCAAACAACTTCTAAGTGGAAATTTTGTTAATCAAGAATTTCAACTAGGCTCACAATCAAACCAAACAGTAAAAGCTTCTATAGGTCCAACTCAAAGTTCTAAAATCGGTGTAACAAGATTTGAAACAGGTTCTCAGGCTAAAGAAAGTGGCGTAGCACAACTTACTATTAAAAATTACAATGGTGTAGATGATTTTAAATTCCAACCTGTAGTTATTTCTACTTCAGTAGGAACAGGTCTTGGTGCTTTAGCTGAAGAGATTAACAGAGTAGCTGATATAACAGGAGTAAGAGCAAATTTCTTAGTGGAAACCACTGGTGTTGGTCCTATGAAAGCAGGAACTACAAGTGATGATTTTAAAATAAATGGTGTGACTATAGGTAAGATAGAATATCAAGATAGTGATCAAAATGGAGCCTTGGTAGCAGCTATTAATTCAGTAAAAGATAGCACAGGTGTAGAAGCTTCAAGAGATGAAAACGGAAGACTTGTTTTAACTTCAAGAGATGGTAGAGGTATAGAGATTACTGGTGATATGGGTCCTGGATCTGGTATTAGAAAACAAGATTATACAAATTATGGTCGTTTATCTTTAGTAAAGAACGATGGTAAAGATATTTTAATCTCAGGATCTGGACTTAGTGCTATAGGTATGGGGACTACTGATATGATTTCTCAAGCTTCTGTGTCTTTAAGAGAGTCAAAAGGAAGAATCGATACCAATGTTGCTGATGCTATGGGTTTTAATGCCTATAAAGGTGGTGGTAAAATGATAGTTACCCATGGAACTGTTTCTGCTTGGATGAGTGAGCAAGGTGGAATGAGTGATGGCTCTGGTTTTTCTATAGGTAGCGGTAAAAATTATTCTGCTATTTATGAAAACAATCTTGCTTTTGTAACAGCTTTTTCAGCTGCTTTTGGTGTAAGTGCTAAAGGGGATGGAACTTCCCAATTTGCTAATTTTGCTTTGACTGCTAGTATAGCAGCTAAAGATCAAACTCCAGGTGTTACCACACTTAAGGGTGCTATGGCTGTGATGGATATAGTAGAAACTGCTACAGCAAATTTAGATGCTATCAGAGCTGACATTGGTGCAGTACAAAATCAAATCACAGCTACACTTAATAATATCAGTGTAACTCAAGTAAATATCAAATCAGCTGAATCAACCATCAGGGATGTAGACTTTGCAGCAGAAAGTGCAAACTTTTCTAAGTATAATATCTTAGCTCAAAGTGGTTCTTATGCTATGAGTCAGGCTAATGCTGTGCAACAAAATGTTCTAAAACTTTTACAATAAATCCAAAAAGTGGGTAGTATAATACCCACTTTATTTATATTAATTTTCTTTTTTCTAAGATATCTTGCAAAGGTATGATGGCTATTTTTAAAGCTTTTCCTTGAACAAAAGCTAATTCACTAATCTCTTCCAACCAAGACTTATGTGCTGTAATCCAAGCAACGAGTTTGTTTTGTTTATCATTTTCATTATGCATAGGACTAACATAAATTTTTGAAAAATTACTTTCAAGGTGAAATAACGAAGGACTTAAAACTTCTCGCAAGAAAATATATTTATTGCTTTCTAATACCTCTTTTAAATGATCTATTTTTGTGTTTAATTCATGTAAAGTGTAGCGTTTTTTACCTTGATAATTTAACTCTTTGTGTAATTTTTTACAAATTTTCAAAAAATTCTCATTGGCTTTTATATTGGTTTTGATTTGTTTATAAGCTTTTAGCATAAGATCTTGACTATCTTTGCGTTTTGGTGGATTTAGTTTTGCAAAAGGTCTTTTTATATCATCTTTTAAAAGATCTTTGCAAAGCTCTTTAAAAGGCTTTTCTATAGTTCCTTCTATCCTAGCTCCACCTTCTGTAGCATTATAAATTTTTGCTTTTGTTTGTTGATGAAATAAACCTTCAAAAATTTGTTTAAATAGTATCCAAACTTCAGAACTTTGCACATAGCCTTTTCCTCCATAAGCTAAGGTTTCATATTTGCCATGATCGCGTTCAAAATCTCCTTCATGATAACTTTCATGGATAAATCCTTCACTATGGGTTTTACCATTATCACTATAAGCTAAATCTTGTCCTATTAAAATGATATTTTCATGTCCTAGCAAAAGAGCTAATTCATAGTTTAAATGAGCTACGCTCATACCCCCGCTTACATATCCAAATTCATGTAGTCCTAAAGAATAAGCAAAAGGTAAAGATCTTGAAACTAAAATATACTTTCGTTTATTTTTTTCTAAAAATTTTATAGTATCTTTATATACCAAAGATACTAAAATAAAAGTTATATCTTTATCAAAATCTCCAAAATCATTATCAAAACATTTTGAAGTAACATCATCTCTTTCTAACATACAAACATAATCAGGTTTTATTCCATTTTGCGCTAGTATGGGGTAAGCACTATCAGCGCAAAAAATAGTTGCCTTATTTGCATATTTTTTAAGTAAAGGAAGTTGTTTTTGTAGTGATGGTCCTGTAGCTACTAAAATAGCATTTTTACTTTTATTTGATCTTTTTTTCTTAAGCTCGTTAAAGCTTGGATGGGTAAGCATTTTTGGAAGGTTTAATACAAATTGTTCTATACCCTGCATAGCATCTATAGGGTCATTTCCTCTTCTTAAAGCAATGTTTTTAATAACCTTAGAATTTAGGGTATTTATACTTCTAATTTCATCTTTTTGTCTTTCTTCATAAAAATCACAATGAATATGTAAAGTATAAGTTTTTAAGAATAAATTTAAAAAAGAACACAACATATCAGCTTTTGTATAATTAAACTCTTTTGTATGAACTACAATTAATCTGCCTTTTAAAAGTTCTTTGGAAAAATCTATCATATTAAAAACTAAAAATATTAATTCTATATCTTTCTCATAGATTATAATTCTTTTATGTTCTTCGTTTGCAAGTAAACTTTTATAAAAAATTCCATTACCTAAACCGTAAAAAAACAAAACAGGATACCTTAGGTATTCTTCGTTAAATAGTTTAATTTTTTCTTGTAATTCTTTTAAAGGATCTTTGTATAAATTTTTTATATTTTTATAACATATGTTGCAGTTTAAAGGATCTTTATCAAAAACATAAATATAATCTTTAGCTTCTTTTATTCTACTTAATCTTCTTTTGAGTGCTTGATATTCACTTCCTTTTAAGGCTTTGATATTTTTCTTAAAAATCTCTGTTTTCATTTTTATCCTTATGTTGATTAAAGAATGATATCGTCTTTTTTTATAATTTTTTTATTAAAATATTTATATTGTTTATTTTAAATTTTCTTTGATGGTTTCGCTATATTTTTCTATATATAAAATAATTTCTTCAAAAAAATCAATTTGTTGAGCTAAAAAAACTTCCACATTTTGATCTTTTTCAACCTTGTGTTTTAAAACCTCACATTCATTTTGAAAATATCTAGCTTGTAAAATATCTGAAAAAAAATCCATTTTTGGGAGTTTAATTCTCAGTTTTTCTAGTTTTTCTAAATTTTTTTCTATGATAGCTTTTTTACATTCATTAACGAATATATCGCATTGTTTTGTTTGTTTGATGAGCTTTTCTTTGCATTGTTTAATTTTTTTTTGTGGATTTTTTGGTTTTGTTAAAGTAGTTTTTTTGTTAATTTTTTCTTTTAAGAGTTCTTCGCAAAGCTCTTTAAAAGGTCTTTCTATAGTTCCTTCTATCCTAGCTCCACCTTCAGTGGCATTGTAAGTTTTTATTTTTAATATATCTCTAGCTAAAGCTATATCTTTTTCAAAACTTTTTAGAAATAAATACCATGTGAGTTGAGTTTTTACTTCGCCATTTCCTCCATAAGCACAAATTTTTTTATAAATGACTTCCTCATCTCCTTGGTCTCCATATAAATGCTCTTTTGGATGGGATTTTCCATCATCACTATAAGCTAGATCTTGTCCTATTAAAATGATATTTTTAAATCTTAAAGCTCCAGCAAATTCATAAGCCATATTGGCTACACTCATACCATTTCCCAAAAAACCATATTCATTTAAACCAAGTTTACTCTCAAAAAATAAAGGTCTCAAAACCAACATATAATTTCTATTATTTTTTTCTAAGTATTTTATAGTATTTGGGTGAGTTAAAGAAGCAATGATAAATAAAATATCTTTATCAAAATCACCAAAATCATTATTAAAAAATTCACTTGTAAAATCTACTCTTTCCAATGAAAAAACATAATCAGGTTTAATTCCTTCTTTTGCTAAAATAGCATAGGAACTATCAGCACAGAAAATCACAGCATTTTCTTGGTATTCTTTTAAAAGAGCTAATTGTTTAGTTAAAGATGGTCCTGTTGAAACTATGATAGCATTTGTTGCTTTTTCTTTTTTATCTTTTAATAAATTTTTAAATGGTGTGTGTGTGATGATTTTTTCAAGATTAATAATATTATGTTTGATCCCAATCAAAGCATCTTTTGGATCATTTCCACGAGCTAGCATTAAAGTTTTTATTATATTTAATAAAATTTGTATAACATTTTGTGCATTTGATGTGTAGAAATTAATATAAAATTCATTATAAAATTGAAAATTAAAAATTTTTAATGTATATTTGATTTGGGGATAGTTAAATAAAACTTTCAATTGAGCGGTATTGACATTGGGCGTAAAAAATAAAATAAGCTTTTCTTTTCTAAGAAATGAGGTAAAATCATTTAAATGAAAAGCTAAATATAAAATTTCTAATTCTTCTTCAAAAATAACGATATGTTTTAAATGTTGATTTTTTAAAAGTTCTATAAAAAATTTTCCATCGCCAAAGCCATAAAAAAACAATACAGGATATAGTTGAAATTTTTCAAAATCAAAAGAATGATTTTCATCTAAATAAATTTGATTTTGTGTATCAAAAATTTTATTATTTCTAAGTTGAAATCTTTGAATTTTGTTTAATTTTCTTAACTCATAAGCTAATATTTGATCAACTTCAAAAAGAGCTTGTGTGTTTTTTAGAAATAATTCTTTATTCATTTAAAATCCAAATTTTTATTTTATTATATCAAATCTACTATTTTATACAAAATAAAATTATTATATAGATATCAATAGTAAAGTATTTTTTATTTTTGTGATTTGTTTTTGAAGATTTCTATTTTCCAACTCTCTTTCTAAATTTATAATGTTTTTTTCTAGACTTTCTTGTAATTTTTTTATATGTCCTATTATAAGTTCTAACCATTCTAAGTGTTCTTTGATCCAAAGATAGTTTTTATTAAAAACATCTTCTTTTGTTTTTGGGTTGAGTACATAAATTCTAGCAAGGTTGAGTTCAAATTGAGTATTTAAAGGTATGAGCAACTCATTTAAAAAATTAATTTTTTCGAATTTGTTTTTAAAGCGGTCTAATTCTTTAATTATTGAAGAAAAGTTTTTTTCATCATTTATTAAAAAATTTAATCTATTTGATAAATAAATGCATTCTTTATGTAAAGAATCGCATAATTTTATAACTTGGTGAATTTTATAAAATGATTTTAACATTAATTCTTTTTGTTTATTTTCATTTAATTTTTCAAGTTTGGCAAAAGGTTTTTTTATTTCTTCTGTTAATAATTCTTCGCATATTTGTTTAAATGGCTTTTCTATGGTATGATCAATTCTAGCTCCACCTTCTGTGCAATTATAAGTTTTTATATTGAAATTTTTTTTTGCATTAAAAGCAGCTTCTTCTATTTCTGCCTTAAAAAGCATCCAAGTTTCATTTGTTTTTACATGATGGTTTCCATTGTAAGCTAGTGTTGTTAAACTATAATCAATCTCTTGAGGATTATAAGTATCATATTTTCCATAGTAATATTCTTCAGGATGGGAAGAACCATCATCAGCATAAGCAAGATCTTGTCCTATAAATATAATATTTTTAAATTCTAAATTTAAAGCTAAATGGTATGCCATGGTAGCTACACTATGACCCATATTTATACATCCAAAATAATTTAGCTTTAAAAAAAATGCTAGCGGTGAAAAATCTATTACACTAGTGATCTTTAATTGTTTCTTGATTAGATGAATAAAAGTATTATTATGAACCATGTGTTTTAAAATAAATATTATATTATTATCAAATTTTTCAAAATTATTGTTAAAAAATTCTGAAGTTTCTATTACTCTTTCTAAAGACAATACATAATCAGGTTTTATATTATATTTTGCTAATATAGGATAAGCACTATCTGCACAAAATATACTAGCGTAATTAGCATATTGTTTTAATAAAGGAAGCTGTTTTATTAAAGAAGGTCCTGTAGATACTATAATAGCGGTATTTGCCTGTTTTTTTCTTTTTAAAAGCAATTCATTAAAAGAATAGTTTGAAATAATATCAGGAAGATTATAAACAAAATTTTCTATACCTTGTAAAGCATCAGTAGAATCGTTTCCATGTCTGTAAATGATTGTTTTTATATATGTTTGCATATTCTTATGGATTTGCATAATATCTTTTTGATATTTTTCATAATAATCACAGTGTAAATCTAAAAAATATATTCTTAAGAAATTAAAGAAAGGACTATTTGAGCAAAGTTCTTCAAAAATATTGATATTAATTGTATTGGTATCTAAAATAATCAAAGAATTGTTTTTTAATTCTTCGCTAAAGTCTACATAATGAAAACTTAAATAAATAAATTCTAATTCTTTTTCAAAAACAACAATCTTTTGTCTGTTTTTATTTTGCAAAAGAGCTTTGTATAAAATTCCATTTCCAAATCCATAAAAATAAAGCACAGGGTATAAAAGATATTTGTCATTATATAATTTTAATTTTTCATCTAGTTCGTTAAGAGTGTTGTTATATAGTGTATACCCCCCCCCATTATGGATAAAATTAATATCGAGAGGATCTTTTCCTTGTATAGTTTTAAAATTTGAAGTTTTAATTTTTTTTAAGGTTTCTTTTAATTTTATATTATTTAAAGCTTTTAGATTTTTATTAAAAATATGTTTTTGCATAGTTATTATTCCTTTAAAAATATTTTTCTTCTAAAGCCTGTCCAAATTCTATATCGCAAGTTGCTTTTTTGCCAAGTATGTTAGGTAAAAATTTAGGATGTAAACCTAGACTCGGTCTTACACTTTTTACATTTTCTTGTGTGAAAATTTCTCCTTTTTTGATATCTTTACTAGCATATAGACTTCTTGCAAAATGGCGATTTTTTAAAGTTTTTTCATCTATTGTTAAACTAGCTTTACCTAGTGCTTGCTCACTTTTTCTTATCATATTGCACATCTGTTTAAATTCTTCATAATCAAGACTAAATTTAGCATCAGCGCTTTTTAAAGTTTTATCTAGTATAAAATGTTTTTCTATTACTTTTGCTCCAAGAGCTACTGCTAGAGTAGGTGCTAAAAATCCTTCACTATGATCACTTAAACCGATAATGGTGTTAAATTTTTTTTGTAAAGTTTTTATAGTATTTAAATTTAAATCACAAATTTGTGAAGGATAAGCTGAAGTGCATTTAAGAAAAATCAAGTTTGGATTATTTTCTTCTTGAAAAATTTTAACAACCATTTCAAGTTCTTCTTCATAAGCTATACCCGTAGAAATCAAAGTAGGTTTATTTTCTTTAGCCACATAACGCACAAAATCATAATCATTTACTTCAAAAGAAGCGATTTTATAAGCTGGGGGATTAAATTGTCTTAAAAAATTCACATCTTCTTTAGAAAAGGGACTAGAAAAACAGATTAGCCCTTCGTTTTTGGCGCATTCAAAAAGTTTTTCATGCCACTCATAAGGCGTTTTAGCCTCTTCGTATAATTCGTATAGTTTGCGTCCATGCCACAAACCACCTTCAATAATAAAATCCTTTTTATTAGAATTTAGTGTTAAGCTGTTTGGGGTGTAGGTTTGAATTTTTATAGCATCGGCCCCTGCTTCTTTAGCTGCTTTTATGGTTTTTAAAGCTACTTCAAGACTGTTTGCATGGTTAGCTGAAAGTTCAGCAATGATAAAAACTTTTTCATCTAAGTTAAAATTTTCTATAAACATTAAAGGCCTTTAGTAAGTCAAAATTATAATATTTTACATTTTAATTATTAATTATGATTAAAGGTTTATTTAGTAAAATAAATTTATTATAAGTTTATTGAGGAAAGGTCATGACTAAAACGCTTGAATATTCAATTTATCATTTTTTTGAGCATATTCTAAAATTAAAAATTTCACAAAAAAGCATGATTAGAGGTGAACTTTATGGAGCTTCTATACCTTTGTATTTTAAAGATGAGGAATATAGTTTTTATTTGTTTTTTCAAAAACAAGCTTTAAATGAAATTGCGCAATTTTTATTGCATGAAGAATTAAAAGAAGATGGATTGGCAGATTTAGTAAAAGAAGTGGCTAACCAAATCATAGGTTATGCTAAAAAGCTACTTAATGATACTAATGGAAAAGATGAGTATCGTTTAGGTGTTCCTGAGTATTTAGGGCGTATTGATGCATTTTCAAAAATTAAACTCAAAGAAAAATTTACTTATGAAGTAAAAAATGCTTCCTTTAGAATAGGTTATAAAAAAATATGATAGAAGATCAGTTAGGATTATTGCAATCTTATGAAGATATTTTAGATATTAGTGTTGATTTTGTTAGTGAGCTTGGCACAACTAATATGAGTGTGAGAGAACTCTTAAAGCTAGAAGTTGGTTCTGTGATAGATCTTGAAAAGCCAGCAGGTGAAAGTGTGGAGCTTTACTTAAATAAGAGAATTTTTGGTAAAGGTGAGGTAATGGTATATGAAAAAAACCTCGCAATAAGAATTAATGAAATTTTAGATTCTAAATCAGTATTGCAGTATTTTAAAAAAGAATTGCAATGAAATTTATTTGGATCTTGCTACTTGCTTTGCCTCTTTTTGGGGCAAAAATTCTTGATTATAATATCTATTCTAGAGAAGATAGAGTGGACATTGCTTTTTCATTTGATGTTCCTTACAAAGAAGGCATTAGTCAAAAGAGAAAAGGCGATATTATTATTTTTACACTAAATGCTCAAAGTGTTAAAGAAGAAGATAAGACATTAAATTCTAATATTATTAAAAAAATAAAAATTTTTTCAGAAGGCAAAAAAACTTTTATAGCTTTAAGTGTTGGTGATAAGATACAAATTAATGCAGATATGATTGGTGAATATGGATTGAGACTACGCGCTCAAAAAGAAGGTATGAATTTAGCAACTAAAAATAGTTTGGAAGAAAAAAATGAGGAGATAAAAATGCAAGAGTATGATTTTACAAATTATATTTTGGTTGTAAGCGTATTGATACTTTTGCTTATTGGACTTTGGTTTTTAAAAATGTATTTAAGGCAAAAACATCCTTTAGATAGAAATTTTACTTTGATTTTTCAAAGACCGCTTGATAGACATAATCAACTTGTAGTTTTTGAGTATGGTTTAAAACGCTATACCATGATCATAGGAAATTCTAATGTGGTATTAGAAACGAATGAAGCTATGATAAAAAACGATGAACAAAATAAAACATCCCAAAAACCAAAAGAAAAAGACTTTGATTCTTATTTTGAAGAAAATAAACAAAGATTACAAAATTTACTTTTAAAACAAAATGTTTAATTAGATTGATTAAAAGCTAAAATAATAAGTTTTGGCTTTGAAATTTTTTTGATTTCTTCTCTTGAAAAATAAATTTGTTTTTTTGTTGAATAAATATATAAGGTATGGTTTTTTAATGTAAAATCAAGATTTTCATCACTATCTTTGGCAAGTTTTTTTGCTAGTGCTAGAATAAAATTAAGCCAGGCTAATATATGGTTATTTGGTAATAATTCTTTAACATGTTCTACAGCAATGGGGTTTATTTTTTTACCATTGGCTTTTAAAAGAGTTGCAATAAGCAAAATTTCTTTGTGTGAAAAGCCAAAGTTTAAGCCACTCATTGCCATATAGGCGCTATGTTCATTAGCAAAATAAAAATTAATTTTTTCACCTATATGGGCTAATTTAGCAGCGCTTAAAAGGTCTTTTTTAAAATCTAAACTTATTTTGTGAAGAGGTGAAAGCACATCAAATAATTTACTTGCAAAATAAGTACTTTTATCTTTATAATCAACACCAAAGCGATCTTGTAAGGATTTTAAGCTTGGATTGAAATTTGGCGGAAATTTGGCATTAAATTGCGAAAAGTCATTAGTGTCATTTTTTATTTTAGCGTATTTTTGAAAAAGATTAGATAAAAACACGCCTTCTCTGACACCTACTGCAGAAGTGATGATATTTTTAGCTTTAAGTTTTTCAGCTAAGGCTAAAAATATCACACAACCCTCTTTTATAGTATCGAAACGATCTTTTTTAATATCAAAGTCTGTTAAATTTTTCGCATTTTGAATTTTTTCTATATAATTTTTTTCTTTTTCAAAGCTGTAGCTGAAATTATGGATTATTTTTAAAGGATAGGAATTTTTTTTCATTATAGAATTTGATAATGCTCTTAAGCTCCCGCCTATGGCAATAATATTCTCACTTTGAAAATGTTTTGGAATTTGCATTAGAGCTTCTTGTATGAATTGATCTAGAGCATTTAATCTTTTAGTGTCATAAAAAATTTCTTTTAATCTTACCGTTCCTAGATCAAGTGAAATACAATCTATAATTTTACCTTCTTTAATCAAGCAAAGTTCGGTTGATCCTCCACCTATATCTATAGTGGTGGCATTTTGAATATTTGATAGTAAATTTAACGCAGCAAGACCACCTAAAAATGATTCTGTTTTACCGTTAATGCATTTTATATTTAAACCTACATTTTTTGATATTCTAGTAATAAATTCTTTTGCATTAGGTGCATCTCTTAGCGCAGAAGTTCCAACAGCAATAATTTTCCTGCATTTTTCCTTTACAGCTTTTTCTTTAAAATAAGCTAGTGCCTTCTCAGCCTTAAGCATGGATTCTTCTTGGAGGATTTTGTTGTTATTATAAGCATTTTCTCCAAGTCTTACTTTCTTTTTGTGTTCACTGCAAATAAAAAAACCATATCTTGAGGTTCTTTCAAAAACAACCATACGAATGGAGTTAGAGCCAAGATCAATTACTGCTGTTTTTTTAGCCATTAAATATCTTTATTTTTATGTTTTAAGCGAAGCTCATCAATACTTTCTACATTATCAGGATCAGGTATGATACAATCTACTGGACAGGCTACTATACAGGCTGGTTCTGAAAATTCATTTACGCATTCAGTACACAAATCAGGATCTATGACATAGATTGGATCATTATCATAAATTGCTTCATCTGGGCATTCTTCTCTGCATGCATCACAGGATATACATTCTCTAGTGATTAAAAGTGACATACTTTTCCTTTTATTGATAATAAAGCAAACTTATACTATATAAAAACTTATAGCTAATTTAAAAAGAGATAAAAATATTTAATTTTTAGAATGATCAAATCATTCTAAAAATTTTTAGTTAGTTTTTTTAGGAAAACAAAAGCGATATCCTCTGCGGCGCACAGTTTCTATAGTGGAAATATTAAGAGGTTTATCCATTTTTTGTCTTATTTGATTGATTGCAACTTCTATAACATTTGGAGTTACAAGCTCAGGTTCTTCCCAAATAGCATCTAAAAGTTGTTCTTTTGATACGATCTGATCAGAGTGTCTAGCAAGGTGAGTTAAAACTTCAAAAGGTTTTCCTTTTAATTCTATGTCTTTTCCTTGATAAGTGATTTTTTCTTCATCAGGATCAATCACTAAATCATCAATCTTAATCACATTTGTCCCGCCAAATCTAAGTCTAGCTTCGATTCTTGCCATTAAAATTTCAAAATCCAAAGGTTTTTTTATATAATCATCCGCTCCAGCTTTTAAAGCTTTGATTTCATTTTCTTTATCTGCTTTTGTGCACATTGTTACTATAGCAGTTCTTGGAGATTTTTGTTTGATAGCATTGATCAAATCGCTTGCATCATTATTACCTATGGTCCAATTTGATAATACTAAATCATAATGTCTAATACCTATAAAATACTCAGCGTCTTTAAAATTTTCTGAAGTGTCGCTTTGGTAGCCAAACTCATTTAAAGTATTTGATAAAGTTTTATTAAGCGATGCTTCATCTTCTACAACTAAAATACGCATTTTATTCCTTTGAAGATAGTTTTAGTGCAAAAGTATAACACAAATTAAGCAAATGTTCAAAATTCTTTAAAAAATTTTTAATATTTTTTGCTTAAACTAGCTCCAACGCACGCATTTTTAATGATATCGGGCTTATAGCAAGTAATATTTATAAATTGAAGTTTTTTATGGTGCTTTTTGATATCTTTGCATATATATTTTAAAGATTTTTCTATAGTCTTAAATTTTTTCTTTTTATAGATTTTTTCTATTCTAGCACATAATTTTGCATAATCTAAAAATTTCTTGCTTTTAGCTTCTAATTCTATTAGGACTTTTTGTTCTTGAATTCTTTCAAAATCTAAAAGTCCTATAATGCATTTAAATTCTAAGCTAACTTTTATATGACTTTGCATTCTTGTTTTCCAATAAGCCTTAAAATATTTGGTATGTGTTTATAAACTACTATAAAGGCGATGATAAATATCGGCGCATGGGTATTAATCACAGGCATATCATAATGAAATATAAAAGAAGTTGCAATTAAAATAATTAAAGCTCCAAGTGAGGCTAAACTCGAAATTTTAAATATCCTACCTATAATAAACCAAGTCAAAAGTGCACATATAATCTCAAAAGGTAAAAATACCGCTAAAACCCCAGCTCCAGTAGCTACTCCTTTACCACCTTCAAATTTTAAATAAGGAGAAAAACAATGACCAAATACTGCTAAAACAGCCATAGTCCATAAGATATTTTCATCATAGCCTAAATTTTTTGCTACTAATATAGGCATAATTCCTTTAAGTGCATCTAAGACAATTGTTGCAACAGCAAGTGTTTTGGCAAGTTTAGGATCACTTTCTTTTACTACCCTTAAAACATTGGTAGCGCCTATGCTTTTGCTACCTGCATTTTTAATATTTGTTTTGGCAAAAATTTGAGCCAGTAAAAGACCAAAAGGTATAGCACCTATAAGATAAGCTAAAAGATAAATTATTAAATTTTCCATTTACTTTCTATCCTGATTCTATAAAGATTTATAATAATGATAGCAAAAAACTCTGAAATAAATATTTAAGAGATATTTTATCCTATAATAATTTTTATTGTTAAATAGAATTTTTTATTTTATTTAAAGAAAATTATAGATATATTTTCAATAAGTTTATTTTAAATAGGCTTTATTTTATCTTATTTAGGAGTGAATAATGAAAAAAATTTCATTATTAGTTGCATCATCATTATTAGTTGCATCAACTGCTTTTGCTAACGATAAAGCTTTACTTGATGAAGCAAAAGCAGCAGGTTTAGCACCTTTGCCAAAGGATCAAGCAGGTGTTGAAAAACTATTAAAAGAAATGGGTGTTAAAGCTAGCAAGTTTTCTAAAGAAAAAGCTAATCTTGGTAAAAAGTTATATTTTGAACCAAGACTTTCTAAAAGTGGTTTGATTTCTTGTAATACCTGTCATAACTTAGGCATGGGTGGTGCCGATGGTATAGCAGCTGCTGTAGGACACAAATGGACTGCTAATCCTCATCATTTAAATTCACCAACAGTTTATAACTCTGTTTTAAATTCAACTCAATTTTGGGATGGTAGAGCAGGTACTTTAGCAGATCAAGCAAAAGGACCAATCGAGGCAGAACCTGAAATGGCAACACCGGCAAAATTAGCAGTAGAAAAAATTTCTTCTATGCCAGAATATGTTAAAGAATTTAAAAAAATATATGGTAGTGATGGAGTAACTTTTGATAATATAGCAGATGCTATTGCTACATTTGAAAGAACACTTTTAACTCCATCTAAATTTGATAAATTCTTAGAAGGCGATACAAAAGCTTTAAGTAAAAAAGAAAAAGAAGGTTTAAAAACTTTCATCGATAAAGGCTGTACAGCTTGTCATACGGGAGTAAATCTAGGTGGTAGCATGCAAGCTTTCCAAGTGGCAGCTAAATATAAATTTGCAAATGTAGGTGATTTTAAAGGTGATGCAAATGGTTTAGTTAAAACTCCAACTTTAAGAAATATTGCCGAAACAGCTCCATACTTCCACAATGGTGCTATTTGGACTTTACAAGATGCGATTAAAGAAATGGGTAGTGTGCAACTTGGTATAGAAATTTCTGACAAAGAAGCAGCTTCTATAGAAACTTTCTTGCATGCTTTAACAGGTAAAAAACCAAGCATTACTTATCCTCAACTTCCAAAAGCTACTGAAAAAACTCCAAAGCCAGAGCTTTGATAAAATTTCCCCAAAGATATTTTTTGGGGAATGTTGTTTTTTGTTTATTTTTTATATATAATGCATTCTTAATTTTTAATTAGGAATTAACTATGAAAAATAAAATTTTATTTAGTATAATTGTATTAACAGCTATTTTATTTAGTGCGTGTGCTAATCATGCAAAAATGAACAATGAATTAGAACAAAAGTTAACTCAAAAGATATGCTCTGATGAATTTTTTACTCAAGAAATGACTAAGGTAGATAAAAAAGATGATCCAGTATATGTAGGATTAAATGCAGGTTTAATTGCAAAAAATTGTGGAGATTTTAATCTTAGTAATGAATTTTTTGATAAGGTTGAGGAATCTTATCAAGTTGATGTGGATTTAAGAAGTGGTGCCCAAAAAATTACTAAAACAACTGTAGCTACATTAATAAATGATTCTATATTAGACTATGATGGTTCTTTATATGAAAGAATAATGGTAAATATGTATAAGGGTTTAAATTTTATGAGCGAGGGCGATTATAATAACGCAAGAGTGGAGTTTAAAAGAGCTTTATTGCGTCAAGATAGAGCGAAAGATTATTTTAAAGCCCAAATTGCTAAAAATAAAGCAGAATTAGAAAAAGCCAAAAAAGAAGATCCAAATTTTAATAAAAATTTTAGTGAATCAACAAAACAAATAAATGCTCAATATGAAGCTTTGTTTGAAGAATTTTCAACAAGTAAAAATTTTACTAATCCTTATGCAACTTACTTAGCTTCGATTTTTTATTATATGAGTAAAGATTATACTTTAGCTAAAGATTTATTTAAAGAAATAAAAATTTTAAATCCAAAAAATAAAGAAATTAATAAAGAGTGGAAAGCAATTAGCAATGCTAAATCAAAAAATAAATATGTTTTTATTGTTTATGAGAATGGTTTTGGTGTGATAAAGGATGAGTTTAAATTAACTCTGCCTTTGATTTTAAATGACACTCTTACGACAACTTCTATTGCTCTACCTAAGCTAAAAAAAAGAAGTCAGTCTTTTGAGTATTTAAGTGTAAATGATACTAATACTACAAAATTAGTTGATTTAGATAATGTTGTAGCAAGCGAGTTTAAGTTCGAGCAACCATCAATAGTTACAAAAGCAATAGTTTCAGCTATCTTAAAAACTACTATCAATGCAGCAGTAGCTAATAATGATTCAACAGGAGGTTTTTTAAGTCTTGCTAGTGGTATTATGAATGCAGCAACAACTCAAGCTGATGTTAGATCTTGGAGAGGATTGCCACAAAGTATAGGAGTTGTTATGATTAAAAATACAGGTAAAATTATTATAAAAACTCCAAGCGATGATGTGTTATTTGAAAGACAGATTAATCCAAAGAAAAATGTATTGGTTATAGTTCGTTCTTTTGCGCCTAGTATTGCTCCAAGTATAAATATTATAGAAAAATGAAAAAGATAATTTTTTTATTGTTATTAAATTGTATGTTATTGGTTTCACAAGATACTTTTGATGCAAACTTTAAACATACAAATGTAAAAAGTGTAAAAGAAAGAATAAATAATGCAGGATTATTAGAAGTGCAGATTATTTTTTATAGTTCTGTTGATAAAAAACTTTCTTATAAAATAGAATGGTTTGATAAGGATGGGTTTGTTATAAAAAATACTATTGATAAAAACTATAAAAACATAAGATTGTTAGCTAAACAAGAGTATATTATACAAAATATAGCTAGTAATAAGCAGGCTAAAAAATATAAAATATATATCAAATAAAGGATGGATGATGAAAAAAATTAAAATTTTAACAAGCGTAATGGCTATAGGTGTTTTATTTAGTGCGTGTATGCAACAACCTACTTATGTAGATGGAACTGCAGCAAAAGTAAAACAAGGCGATTCTTTAAGCATGGCTTTAACTGGTGAAGATTTTGACAATACAGCTAAAGAGATGTTAAATAGTTTGTTTAATTCAAGTTATGTTGTGAATAAAATAGGAAATTCAGGTAAGGCTATTGTGGCAGTTTATGATGTGATAAATGATACAGCTTTAAGAATAGATACTAGAAATTTGACTGATTTGATGGTAGAAGAACTTATAAATTCAGGTAAATTTGCAGCTTCAGCTACTCAGGGCAATGATAGTGCTACTCAAAATAATATGGATGATGTAATGAGTGATAAAGATGATGATAGATATGATAAAGCCACAGTATCTAAAAATCATACGCAAATTAGTGCTTCTTTGACTTTGCAGGGAAGAATTGGTCAGCAAAATATAAAATTAAGTAATGGTAAAACCCAAGTTGAATACTTTTTTGTTATGAAATTAGCTGAAAAGGGCAGCGGTTTAGTAGTATGGCAAAAAACTAATAGAATTAATAAACTAGGATCTAGTAAAACTGTAAGCTGGTAATATAAAACAATAAGGAAAGATATGATAAAAAAAAGATTTGCTATTGGATCATTGTTGGTAGCGAGTTTTCTTTATGCTCAAGCAACTCCACAGGTTGAAATTACTCAAGAAGATATTAAAATTCAAAATGAAATGTCAGATGCTAGCTCTAAAGATATTACTCCAAAATCTTTAGACGATTTTTTTGAAGAATTTGCAGATAATTTTGGCATAAAATATGGTATTACAAAAGATGGAAAAACCTTTTATACGGGTAGAAGTGTAGTTGCGCTAAGCGATAGCGATCCTCAATTTGCTCAAGCTTTGCAAAATGCTTACCAAAAAGCTATGCTTAATTTGCAGTCTGATTTTATTGAAGATGCCTTTGGAAGAATGGCAGTGAGTAAAATTCAAAATTACGAAGCTGATAATTCTACTAATGCAAAAGAATTTGAAGAACTACCAAAAGGAAGTGTTGTAGGACAAATTTTTGATAAACTGGTTCAATTAAGCGGTGCAAAATTAGATAAAGCTTTGAGGGACTTGGGTATTAATGTAGAAGGTTTAACAGAGGAAAGAAAAAAGACTTTATTAAAAGAAGAGTTTCTTAATAAAACAATTACTAGTGCAGTTGGTTCAATGAGTGGTTTAATTCCTGTACAAACTATAGTTACGCAAAGAAGAGGGCAATATGATATTGGTGTAATTGCAGTTGTTTCTAAAAAAACTCGTCAACTTGCTAAAGATATGTCTTTAGCACGCCAAAGCAACATTAAAGGTAAAGGAAAAAATATCAACGAGTATTTACCAAAAGACACTAAAGGCTTTCTTAATGAATATGGTATTCGCTTAGTTTATGATGAAAAAGGTTCACCAGTTATTTTAAGCTATGGAAATTGGGGTTATATTGCTGATACAAATAATGCCAAGAAGACAAATATATTAGAAGATAGGGCTAAAGATACAGCTTCAACTATGGCTGATGCAGCTATAATTGAATTTATTAATACAAATTTAAGTTTAAAAGATGAAAAAACTACAGGTGAAAGTTATGAAGAAATCATCAAACAAAGCTTAAATATCAATAACAACACTACTCAAGAACAAATTCAAAATTTTACAAATATTGTAGAAAAAATCAATACAAAAATAAAAGCAAGTGCTAGTGGAAAAATCAAAGGCATAGGAACACTTAAAAGATGGAACTATACAAGCGAAAATGGTATAGAACATGTAGGTGTTGTAAGATTTTATTCTTATGATAATGTGGCAAATATTAACGAAGCTTTAAAATCAAATTCAAACACCAGTGCCTCAAAAACTGAACCTAAAAAGTCTTCTAACATACAAAGAAGTTCTAATGTTGTAAATGACATAGATGATTTTTAGGAAAAATTTATGAAGATATTACAAATTTGTATTTTGATTTTATGTTTTCATTTGGGTTTATATGCCAAAATAATTACCACAAGCACTACCAATTCAAGTATGGGCGAGGGTATAGGAGCTAGCAGAGAAGAGGCAATAAATAATGCCATAATAGAAGCTATTGGCAAATTAAATGGTATTAATATCGACTCAACCAAGCAGTCTTTTGTCGGGGTAAATTCAAATAACAAAAAGACTAATATAGAAGATAGCTATAAAGAGCAAATTATAAAAGCTACAAAAGGCAGAGTTGATGCATATGAAATTGATAGTGTGGTTCAAGAAAACGACAAATACATAGCAAATGTAACCATTTTTAAAACTATTACTCATAAAAAATATCAAATACCAGGTTATAAGCCAGATGGTAGAAGAAGTATTACGGTATTTAATACCTCTTCTAAATACCAAGAACTTGGAAATATTTTACAGCAAAAAATTATCACAGATTTGATTCAAAGTAGGAAATTTAATGTTTTAGATAGAGATTCTAAAGGTTATTATGAAATGGAGAAATCTTTGATAAATTCATCTAATACACATAAAGATGAAATTTACAAACTTAACAATGTTTTAGCTACTGATTATATTTTGTTATTTCATGTAGGTGGAGTAGATCTTAAAACTAAAGGAAATAAAAATAAAATAGATGTTGTGCTGGATTATCGTGTGCTTTTATTTGCCACCAGACAAATTAAATTTTCAAATACTTTAACCATGTCAGCCTCTGTTAAAGGTGATTCTTTGGTGGCTAATGAAAAGTTAAGTGAAAAAATTGCAAAGAAAATTTCAGATGATATTTTAAATGCTATTTATCCTTTGAAAATTGTACAGGTTAGCAATAATGAAGTAGTATTTTCACAGACTTTGGATAGTGATGAAATTTATGAGTGTTATTCTCTGGGTGAAGTGGTAAAAGATGCTTATACTAAAGAAAATACAGCAAGAATAGAAACAAAAAGTGGAAAGGTTCAAATTACCCGCTCAACACCAAAACTTTCATATGCTAAAATTCTTGAAGGAAGTGTTAAAAAAGATGATATCTGTAGGCCTTTAGATGATGTTAATATAGGTGTGGAAAAACAACATAGTGTAAATCCAAATGGTACAGTAAATTTAGGTTGGTAATTAACCTAAATTTAAAATTATTTTGAGTATAATCTCAAGTTTTAACCACTAAAGCTTTTTAAATTTATGTTTTATACATAATGCTTTATGGTGCTACCAAAATATTTTAAGAAAGGATAGCTGTATGTATGCTATTATAAAACACAGTGGAAAGCAATACAGAGTAAGCCAAGGTGATGAGCTTAAACTAGATCGTTTTGAAGCTGAAGTAAAATCAAGCGTAGAAGTAAGTGAAGTTCTTGCTGTATGTGATAAAGAATTAAAGGTAGGTGCGCCGTTTGTTGCGGGTGCAAAAGTTGTTTTAGAAGTGATTGCTCATGGAAAAGACAAAAAAGTTGTGATTTATAAAAAAAGACGTAGAAAAGACTCAAAATTAAAACGCGGTTTTAGAAGACAATTTACTCGCGTTAGAGTAGTAGATATTAAAGCTTAAGGAGTAAAGAATGGCACACAAGAAAGGTCAAGGTTCAACTCAGAATAATCGTGATTCTATAGGTCGTCGTCTAGGTGTTAAAAAATTTGGTGGAGAATTTGTTCGTGCTGGTAACATCATCATTCGCCAAAGAGGAACAGCAACTCATGCAGGTAATAACGTAGGCATGGGAAAAGATCATACAATTTTTGCTTTAATTGATGGTTTTGTAAAATTTGAAAGAAAAGATAAAAATAGAAAAAAAGTTTCTGTTTATCCTGCATAATTTTAAGGCTACTTTGTAGCCTTTTTCTTCTTTTTAATCTTAATATATTAAAAAAAATATAATATCATTTTAAAAATTTATACTTTGGTGATTGTATGTTTATAGATAATGTAAAATTAGTTTTAAGTTCAGGTAATGGTGGTAAAGGTGCTGTGAGTTTTCGCCGTGAAAAACATGTTCCGTTTGGTGGACCTGATGGTGGTGATGGCGGAAATGGTGGTGATGTGTATTTTATATGTGATAATAATACTCATACCCTAGCACACTTTAAAGGCAAAAAAGAACTTAAAGCACAAAATGGTCAACCGGGTTTGGGTCGTAACAAAAATGGCAAAAGAGGAGAGAACTTAGAATTAATAGTTCCTCAAGGTACTCAGGTAATTGATGCACAAAGTGGGGAAGTTTTACTTGATATGCTAGTAGAAGGCCAAAAAGAACTCTTTTTAAAAGGTGGTAAAGGCGGTCTTGGTAATACTCATTTTAAAAACTCTACTAATCAGCGTCCAGATTATGCTCAACCAGGCGTGGTAGGAAAAACCTTAAGTGTACGCTTAGAATTAAAACTCATAGCAGATGTTGGGCTTGTAGGCTTTCCAAATGTAGGAAAATCCACTCTTATAAGCGTAGTGTCTAATGCAAGACCTGAAATAGCTAATTATGAATTTACTACTTTAACTCCAAAACTTGGTATGGTTGAAGTAGATGATTATAATTCTTTTGTAATGGCAGATATCCCAGGTATTATAGAAGGTGCAAGCGATGGTAGGGGTTTGGGGCTTGAGTTTTTAAGACACATAGAAAGAACTTCTTTTTTACTTTTTGTACTTGATCCATTAAGAGATATGAGTTTAAAAGAACAATTTTGCATTTTAAGAAAAGAATTGGAAAAATTTTCAAGCAAACTTTATGTAAGAAATTTTGGCTTAATGCTTTCAAAAAGCGATAGTGTAAATTTGGGTGAGGAATTTGCAAAAAAAATAGAAGATGATTATAATGAACTAAAAGCTTATTTACAAAGTCAAAATAATCCACAAAGTTTTTTCATCAAGGTTTCAAGCCTTGAAAAAACAGGTTTAAAAGAGCTTAAATTTATGCTTTTAGAAGAAGTTAAAAAAATTAGAAATCAAAATAGCCTTTGATGAGTGAAAATTTAACTATAGATTTTATCCAAGAATATATCAAGTCTCATTTTAAAGGTTTGGTGTATAAATTTACCTATCAAGAACATAGCTTTTTTTATAATCTTGATAGGGTTTTAAAAAACGGAGTTTATTTTTGTACTATTAAAGAAAATGATGGCATAAATGATCAAGCTTCAAATTTAAATAGAGAGGGTGTGTTTCGTCTAAGTTGCTCTCTTTGTGACCAAGATTACCAAAATCTTTTTGGACAAAAACCTAAAAAAGCTTTAAAGGGTAAGGTTGATAGTTTAAATTATGATTTTTCTATGCTTGATTTTATCATGTCTCATTCAATTTATGCTTATATGGGATATATTTGTATCAACAACCCTTCTAGAAAAAATTTTGAAATTTTCAAAGATCATCTTGAGCTTTCATATCAAAAAGCTATAAAAACTTATCAAAAAAGGATAGTGGTATTATGAAAAATATCATTTTTATGGGAACTCCATCTTATGCAACTTGTATTTTAAAAGAGCTTGTCGATAAAGGATTTAATGTCCAAGCCTTATTTACTCAACCTGATAAACCTGTGGGAAGAAAGCAAATTTTAACTCCAAGTGATACTAAAAAATTTGTTTTAGAAAATAATTTAAATATAGAAATTTTCACTCCAAAAAGCTTAAAAGATGAAAATATAATCAATGGAATAAAAAGCTTAAAACCTGATTTTATAGTTGTTGCTGCTTATGGGAAGATTTTACCAAAAGAAATTTTAGATATTGCTCCCTGTATCAATTTGCACGCTTCCTTGCTTCCTAAATATCGTGGTGCTTCACCTATACAAAGCGCTATTTTAAATGGGGATAAAATAAGTGGGGTTTGTACTATGCTTATGGAAGAAGGGCTTGATAGTGGTGCTATTTTAGAAAACATAGAATGTGATATAGAAGGTAAAAATTCAACAGAAGTTTTTACCATGCTTTCAAATTTAGCAGCCAAACTTACTATTTCTACACTTTTGAATTTTGAAAAAATTATCCCAAAAAAACAAGATGAAAGTTTAGTTACACATTGTAAAAAAATCAAAAAAGAAAATGGGTTGATTAATTTGGATAATGCAAATGAAATTTATCAAAAATTTTTAGCTTTTACACCTTGGCCTGGAATTTTTTTAGAAAATGGTATGAAATTTTTAGATATAGAATTAATCGATGGTGAAAAAACTCAAAAATCAGGTGTGATTTTACAAGTAGAAAAGGAAGGTTTTTTGCTTTCATGTACAAAAGGTATTTTAAGGATTAAAACTTTACAAGAAAGTGGAAAAAAAGCTTTAGATGCTAAGACTTATTTGAATGGAAAAAGGTTAAAACTTGGAGATAGTTTATTTTGATGAACTTGAATCAACTCAAGTTTATTTAAGTGATAAAATTCGCAGCGGAGAAATTACTAACAATACAGCCATTTGCGCTTTTATACAAAGTGCTGGTATAGGTAGTAGGGATAATACTTGGCAAAGTAAGCAAGGAAATTTGCATGTATCTTTTTGCATAAAAACTCAAGAATTAACGCAAGATCTTCCTTTGGCTTCTGCTAGTATATACTTTGCATTTTTAATGAAAGAAGTATTACAAAGAAAAAATTCGAAAGTGTGGATTAAATGGCCTAATGATTTTTACATAGAAGATAAAAAAATAGGTGGCCTGATGAGTTCTAAAATCAATGATTTTTTGGTTGTAGGAATGGGGATTAATCTTAAATATGCTCCATTTAATGCTGAAATTTTAGACATAGAAGTAGATATAGCAAAACTTTTAAATGAGTATTTTTCTTATGTAGATGAGAAAATTTTATGGAAGAATATTTTTAGCAAGTATATGCTAGAATTTGAAAAATCAAGAAATTTTTTTATACATAATGAAGGTAAGATTTTATCTTTAAAAGATGCTTTGTTGTATAAAGATGGTTCTATATTGTTAGATAATAAAAGGATATATAGTTTAAGATGAGTGAGATAATAACTATTGCAAATCAAAAAGGTGGAGTGGGTAAAACTACTACCGCTATTAATCTAGCGGCTTCTTTGGCAGTAGCTGAAAAAAAGGTTCTTTTAATAGATATTGATCCACAAGCTAATGCTACAACAGGACTTGGTTTTAATAGAAGTAATTATGAATATAATATTTATCATGTTTTTATAGGTAGGAAAAAACTTTCTGAAATTATTTTAAAAACTGAGCTTCCACAATTATACTTAGCCCCATCAAATATTTCTTTGGTTGGAATTGAGCAAGAAGTAGTAAAAGAAAGCGGAGAATATAGAACGATTTTAAGGGAAAAAATCAAAGAAATTGCCAAAGATTATGATTTTATTATCATCGACTCACCTCCTGCGCTTGGAAGCATTACAGTAAATGCTTTTGCAGCAAGTGATAGTGTTATTATCCCTATACAATGTGAGTTTTATGCGCTTGAGGGTGTTGCGATGGTTTTAAACACTATTAAATTTGTGAAAAAAACTATCAATCCAAAACTAAAAATAAAAGGCTTTTTGCCGACTATGTATAGCTCACAAAATAATCTTTCAAAAGATACTGTAGAGGATTTAAAGCAAAATTTCAAACAAAAGCTATTTAGAACAGGTGATAATGAAGATGATTTCATCATCATACCAAGAAATGTAAAACTTGCTGAAAGTCCAAGCTATGGAAAACCTATTATACTTTATGATATAAAATCTCCAGGTTCAGTGGCATATCAAAATTTAGCACATTCTATATTAGGATAAAAAATGGCAAAAAAAAGTGCATTAGGAAGAGGTTTAAGCAGTATTTTGGCTGATATTGATGAAGCTTATGAAAAAGAATTAGGTTCTAATGAAGGTAGAATAGAAGAAATTGATATAGATTTAATTAGCCCAAACCCTTATCAGCCAAGAAAAAATTTTGATATCCAAGCTTTAGAAGAACTTGCAGGTTCTATTAAAGAATATGGTTTGATTCAGCCTGTTGTGGTTTTTAAAAAAGATGAATTTAATTATATTTTAATAGCAGGTGAGAGAAGATTTAGAGCATGTAAGCTTTTAGAGAAAGAACAGATTAAAGTTGTAGTTTTAAATGTAGATGATATAAAATTACGTGAGCTTGCTTTAATAGAAAACATTCAAAGAGAGAATCTAAATCCTATAGAATTAGCACATTCTTACAAAGAATTGCTAGAAATTCATGATATCACTCAAGAAAAATTAGCAGATCTTATCCATAAATCAAGACCTCAAATTGCCAATACCTTAAGACTTTTAAATTTAAATGAGCAAACACAAAATCTCATTATAGAAGGTAAAATTTCACAAGGGCATGCAAAAGTTTTAGTGGGACTTGAAAAAGAAGAAGAAAAAATGATAGTTGATACTATTATAGGGCAAAAACTCAATGTAAGAGATACCGAAAAATTAATTAAAAATTTTAAAAATATAAATCAATTAGAAAAAAATACAACTTCAAATAAACAATATCAATCTATAATAAATTTAAAAGAAAAAATTGAATCTTTAGGTTTAAAAGTAAATACTAAAGATTTAAAAATTACTATAAATTTTGAAAACGAAGATGAGGTTAGAGAATTTCTAAAGATGTTAAATTAAATATGTTTTTAGGTATATTTTGCTATAATTTCGAGTTCTATTTAGATTTATTTAGGAGTATTAATGTTTAATGATGTACATTTTTCCATCATGATAGCCACCGGTGTCATTTTTTTGCTTATGATAGCGATTTTAAATTCTATGCTCTATAAACCTTTGATTAAATTTATGGATTCTAGAGATTTAACCATAAAAAATGATGAAGAAAAAATGAAAAAAAATTCCGACGATGTTTCAAATGTGGAAAATGAGTTGGAAAAAATTCATATCCAAACAAGAGATGAAATCAGTCAAATCAAAGCAAAAGCTATAGAAGAAGCTAAATTAAAACAAGAAAAAGAATTATCAACAAGAAAAAGAGAATTAGAAGATCAAATGCTTGTTTTTCTTAAAAGTCTAAAAGAGAAAGAAAAAGAGTTAAAAGAAGAAATGCGTTTAAAAATGCCAGAATTTAAACAAAGCTTTAAAGATAGCTTGAGTAAAATTTAAGGAAGATAAATGTTAAAAAAAATTACATTATTATCAATACTTCCTTTTTATGCTTTTGCAGCAGGTAATGGAAGTGGTGAGTATGATATTATTCCAAGAGCGGTTAATTTTGTTTTATTTGCTGCTATTTTGTATTATTTCATAGCAACACCTTTGAAAAATTTCTATAATGGTAGAATTGCAAAGATTGCGTCTAGAATGAATGAAATTCAAGAAAAACTTATTGCAAGTAAAAATCATAAATTAGAAATGATGAAAAAATTAGATTTAGCCAAACAAGAAGCTGTTAATGCAGTTGCTCTTGCAAAAAAAGAAGCAGAAATTATTACTGAAAAAATCGAGAATGAAACAAAAATGGAAATTAAAGTTCTAGAGAAAACTTACGAAGAGCACAAAGAATATGAAATAAGAAAAATGGAAAAAGAAGTTGTACAAGCAGTTTTAGAAGAAATTTTTGAAGATCAAAATTTACAGCTACAACAAAAAGAAATTTTAAATATCATGATGAAAAAGGTGTCTTGATGGAAAAAGTAATTGCTAAAACATATGCAAAGGCAATATTAGAAAGAAATGATTTTGAAAATTTTTATTCTAATTTGTTAGAGTTAAGTTCAGCTTTTGTATCTAATAAATTTATAGATATTTTAAATTCATACGAAATAAAACAAGACAAAAAACTAGAATTAATACTTTCATTATTGGATAATCCAAGTGATGCTTTTAAAAATTTTATAAATTTAATTGTGGATAATAAAAGAGAAATGTTAATTCCAGAAATCATTAAAGAATTAAGTGAACAAAAAGCATCAAAAGAAAATACATTTTTAGGACAAGTTTATTCAAAAGAAAAATTAAGCGAAGAAGAAATTAAAAATTTAGAGGAAAAACTTAGTCTTAAATTTAATGCAAAAATTAGATTAGATAGTAAAATAAGTGATAATGACAGTGTAAAAATTAGCTTAGATGGACTTGGATATGAAATTTCATTTTCAATGCAAAGCTTAAAAGCTAAGATGAATGAATATATATTAAAAGCAATTTAAGGAGATTTGATGAAATTTAAAGCAGATGAAATTAGTTCTATTATAAAAGAAAGAATTGAAAAATTTGACTTTAATCTTGAAATAGAAGAAACCGGTAAAATTATTTCAGTTGCCGATGGTGTTGCTAAGGTATATGGCCTTAAAAATGCTATGGCTGGAGAGATGGTTGAATTTGAAAATGGCGAAAAAGGAATGGTTCTTAACCTTGAAGAATCAAGTGTTGGTATTGTTATCTTAGGTAAAGGACTTGGACTTAAAGAAGGAAGTTCTGTAAAAAGATTAAAAAAACTTTTAAAAGTTCCAGTTGGAGATGCGTTGATAGGACGTGTTGTAAATGCCTTAGGTGAGCCAATTGATGCTAAAGGCGTTATTGAAGCGAGCGAATATCGTTTTGTAGAAGAAAAAGCAAAAGGTATTATGGCTAGAAAAAGCGTTCATGAGCCATTGCACACAGGTATTAAGGCGATTGATGCTCTAGTTCCAATTGGTAGAGGACAAAGAGAATTAATCATTGGTGATAGACAAACAGGTAAAACAACTGTGGCAATCGATACAATTATTAGTCAAAAAGGTAAAGATGTTATTTGTATTTATGTTGCAATTGGTCAAAAACAAAGTACTGTAGCTCAAGTAGTTAAAAAGCTTGAAGAATATGGTGCAATGGATTATACTATAGTGGTGAATGCGGGTGCATCAGATCCTGCTGCATTACAGTATCTTGCACCATATACTGGGGTAACTATGGGTGAATATTTTAGAGATAATTCAAGACATGCATTGATTGTTTATGATGATTTAAGTAAACATGCTGTTGCATATCGTGAAATGTCTTTGATTTTACGTCGTCCTCCAGGTCGTGAGGCTTATCCAGGAGATGTGTTCTATCTGCATTCAAGATTGCTTGAAAGAGCAAGTAAATTAAGCGATGAGCTTGGCGCGGGAAGCTTGACTGCGCTTCCTATTATTGAAACTCAAGCAGGGGATGTTTCAGCTTATATTCCAACCAATGTTATTTCAATTACAGATGGTCAAATTTTCTTAGAAACAGATTTATTTAACTCAGGTATTCGCCCTGCGATTAATGTTGGTTTATCTGTATCTCGTGTTGGTGGTGCTGCACAAATTAAAGCAACAAAACAAGTTTCAGGTACATTAAGACTTGATTTAGCTCAGTATAGAGAATTGCAAGCTTTTGCACAATTTGCAAGTGATTTGGATGAAGCTAGTAGAAAACAACTTGAGCGTGGACAAAGAATGGTTGAAGTTTTAAAGCAACCTCCATATTCTCCACTTTCACCAGAAAATCAAGTTGTGATTATTTTTGCGGGTACTAAAGGTTATTTAGATGATGTTGCAGTTTCGAAAATCGGAGAATTTGAAGCAGCTTTATACCCATTTATTGAGGCTAAATATCCAGAAATTTTTGAGCAAATTAGAACTAAAAAAGCTTTAGATAAAGATTTAGAAGAAAAACTAGCTAAAGCATTGAGTGAGTTTAAAGCAAACCATATATAAGGTTTTTAAATGTCTAATTTAAAAGAAATTAAAAGAAAAATAAAAAGTGTTCACAATACACAAAAGACAACCAATGCGATGAAGCTTGTCTCTACTGCTAAATTAAGAAAAGCAGAAGAGGCAGCTAAAAAATCAAAGGTTTTTGCTCAAAAAATCGATGAAGTTTTATCAGAAATTGCATTCAAGATCAATCAATACGAAGGGCTTGATGACAAACTTCCATTTTTCAGAAAAAAAGATAATATAGAAAAAATGGATATTATTTTTGTCACAGCCGATAAGGGTTTGTGTGGTGGATTTAATATTAAAACCATTAAAGCCGTAAATGAAATGCTTGAAGATTGCAAAACAAAAAAAATCAAAGTAAGATTAAGAGCTATTGGTAAAACAGGTATAGAATATTTTAATTTTCAAAATATAGAAATTTTGGAAAAATATTTAGATACAAGTTCAAGTCCAGATTATGATAAGGCTTGTGCTATTATCCAAAAAGCTGTTGATGATTTTGTAAATGGCGTGACAGATAAAATTGTAATCATTCATAATGGTTATAAAAATATGATTTCTCAAGAAATTCGTATTAATGAGTTGTTGCCAGTAGAAGCTATTGTTGGTAAAGAAGAAGAAAAGTCTGAATCTTTAATGGATTTAGAGCCAGAAGATGAAGAAATTTTAAATGATTTGTTAAAAACTTATTTTGAATATAACATGTATTTTTCTTTGGTTGATTCTTTAGCAGCTGAACATAGTGCTAGAATGCAAGCCATGGATAATGCAACCAATAATGCAAAAGCTAGAGTTAAGCAACTTAATCTAGCTTATAATAAAGCAAGACAAGAATCTATTACCACCGAACTGATAGAAATCATCAGCGGTGTTGAGTCAATGAAATAAATTTAGGAGTGATGATGCAAGGTTTTATTTCTCAAGTTTTAGGACCAGTGGTTGATGTTGAATTTAAAGACTATCTTCCACAAATTAATGAAGCTATTATTGTTAATTATGAATTAGAAGGAAAAGAATGCAAGCTAGTTCTTGAAGTAGCTGCACATTTAGGTGATAATAAAGTAAGAACCATCGCTATGGATATGACAGATGGTCTTGTTAGAGGTTTAACAGCTGTTGCAACTGGAAATCCAATTAGCGTTCCAGTAGGCGAAAAAGTTCTTGGAAGAATTTTTAATGTAACGGGTGATTTGATTGATGAGGGCGAAGAAATCAATTTTGATAAACACTGGTCAATTCATAGAGATCCACCTCCATTTGAAGAGCAAAGTACAAAAAGTGAAATCTTTGAAACAGGTATAAAGGTTGTTGATTTGCTAGCTCCTTATGCCAAGGGTGGTAAAGTTGGTCTTTTTGGTGGTGCAGGTGTTGGCAAAACCGTTATTATCATGGAATTAATTCACAATGTTGCATTTAAACACAGCGGATATTCGGTTTTTGCAGGTGTTGGTGAAAGAACTCGTGAGGGCAATGACCTTTATAATGAAATGAAAGAAAGTAATGTATTGGATAAAGTTGCATTGTGCTATGGTCAAATGAATGAACCACCAGGGGCAAGAAATCGTATCGCGTTAACAGGTCTTACTATGGCTGAGTATTTTAGAGATGAAATGGGACTTGATGTTTTAATGTTTATTGATAATATTTTTAGATTTTCTCAATCAGGTTCAGAAATGTCAGCGCTTTTAGGAAGAATTCCTTCAGCTGTTGGTTATCAACCAACCCTAGCTAGTGAAATGGGTAAGTTCCAAGAAAGAATTACTTCAACCAAAAAAGGATCTATTACTTCAGTTCAAGCAGTTTATGTGCCAGCAGATGACTTAACAGACCCTGCACCAGCAACAGTTTTTGCGCACTTAGATGCAACAACAGTTTTAAATAGATCAATTGCTGAAAAAGGTATTTATCCAGCTGTTGATCCACTTGATTCTACTTCAAGAATGCTTGATCCACAGATTATTGGTGAAGAGCACTATAAAGTAGCACGTGGAGTACAATCAGTATTACAAAAATATAAAGATTTACAAGATATTATTGCTATTTTGGGTATGGATGAGTTAAGTGAAGAAGATAAATTGATTGTTGAAAGAGCAAGAAAAATTGAAAAATTCCTATCTCAACCATTCTTCGTTGCTGAAGTTTTCACAGGCAGCCCTGGAAAATATATCAGCTTAGAAGATACAATTGCAGGATTTAAAGGTATTTTAGAAGGTAAATACGATGATTTACCAGAAAATGCTTTTTATATGGTTGGTAATATAGATGAAGCTATAGCAAAAGCTGAAACACTTAAAGAAGTTAGCAGAAAAGACGTTTGTTTAGATAATTGTAAAGTGGATAAGGCTAAAAAAGGTTAATTTATGCAAGATTTAATATCTTTAGAAATCATTACACCCCTTGGCATGATTTATCAAGGGGATGCAAGATTGGTAGTTCTTCCTGGAAGTGAAGGTGAATTTGGTGTTTTAAAAGGACATGCATCTTTAATCTCTTCTTTAAAAGCAGGAATTATAGATATAGAAAAATCAGATTCAACTCATGAATTAGTTGCTATTGATTCAGGTCATGCAAAAGTTTCTGAAACTAAAGTGAGTGTTTTGGCAAAAGGTGCTGTATGGGTTGGAGGAAATAGTGATAGTGAAATAGCAAAAAGATTAGAAGAAGCAAAAGATTTAATTAAATCTATGAGCAGTGATAGTATTGCACTTGCTTCTACTTTTGCTAAAATGGATAATAATGTAAGGCAAAAATAGTGGATTTACAAGCAATTTTTCATTTTTTTGAAAATACAAGCTTAATCACTTATATAGTATTAGCTTGGCTTTCGGTGTATTTTATACTTAGTTTTAGTATATTATTTTCAAGGTTGATGCTTATTAATAAATGGACTCAAAATGAAAGCCAAGCTTTAGAAGCTTTAATGAGAGGCGAAAAAGATTTAAGTCAAAGTGCATCAATTTTAAAAAAATGTGTTGAAGTTGATGAGACAAAGATGAATATTTATAAAAATTCTGTTGAAAAAAAAGCTACAGTAGGGTTAACTTGGCTTAGCATTATCGCTTCAACCTCTCCTTTTATAGGTCTTTTTGGTACGGTTATTTCTATACTTGAAACTTTTGGTGGCTTAGAGATGCAAAATTCTTTAAGTATTATAGCTCCTAAAATCAGTGAAGCTTTGGTGGCTACAGGTTGTGGAATTTTGGTAGCAATTCCTGCATATAGCTTTCATTTAATTATTAAACGTAAAGCCTATGAATTGATTAATATCTTAGATAGTGAGATCAAAGTATTGGTAAGCTTTACAAAGGCATAGTTAATGTTTTTAGAAGAAAAACCTGAACTCAATATTACACCTTTAGTAGATATTATGCTTGTGTTACTTGCTATTTTAATGGTAACAGCTCCAAGTATCACATATGAAGAAAAAGTTCAACTTCCTCAAGGTTCACAAAAAACTTCAAGTGCGCCAAATATTAAAAGTTTGATTATAACAATTAATGCAAAAAAAGAAATTTTTATAGGGAAAGATAAATTTGATTTTATAAGTTTTGCAGATAATATGAATGCTTTAAAAGTTCAGTATAATACTCAAGAGACGGTTTTTATAAGAGCAGATAAGAATCTAAAATATGATGATGTAATGAGTGTTTTAAGAACAATGAAACATTTAGGTTTCCAAAAAGTTGCTTTGCAAACTGAGTAAAAAATGGAAGAAAATTCTACACATAATCTTAAAGCTTTTATTTATGCAACTTTAGTTTATTTTTTTGTTGTTTTTTTGGTATTTTTTAAGTTGGTTGAATATAAACCAAAAGCCATTGAATATACTGATGATCCTAATAGTTTTATCAATATAGAACTTGGGGATAGTATAAATCAAAATCAAGTAAATATGATACAAGAATTACAAAAAGAAAATCTACAAAGTTTATTTGAAGAAAATCTTTTGCAAAAATATACTACCAATAAAAGCGTTAACACCCAAAATATAGAGCAACAAGCAAGTGTTTTTAATGAGTTGTTTGGTAAAATAGAAGACTATCAAGAAGAAAAAACGACAAAAGTGCAATCTTCTATGCCTTCAAAAAAACCTACTTTTGCCCAAAGAGAAAAAATCAATGATTTTTCTAAGCAACTCAATGAAAATTTAAAAATAAATCAAGAATTAGGTCAATCTGTCATGGAGCAAAAAGTAGGGGTTTATGATCAATTCTTAGGTGCTGTTAGAAAATACCTTGAAGATCGATGGAGAATTTACAATCCTAGTGGTAATTTAAGTATAGAAGTAGAATTTGTAATTGATAATAATGGTTATTTTTACTTGTTAAACACTACTAGTGCGCATAGTGATAATTTTGACAAAAAAGCAAAAGAATTTTTACAAAATTTAGAAGGAAAATACATAACTTTACCTCCAAATGGTAAAATAAGAAAAATTAAAATGCAACTTAGTGATATAATTGAGTTTAAAACGGAGAAACAATGAAAAAAATACTAGTATTTTTATTTTTTTGTTCAGTATTATTTGGACAAGATGCAACAATATCTGTTGTTAATAAAGGTATGCAATTGCCAAAAATTTATATTAAAGACCAGTCTAAATTAAATGATTTAGATCTTAAAAAAAGTTTTTATAACATGCTTGTTAACGATATAAAAGTAAGTTCAAATTTTGAGATAACTCAAGATGAAAAACAAGGTGATTATATTTTTTCTTATATATTAAATAAAAATGGCAAACTTTTAGATATTGATGTTGAAATTTTAGCTGCAAATGAAACTAAAACAAGATTTTATGAACAAATTCTTTCTATCGAAGAGTATCCATTTTTAGCACATAGAAGTGTTGCTCAAATGAATAAAAAGTTAGGTTTTGCTCCGGTTGATTGGATGGATCATAAAATTTTAATAGCTAGAACACAAGGTAGTAAGCAAAGTGATATTTTATTAGCAGATTATACTTTAACTTACCAAAAAGTATTGATTTCAAAAGGTTTAAATTTGTTTCCTAAATGGGCAAATAAAGAACAAAATGCATTTTATTTTACTGCCTATGAAGATGAGATTCCAACTCTTTATAAATATAATATGAAAAATAAAAATATAACAAAAATTATTGCTAGCAAAGGTATGATGGTTGCTTCTGATGTGAGTGATGATGGTAAAAAAATTTTACTTACTATGGCTCCAAAAGACCAACCTGATGTATATTTGTATGATGTAGATTCAAAAAATCTGATACAAATTACAAACTATATGGGTATTGATGTAAATGGTAATTTTGTTGACGGTGATAAAAAAATTGTATTTGTGTCTGATCGCTTGGGTTATCCAAATATTTTTATGCAAAATTTAGATTCAAATTTAACAGAACAAGTTGTTTTTCATGGTAAAAATAATTCTTCGGTTTCTACCTATAAACACTATATGGTTTATTCTAGTAGAGAAGTAAAACAAAGCGGAGTTTTTAATCTTTATTTGATGTCAACCCAAAGTGATTACATAAGACAACTCACCGCAAATGGTAAAAATCTTTTTCCAAGATTTTCAAGTGATGGAGAAAGTGTTGTGTTTATTAAGTACTTAGGCTCTCAAAGTGCTTTAGGTGTTATTCGAATTAATGCAAATAAAGCTTTTCATTATGGCTTAAAAGTGGGTAAAATTCAATCAATTGATTGGTAAAATACTAAAATCATATTTTTTTTGTTATAATTAAATTATGATTTTTAAATAAACAAAAGGGGAAATCAATGAAAAAAATCATTTTTGCTTCAATTACTGCTTTTGCTGTTATTGTAAGTGGTTGTGCTACTAAAAACACTAGTGTTAGTAGTTCAAGTAGTGTAGATGGTTCAAAAGGTAGCGGCGGATCTGATAGATTTGAAAATCTTGAATCTTTAAATTCTGTAGCAAATGTATATTTTGATTTTGATAAATTTAATGTTAGATCAGATATGCAAAAAGTTATTGCAAATAATGCTGAAATCTTTAATAAAGAAGCTGCCAATACTGCAATAGTAGTTGAAGGAAACTGCGATGAGTGGGGAACTGATGAGTATAATCAAGCTTTAGGTTTAAAAAGAGCTAAAGCAGTAAAAGAATCTTTAGTAGCTCAAGGTGTTAGCGCAGATAGAATTAGTGTTAAAAGCTATGGAGAAACTAATCCTGTATGTACCGAAAGAACAAAAGCTTGCGATGCTCAAAATCGCCGTGCAGAATTTAAATTATCAAAATAAGTTTTAAATAAATGAAATTAAAATTATTATCAGTAGCTCTTTTGGGAGCTACTTTTTTACACGCTGAAATTTCAGCATTTGATGCAGGAAAAGTAGATACAAAAACACCTTACGGTTTAACTCAAAATGAAAAATTACAATATGAAAATCAAGAACGCCTAAGGGCATTGAATGAATATTATACAAATTTAACAAGTAAAATAAATACAGCAGTAGAGAATATAGAAGGATTGCAAAGTGTAACAGAGGGTTTGAATGCTCAGTATTCAAAAGCTAACACAAAATTGCTTTCATTGGAAGAAACTTATCAAAATTTTGATGCAAATATAACTCAAGAAATTCAAAATTTAAGAGCTTATGTGGAGGAAAATAGGCAAATTCAAGAAAAAAATCATCAAGAAATCCAAAAAGTTTTAAGCGAAATTACAACTTTGATTAATAAAATTAATGATGATTATATTTCAAAAGAAGATATGAATAAAACCATAACCTTCTTTCAATCGGAAATAGCTAGAGTGCAAAATCAAACAAAAATTACTCCAGTTGTTCCTGTTGTAAGTGATGATAATAAAACCGAAGAAATCATTCAAGATGTAAATGAAACTCAAGATAAATTGATTGAAGCAAAAGATGATAGTTGGAAAAAATTGCAATCTAGTGAAATTTTGAAAAAAGCGATAGAAGAAACCAATAAAAATCAATTTGAAGATGCAAAAGAAAAATTTGAACATCTAATAAGTATTCACTACAAACCTGCTAGATCTACTTTTTGGCTTGGAGAAATAAGATATAAGCAGCAAGATTACGCAGGTGCTTTGGGGTTTTATAAGAAAAGTTCTGCTATAAGCACTAAAGGTGATTATGTGCCAAAATTACTTTATCATACAGCTATTAGTTTAGATAAGGTTGGGGATCCAAAAAGTGCAAATAAATTTTATAAAGCTTTAAAGACGGCTTATCCTGATAGTCCTGAAGCAAAAGTTTCACCAGATAGAAAATAACAAAGGAGATAAAATGGCTATAGAAAAAAATAGTGTAGTTTCAATGTTTTATGAATTAAAAGATGCAAATACTAATGAAGTTTTAGAATCAAATATTTATGCTGAACCTATTTCTTTTATTTTAGGTAAGGGTCAAATTTTAGAAGGATTAGAAGAAGAAATTCAAAAGCTTAACGCTCCTTGTAATGCTGATATTGTGATAAAAAAAGAAAATGCTTTGGGTGAATATGATGCAAGTGCATTACAAACTTTACCAAAAGAGCAGTTTGCGGGGATTGATTTACAAGTTGGTATGGAGCTTTTTGGCGAAGGTGAAGATGGCAATACAGTAAGAGTAATTGTTAGAGAAATTACTGAAAATGAAGTTACTATTGATTACAATCATGCTTATGCAGGAAAAGACTTGTTGTTTTCATTAAATATTGTAGATGTTAGAGCTGCAAGTGAAGATGAAATTTTAACAGGAATTATTGCAGGTAGTAGAAGTTGTGGATGTGGTGGTGGAGGACATCATCACGATCATCATCACGGGCATGGCGGCGGCGGATGTTGTGGCGGCCACGGGCATGGCGGCGGCAGTTGCTGCGGTGGTCATTAATGAATAGCGCATTTATTTTCCCAGGTCAAGGCTCTCAAAGTGTTGGCATGGGTTTGAGTTTTTATGATAATTCTAAAAAAGCAAAAGAATTATTAGATAATGCTAGTGATTTTTGTAAAATTGATTTTAAAAATTTGCTTTTTAAGGAAAATGAAAATTTAAATAAAAGTGAATTTACACAAATGGCTATAGTGCTAAACTCGCTAATGGCCTATGAAGTTTTAAAAGAGCAAGTTGAGATAGAAGCTAAGTACAGCTTAGGTCATTCGCTAGGAGAATTTAGTGCTTTAGCAACTCAAGATGCATTTAGTTTTTTAGATGTTATAGCGCTTGTTAATAAACGCGGTCAATTCATGCAAGAAGATTGCTCTAAAATAGAAGCTGGTATGATGGTGATTTTAGGGCTTGAAGATAAAGTGGTAGAAGAACTTTGTCAAAAAGCATTAAGTGAGAAAAAAAATATTTTTGCGGCTAATTATAATTGTGATGGACAAATTGTAGTAGCAGGTTTAAAGCCTGATTTGGCCTCGTATGAGAGTGAGTTTAAAAATGCAGGAGCTAAAAGAGCTATGCTTTTAAATATGAGCGTTGCAAGTCATTGTCCATTATTAAAAAATGCATCTTTAAAACTTACAAAAGAATTAGAACCTATTTTAAAAGAGAGCTTTAAAAGCGTAGTGTCAAATGTTAATGCAAAAGTGTATAATGATAAAAATCAAGCTCTAACGCTTTTAAGCGAGCAACTCATCAAGCCTGTTCTTTATAAACAAAGCATTAAGGCAATAGATGAAGAAGTAGAATTTTATATAGAATTCGGTGCAAGTGTATTAAAGGGCTTAAATAAAAAAATTACTCAAAAAGAAACTTATACTTTAAGTAAAATAGAAGACATTGATGAAATTTTAAAGGTAGTTAAATGAAGATAGCTATTTTAGGAGCTATGCCTGAAGAGGTTACTCCTTTACTCGAAACATTAAAAGAGTATCAAACAATTGAATATGCAAATAATACATATTATCTTGCAAAATATAAAAATCATGAATTAATCATCGCTTATTCTAAGATAGGGAAAGTAAATTCCACTCTTAGTGCGACTATTATGATAGAAAAATTTAAAGCCGAACTTTTACTCTTTACAGGTGTAGCTGGTGCTTTTAATCCTAGTTTGGAGATAGGAGATTTAATCTATGCAACAAAATTAGCTCAATACGATTTGGATATCACAGCTTTTGGACATCCGCTTGGCTATGTTCCTGGTAATGAAATTTTTATAAAAACAGATGATAAGCTTAATAATCTTGCCATAGAAGTTGCTAAAGAACTTGGTGTTAAATTACAATCAGGTATTATCGCTACAGGCGATGAGTTTATTTGTGATGAGAATAAAAAAGCAAAAATTAGAGAAATTTTTAATGCAGATGCTTGTGAAATGGAAGGAGCTAGTGTAGCTTTGGTATGTGATGCTTTAAAAATTCCATGTTTGATTTTAAGATCAATGAGCGATAAAGCAGGTGAGAAAGCTGAATTTGACTTTGATGAGTTTGTAGAAAAATCAGCTAAAATTTCAGCTAATTTTGTCTTAAAAATTTGTGAGAAATTATGATAAATCTTAGTAAAAAATTAATCAAAGAAGTAGCTAAAGCTAATGCTAAATTTTCCTTAATAGGAGACAATGATAAAGTTTTATTAGGGCTTAGTGGTGGGAAAGACTCTCTAGCTTTAGCACATCTTTTAAAGCGTATGCAAGCACATGCACCTTTTAAATTTGAACTTAAGGCAGTAACTTTAAGTTATGGCATGGGTGAAGATTATACCAAGCTTCATAATCACTGCAAAGAGCATGGTATTGATCATGAAGTGATTGATTCTAATATTTATGAAATTTCAGGTGATACGATTAGAAAAAATTCAAGTTTTTGTAGCTATTTTTCAAGAATGAGGCGCGGTGCTTTATATACTTATGCTTTGGAAAATGGTTTTAATAAATTAGCTATAGCTCATCATTTAGATGATGCGGTAGAGAGTTTTTTTATGAATTTTATTTATAATGGCTCTCTTAGGAGTTTAGCTCCCAAGTATAAAAGCAAAAGAGGCGTAGAGGTTATTCGTCCTTTGATTTTTGTAAGAGAAAGACAATTAAGAGAAAATGCTATTAATAATGAATTAGAAGTAATTGGTAATGAATTTTGTCCTGGCATGAAGTTAAGTGAGAAAAATGTTAAATTTCCTCATGCAAGAGAAGAAGCTAAGCAGCTTTTAGCAAATTTAGAAAAAGAAAATCCAAAATTGTTTACAAGTTTAAAAACTGCATTTGAAAATATCCACACGGATAGTTTTTTTATGGTCAAGGATAATGGCTAATCTTTTAGTTGTTGTTGATTATCAAAATGACTTTATCGATGGTAGCTTGGGTTTTGAAGAAGCTACCAAGATAAAAGATAATATTCTTGCTCTTTTAAAAAATCATCAAGGTGATATTGTTTTTACTTTTGATACGCATGATGAAAATTATTTAAAAACTCAAGAAGGAAAAAATTTACCTATTTATCATTGTATTAGAGATACTTTAGGTTGGCAAATGCCAGGTGATTTTGATGTGTATTTAAAAAATGCAAAAAAAATATTTTATAAGAATGCTTTTGGTAGCTTAGAATTAGCCAATTTTTTAAAACAAAATTATTATGAAAACATAGAATTTTGTGGTCTTGTTTCACATATTTGTGTATTTAGCAATATTATTTTAGCTCAAAGTGCTAGCATCAACTCAAAAATTATATTACATAAAAATGCAACAGCGAGTTTTAGTAAGTTTTTGGAAAATAGTGCATATGAAATTTTGCAAGCTTATGGCATAGAACTTTTATAAAATGCAAGGGTATATTTTACACACTCAGAGTGTAAAAGATGAGGATTTGATTGTCTATCTTTTAAGCACTAAAAAAGTTATTAAAAGTTATAGATTTTATGGCATGCGTCATTCTAATATACTAAGTGGGTATAAGATTGATTTTGAGCTTGAAGAAAGTTCGAGATTTTTACCACGTTTAAAAGATGTTTTGCATATTGGTTTTTCTTGGATTTTAGATAGAGAGAGAATGTTTTTTTGGCAGGAATTTATTAGACTTTTTTATTTGCATTTAAAAGATGTTGAAGAAATTGATAGCTTTTACTTTGAACTTTTAGAAGACTGTGCTAAGCGTTTTGAAAAGCAAGATTGCAAACGTGTTATAGTGGATGCTTATTTAAAAATTTTAGATTTTGAAGGACGTTTGCATAAAAGTTTTGTATGTTTTTATTGTGATGAGCATATTCAAAAAAATGTTGTACTAGTAAGAGCTTTTTTGCCCGCTCATAAAAAATGTGCTTTTGGTTATGAATTTAATACTAAAGATCTTATAAAATTATATAGGAGTTTTAATTCATCGCATTTTAGCGATGAATATATTGATAATTTATATAAAATTATCAAAGAGGGTTTTTAAGGGTAATATCATACATCATAATGACTTCTTGTCTTAGTCTTGCAATGATATTTGCACTATCTTTGTGTATATTTTTTGTGATAGTATCTTGGCTATTTTTAATATTTTCAAGCAAATTTTCAAGTTCTTTTTGAGAGTTTTGTAAACAAGTTTTTATACATTTTGGTTGGGTTTGTTGTAAAACTTGCTCGAAATTTAAACTTTGATTGTTAAGCTTTGAAGCATGTGCTGCTAAATTATTCGCACTTGTTCTAATGCCGCCTAATGCTTTGTAAATCCCTTTTGAATTGATATGAGCTGCCATGAACCTTCCTTGTTTTATGGTATCTCTTCATTCATATTGCTTGATAATTTACAAGCAAAAATCATTCCTTATTAAAAAATTCTTGAATATATTTTCGCATAATTTCTGCATCATTAATGCGATTAACACAATCTCTAAAATTAGAAGCATCGTCATAGCCCTTAGAATATTCATGCAAGTGTTTTCTAAAGATGCTTATACCTTGTTCTTTGTAATGCTTTAGCATTTCTTCAAAATGTGCAAAAATGATTTTATTTTTCATAGCCTTTTCGATTTTTTTACCAATTTTTATCTCATAAAATATCCAAGGTTTTCCTATGCTTGCGCGCCCTATCATCAAAGCATCACAATTTGTTATTTTAAATACCTCTTTGGCATTATCTTCACTAATATCGCCATTTGCTACTAAAGGAATTTTGATATTTTCTTTAGCTAAAGCTATGGCTTCATAATCAGCATTTCCACTATACATTTGTTTTCTAGTACGACCATGCATACTGATAAAATCTACTCCAGCATTTTCACATGCTTTAGCGATGGCAATGGGATTTTTTTTATCAAATCCTAATCTTACTTTGACACTAGTTAGTTTTTTGTTACTTGTTTTTTTGATAAGTTCTAAAATTCTTTGTAATTTATCAAGGTCTTGTAAAAGAGCACTACCTGCACATTGTTTTATAACCTTATTTACAGGGCAACCACAATTAAAATCAATTCCATCTATAAAATCAAAACGATTTAAAATTTCTACTGCTTTTTGAATTACGCTTTCATCTGAGCCTGCAATTTGAACTATGTAAGGATTTTCAAGTTCAGCTTTTTCTAGCATTTTAAGAGTTTTTGAGCTCTCATATACCAAGGCATTAGAACTTATCATTTCACTAATGGTTACATCAGCCCCAAATTGTTTAACTAAATTTCTCAAAGGTAAGTCTGAAAAACCTGCCATAGGAGCTAAAAATAAAGGCTTTTTGCTAAAATCTATCATTGTATCAATTTTTCAAGTTCTATTTTTTTATTATGTTCTCTTAAAAAGAGCAAGAGTCTAAAGTCTTTATGTTCATTTTGATCATTTCCTAATTCATTAAGCAATTCATCATACATGCCAAATTCTGCTAAAGTATAAAGATAAGCTCTCAAAGCTTGAGAATAACTATCTTTTAACTTTTTAAATAAAGCAATTAATACTTGAGGTTTTATTTTTTTACAAAGTATTTTAGCACAGTGTAAATATGATTTATCATCTAAAGTATTCATGCTAAGTAAAACTTCGATTTCAACGTGATTTAATTCTAAGTTTTCTTTTTCAAATCTATCCAAAAGTAATAAAATATCATCTTGATTTTTTTGAGCTTTTAGTGTTTTAATCTGACTATAAGGTGCATTTTTTAATACCATTTTATAAGCAAAAATTTCTAGCTCATTAGCTAAGGTATCTTTATTTTTGATAAAAGAAAAAGCATAATTACTATCATTTTGAAAGCGATTTTTTTCATTTAAAATAAAAATTTCATTATTTGAATCTAATTTGTATTTTTTTAATTCTACAAATTCTTTTTTTTCTAAGTGTTCAAAAATATCAATAATTTCATCTATTTTAGGATTTTGAATTTTTTCTTTAAAACAAAGAGCTTGCGTATCTTTTGCTATGTTTTGAAATTCTTGAGTTTTAAATTTAACCTTACTCATTTTTTTTAAAAAAATATCAATAATAAAATTTTCATAATTTTTACTATCTTTAATTAGATTTTTATATTGTAAATGTTTTAAAAAGCCATAAAAACTCATATGTGCTAAAGCTAATATCATTAAAAATAAAGCAGGTAAAACAACCCATAAACTAATAGGCAAATTTAATTCAAAAGTAGAAATTGCAAAAGTATAATTTCCTAAATTTAGATTGTAAACTAAGGCTGCGATGATTAGAAGATAAACTAAACTTGCAAAGAAAAATAATCTAATTTTCATAGCTCTTTCCTTTTTTCTAAATTTTCACGACAATTTATGCAATATTTTGCATGAGGTTTAACTCTAAGTCTTTCAGGATGAATATCATCTTCACAATACTCACAAATACCATAAGTATTGTTATCTATTTTGCTTAATGAATGTTTAATTTCTTCTAGTTCGGCTTTTAAATTTTCATTGATTTTAAAGTCGATATGAGAGCTATTGTCAATTTGCTGTAAATCAACTTCATCTCTAGGTTCACTATCTTGTAGATTATGGATATTGTCTATATTACCTTGAAGTTCTTGTAAAATTTCTTTTTGTCTTTGAAGTAATATATTTTTAAATTCTTCAAGATTTAATTCTTGCATAAACGCTCCTATTTGTGATATGGGTGATTTGTATTAATGCAAAATGCGCGATAAATTTGCTCTAAAAGCATAGTTTTAGCAAATTTATGTACCAAGGTCATTTTACTAAGAGCTATGCTTGTATGCATTTGTGCGATAAATTCTTGCTCAAATCCATAAGCACCGCCTATAAAAAATGAAATTTCATTTTTATCTTGCAATAATTTTGCAAATTCTACGCTTGTAAATTCTTTACCCTTTTCGTCTAATGCTATGCAAAAACCTTTTTTGTAAGGATTTAGTGCATTTGTATAAGATTTTTTTGCTTCTATAGGATTAGTATTTTGTGCTTGATTAATTTTGTTATTAAAAACACATATATCATTAAAACTACAAAATTTTTTAATGAGCTTGGTATAATACTCATCTATCTTGCTAAATTCATCATTATTATTTTTTTGAATGCTTAAAAGATTAATTTGCATTTTTAGTTTTTAGAAAAAAATCTTAAAAAGTCTGCTATAAATTTTTTATGTTCACTTCTTTCTACAATTGCATCGATCAATCCATGTTCAAGTAAAAATTCAGCCTTCTGAAAGCCTTCTGGTAAATCAGCTCCTATGGTTTGTTTGATTACCCTAGCTCCTGCAAAGCCTACTAAAGCACCAGGTTCGGCCATGATGATATCTCCAAGCCAAGCAAAAGACGCGCTTACTCCACCCATAGTTGGATCAGTTAAGACTGAAATATAAGGAAGTTTTTCTTCTGCTAATAGTTTTAACGCTGCACTTGTTTTGCTCATTTGCATTAAAGAATAAGTACTTTCTTGCATTCTAGCTCCACCACTTGCACTCACTATAACAACAGGGGTTTTTTTCTCAATAGCTCTTTCAATAGCTCTAAGAATTTTTTCACCTTCTACTGAGCCTAAGCTTCCACCCATGAAAGAAAAATCAAAAACAACTAATTGAGTTTTTATTCCATCTATGGTGCATTCTCCACTTATTATGGCACTTTTTCTACCTGTTTTTTCTTCATTTTCTGCTAATCTTTTTTTGTATGATTTGCTATCTACAAATTTAAGTGGATCGATTGCATGTAAGTCTTTATCCATTTCCACAAAAGAGTCTTCATCACTGAGTAATTCAATGCGTTTTAGAGGGTTTAATCTCATGTGAAAATTACATTTAGGACAAACATTATAACAAGTTTCTATTTCTTTATAATACATTAACGCATGACAAGAATTACATTTTACCCAGTGATTTGGAGCTTCGTTTGGAGTGGCTTGCTTGCGTCTTATACTAGAAAAAATATCTAAAAAATTCATTATCTCTACCTAAAATAAAATTTCAAAATTATAGCAAGATTTTATTACTTTTAAAATCTTGCACCCAACATAAATTCAAATTTACTCAAATCATCTTTTGAGCTAGTATTAAATGGTTTAGCAAAAACTAAATTTAAAGCACCTAGTGGGGTTAACCATTCAAAGCCAATGCCTGTACTCCATCTTTGAATTTGACTTAAAGAACTCTCTCCTATAGCACCATAGTCGAAAAATACACTACCTCTAAGTTTGATTCTATCAAAAAGCGGAAAACTAAGTTCTACAGAATTTGCAAAAGCTACTGTACCACCTGTTTCATCACCCCATTCATTTTTAGGACTCACACTTCTTCTATCAAAACCTCTAATGGTTCCTATACCACCAAGATATAATTTTTCATTGATAGGTAAATAGCCTTGATCCCATACCTTATAAAAACTTGCTTTATAACGATAAATTAAATCCCAACCTATAAATTCTTCCAAGCCTTGATAATAATTAAATTTAGTGGTAGAGCTTATAAATTCTTGATCCCCACCTAAGCCTGCATATTCAAGCGAAGTTGAGGCGATAAAACCTGATCTTGGTAAATAATAATCATCTGTATTGTTAAACACTATCGAAGGCGTGATAGAACTTTTATAGGTTTTACCAAGTTTATATCCTTGAGCGATTAAGCGATCACTTAAATGATAAATATCGCTTTGTTCAAGATTATAAGTTAAATCTATGCTTGTATATCTTCCTAAAGTTTTACCAACGCTTATGTCAAAACCATAGTTTCTCTCATCATAACTATCCCATTCTAAACGGTCTGAATATAATGATCCTCCAAGAGAATAATCACTATCATTTACTCTAGGATTTCTTAAAGATACTCTACCAGAAAGTGTATCATCGCCTTTATCTATACTTACACTTCCTTTCATACCAGAGCCTAAGATATTTGCATCAGATAATGAAGCACTAAGTAAAATTCCATCACTAGTTCCATAGCCAATACCACCCGAAATGGCTCCAGTTGAAGCTTCCTTGACTTCTACTATCAAATCAATATGTGTATCATCTACTCTTTGTTCTTTAATATCTACATTTTCAAAATATGCAGTTCTTCTTAAGGCATTTCTTGAGTCTATTAAATCAGTTCTATTATAAAGATTGCCTTCAGTTAGGTAAAGCTCTCTACGAATAACTCTATCAACTGTTTTGGTATTGCCTGAAATTTCAACATTTCTAACATATACTTTTTCATTAGGTATGACTTTAAAAATAATCATAGCTTCATGATTTTCTTTATCTTTTTGTATATCAGGTATAACTTGTACAAAAGCATAGCCCAAATCAGCTGTTTTAGTTTCTATAGTCTTTATATCTTCTCTTAGTTTTTCTATATTAACTATTTTTCCAACACTTAATTTTAAATCATTTGCCAAAGCTTCATTTTCTTCATCACTAAAAATTGGATTGAAAATTTTAATTCCTTTAACTTTATAAACTTCGCCTTCATTGATAAAATAAGTCAAATCAGCTTGATAGGTATCTGTGTAGGTATTTAAAAAAGCAGGAGATACGCTTACATCAAGATAACCTTCTTTTAAATATACATCTGAAATTCTTGAGCTATCATTTGCTAAATCAAAGATTTTAAGCTTGCCATCATTAAAGCCCCACATCCAGCCTAGGGCTTCTCTTTGTTTATTTGCTACTGCAGGCTCAATATCTGAATAACTTAAATTTTTTGCACCACTTAAATGCACTTTTTCTATGATGATATTTTCCCCACGATTTACAACAAAGGTAAGTTTTAATGAACTTGAATTGCTTAATTTTTCATCTTTGATTTCTACAACAGTATCATAAAAACCTTTGGCTTGATAAAAAAGTTTGATTTTTTCAGCAGCTTCTTTAGCTGAATTTTCATCATATAAAATTCCAGGTTTTAAGCCAACAAGGCTTTCTATTTGTTTTCTATCGTTACTTGCTATACCTTGAATATCTATTTTTCCGATGGAAGGTTTTTCTACTACTTTAAAAATTAGCACTCTGTTTTTTTCTTCTACTACTATGTCTTTAAAATAATTTCTATCAAAGAGATTTTTAATCGCTGTATCTATACTAGCAGGATCAATTTTTTGTCCTATTTTTAATTTAGAAATCGCAATAGCACTTTCTTTAGAAAGTTGCGATAAGCCTTCAAATTTTATATCTTTAATTGTAGCTGCACATAAAGAACTTGAGAGTGCAAAGAAAACAAACCATTTTTTCATCAAATCTACCTAAATTTTTATATACAAAATCGTTATAATACCAAAATATTTTTAACTAATGCTTTTTAAGGAAAATTTATGAAAGTAGGTATAATCGGACTTGGTTTAATAGGTGGATCTTTGGGTCTTAGCTTAAGAGAGAATAAATTGATAGATTTAGTTTGCGGATATGATATAAACAAAGAATTTGAGCAAATTGCACTAGGGCGAAAATTAATAGATAAAATTGTTTCATTTGAAGAGTTAAAAAAATGTGATGTGATTTTTTTAGCTATTCCCGTAAGAGCTATTGTAAAAATCTTAAAAGAATTTCAAGGCATTTCTAAAGATTGTACTATCATTGAGCTTGGAAGTACAAAAGAAGAAATTATTAAAAATTTACCTTCTTATTTGAAAAGTCAATTTATCGCAGCTCATCCTATGGCAGGAACTGAAAATAGTGGTCCAAATGCAGCTATAAAAGATTTATATAAAAATGCAGTTTGTGTTTTGTGTGATGTGCAAAATGCTGATCATATTCATCAAAAAAGGGCTATAGAAATTTTTTCAGATTTAGGAATGAAGCTTGTATTTATGGATAGTATTTCACATGATCATCACGCTTCTATCATTTCACACTTACCGCATGTGATTAGTTTTTCTTTGGCAAATTTTGTGATGAAAGAAGAAAATAAAAAAAATATAGCTCACTTAGGAGGCCCTTCTTTTAAAGATATGTGCAGGATTGCTAAGTCAAATCCCCAAATGTGGAGTGGTATTTTTGAACAAAACAAACAAAATTTATTAAATTCTATTGATTTATTTCAAAAAGAATTACAAGAATGTAAAAAAATGATAGAAAAGTGTGACATAAATGAGCTTGAAACTTGGATTAAAAGTGCAAATAAATTAAGAGAAATTCTATAAAATTTTTTATAATTTACTCTTAATTTGCTAAAGAATAATATATTTTTAAAAAAATAGATTGAAAGTGAAAATATGGTTTTTGCACGTAAAAGATCAAATAAAAAATGGATTTTTGTAGTTTTTTTAATACTTTTAGCCTTTGTAGCGTTTGTTTTAAATACAAAGCTGTTTGAAAAAAATCCTCCGTTGATTCAAACAAAATCAGATGTAATTTATAGTAATCTAACAGACCCTATATCTATAGAAATAAGCGATGAAAGTGCTTTAAAAGATGTTAAAGTCACGTTGTTTAAAGCAAATGAATTAAATGGTGAAATGCTTGTCAATGAGCATGTTAAAGATAATAAAAAAAGCATTCATTTTGATTTAAAATTACCAAAACCAGCTTATAAAGAAAAAGTTGATTTATATAAACTTGTAATAGAAGCAAGTGATAGTAGTTTTTGGAATTTCTTTTTAGGAAATCAAGCGCTTAAAGAAGTGAAAGTTATCATTGATACCAAAAAACCACTTGTAGAAATTTTAGATAATTCTTATCAAATCGAACAAGGTGGAGTAGGTAGTGTGGTGTTTAAAGCAAGTGATGAGAATTTACAAGAAGTTTATATTACAACCGATAAAGATAAGATTTTTAAAGCAATTCCTTATGTAAAAGAAAGGTATTATGCTGCTTTGATTCCTTGGGAGGCAACTGATGAGCACTTTAGAGCTTATGTAGTGGCAGTAGATAAAGCAGGTAATGTAAACAAACAAAGAATTAGATATTATTTTACTAATAAAAAATACCGTGTATCAAATATAAAAGTAAGTGATAGATTTTTAGATGGTAAGATCGAATTTTTAGCACAAAAATATGCTCCAAAAGATAGAGAATTAAGCAGACTTGAAAAATTTAAATTTGTTAATGAGGACTTAAGAGCTTCTAATGAAGTTATCATTCATGATATTACAAGCAAAGTTCCTGATACTATGATTAATAATTTTAAAGTTAATCTTTTCAAACCTTTAAAAAATGGCCAAAAAGTAGCTGATTATGCCGATCATAGATTTTATTCTTATAATAATCAAGCATTTAGTAGCTCTTATCATATGGGGCTTGATTTAGCAAGCATAAAAGAAGCACCTATCATTAGTAATAACGATGGTGAAGTCGTATTCGTACAAGAAAATGGAATTTATGGATTAAATATTATTATTTATCATGGCTTTGGAATTTATACTCTTTATGGACACTGCACTAATGTGGATGTAAATGTAGGAGATAGAGTTCGAGCAGGTGATGTTATAGGTACTACAGGTACTACAGGCTTAGCACTTGGAGATCATGTGCATTTTGGTGTTTTAGTGCAAGGAGTTGAAGTGCGTCCTGAACAATGGCAAGATGCAAAATGGATAAAAGAAAATATCTATAATGTATTAGAATCAAGCAAAAAAAGAATTTTGAGTGAATAAAAATGAATCAAACAACAATAGCAAAAGAAGTTAAAGGTGTTGGCATAGGTTTGCATAAGGGTGAGCCTATTAGTATAAAATTAGAGCCATTAGAAGCTGGCAGTGGTATAGTGTTTTATAGAAGCGATTTAGGAATTTCTTATGAGGCAAGACCTGAAAATGTCATCGATACGCAAATGGCTACTGTAATAGGCGATCATAGAGGTTATGTTTCTACTATAGAACATTTAATGAGTGCAATTAATGCTTATGGTATTGACAATGTACGTATAGTTTTAGATGCTAATGAAGCTCCTGTGATGGATGGTAGTAGCATAGGCTTTTGTATGATGCTTGAAGAAGCAGGTATAAAAGAGCTTGATGTGGCTAAAAAAATTTTAGTGATTAAAAAAAGTGTAGAAGTAAAAGAAGGTAATAAATTTGTACGTTTAAGTCCTACGGATATGCCTATTATAAACTATACAATCGAATTTGATAATCCTATCATAGGTAAACAAAATTATTGTTTTGAATTTAGTAAACAAAACTACATAGAGCAAATAGCAAGAGCAAGAACTTTTGGATTTTTAAAGGATGTTCAAGCTTTAAGAGCTATGAATTTAGGTCTTGGTGGAAGTTTAGAAAATGCTGTTGTGATTGATGATAATCGTATTTTAAACCCTGAAGGTTTGCGTTTTAAAGATGAATTTGTACGCCATAAAATTTTAGACGCTATTGGAGATTTAACCTTGCTTGGATGTAGAGTTTTTGGAGATTATACTTCTTATGCAGGTTCGCACAAGCTTAATCATCTTTTGACCAAAGAACTTTTAAAAGATCCTAGTGCTTATGAAGTAGTAAGTTTAGAAAAAAGTGCATATAAAGTTTATGAAAAGGTTTTTGCATAAAAAAGGTTACTTTACTTTTAAATGCCATAGCAAAACCTTTAATGCTTGGTATTTATGAAAATGATGTATTGATAAAAACCATTGAGAATGATTTAAAAGTCAGTGAAGTTTTGCCAAAAATACTGCAAGATTTACTTTCACAATATGAGTTTGAAAAGCTTATATATGTGCATGGACCAGGCTCTTATATGGGTATAAAGATTTCTTATGTTTCTTTTAAAACACTAGCTATAGTTAAAAATATACCCTTAAAAGCTATTGGTGCTTTTGAGCTAAATCACAATATGCCTATAACTGCAAATAAACACTTATGTTTTGTAAAAAAAGATGATGATGAAATTATTTTAGAAAAGACACAAGCGGGAAGTTTTTTTATGCCCCAAAGTTTAAAAGGTTTAAACTTCAGTAAAGAAAATACACCTTTTTATGTTTTAGATGCGATTAATTAAGGTAAAAAATGAAGATTTTAGTTCCTGCTACAAGTGCAAATTTAGGTCCTGGTTTTGATTGTTTAGGTTTGAGTTTAAAATATTTTAATCAAACCATAGTTGAAAAATCTAAATTTTTTAGCATTAGCATACATGGGGAAGGTGAAAATAATATCTATCTTAAAAAAAACAATAGTTTTGTCAATATTTTTTATGAAATTTATCAAAGACTTAGTGGTAAAAAAGATAATTTTCGCTTTGTTTTTCAAAATAATATCCCTTTAGCTAGAGGCATGGGAAGTTCTTCTGCTGTGATAGTTGGAGCCATTGCTTGTGCTTATGAATTAAGTGGGTTTAAAGCGGATAAAAATACCATTTTAAATGAAGCTTTAAAATATGAAAACCATCCAGATAACATAGCTCCAGCAGCACTTGGGGGTTTTGTGTGTGCATTAACTCATAATGAAAAAGTTTTAGCTATAAAAAAAGAAGTAGATAAAGACTTACAAGCTGTTATAACCATACCAAATGTAGCGATGAATACTCAAAAATCAAGAGCGGTTTTAGCTAAAAAAATCAACCTAGAAGATAGTGTTTTTAATCTTTGTCATGCTTCGTTTTTAACCGCTTGTTTTTTAGAGAAAAAATATGACATGCTAAAATGTGCAAGTTTGGATAAACTTCATCAAAATCAAAGAATGAAACTTTTGCCCGAGCTTTTTGAAGTGCAAAAACTAGCTTTAGATAATAATGCTCTCATGAGTACGCTTTCAGGATCAGGCTCGAGCTTTTTTACTCTAGCTTATAAAGATGATGCCAAAAAAATCAAAGAAAAAATCAAAAATAAATTTGTTAAATTTAGAGTTGAGCTTTTAGAATTTGATGATGAGGGCTTTAAAATTTGCTAAAAATTCCAAAAAAAAGATATAATTTTGAAAAATCATATACCCATTAGAATGTGCATTGTTTGCAAAGGCCGTTATGAAAAGCAAAGTTTGCATCAATTCCAAATAAAAAATTCTCAAATTATCACTAAAGTGGAATTTGGCAGGAGTTTATATATTTGTAATTCATGTTTTGATAAAGATGAAAAAACATTGCAAAGGGCTTTTATGAGAGCTTGCAAAGGCAATTTTCATGGTAATATAAATCAGCAGGATTTAAAGGAGATATTTTTTAATGGCAGATGTAAAGATTAGCGAGATCGCTCAAGAGTTAGGATATACAAGTAAAGAAATTATAGAAAAAGCCAATGAAATGGGCTTGGAAGATATCAAATCCCCTAACAAAAAAGTATCTTCTGAAATCGCAGAAGCGATTTATCAATACGTTCAATCCGGTGAAATATTAGATGTGGTAAAAAAAGTGGCCAAACCTAAAAAAGAAAGTGCGGCAAAAAAAACCACAACTAAAAAAGAAGAAAGCAAAAAAGAAGAGAAAAAAACCACAACTAAAAAAGAAAGCAAAAGCTCTGCTAAAACAGCAAGTGAAAAAAAAGATGAAATAAAAATAGAAGAAAAACAACCTGAAGATCCTATAAAAAATGAAGTATTAGAAGAAAAAAAAGAAGAAATTAAACTCGATGAAAAGCTAGGTTCTAATTTAAATTTAGCCAAAAGAAGAGGCTTGGTTATCGTTAAAAAGAAAAAAGAAGAAAGCAAAGAAGCTCAAATAAACAAAGAAGAAAAGGTTAGTACGCAAGCTACTCAAGGTTTAAGCCTTAGTATGATTTTTTCAAATTCAGATGAGAATTTAAAAAGAAAGAAAAAAGAAAAGAAAAATCATCCTGTAGCAAGCAAAAAAGAAAGTACCACTAAAATGGATCTTTTAGGGGATAAAGACTTCGCTGATATTTCTTTAGAAGATGATGATATGGTTGTTTTACCTGATTTTAGTGTAAAAGAAAACAAACCAGTGCAACCAGCAAATAAAAAACAACCAAATATCTTAAAGCAATCTTTAAATAACTCTATCAACCCATTTGGCGAGGGTGGTATACAAAGAAGAAGTCGTAAAAAACCACCTAAAAAGGTAGAAAAAAAAGAAAGCGAAGCGATCACAAGTGTAAGTATACCTAAAGAAATTCGTGTGTATGAATTTGCTGAAAAACTTGGTAAAAACACCGGAGAAATTATCTCTAAACTTTTCATGCTTGGTATGATGACGACTAAAAATGACTTTTTAGACGAGGATGCTATTGAAATTCTTGCAGCTGAATTTGGAGTGGAGATTAATATCATTGATGAGGCTGATGAGTTTGATTATGTAAAAGATTATGATGAAAATCAAACAGAAGAAAATTTAAGCCAAAGAGCTCCGGTTATCACTATCATGGGGCATGTGGATCATGGTAAAACTTCTTTGCTTGATTATATAAGAAAATCACGCATTGCAAGTGGTGAAGCAGGCGGGATCACTCAGCATGTTGGTGCTTACATGGTAGAAAAAAATGGCAGAAAAATTACTTTTATCGATACTCCAGGTCACGAGGCATTTACCGCTATGCGTGCAAGAGGAGCTAGTATAACTGATATTGTTATTATCGTAGTAGCTGCAGATGATGGGGTAAAACCTCAAACTAAAGAGGCGATTAATCATGCAAAGGCGGCTAATGTGCCTATCATCATCGCTATTAATAAAATGGATAAAGAAAACGCAAATCCTGACATGGTAAAAACACAATTAGCAGAAATGGACATCATGCCAGTGGAATGGGGTGGAAGTCATGAGTTTGTGCCAGTTTCAGCTAAAAAAGGTGATGGTATAGAGGATTTACTTGAAATTGTATTATTGCAAGCTGATATTTTAGAACTTAAAGCAAATCCAAAAGCCCATGCTAAAGCAAGTATTATAGAATCTTCGGTGCAAAAAGGTAGAGGTCCTATGGCTACTATCATTGTACAAAATGGTACTTTAAGAGTAGGTAATACAGTCGTAGCAGGGGAAGCTTATGGTAAAGTGCGTGCTATGAGTGATGATCAAGGCAAAGCTTTAAAAGAAATAGGCCCAGGTGAGTGTGGGGTGATCATAGGTCTTAGTGAAGTAGCTGATGCGGGAGAAACTTTAATAGCCGTAGATAGCGATAAACAAGCAAGAGAATATGCTAATAAACGCCATGAATACAACCGCCAAAAAGAACTAAGTAAATCAACCAAAGTAAGTATAGATGAGCTTGGTGCAAAAATCAAAGAAGGCAATTTAAAAGCCCTTCCTGTGATCTTAAAAGCAGATGTGCAAGGCTCGCTTGAAGCCATTAAAGCTAGTTTGGAAAAACTTAAAAACGATGAAATTAAGGTTAATATTATCCATAGCGGGGTAGGTGGTATTACTCAAAGTGATATAGAGCTTGCAAGTGCTAGTGAAAACTCTATCGTTTTAGGCTTTAATATACGCCCAACCGGTGAGATCAAAGAACGTGCTAAAGATAAAGGCGTAGAGATAAAAACTTATAATGTTATTTATAACTTGCTTGATGATGTAAAAGCTTTACTAGGTGGTATGATGAGTCCTATTATCTCTGAAGAGCAACTTGGTCAAGCTGAAATTCGTCAAGTAATTAATGTGCCAAAACTAGGCCAAATCGCAGGTTGTATGGTAACAGAAGGCACGATCAATCGTGGCGCGAAAATCAGACTCATTAGAGATGGTGTTGTGGTATTTGAAGGCAATGTAAGCTCACTCAAACGCTTTAAAGATGATGTAAGAGAAGTTGCAAAAGGCTATGAATGCGGTGTAGGCATAGAAGGTTGTAATGATATGCGAGTGGGTGATTATATAGAAAGTTATAAAGAAGTTGAGGAACAAGTAAGCCTATGAACCCAGCTGAAATCAAAAAGCTACGCACAGAAAGCATTTTAAAAGAGCTTATACCAGAAGCTTTGGCAAATTTAGACAACGAAGTTTTAAAAAACTTATGCGTAGTGGATGTAGAGTGTAAAAAAGGCAGATATGATGCTTTTGTGTATTTAGATAAAATGTTTTTTAATACCCAAGAGCAAGAAATCATACTCAATCAACTCAAAAAAGCTGCTCGTGCTTTGCAAAATTACTGCATGAGCGAGCAAGGATGGTATAGATGCCCAAATTTTCACTTTAAATTTGATGATAGATTAGAGTATCAAAACCACATGGATGCTTTATTTGAAAAAATCAAAAAGGAACAAAATGAATCTTGAAGCACTTTGTAAAGAAGCAGGGCTTAGTTTTTATGATGATGAGCTAACGAGTGAAAATGGTAGAAAGATTTATAGAATTTATGTACAAAAAGAAGGCGGGGTAAATCTTGATGATTGTGCTAAGCTTAGTGAGATTTTATCGCCTATTTTTGATGTAGAACCACCTGTGAATGGGGAGTATTTTTTAGAAGTATCAAGCTGTGGTCTTGAAAGAAAACTTAGCAAAATTGAGCATTTTGCAAAAAGCATTAACGAACTTGTAAAAATCACAACTAATGAAAAAGAAAAAATCGAAGCAAAAATCATCACCGTAGATGATGAAAATATCACTTTAGAAAATTTAGAAACTCAAGAAAAAACTACTATAAATTTTAGCGACATAAGAAAAGCTAAAACCTTCATACAATGGTAAAAATTTAGAATTCTAAATTTTTACTTATCTTTTGTATAATTAAAGTTAAACACAAAAATAAAAAAGGCGTATAATGCTTGAAAATAAATATGATTATAAAATCAGTAAAGCAGACAAAATGGCAATGTGTATTATCATTTTCCAAAAGATAGCGATGAATTTAAAGAAGCAGTTGTAAAAAATGGTGGTATGAGTGTGTATGTTTATCAAGATGATAAATTAATAGATGAATTTCATACAAAAAGTCAAGGCTATAAATGGACTTCACCTATTTTTACCTATTTAAGAACTATGAACAAAAATGGGGAGAGATTTTATAGATATTATAAAAATTGCAAATTTTTTGCGGTTGCAGATTAAAAGGAAATAGTATGAATATTGTTGAATTTCACTTTTCAAATGGAAATAAAATACAAGCACAAATAGAAAACTCAAACGAAAAAATTTTTAGGATATTTTTGGAAAAAAGATTAAAGATTGTTAATCAATATATCAAAGCTACAAAAGATACAGTTAAAGAATGCAAAAGATTAAATATTGTCAATAGAGATGATTTTGATATATTTCAAATAAACTCTATGGAAGTTTTAATAAATTTATTATTTGAGTTAAAAAATGGATTATTGCAAGAATTTAATGACAAGAGTGGTAATGGATGTCCGCATGCTTGCATTAAATCTCATTATTTGAAATTTGTAAAATATGTCAATGCTTATAAAAATTATGTTTCAAAAGATATGGTTAAGTATTTGAAAACAAGAGGAGGTGAGAAAGAATTTAAAGTAGAAATAAAAAATCAAAAGATAGAAGTTGTAACGAGTGTCGATACTGTTAGACCGTATTCTTTAAATAGGTTTTTAGAATATAGTGTTTTAAGTAAAAACGAAGATGATTCATATGCTAAACCATTATTTGAAGATATATTAAGCAGTTCAAATCTTAGTGCAATTAAGCAAAGTGAAAATGAAAGAATTTACAAAGAACAATATTTTGAAAATGAAAAAATACCAAGTGAAAATCAAAATCCACCTTTAAATCAAATTCTTTATGGGCCTCCAGGGACAGGAAAAACTTATCATACTATAGATAAAGCTTTAGAAATTTTAGGTGAAAATTTAGCAAGTAGACACGAGAAAAAAGCAAAATTTGATGAGTATGTAAAAAATGGGCAAATAGTTTTTACCACTTTTCATCAAAGCTATGGATACGAAGAATTTGTAGAAGGTATCAAACCCATATTAAACAATGATGATAATATTCAAGAATTAAAATATGAAATAAAAGATGGAATTTTTAAGGAACTTTGTAAAAAAGCTTTGGATAATAGAGATAGTATCAAAAATTTTAACTTTTACATAGATAAATTAAAAGAAAAAACAAAAGAAGATGATAATAATCCAGAAAAATATTTTGAATTGCCAAATACTAAATATTCTATTCAATATAGAGGAGGAGAAACATTTAGAATTAAATTTGATGATATGAGTAAAAACTATAGAGATTATCCAGTAAATATAGATAATATAGAAAAACTATATAAAACCTCCAGTACAGATGAAATATATAATTCAGCATATGTTAAAGCTATATTGAATTATCTAAAATTACAGGGTTTAGAAGATTATAAAGAAAAAGATGAAAAAACAAATTTACCTTATATAATCATCATCGATGAAATCAATCGTGGAAATGTAAGTAAGATTTTTGGTGAACTTATCACTTTGATAGAGCCTAGCAAAAGAATAGGTGAAAGCGAGGGGTTAAAAGTTACTTTGCCTTATAGCGGTGAAAAATTTGGCGTACCTAAAAATGTTTATATCGTAGGCACTATGAATACAGCCGATAGAAGTATAACTTCTCTTGATACAGCGTTAAGAAGACGTTTTGAATTTGTAGAGATGATGCCTGATACGAGCAAATTATCTACAGATTGCAAAGGTGTTAATTTGCAAGAATTATTAAAAGCGATCAATACGCGTATAGAATATTTGCTAGATAGAGAAAAGATTATAGGACATGCATTTTTTATAGGTGTTGAAAATTTGAATAATTTAAAAAATGTTTTTCAAAATAAAATCATCCCACTTTTGCAAGAGTATTTTTATAATGATTATGCTTTGATAAATGTGGTTTTAAATGAAAATGGTATGATTTTTGAAGATAAAAAAGATGATATATATCTTCAAAAAATAAAGAATTTATATAATGTAGATAGTGAGAGAAATATTTATACTATCGCTCCATTTGATGATGAAATTTGGGACGATATAAAAACATATCAAGCAATTTATGATGATAAAATAACAAATAAAACAAAAAACGAAAATGAATAACACCTTTTCTATCATCGAATACCAAGCTTTTTCTAAAGAAGATTTAAAAGAAAACTTCAAAGAAAGAGCTGAAAGATTTTATAAAGAGCTAGAAGACTTCGCAAAAAACAATGAAATTTTTTTAGGCTTTAAAAATAAAAATACCTTAAAAGCTAAAAATTATGTCGGCATTATACAGACTAAAAGCGGTGTTTTAGAAATCTTGCCAAAATGCATGGATTTGGAAAAATTAGAAGAAAATGAACCATCAAGTGAAGATAAAGAAAAATTAAAAGAAGATACTAATTCAAAATACGATAAAGAAAAATTAAAAAAATACTACGAACTAGAAAATATCTCTAAAAATGATGATTGTTATAAAAAAGATTGTAAAGTTAATCCTAGTATTCTTTTAATCAACATGCTAAAAACCTTAAAAAATTCTCCCTTTAAAAAATCTCAAATTTCATCTTTGCAAATTGCTAAAATGCCTTTGTTTGAAGTATTTATCACGATGTTTTTAGATGAATTTGATAGTGTGTATAAAAAAGGTTTGATGAGATCTTATGTAAGTAGAGAAGAAAATAGAGCTTTTTTAAAAGGAAAATTACTATTTAATGAGCATATAAAATCAAATTTAATACACAAAGAAAGATTTTTCACAAGTAGCGATGAATTTGTTTTAGACATAGCGCCAAATCGTTTGATAAAATCAACATTAAATTTTTTAAAATCCAAAACAAGTTTGAATAAATTTAAAATCATCAAAGCTATGCAAATGCTTGATGAGGTAGAATTTTCTACAAATTATGAAAAAGATTTTAGTTTTAAAATTTCAAGACATTTTGATTATTATGAAAATATACTTTCTTGGTGTAAGATATTTTTGCAAAATCAAAGCTTTGCTCCATATAAAGGCAAAAACGAAGCCTTTGCTTTGCTTTTTCCTATGGAAAAGCTTTTTGAAAACTATGTGGCTTATATGTTTAAACTTGCTAATCCTAGTAAAAATATAAAAACCCAAAGTAGTGGAAAGTATTTAATCTCAAAAAATGATGAAAAATGTTTTATGTTAAAGCCTGATTTATATATAGAAAATAAAATGATCTTAGATACCAAATGGAAAATTCCAGATGATAACGAAGATGAGAAAAAGCATGGTATATCACAAAGCGATTTATACCAAATGTTTGCTTATGCAAATAAATATGAGATAAAGGAAATTTATCTTATTTATCCTCTATGTGAGAGAACTTTTGATTTAAGAGAGAAGTTAAAGACTAAAGATATTAAGTTTTTAGCACAAGGTTTTTTAAAAGCTTGCGATGAACATGTAAAGTTTAAGGTATTTTTCGCACCTTTACCTTTTTAGGAAGTAACATGAATCACGAATTTTATATGAATTTGGCCATAGATGAAGCTTGGAAATATCAGCTTTTAACCTATCCTAATCCAGCCGTAGGCTGTGTGATCTTAGATAAAAATGGTAAAATTTTAAGTATAGAAGCACACAAAGAAGCAGGTAAGGCTCATGCGGAACTTGAAGCAGTGAGTAAAGCCTTAAAAGTGCTTAATCCAAATTTAGATTTACCGCAAAATGCAAACGATTTGCATGAGTTTATTTGTCAAAATCATCAGGGGTTATTAAAAGGTGCTAGTGCTTATGTGAGTTTAGAGCCTTGCAATCATCAGGGTAAAACCCCGCCTTGTGCAAAGCTTTTTAGCGCACTTGGTTTTAGTGAAGTTTTTATCGCTACTAAAGATGAGCATAAGCTCGCAAGTGGTGGAGCAGAGTTTTTAAAAGATCAAGGTATAAAAGTTCATATGGGAATTTGCGAGCAAAGAGCCAAAGAGCTTTTAAAGCCTTTTTTAAAATGGCAAAAGTCAAGCTTTAAATTTTTTAAGCTAGCCCTTTCTTTAAATGGCTCTGCTTATGGTAAAATCGTAAGTTCTAAAGCAAGTAGAACTTATGCTCATGCATTACGCTCAAAACTTGATTTGCTAGTAGTGGGTGGAGAAACTATAAGACATGATAGGCCTATTTTAGATGCAAGGCTAGCTCAAGCTAAAGCACCAAATTTATGCATACTAAGCCGTCAAAATTTAGAAAGTTTTGATCCAAAAATTCCTTTATTTAGTGTGCCCAAAAGAGAAATTTTTACAAGCATTCCTAATGAAGCTAAGCTCATCATGTATGAGGGTGGGGAGAATTTTTTAAAAGCTTTTAAAGATGAGCTAGATATGCTTTTGATTTTTTCAAGTTCGAATTTAAATACCTTTGAAAATGTTAAGTTAGATTTAAAGCTAAAGCCTTTATACAAAGGCTTTTTAGAAAATGATACTTATGGATTTTATGAGATTATTAAATCTTAGTATATTTTTTGTGAGCTTACTTGTGTGAAAAATTGCGCTAAAGTGTTAGCAAAAAAGCTAGCGCTTTGCTCTTCTAATCGTTTTAAAAACTTATCTATAGCATCTTCTTTTTGCCAGATAGGGTTTTGCACTTTGGCTAGTTTTTCTAACTCTTTTTTGGCTTGTTCGTAATTGCCTATTTTATCAATGAGTTTTAATTTTAAAGCCTCATTAGCTAAAAACACTTTCGCATCAGCCCATGAGTCTGTTTGGTTTAGGTCTAGCTTGCGATTTTTAGCGACAAATTGTGTGAAAAGCTCATAACTTTGATTGGCCAAATTTTGCAAAAAGTCTTTTTCATCTTTGCTCCATTTACGCATGAAAGTTCCTGCTTCTTTATAGCTTCCTGCTTTGATAGTTTGCTCATTTATGCCAAGTTTTTGTGCAAGCTCACTTACTTCAAAGCCTTGCATGATTACTCCAATAGATCCCACAAAGCTAGCGGGATTAGCGATGATCATATCAGCTCCCACCGCACTTAAGTAACTCCCACTTGCTATGGTCCCACCTGCATAGACTACCACAGGTTTTTTAGCTTTAAGATCTTGTATAGCTAAGGCTATTTCCATGCTTGGTGCAAAAGCTCCACCAGGGCTATCTATAAAAAGCAAAACCCCTTTTATAGCTTTATCCTCTTTGATTTTGTAAATTTGTTCTAAAAGATTACTCGCATCGCTAATTTCACCTTTAAGATTAATTTGAGCTAAGTTTGCATTGGAAAGTTTGGTATTATCCCCGCTTGGAGCAAGGATTAAAAACACGATAAATAAAAACACAAAGGTTTTAAAATAAGTGTTGATATAAGAAATGATTTTTCCAATTCCTTTAAAAAATGATTTTATAATTTGCATTCTTTCCCTTCTATAAAAAGTTTTAACACTTCTTTGCTTTGTAAGATAAATTGCAAAGGAAGTTGTTTTAAATTTGTACTATTTGGTAAAGCAAAAAGACTAAAATCAGCGATTTTGCCTTTTTGAATTTGGCCTAGGTTTAAATTTAAAGCTTTTGCGGCTTTATTTGTCGCCATTAAAAGCAATATTTTAGCAAAATTTTCTAACTCAAAATCATCATGTATAAGTAAATTTGCTCTCATTTCATCAAGTATGCTTAAAGAAGTATTTGAGCTTAAACCATCGGTTCCTAGGTGGATATTAACACCATTTTTTAAAGCAGATTTTAATTTAAAAGTATTTTTACTCAAAAGTCTGTTTGAAAAAGCACAATGCGTGATGGAGTGTAAATTTTTATCTAGTAAATTCCATTCTTTAAAATACACACAATGTGTAAATAAAGTCCTTTGGCCTTTAAAAAGCTCTAAAAAGCTTTGTGGGGTGTAAAATGGCATAGGGTTTTTGCTAAATTTAGCCAAGCTTTTTTTAAAACTACCCTTTTTAAACCTTAGCCAGTTGTTTTCATGATTGCTTTCAAGAAAATGTGTGCTTAGTAAATGATCATTTTCTCTAGCAAGTTTTATAACAAATTTGGCAAGTTCTGGGTGGGTTGAGTAGGGTGCATGCACTGAAATAGCAGGGATAAATTTGGAAGTTTTAAAATGCATGCTTTTTTCATAACGAGTTAAAAATTCCTCTTTTTTAGCTTGGATAAAATTTACATTTGAACCTAAAATTTCATTGAAAAATATCACTCTAGCTTGTGAATTGACACAAGGGTTTAAATCACTCCCAAAACTTGAAATTTCTCCTATAGTAGCAGTGCCACTTTTTAGCATTTTATGGATATTTTGTGAGATTAATTTTTCTTTGGCTTTTTCGTTTAATTGCTCGCGGTTATTAAAAACACTATCAAGCCATTTTAAAAAATCTCCAAAGACTAAATTTCCATTATTTGCGCTAAATTCTAAATGTGTGTGCGGGTTGATAAAAGCAGGTAAAAGTAAAGCATCTTTTGGAGTTGGTATAGGCTTAGCTTGTGGGTAGGATTTTTGTAAATTTTCTAAACTATCAATTTCTAAAATATTATCATCAAAAAGAACTGCTTTGTTTTTTAAAATATTAAAATCATCATCGCAAGTTAAGATGATCTTGGGTGCTATTATAAACATTTTACCTCCTTTAAAAAGGGAAATTGTAGCTAAAATTTAGCTTTAAAATGCTATAATATAGTAAATTTTACTAAATAAAGGTTAGATTATGAAAGTTATGGTGATACAAGGACCAAACATCAATATGCTTGGTGTGAGAGAAACTCATATTTATGGTAATATGAAAATGGAAGATATCCATGAGCAAATGAAACAAGCTGCAAAACAAGCTAATGTAGAGATTGAGTTTTTTCAAAGCAATTTTGAAGGTGAGTTGGTTGATAAAATTCAAGAATGCTTAGGCAGTGTAGATGGAGTGATTATTAATGCAGCTGCTTATGCACACACTTCTATAGCAATCCGCGATGCGATTGCAGCGATTAATATGCCTGTGATTGAAGTGCATATTAGTAATACTTATAGAAGAGAAGAATTCAGACAAAAAAGTATGATAGCACCAGTTTGTGCAGGTAGTGTGGTAGGTTTTGGTCCTTTTGGCTATCATATGGCTTTAATGGGACTTTTCCAAATTTTTGATCAAATCAATGCATATAAAGCAGCTCAAGCAAAAGCACAACAAGCAAATCAATGAATTTTATCTTAAAAAACGAAAATGCACTTTTTTATGAGTGTGGCTATTCTTGCGATAATGCTTTGTTTTTAAAACTTGAAGACGAAGTATTTTTCATCACTGATGCAAGATATAGTTTTGAAGCTAGCGAAATGATAAAAAATGCTAAGGTAGTTTTAGCACAAGATCTTTTTGCTAGTGTTAGAGAGCTTTTAGAAAAAGCGGGAATTAATAGGGTGTGTTTTGACCCAAAAGACTTTAGCTATTTTGAATTTAAAGAGCTTAGTAAAAGTGCAAATATCGTTTTTGAAGAAAAATTAGACTTAAGTAAAAACAAACGCATTATAAAAAATGCTAAGGAATTACAACTTTTGCAAAAGGCTGTAAATTTTGGTAAAGAATGCTTTGAAGAATTTGCTAAATTTATCAGCCAAGAAGGCCATGGAAAAAGCGAAAAAGAATTGCATTTTAAAGCATGTGAAATTTTTCAAAAAAAAGGTGCTTTAGGACTTTCTTTTTCACCTATTGTAGCTATTAATGAAAATGCGGCTAAAGCACATGCTTTACCTAGTGATAAATGTTTAGAGTATGGGGATTTGTTATTAGTTGATGCGGGTGTGGTTTATCAAAGATATTGTTCTGATCGCACAAGAACAGCTTGTTTTGATGAGAGTGGTATAGTCTTTGATAAAAATAAGCCAAATTTTAAAAATAAAGAAATCATGCAAATTTATGAAGTGGTTAAACAAGCTCAGCTTCAAGCTATAGAAAAAGTACGCGTTGGTATGATGGCAAGTGAGCTTGATTTTATCGCAAGAGAAGTGATTAAAAACGCAGGTTTTGAAAAAGAATTTATTCATAGTTTAGGACATGGAGTGGGGCTTGATATACATGAGTTGCCAAACATTAGTCCAAGAAGTGATTATGAGTTAAAAGAAGGTATGGTATTTACTATTGAACCTGGAATTTATATCAAAGATAAATTAGGCATTAGGATAGAAGATATGGTCTATCTTGATAAAGAAAAGGCAGTGGTGTTATAATTTGTTGATTAAGGGAGCTAGAAGGTTAGAAAAAATTCGTTTTTTTCCTTTTTATTCAAAGGCAGATAAAAAAGGAAAATATATAGCCATTATAGGACTTGGAAGTAATATAGAAGATGAAAAAAAACGCTTTCGGAGTTTATTTAGGCTTTTAATGCAAGATAAACGCTTGCAAGTATTACAAACATCGCCATTTTTGATTAATAAAGCTTTTGGTTTTGAAGAGCAAAAAGACTTTACTAATGCAGTGATGGTTGTTAGTACAAATTTGCATGCAAGAGCACTTTTAAAAGTTTTGTTTTTTTATGAATTTAAATTCAAAAGAAAAAGAACTTTTAAAAATGCTCCTAGAACGCTTGATTTGGATTTGTTATATTTTTCAAAAAAAGCGCGTAAAGATGAGTATTGTACAGTGCCTCATGTGGGGGTAAATGATAGAATTAGCGTAACTTTGCCTTTGGGCTTGTTAAGATAAGGAAAAATATGGGACAATTGATTCATACTTTTACAGTTGAAAGCACAGATGAGATTATACCTAAGGTTAAGCAAGATTATGGCGATAAAGCTTTGATAGTAACTAATAAGCAAATTCGCCCAAAAACTATCAATCAAAAGCCTTTATATGAGGTTATAGTGGCGATTGAAGAAGCTGATTATGAAGAGCATTTAAAACAAAACAATTTACCTATGCCACCAAAGAAAAAACCAAACACAGCAAGTTTTCCTGAGGCTAAAATTCAAGCTCCAAAACTTGAAGATGAAAAAAAAGAAGAAGATGTAGTGCTTGATTTTTCTTCAAAAGCTAAACAAAAACCTATTAATCCTTATTTAAATACAAGTAAAAAAGATGATAATTTTTTAAATTTAAAAAATAAACTTTCTCAAGTTAGTTCAGAGATTAGTAAGGTTTCAAACTATCAAGATTTTTCTATGCCAAATCCAAATTATGATAAAAAAATTGAAGCCTTTGAAAAGCAAATGAATAAGCTTAATGATAAAATGAATTTGCTTGTGGATATGATGTGGGATGATAAGGCAGATTTACGCAAAGAACTAGCTATACCACCTGAGTTTGCAAGTATTTATAAGCAAGCTAAGGCAAGTGGCATGCAAGAAGCGCATTTAGAAGCGATTATGAAAGCGACTATTGAAAATATGCCAAGCACTATGAAAGCAAATCAAGAAGCAGTGCAAAGGTATTTTTACTCACTTTTGCGTAATATGCTTCCATGTCGTTTAGAAAGTGAAATTAAAAAGCAAAAAATCATGATGTTAGTAGGCCCAACAGGAGTGGGTAAAACTACTACTTTAGCTAAACTTGCTTTTCGCTATGCTTATGGAGATAGACGCTATAAAACCGGTATTATAACTCTTGATACTTATAGAATAGGTGCAGTAGAACAACTTTTTCAATATGCTAAGATGATGAAACTTCCTATTATTGATAGTATAGAGCCAAATGACTTAGATGATGCGATTAGAAGCTTAAATACTTGTGAGGTTATTTTAGTAGATACAACCGGAAATTCACAGTATGATAAAGCAAAACTTGAAAAAACAAAAGAATTTTTATCGCATTCTAATGCGCAAATTGATGTAAATTTGGTACTTTCAGCAAATACAAAATATGAAGATTTATTAGAAACTTATAATAATTTTTCATTTTTAAATATAGACACTTTAATCATTACAAAATTTGATGAAACAAAGGTATTTGGAAATGTATTTTCTTTGCTTTATGAAACTAGCACTCCGATGAGCTTTTTTTCCATAGGTCAAGAAGTACCTGATGATATAGAAGTGGCTAATAGTGACTTTTTAGTGCGTTGTGTGTTAGAAGGTTTTAGAAGGGATGAAAATGAGTAATCAAGCGGAAAAATTAAAAGATCTAGTAAAAAATGAAAACTCAAATGTAAAACATACTCATTTTATCGCAGTTACCAGCGGTAAAGGTGGGGTTGGAAAAAGTACTTTTAGTGCAAATTTGGGTAACATCCTAGCTAAAAATGGTTATAAAGTAGGGCTTTTTGATGCGGATATTGGGCTTGCAAATTTAGATGTGATTTTAAATGTACGTGTAGAAAAAAACCTTTTGCATGTTTTAAAGGGTGAGTGTTCATTAGAAGATATTTTAATAGAAGTAAAGCCAAATTTATGGCTTATCCCAGGTGAAAGTGGCGATGAAATTTTAAAATATAATGATAAAAACATTTATGAAAGATTTTTAAATCAAACAAGTATTTTAGATGATTTAGACTTTTTAATCATTGATACAGGAGCAGGTATAGGTGGTAATATAGGAAATTTCTTAGAAATGTCTGATGAGGTTATTGTCATCACTGTGCCTGATCCTGCCGCGATTACCGATGCTTATGCTACTATAAAAACCACTTCAAAAACTAAAGAGAATTTATTAATGGTGTTTAATGTTGTTAAGAATGAAAATGAGGCTTTGAGAATTTTTGATAATATTAAAAAAGTAGCAGATATTAACATTAAGCATAATTTAAATTTAGAATTTTTAGGATTTTTAGGTCAAAGTAAAGATATTAGTTCTAGTATTAAAAAAAGAACTTTATTTAGTGATGATGACACTAATGCAAGTGATGAGCTCAAAACCATAGCTTCTAAGCTTTTGTATAGGTTGGAACAAAAAGTGCTTAATAATGTGGGAGATAAAAGCATTATGAGTTTTTTCAAAAAGCTTTTGGATCGTTTTTAGATTGAGGGAAAAAGATGAGACCAGAGAATTTTGTTGCTTTTTTTACTGTTTGTGGTTTTTTTATAGGATTAATGTTTACCATAGTTAATATAGAAGATGCAGTAGAGATAGTCGTATATACTTGTTTGATTACTTTTGTATTTTATGTGTTAATCCATATAGTAATTATGATTTTTGTAGATGTTAATAAAATTAATGGTAGAAGCTTTAATAAAGAAAAATACGAAAATGAAAACAATAGTTTTATAGCAGAATTAGCCGCAAGAGAAAAGAAAATGGATTACTTGCTTGAAAAACTTCAAGAAGAGCGTGAAGACCTTAAAAAGCTTGAAAGCTCTTCAAAAAGAAAAGTAAAACATGCAGCCGCATAATGCCTATGCTTCTACGCTAAAAAAAGAACAAGATGACTTAGTCATCTCTTATATGCCAGCATTAAGAGCTATGGCTTTTAGACTTAAAGAACGTTTGCCTGCAAGTATTGATGTGAATGATTTAATTAGTATTGGTGTAGAGGAAATGATCAAACTCTCACGCCGTTACGATAAAGAACAAAATGATAATTTCTGGGGTTTTGCAAGAAAAAGAGTAAATGGAGCTATGCTTGATTATCTAAGAAGCCTTGATGTAATGAGTAGAAGCAATAGAAAAATCATCAAAGATATTGATGCTATTATAGATGAGTTTTATCAAGAAAATGAAAAAGAGCCTGATGATGAGTATTTAGCACAAAGATTAAATTTAGAAGTAGAAAAGGTAAAAGAAGCAAGAGCAGCTCATGCCATATCGCTTGTTATGCCTTTGGATGAACAGCTAAATTGCTTTAACGATAGCAATATCATAGAACAAATAGAAAAAGAAGAATTAATAGAAAAAATCAACGCAGTTTTGGAAGAATTTAAAGAAAGAGAAAAGCTTGTAATACAGCTTTATTATTATGAAGAATTAAATTTAAAAGAAATCGCAGAGATTTTAGAGATTAGCGAGTCAAGAATTTCACAAATTCATAAGCGTTTGCTTAAGAAGATTCGAGAAAGGCTAGTTTAATGGCTGAGATACTTTCCCAAGAAGAAATTGATGCTCTTTTAGAAGTTGTTGATGATGATAGTGATGAAAGTGCAGCTTCTTCGAAATTAGAAGAGCTAGAAGATAAAAGAGATATAGTAGTATATGATTTTAAGCGTCCAAATAGGGTTTCTAAAGAACAACTCCGTTCTATTAAAGGGATTCATGATAAATTAGCAAGAAATCTTGCTTCGCAAATTTCATCTATGATGAGAAGTATAGTTGAGATTAAACTACACTCAGTGGATCAAATGACTTATGGTGAGTTTTTGATGTCTTTGCCTTCGCCAACAAGTTTTAACGTTTTTTCGATTAAACCTTTAGATGGAAACTGCGTTTTAGAGATTAATCCAAGTATTGCTTTCCCTATGATAGATAGACTTTTAGGCGGTCAAGGGGAAAGTTTTGACACCTTAAGAGAGCTTACAGAAATCGAGCTTAATTTACTTGATTCTATTTTGCGTATTATTATGCAAAGGCTTAAAGAAAGTTGGATGAATGTTACAGAAATTTATCCAAGTGTTGAAGCAAAAGAGTCAAGCCCAAATGTTGTGCAAATTGTTTCTCAAAATGAAATTGTTATCATGGTGGTAATGGAGATTATCATCGGAAATTCAAGTGGCATGGTAAATATTTGCTATCCGGTTGTGCATTTGGAAAGTATTTTGAGCCGTTTGGCAAATCGTGATATTATGATGGGTGAAACTTCGGCTAAAAAATCAAGAAATAAAGAACTTAAAACCTTGATCGGTCGTGCTGAGGTAATTTATGAAGCTATGCTTGGTAAAACTTTTATCAATGTAAATGAATTTTTGGATTTAAAACAAGGAGATATTTTAAAGCTTGATAGAAGTGCAGATGATAAAGCTATAGTAGCTATTGATAAAAAAGAAGTATTTTTAGCTCAAGTTGGGCTTCATAGATTTAGAAAGTCAATTAAAATCTTAGAACTTATCAAAACTGATAAAGATGAGATTAAAGAAATGCTTGAAAAATATGAAGATGAAAGAAGAGCAAAAGCAAATTCGTATGATGATAATGAAGAACTAGAAGAGGAAGACGATGATCAATGATTTTTTAGGCATATTCGTCAATGAATGTGTAAGTACAATAGAAGGTTTAACAGGAAAAAATGCTGAATTTAGTGAGTATTATGAGTATGATGTAAATTCTCAAGATTCTATGACTCCACCACTAGTTAGTGCTACTTTTAGCGTTAATAATGAAATGAAAATCAAAATTCTAGCAAGTGCAGTTTTAATGAGTGCAATTGGTGAGTGGATGATGGGAGAAGAAGAAATCTCCAAAAACAGTGAGCTTAATGAAGATGAAATGGATGCTGCTAAAGAAGCTATACAAAATATCATCTCAGCATTTTCTACAACTTTAGGCGCGCAAAAAGAAATTCCAAAAATGGAGTTTAATTTAGAAAATTGTGAATTTGTTGCAGATAGTTTAGAACTTGGTGGTTTTCATAAACTATATTTATACAATGTAAAAATAGCTGATTTAGAAGAAAAAATTTCTTTGGTTTTTGATGAAAAAATTTATAAGATTTTAACCAAAACTGACTTAGAAGAAATCGTAGCAATAAATGAAGATCATACACAAGATCATAAAGCCTTGTCTAACGTAGAAGAGCTAAGAAATATCGGTTTGATTATGGATGTACGCTTACCTATAAGAGTGCGTATAGGTAGTAAAAAAATGCTTTTAAAAGATGTTTTAACCATGGATATAGGTTCGGTTATCGAGCTTGATCAATTAGCAAACGATCCTTTAGAAATTTTAATAGGTGATAAAAAAATCGCTTATGGGGAAGTAGTTATTGTAGATGGAAACTTTGGAGTGCAAATTACTGAGATAGGCTCTAAAAAAGAAAGATTAGAACAACTAAGATGAAAGAATGTATTGTTGAAGATGTTGCTTATCTTAGAGAATTAGAAAAAATCCAAAAAGGCATAACTTTTTTTGGTTCTGCACGCTTACAAGAAGATAACGAGTATTGTATTTTGGCTTCAAAATTAGCTCAGAAGTTGGCAGATCTTGGTTATAGTATCATCAGTGGCGGTGGTGGTGGTATTATGCAAGCTGCAAATTATGGGGCTATGCAAAGTCAAACTTCACACTTAAAATCTTTTGGATTTAATATACATTTACCATTTGAGCAAAAAGCAAATGACTTTTTAGAGTATAATATCACTTTTAAGAGCTTAGCCATTCGCAAAATGGCTCTTATTCAAAAGAGTCTAGCTTTTGTGATTTTCCCAGGCGGCTTTGGAACATTAGATGAATTTTTTGAAATTCTTACTCTTAAACAACTTAGTTTTAAAAAGGATGTTCCTATTATTTTAGTTGGGCAAAAATTTTGGCAACCTCTTGATGAATTTATCAAAACTTCTTTACTAGGACTTGGAACTATATCTAAAAATGATGAGTTAAAGTATAGTATAAGTGATGATTTAGATGAAATTATAAGAATGATAAAGGAAAAAGATGAAAATTCTTGTTGCAATGAGTGGGGGTGTAGATAGTACTGTAACTGCTTATAAGTTAAAACAAGCAGGACATGAGATCATAGGTTGTTATATGAAGCTTCATGGAAAAGCTAATTATCATGAAGAAAATATACAAAAAGTTGAAAAAGTTGCTAAATTTTTAGACATCAAATATCATATTTTAGACTTACAAGAAGATTTTAAAAATCAAGTTTATATGCCTTTTGTTAATACCTATAAAGAAGGTAAAACACCAAATCCTTGCGCTTTGTGCAATCGCTTTATCAAGCTTGGTAAGCTTTTAGAATTTGCTAAGAGTTTGGGTTGTGAGAAATTAGCCACAGGCCATTATGCAAGGTTAGAAAATGGTTTGATTAAAACTGCAGTTGATGAGAGTAAAGATCAAAGTTATTTTTTAGCAAATGCAGATAAAGAGGCTTTGAAATATTTGATTTTCCCTCTTGGAGAGATGAAAAAAGAAGATGTGAAAAAATTTGCTTCCACAATCGATGTTTTAAAATCTTTTGCAACGCAAAAGGAAAGTTCTGAGATTTGTTTTGTGGAAAATACTTATGTGCAAGTTTTAGATCAGTTTATGGATACTAAAATTCCAGGTATTGTAAGAGATAGTAGCGGCAAGGAAGTAGGAAAACACGAAGGTTATATGCACTATACCATAGGTAAAAGAAGAGGTTTTGAGGTACGCGGGGCTCATGAGCCACATTTTGTATTAAAAATTGATCCTAAAAAAAATGAAATCATAGTAGGTAAAAAAGAAGAACTTAAGATAAGTGAATTTAATCTTGATAATATTAATTTGTTTATCGATGCTAAAGAGTTAGATTGTGAAGTAAAAATACGCTATAGATCAAGATCGACCCCATGTAAAGTTTTGATTAATGAAGATAAAAGCGCAAAAATCATCTTACAAGAGCCCGTTTACGGGCTTGCTAGCGGACAAATGGCAGTATTTTACGATAAAGATTTAGTGCTTGCTAGTGGATTTATAAATTAACGCTAAAGGGTTGCGCCCCTTTTGGCGTTGCAGTATTTATTCTAATAAATCTTTTAGTGGAATTTCTAAACTTTTAGAAATTTTATATAAGTGTTCCAAATTAAAATGTTTACCATATCGATTACATTCGCAATTTGAATAAAACGCAACGGATTTTATACCTATATCTAATGCTAACTCAAGCTGAGAAATTCCTTTTTTCTCTCTAAAATTTCTTATATTTGATGATACTTTTTTATAAAAATTTAAAATTTCTTCTTCGCTAGAATTACTAAAGTCCTCTTCCATTTTTTATCCTATAGGATTAATATGAAATTAAACTTTACAAAGATATAATTTTTTTAAATATATCCTATAGGATAAATTAAAGAGGTAATAATATGGTAAAGAAAATTATCAGTAATGGTAGAAAGAGAATTTTTGACACGATCAATACAAAAGAAGTAAAGATAAAATATCTTGAAAATAATGAAATTTGTATTACACTAATAAATATAGAAGATAATAAGTTTAATAATTTTAGATTTAATTGTTTGGAAAATTTTAAAGATGATATTTATAAATTTCTTACAGAAGAAACACAAGAAAACTTAATGGAAATAAAAAATTCTATCGTTCAATTTAGTTATCAAGAAAAATTAATATTAGGAGTTAGTTAATGAATAAAATTATAATATTGTGTATTTTAGTAAGTGTTATTTTTGGTTTGAATAATTATAATACTAAAGAACAAGGGTATCAAGAAGAATATCAGCAAGCTATACAAGACTATGATAATCTTATGAATAATATAATGGATAGAATGACTACTGATGAAAACATAGGAACTTATTCTATGGGGTTTGATAGTGCTTTTGTTTGTGGTGTTATAAATCTTATACAAAGTGTAGCTAATATATTTTATTTTGGTGATGATCCTGATGGTTACAACTTGGAAGCGATTATAGGAAGAGATGATTATAGACCTTCTTATTATCTTGAAGGTGGATTTGGAACTGATTGGGATAAATTTTCTTTTGTTGGAGCATTAGAATATTTTGTGTATTTGTTACCAAGGATATTAGCTTACTTACTTGCGATATATTTGATATATAGATTGTTATTGAAATTGCAGGTTAAAGATAATGTTTAATTCTTTTTATAAGAAATATATCTCTTAACATGAATTTTTGCCAAAAGAGATATATTTCAATTATATTTTTTATTAGTTTAAAATATCTCCATAATACTTATATCAAACCATAAAAGATCAAATTTAAGTAAAATTCCATAAATCACAGCGCTAAATAATCCTGCGAAAATTCCTGCTAAAACATCATCTAGCATTACACCTAAACCACCTTTGGTTTTTTTGTCGATTTTACCTATGATAGAAGGTTTTGTGATATCAAAAAATCTAAATAAAACAAAAGAAAGCAAAAAAGTAAAAACACTTTGTCCACAAATTGCCAAAGCTAAAAACACCCCAACAACTTCATCTATTACAATATGCTTATCATCATGTTTACCTGTTTCTTGTTCGTATTGATCGATGATTTTTATAGAGATTAAAAAAAGCAAAATTGCAAGTAAGATCAAGGTTCCTATGCCCAAATACCTTAAAATAAAAAAAGCAGGGATTAGCGCTGCTATTGTGCCAAAAGTTCCTGGAGCTTTATTAACACTACCTGAATAAAAAAAAGTTAAAAATAATTTTTGCATGATTACACCATATATGACATTTGATGGAGTTTTATAAGTTGCTCATAAAATTCTTTATCGCCTCTATATTCTAAAATACCATGCGTAGGGAAAAGATTACTATAGATATTTTGTTTATTATGGAAACGATTTGGAAAAAGCTCTGATAAAATCAAAGCAGAAATTTCTCTTCTTATAAAAACTGCTGGCGGAATGATACCAAGTCTGAGTAAATTTTTTAAAGAATCGCCGTGATATTTCATATGATGATGAGCTCCATGTGGGCATGATTTGGTACTTACTATCATTTTACACTCATCACAAAAAACAAATTCAGGAAGTATGGTTACTTCTATATTGTAATCTTTTGCAAAATCATCAAGTACAGTAAAGGCTCTGTTTTGATTAAAATACATTCCAAGTCCTGCGTGATTTTGTCCTACAAAAAGTTTATTACAATCAAAACTTTTAGCCAAAGCACACTCAAGCACCGGATTTAAATGCGAGGCAAAAATTTTGATATTATGCAAAGGTATGAGTAAAACTCTAGAGGATGGTAAATAATTTTGCGCAAAAACATCAAAGCAACGCTTTTTAAGCTTTAAACTTAAACCATTACTTTCATAAGATTCTATAAGGAAAATAATTACTAGATCAGATTGCTCTATGGCCCATCTTAAAATTCTCTCATGTGCTCTATGAAAAGGATCAAAGCTTGAAACAATAGCAGTGATATTAGAAGGGTTTAATCTTTTTTTGATTTTTTCAAAATCTTCTTTTATAGCCTTGATACGATTGTGATAAATTTCAAATTCACCGCTAATGCAAATTTCTCCAAAATCATCAATCAAACATGTATTAGGTGTAAAAATATCATTAATGTTTTTATCGTTTTTAAATTTACTTTCTAAGATGATGTGACCTACTATTTGATCTTTACATACAAAATCTATTTTGTCTTTAACTTTGGCATTTTCTATGATTTTTTTGTTTTCATTGTGCGGAGCAAAAGTTAAGGCATAGGGAAATTTATATCCGTTTATCGCTTCATGTTTTAAAAATTCATCTCTTTCTTGTTCGTTCATCAATTTTGTAAAAGAACCAAAAATTCCTTCTTTAATGAAACATAAAACTTCGTATTCTTCTTCTGAGATTATAATGCTATTTTTTCTTTGTAATGCCATATTTTTTCCTTTTTTCCCATAAAGATTTTCTTGAAATTCCTAATTTTTTGGATAAATCCGTATCAGGAAAGATATTTTGATAACTAATGATAATATGTTTAACATAATCATCAATGGTTAAAATTCCATTACTTTCAAAACTTTTTTCATCTTCACCTAGTTCTAAAATTTGAAAATTGCTATGCTCAATATTTGTACTTGTATGTATAATAACAGCCTTTTTTAAAGCAAGGTTTAATACCTTTTCTTTTTCTAAAGGCTTTAGGGTTTGAAAATTAACCAAATAATACAAAGAATTGTCTTTGAAAATTTTATCTAAATTTTGCTGGTGTGAAAGATCTATATAAACATTTGCAATGTTGTGCTCATTAGTATAATTAAATACAAAATGATCAGCAAAAATTTGATTGTTAGTTTTTAAAATCAAAGGTAATTTGAATTTTTTATAATCAAAAGTTGGTAGTTTTGCTGTTTCAAATTTATGTTTTAAATATGCTTGATAGGTACTATTTAACATGGTGATTTTTTTAAATTCTTGAAAATGCTTAATCTTGCGCATTAATTCTTCTATCATGAAAGGTTTTTGTATGTAATCACTAGCACCAGATTTTAAAGGAGCTAAAACAGTATCTGAGCTTATGTAAGATATGAGTAAAATAATGATTTTATGCTTAAAAATTTCTATAATATGTTCAAAATTAGCCATACTAGTAGAAAGCAAAATGATTTCATAATCATGATGAGTCAACTCATTAACATTTGCGATAATATCGCAATCATAACCTATAGAATTAAGTTTTGATCCTATACTTTGGGCTAAATAAAATTCATTTTCTACTATTAAAACTTTCATAATTTCATCCAATCAAAATATTTTAAATTTACACTTGCTAAAACAGCAATCCCTTCTTTTCTTCCTACAAAACCTAGATGTTCTGTGGTTGTGGCTTTGATATTGATTTTATTTGGTGTGGTTTTTAATGTTTTAGCGATATTAAAAGCAATAGCTTCTTTAAAATCTTTCATTTTAGGTGCTTGAGCTATGATGGTAATATCAGCATTTACAAGCTCAAAACCATAATTTTGAACTAAAGTATAAGCATTTTGCAATAAAAGCATAGAATCAGCATTTTTATACTGCATATCATTATCTGGGAAAAGTTCGCCAATATCTCCAAGTCCTGCTGCACCCAAAAGTGCATCAATTAGCGCATGAGCTAGCACATCTCCATCAGAATGAGCTTTTAAACCCATATTTTCATGTACTTTTACCCCGCCTAAAAGCAAAGCTCTTTGCTCTCCAAATTCATGCACATCAAAGCCATTTCCATTAAAAATATCCCAAGATGGTTTTGGTAAATTTAAGCTTTTTAAATCTTCTTTAAAGGTAATTTTTTTAGCTAACTCATCACCTTGTACATACCAAATTTTACCGCCAATAGCTTGTATAGCTGTGCTATCATCAGTGAAATTTGAGCTTTGCTCTAAAGCTTTTTTTAGCATACTTGTGCGTGAAAGTTGAGGGGTTTGTACGAGTTTGATTTTATCTCTATCAATAACTTCTTGAGCATAAATTGTCGTATCATTTACTTTTAAAATAGGTGTAATACAATCAGCTTTGTCATGATTTTCTATGATGTTATTGAAAAGATTTTTAGAAATTAAAACTCTTGCAACATCACTAACTAAAACATATTCACTCTCAACCATGTTTAAAGCGTTGAGTAAAGATTGTGCTCTAGTTGCACCACCTTGAACAAATTTATATTCAGGAGCAAATTTTTTCATATAAGAAATATTACCAGAAGTAACAACTATTTGTTTAAAAGGATAAAAAGAACTTAAATTTTTAGTAGCATAAAGCCATAAAGGTTGTTCGCCTAGTCGTAAAAACTGCTTTTTTACCGGAGCATTAAATCTTGATGATTCTCCAGCAGATAACATAATCAAGGAAATATCTAACATTTGTTACACCTTAATTTCTTATTAATGTTACGATATTATACACAATAAAAGCCAAAATTTATATTTTTGTTAGTAGAATTAATCATTTTAAATAATAAGGAGAAAAATTGAAGGAAAAAATCGAAGAAAGACTAAAACAAGTTATATATCCAGGCTTTAAAAAAGATATAGTTAGTTTTGGTTTTGTGAAAAAAATTGAATCAAATGAAAATCAAGCTCATGTAGTAGTTGAAATTGTTTCAGCTAATGTCCAAATTGCACAAGAGCTTAGACTAAACATCGCAAACGCTTTAAAAGATTTAAATTTAGAGCTTAATTTAGAAATTATTCAACCAAAAATTCCTGAAGAAAAAAGCAATTCAAGAAGTGGTAAAAATATTGCTCCACAAATTAAAAATTTCCTTATGATTTCAAGTGGTAAAGGTGGAGTAGGCAAAAGTACTACGACTTTAAATTTAGCGATTTCTTTAGCTAAAATGGGCAAAAGAGTAGGGCTTTTGGACGCAGATATTTATGGGCCAAATATACCAAGAATGCTAGGTGAGAGCAAAAGCAAACCCGAAATTGTAGGCCAAAAAATTCGTCCTATTTTATCTCATGGGGTTTATATGATGAGTATGGGCGTGCTAATAGAAGAAGGTAAAGGTTTGATGTGGCGTGGTTCTATGATCATGAAAGCGATTGAGCAACTTTTAGCTGATGTGCTTTGGCCTGAACTTGATGTATTATTACTTGATATGCCTCCTGGAACGGGTGATGCACAAATTACCCTAGCTCAAAGCGTTCCAGTGAGTGCAGGTGTGTGCGTAAGTACTCCTCAAGTAGTGTCTTTAGATGATAGCAAAAGAGCGCTTGATATGTTTGAAAAATTACACATTCCTGTTGCGGGTATTATAGAAAACATGAGCGGCTTTTTATGTCCTGATAATGGCAAAGAATATGATATCTTTGGAAAGGGTACGACTGAAGAAATGGCAAAAGCTTATAATTGTGAAGTTTTAGCTCAAATTCCTATCGAAATGAGTGTAAGAGAAGGTGGAGATAGCGGTAAGCCTGTAAGTTTTTATATGCCTGAGAGTGTAAGTTCAAAAAGATATTTACAAGCTGCTGAAAAAATTTGGGAATTTATGGAAAAGGTTAATCAAGAAGGTAAAGTAGATAATTCAGCTATTCAACCTATAATGAATGGTAAAAGTGCGTGTTCGCAATAAGGAGAAAATATGCCAATAGAAAGTAAAGAAGAATTTTTAAATTTAATCAAGCAAATCGAACAAAGGATTAATTATAAAAAGCCTAAAGCTTTTGCTATAGCAAGGCTTGATCTAAGTCAAGTTGATCCTAGTAAAAAACTTCAAGCTAATTTTGGTGTGATTAATTTTGAGCAAAATTATGCTGCTGCAGCTGTTATGTTTGAAGCTTTTTTTAGAAGAGGGGTTGATGTTGATTTTAATGAAAGTGAGTTTGTGGCTACTTTGATTAAAGAAGATTTGGATTTTGCACTTGAATGCTTTGCGCCATTTTTGCAAGAGCAAGGTCATAAAAATATAGAAGCAATCAAAGCAGCAAAGGAAAATTTTAGAGAAAATGCTTTTTCTTTTGTTTGTATTTTTGAAGATGAAGCACCAAAAAGTTTAGAAAGTGTGTATTTAAAACTTTATTTGCTTTCCAATAAAAAAGTACCTTTGAGAAGTTTAAATTTAACAGGTGCTTTTGGGATTTTACCAAATGTTGCATGGAGCGATAATAAGCCTATTGATTTGGACTTTTTAAGAGAAAATGAGATTGATTTAAAAATGAGTGGAAGGTATCCAAGGATTGATTATGTAGATAAATTTCCAAGATTTTTAGCTCATGTTATTCCTGAGGATAATACTAGAATTTTAGAAAGTTCTAAAGTAAGAATGGGTGCGGTTTTAGCTGCAGGTACTACTATAATGCCGGGGGCTGCTTATGTGAATTTTAATGCAGGTACAACTGGAGCTTGTATGGTAGAAGGACGCATTAGTTCTTCAGCTGTTGTTGGCGAAGGTAGCGATGTAGGAGGCGGTGCTTCTATACTTGGTGTTTTAAGTGGTACAAGTGGTAATGCTATTAGCATCGGTAAAGCTTGTCTTTTGGGTGCAAATTCGGTTACGGGAATTCCTTTAGGGGATAATTGTATCGTTGATGCAGGCATTGCTGTTTTAGAAGGGACTAAATTTGCTTTAAAAAATAAAGAAGAACTTCAAAAAATCAATCCTGATTTTAAATTTGATAAAGATATATACAAAGGTTTAGAATTAGCAGGATTAAATGGCTTGCATTTTAGACAAGATTCTCAAAGTGGAGTGATGATAGCAGCTTTTAATAAAAAGGCTGTAAAACTTAATGAAGATTTACATTAATTCTTAGCCCTTATGGGTTAAGAATTTTAAATAATTCATGTAGTTTATAAATACACATACTAGGGTGATGTTTAATGCTTCCTGTATGTAGTAAAATCTCTTTGCTATCTTTTTTATAAAGCTTTTGCACAAAATTAAAATTCCACCATTTGTAAGTTTTGAAATTTAAATTATGGGTGGTGTTTATATGAAAATTTATATAAGAATGATTTTGAAAGTTTTGGTTTAAACCAGGTGCTTGAAAGGCATAGACTTCTTTTACCGTGCTAGGAAAGGTTCTTGCAAAAGTTTGAGCTAGATATCCTCCTAAAGAATGTCCTATGATGATGAGATTTTTATCAATGGTGTATTTTTGCTTGAGTTGATTGTAAAAATACTGCATGGATTGAATTTGGCCTTTTGGAATTTTGTTAAGTAAAATCAAAAAATCACTATAAAGATCTTTAAAATCAAAACACAAAGGATTTAAATCACTCCCTGCAAAGGCTAAAATATAGTTTTTTCTTTTTTTATCATAAATAAAGCTAGCTCTAAAACCCATTTTAGATTGAGGGTATGTTTCGTTGATGTGTTCAAGTATTTCATAATTTTTTACAAATTTTAAAGCTAAAAATGCATTGTTTAAACCACCTACAGGGATTTTTTCTTTTTTATAAAAAGGATTAGTTAAAGCTTTTATAATGGCTTTGTGTTTTTGCAAACCTTCTTTTTGTAAGTTTTGGTTTAAATATACATTAGCACAATAAGCTACTAGACTATAATCATATAATTTTTGCAATAAATCAATATTTTTTTCAAAATGAGTACGAAGTTTTAATAAGAGTAGTTTTTCTTGAGAGGTTAAATTTGTTTTTTGACTTAAAGCAATAAAGCTTTGCAAGTCAAAAAACATTATAAATTCTTACATAGAACAAGTATTTTGGATAGTTGAGTTAAGCATCCAAAGAACTTTTTCATATTTTGCAATATTTTCTTGAGCAAATGCTGCTGTTGTGGTATCGCTTGCTTTTTCAGCTTCTTCATTTAGCTTTTTAAATTCAGCCAAAAGATATTTATAATCTTCTCTAATAAGTTCTAAAACTTCCACTGGAGTAAAACAATCTTTTTGAGCCTTAGGTGCTTTTGCATTTTCTAGTAATGTTTTTGAGCAAACGATAGCTTTTTCTCCTAGTTGTAAAGCTCTCTCAGCGCAATCATCAAAAAGCTCTGCCATTTCTTCATAAGCTTTTTCTGTATATTCATGAATTGAGAAGAACTGTAAACCTTTTACATTCCAGTGATAATTATGAAATTTAATCCATAAACTATGAGCATCCGCTTGTAATTGCAATAATTGTTTTGTTACTGACATGTTATCTCCTTTTTTATTTTTAAAATTATAACATAAAATTCTTAAATAATAATTATTATTATCTAATAAATTTTAATATTAGTAATTATTATATTTTCATTATACTCTTTTTTTACAATAAAGCAAATTTATTTACTTAACATATTTTTGAGTATTAACTTTCCTACCTCTACACCAGGTTGATCATAAGTATTAATTCCAAGCATAATACCACATGCAGAAGTAAATAACTCATAATAATACATTAAATACCCACAATGATAAGCATCTAATTTTTCAAGTTCTATGACATCAACACTTAAATTTTCAGCAATTAATGCATGCATGGTTGCATCACATTGAGCATTTAAAAGATCATGTAAATTAACTTCATTAGTAAAATCACAATTTTGCAAATGATTAAAGCTTATATTTGGGATACTAGGAGATTTTTGACTATCTTTGATTTTTAAAAAAGTAACAGTTTTATCTTTAGGTCCATCCATGATAAGTTGTAAAAAGCTATGCTGATCTCTAGCGCCAATTAAAGCAATAGGAGTTAAACCTATGCGTTTAAAGCCTTGTTTTTTACCTAAACTTTCAGCAATTAGTTGAATATACCATTCATTAAAGCCCTTAAAAGCATCACCATAAGAAAAAAGCACATTAATATGAGCACTTTTATGCGTACAATAATGGTAAGCCTTTTGCAAAATTTGATCACATTTTTTCTCAAAAAAATCCACATAACAAGCTTTTGCACCTTCTAATAAGGTTTTGGTATCATAGCCACAAAAACTCAAAGGAACAATACCAATAGCGGATAAAACGCTAAATCTACCTCCAACATTTTTAGGTATAAAAAAGCATTTTATATTTAATTCTTCACCTAGTTTGTGAAGTTTTGATTCAAAATCAGTAATAAACACAAAGTTTTCATGCAAATTTTCATTTTTAAAATCAAAATGAGCAATGATGAGTTTAAATAAAGAAATCACCTCTATAGTTGTACCTGATTTACTTGCTATGATGAAAAGTGTTTTTTGGGGATTTATTTTTTGCATAGTTTGGGTAAAAGTATGTGAGGAGGTATTGTCAATAATAAAAAGTTTTTTTTCTTCTACTTGATCAAATAAAAGCTCTTTTAAAGCTTTAACCCCACAACTTGATCCACCCATACCTACTAAAACAATATTTTCTATATGAGTTTTAGTAGCGATAAAATCTTTGCTTTCTTTGATTAAATCAAAGCTTGTATCTACTAAATGATAATATCCTATATCGCCACTTTCTAACTCATCATTCATTCTATTTGCATAAGCGGTGATTTTTTTAAAATCTTGGGTTTTAAAAAATAAAGTATTATTTAGCATTTTTACTTTTCTCATAAAAATAATTTGTCGCTTCTACAAAGCCTTCTACGCTTCCACAATCAAATCTTTTTCCTTTAAATTTATAAGCTAAAACCATATTATTAGTTGCTTGTGAAAGTAAGGCATCGGTTAGTTGAATTTCTCCGTTTTTACCTGCTTTGGTGTTTTCTAAAATGCCAAAAATATCAGGTGTTAGAATGTATCTTCCTATGATAGCTAAGTTACTTGGAGCATCTTTTGGATCGGGTTTTTCTACCATAGAATTTACCATGATTAAATCCTCTTCCACGGCATTTCCAGCTATAACCCCATAGTTTGAAACTTGATCGGCTTCAACTTCCATTACAGCTATAACAGAGCAGCGGTATTTTTCATAAATTTTTACCATTTGAGCTAGGACATTTACCCCATCTTCATTCACACATAAATCATCTGCCAAAATTACCCCAAAAGCTTCATCTTGCACTAAAGGCTTTGCTTTTAAAACCGCATCTCCTAAGCCTTTCATTTCATTTTGTCTTGTAAAAGTAAAGGTGCAACGATCTATGAGTGTTCTTATTTCACTTAAAAGGTATTCTTTTTTAGTACCTGCGATTTGGTGTTCAAGTTCATAAGAAATATCAAAATAATCCTCCAAAGCCCTTTTTCCACGTCCTGTAACAAAGCCCATGGTTTCCATACCAGCTTCTAAAGCCTCATCTACACCATAGTGAATTAATGGTTTTATCAAAATTGGAAGCATTTCTTTAGGTAGGGTTTTTGTGGCAGGTAAAAATCTAGTACCATAACCTGCTGCAGGAAAAATACAAGTTTGAAGCATAGTTTATCCTTAAATTTTTATAAGTTGTTTTGATTATAATTTTATTTAAATATTATAGCTAAATTAAGGAAAATATGAAAACCATTGATCAAATTTATCAAGCAAAAATAGAAATCAAAAAATCAACTTTTTTGTCTTTTTTATGTCCTTTAGAAGATTTTCAAACTTTAATGCAAAAACTAAGAAACGAGCATTTAAAAGCCGTGCATTTTGTATATGCTTATAGGTATTTAAACGAATTTGGTCAAATCATAGAAGATAAAAGCGACGATGGTGAGCCAAAAGGAACTTCTGCAATGCCTTGTTTGAATGTCTTAAGAGGAGCTTTGCTTGTTAATTGCGCGGTGATTGTGGTGCGTTATTTTGGAGGGATTAAACTTGGTACAGGTGGTCTTGTAAGAGCTTATAGTGAAGCTGCAAATGAAGCTATTTTAAATGCAACGCTTTTAGAATTTGAAGCTAAAAATATTTTAATTTTAAACATTCCTTTTCATCTTTATCCAAGATTTGAGCATTTTTTAAATAAAAATAACATTTCATATGAAAAAAAATTTCAAGAAAATGTTGAATTGGTTTTAAGTGTTAATGCCAAAGAAGAAGAGGAATTTAAAAAATTTGCAAAAGAGTTCGAATTTAGTGGACTTGTTTGGAAGTAAGCGCTTGCTTACTTCATTTTTACAAAGAACTTAAAAGATCTTTTACCATATCTTTTTGCGGCTCTTGTTTTTCTTCTATATTAGCTTGTATAGGAGTTTCGTTTTGTCCTCTAAAACGATAATTATAAATATTTGACATATTTGAGCTAAAAATTCCTGTGCTAAATTGATCTTGACTCATAGCTTTTGAAAAAAGTTCATCAAGTTTTATACTTTGCTCGTTTAAATTTTTACTATTGTTTTGATTAAGTAAAGACATAAAGTCTTCATTAGCTCCTTGAGTGCTTTTATAAGCACTACTTTGACCATACCCATACTCTTTAACCGATAAATTATCATGGTTAACTTGCATGTTTTCTCCTTTCAAAATATTACAAGGAAAAAACAAGCAAAAATCATTCCTTAATCGCCATGAGTTGGGTAGTATTCAGCTTCTATTTCATTGTTTTTAATAAACTCTTCTCTAGCTTTATTACAGCGCTCATCCCTTAGTTTTCTATAAGCATTTCTACTTTCTAATTCTTGAGAAGTTAAAGGGCGATCTTCTAAAAATGAAATATGAAAATAAGTATCATCTTCTTTGCTGAATTTTTCATAAAATTCAACATAGTCAAAATAATCTTTTTCACTTTGAAAATCAATACTTTCTTCTACATAAATAGTTGGACCAAAGCCTCTGTGATTTTGAGTAAAATGTCCAAAACCAGCTGCATACTTTATCTTAAACGAATTCATTCTAAACCTCCTAAAAATTCGTCATAACTTCCTTTAAAATCTGTTAATTTTCCATCTTCTAAAAACCATATACGATTGGCAAAGGCACTAATTAGCTCTCTATCATGGCTTATACATATCACGCAACCTTTGAAATTATATAAGGCTTCACCTAATGCAATGATACTTTCAAGATCTAAATGATTATCCGGTTCATCTAAAAGTAAGAAATTTCCACGCTCTAACATTAATTTTGAAAGCATTAAGCGGTGTTTTTCGCCTCCACTTAAGCTAGAGGCCATTTTTTCTTGATCACTTCCGCTAAAGAGCATTCTACCAAGACATTTACGAATTTCATCCAAATCTTTGAATTTTTCACTCATTAGCCATTCATAAAGTTTCAAATCCTCATTAATTAAATTCGTTGTATCTTGTGAAAAATATCCCATTTCTATGGTAGCACCAAGGTGAATATGACCACTATCAGGTTCTAATTTTGATGCAATGATTTTAGCTAAAGTGCTTTTTCCAACACCATTTGCACCGATTAGGGCTATTTTATCACCTTTTTCTAATTTTAATTCTAAATTTTCAAATAAAGTTTTATCATAAGCTTTACTAATACCTTTTAATTCTAAAACTTCATTTCCTATTTCTCTATTAGTTCTAAAAACTATGCTAGGATCACGCCTACTTGAAGTTTTAATCTCTTCAAGTTCAAGTTTTTCTAAAGCTTTAGCCCTACTTGTAGCTTGTTTGGCTTTTGAAGCATTAGCACTAAAACGACGTATGAAATTTTCTAATTCTTCTCTTTCTTTTAAAGTTTTATCGCGTTTGAGTTCAGCTTGTTTAGCAAGTAAGGTTGAAGCCATGTACCAATCATCATAATTTCCAGCAAAATCGCGTATTTGTTTAAAATCCACATCTAAAATTCTTGTACAAACTTTATTTAGAAAATGTCTATCATGGCTAATTACTACTAAAGTTCCCTCATGTCTTAAAAGTTCATTTTCAAGCCAAGAAATAGCTTCTAAGTCAAGGTTGTTTGTAGGTTCATCTAAAAATAACACATCAGCACCTAAAAACAATACTTGTGCTAATAAAACTTTAAATTTATCCGCACTTTGCAAAGTACTCATGAGAGCATTAAAATCTTTTATATTTAAAGAACTAAGAATTTTTTCACATCTAAGTTCGCAATCATAGTTTGGATCTTCTTCTGCTGTTATGATTTCAAGCTCGCTTAATCTATCATTGATTTCATCGGTAAATTCTTCACTCATATAAAGTTTTTCTTTTTCTTTTAGTGCATCGTATAATCTTTTATTTGCACACATTACTGCATCTTTGATAGTGTAATTTTCAAAAGCAAATTGATCTTGTCCTAACACGGCGATTTTTAAATTTGGATCTATACAAATTTCTCCACTGCTTGATTCTATTTCGCCTGAGAGAATTTTTAAAAAGGTTGATTTTCCTGCGCCATTTGCGCCTATAAGTCCATATCTTTCACCACGGTTTAATTTTAAATTTACATCTTCAAATAAAAGTTGGTTTGCAAAACGCATAGTGAGATTTTTTACTTCTACCATTAATATCCTTAAAATATTTTTGCTATAATTTTAACAAAAAAAGGTTTATTATTTTGGATTTTTCGTATTTATTGTTAAAAACATTGCCTAGTATGACTTTGGTTTTTAATATCTTGGCTTTATTTTTAGCTTATTTTTTTAAGCAAAATAAGATTTTTTTCTTACTTTTGTTGATTTTATGTGCTAGAGCTTTATCTTTAGTAGCAAGTGAATATCAAGCGCATTTGTTTATCTCGGTGTTTTTGCCTTTTTCTTTTGTACTTTTTGTATTTTTACAAGATAGCAAACTTGTTTTTGAAAGAATTAATCTCGTTAAATTTGCGTATTTAATCTTTATGGGTTTTGTAGCGTTAATACTTAGCACAAGTACTAATTTTAATGCAAGCATTACAAGTGAGATTTTTGGTCTCTCAACGCAATTTTTTAAGCCTATTAGTGAGTTAAGTTTTTGTGTGTTTTGGGTGGGAATAATATTTTTATTATTTTCGTATTTTAAAAACAATGATTTTCATTTTTTACTAGCTTATATGGGCTTAAGTGTGCAGTTTTTATTTTACAATAGTGTTGATTTGGGTTATTATGAATTTGCTTCTTTAGTGTTGATAGGATTTTTAGCATATAAAGCTTATAAAATAGCTTTTTTTGACATTTTAACCAATTTGCCAAATTTAAAAGCCTTAAGAAGATATGCTCAAGGACTTGAAAATTTTCATTTAGCCTTGATTGAAGTAAAAAATATCAATGAAATTTATCATCAAAAAGGCTTAAAAATGGGCGAGTTTGTAATGCATGAGTTTGCTAGGATTTTAAAAAAAGCTTTGCATGCTAGGGTTTTTAAAGATGATAAGGATTATTTTATTATTGTATTTGAAAATGAAAATATAGCCTTTGTGCAAAGCAAGCTTCAAATGCTTGAAAATTTTATGCAAAAATATAGTTTTGAATTTAAAGAGCAAAATGCAAAATTAGAAATTAAACTTTGTTTATCAAGTAAAAATGAAAACATAGAAGAAAGTTTAAAACAAGCAAAATTAGAACTTAGAAAACAAAAGGATTAAAATGTTAGATTTGATTTTTAGGGAGTATGATATAAGAGGGCTTTACCCAAGTGAGTTAAATGAAAAAAGTGTAAAAGCCATAGGCTATGCCTTGGGTTTAGAAATGAAAGCAAGGGGTTGTGAGAAAGTAAGCGTAGGCTATGATGCAAGGTATAGTGCAAATGAACTTTTTAACTATTTAATTAGTGGTTTAAATAAAGCTAATATGCAAGTTTTCAATATAGGCTTAGCACCAACTCCTATGGGATATTTTAGTTTGTTTTTCGATGATATTTTTGATGCAAATATCATGATAACAGGCTCACACAATCCAAAAGAATACAATGGCTTTAAAATCACGATTAATAAAGAAAGTTTTTTTGGTACTGATTTAAAAAAACTTTCAGCTAAAGTGCAAGAGTATTTAGAACTTGAAATCAATGATGATTTAAGATATGAAAATTATGATATTAAAAGCTTATATATAGACTTTTTAGCTAAACATTTTTCACATCTTAAAGATTATAAAGAAAAAATCATTATTGATTGTGCAAATGGAGCCACTGGAGTAATTATAAAGCCTTTGGTGGAAAAATTAAATCTTAATGCGCAAATTTTATTTGAAAATCCTGATGGAAATTTTCCAAATCATGCGCCTGATCCAACAGAGCTTGAAAATTTACACGCATTACAAGTTGCGTTAAAAGAAAATGAAAATGCAAAAATGGGCTTTGCTTTTGATGGAGATGGAGATCGCTTGGTGGTTGCAAGTAAAGACTATGTGTTTAAGGGTGATGAGCTTTGCTATTTATTTGCTAAAAATATAAAAAATCCTAGAGTTTTAGGTGAAGTAAAATGTTCTAAAAATCTTTTTGATGAGGTAGCTAAATTTGGTTTTATCATGATGGGTAAGACTGGACATTCTAACATTAAAAAAATGATGAAAGAGCAAAATATCGACATAGCAGCAGAGCTTAGTGGGCATATTTTCTTTAAAGATAGATATTTTGGTTATGATGATGGAATTTATGCATTTTTAAGAACATTAGAGCTTTTAGTAAATGGTTTTGATATAGAAAAATTAGTTAAAGAATTGCCAAAACTTTATGCAAGTGAAGAGATCAAGCTTAGGGTTAGTGAGGAAAATAAATTTCAAATCATAGAAAAATTTAAAGAAAAAGTAAAAGCAAACGCTTTTGAAAATGTGCTTGATTGTAATGAAATTGACGGAGTTAGAATCACCTTTAAAGAAGGCTGGACACTTTTGCGTGCTTCTAATACAAGTCCATATCTTATCATGCGTGCCGAAGCTACAAGTGTTGAATTTAAAGACTTTTTAGAAGCAAGGGTAAAAGAACTTTTTGAAGAAATCATAAAAGAGCTTGCATAAGCTCTTTTACATCAATATTTTTTGTGTGTAAATATGCTCTTAAGAGTTTAGGGATTTTTGCTTTTCTATAAATTTCTTTAAATTCTTTTGGCATTTTTTCACAATTTACAAAAGGAAAAATCAAAACTTTTTCTTGCATATAAACAATGCCTATTTTATGTGAAATCACTCCATCGCCTTTTAATGCTTCTTGTCTTTGTTTAGCACTTAAAAGTACTCCAAGCTTTTTAAAACATTTTGCGATTAAACTTTCATCTTTATGAGTAATGTAAATATTTTTAAATTCACAAATATTTTCTTCTTTTAAGTCTTTTTCTAGGTATTTAAAGCTTTTTTTTACTCCATTTGGATAAAGTTTTAAAAACTCATTGGCAAAATTTTTGCGTATGAAATTTCTAAAATATTTCTCATTATCATTACTCTCATCATGAAAATAAGTGATATTGTTTTCTTTTAAGTAATTTGAAATTTCTTCTTTTGGAATTTCAAGCAGGGGTCTTATGATAGTAAAATATTGTCTTTTTTCAATATCTTTAAAACCAAGTAATTCTCTAAGCCCTGCACCTTTGGAAAATTGCATTAAGAACCATTCTAGTTTATCATTTAAATGATGAGCTAGTAAAAGATTATCATAAGAGTAATTTTTGCAAAGTTCTTCAAAAAATTCATAACGCAAAGTTCTTGCGTAAGCTTCGAAATTTTTTGTTATCTTGGGTGTGGTTTTGATGTAAATTTTTTTATGAAAATGCTTGGCTAATTCTTTAGCACTTTGCTCTTCTTTGTCACTATTTTTACGAGTTTTATAATTTATAAAAGCAAGATCAAAATCTATGTTTTTTTCTAAAAGCATGAAAAATAAAGCACTAGAATCACTCCCATGAGAAAACGCTAAAAGATTTCTTCCTTGCTTTAAATGATGTAAATATTTGCTATCAATCATTAAGCTTTCTTAAGGCTTTTGCAATGAGTTTTTTATCTAAATTTTGTGTGATTTCACACTCATAAAGCTTACCCATTTCTAAATCGCCACAATCACTTTCATTGATGAGAATTTCTCCATCTATATTTCTATCCCAATGCAAATCTTTCGCACCGATGAAAAATTCTCCTTCAGAGCTGTGACCTTCACAAAATGCTAAAGTTTTTTTACCGACTTGTTGATTAAAGCTTTTTTCTATGCATTCATCGACGATTTTTTCTATCACTTTTAATCTTGCATTGATGGTTTTACTAGGAATTTGTTCCATGTCAAAAGCTGCGGTATCTTCTTCTTTAGAATAAGCAAAAACACTAATTCTATCAAAACCAAATTCTTTGATAAAAGCGCATAATTCTTCAAAATCCTCATCACTCTCTCCAGGGTGACCCACGATAAAACCTGTGCGTAAAAATGAATTTGGAGCTTGTTTCATTAAATTTAAAAGCTCGATTAGTTTAGCTTTGTTAGCTCCGCGTTTCATGATTTTAAGCATATTATCGCTGATGTGCTGCAAAGGCATATCAAAATAATTTACAAAAACTTTTGATTGAATGATTTTTTCTATCACTTCTTTGCTAATGCTTGTTGGATATAGATATAAAATTCTAGCAGCTTTTACGCCTTGGATATTTTCTATAGCTTCAATAAGTTTTAAAAGTCCATCTTTTTGACCTTGATCAAATAAATACGAACTTGTATCTTGAGCGATAAAAGAAAAGTCTTTATAGCCTTTTTTAACAAGTTCTTTTACTTCATTTACAATGCTTTCTAGGCTTCTTGATTTAAGCTTGCCTTTAAAGCTTGGTATGGCGCAAAATGAACATTTTTGATTGCACCCTTCAGCTATTTTGATAAAAGCATGATAGTTTGATCCTGTGATTACACGATTGGTATTTTCATCTTGCAAGTAAGTAGAATTGGAAAAAAGATTAGTTTTTTTAAGTATCATCTCATCAATTTTTTCATAATCTCCCACACCGGTAAAAAGATCAACTTCAGGTAGTTCTTTCATTAATTCCTCGCGGTAACGTTGCATTAAACAACCTGTTACAACTAACAATGAATCTTTTTTTCTTTGCTCGTGTAAGTCTAAAATCGCATTTATGCTTTCTTTTTTAGCACTATCTATAAAGCCACAGGTATTTATAATCAAAACATCAGCTATGCTTGGCTCATCACAAATTTCATAATCACTTAATCTCCCAAGCATGATTTCACTATCAACTAAATTTTTATTACAACCTAAAGACATTAAAAAAAGTTTTGGCATATTTCTCACTTTAAATGTTTTATTTTTTTGCTAAAATTATAAGATTAAATTATATCAAAAATTAGAAAGAAAATTTTTATGGATAATTACGAATACAGCGAACTTTTAAAAAAATTAAAAAACAAAGTCGGAAATATTGCTTCTATTATTAAGCCTGAAGAGATAAAAGCAAGATTAAAAGAAATAGAAAATTTAGAAAATTCCCCTTCTTTTTGGAGTGATGTAAAACAAGCAGGCGTTATAGGTAAAGAAAAAACTAAAATTTCAAATTTACTTAAAAATTATGAAAATGCAAATAATGCTTTAAACGATGCTAGCGAGCTTTTTGATCTAGCAAATAGTGAAAATGACTTAGATACTATAGAAGCTTTATTTGAAGATGCAAACAAGCTAGAAGATCTTATTGTAAATCTTGAAATTTCTATGCTTTTAAGCGGAGAAAATGATAGTAAAAATGCTATAGTTTCCATTCACCCAGGAGCGGGTGGAACGGAGAGTAATGACTGGGCTAGTATGCTTTATAGGATGTATTTGAGATTTTGTGAAAGAGAAGGTTTTAAAGTAGAAACACTTGACTTTCAAGAAGGCGAAGAGGCAGGGCTTAAAGATGTTAGCTTTTTGGTAAAAGGCGAAAATGCTTATGGGTATTTAAAAGCTGAAAATGGCATTCATCGTTTAGTAAGAACTTCTCCATTTGATAGCGCAGGACGTCGTCATACGAGTTTTTCTAGTGTGATGGTTTCACCTGAACTTGATGATGATATAGAAATAGAAATTGAAGAAAAAGATATAAGGATTGATTATTATAGAGCAAGTGGAGCAGGTGGACAACATGTTAATAAAACTGAATCAGCAGTGCGCATAACTCATATGCCAAGTGGTATAGTAGTGCAATGTCAAAACGATAGAAGCCAACATAAAAACAAAGCTACAGCCTTTAAAATGTTAAAATCACGCCTTTATGAGCTTGAGCTTATGAAACAACAAGATGAAGCAAATTCAAGCGAAAAAAGTGAGATAGGTTGGGGTCATCAAATCCGCTCTTATGTACTTTTTCCTTATCAACAAGTTAAAGATACACGCTCAAATGAAGCTTTTTCACAGGTTGATAATATATTAGATGGAGATATTAAAAAAATCATAGAAGGTGTTTTAATAGCTCAAAAAGCACAAGATTAATGCTACAAAAGGATATTAAATGGAAAAAATTCTAGTTTGTGTGGATGTTTTAGAGCCTTGCAGGGAAAGTTTGTATTATGGGGTGTATTTAGCTAAAAAGTTAGATTTGCCTTTAATGTTTTTATATACTATAGAGCCAAATTTTACTAATGCTGAATTAGCTTGTAGTTTTGGCATAGGTGCTAGTGGGTGTGTGATTGAAGATTTAGTAGAAGAGCAAAACCAAAAAAATGAAAATCTTTGCAAAAAAGGGCAAAGAATTTTAGAAGAATTTTGCATTTATGCAAAAGAACAAGGCATAAAAGAATGCTTTAGTGTGCAAAGAGATGGAGATTTGGAAGAAGTTTTAAAAGAATACAATAATCAAATAAGATTAGCCATAGCAGGTTTAAAAGGCGGGGGTAAGAAAAACAAAATAGGCATTCATACAGAAGAATTAGTAAGAGCTTTAAATGTACCTATTTTGCTTGTAAATTCTGCTTTTAAAGAGATTAAAAGTGTGATGATGGCTTATGATGGGAGTAATTTAGCTAAAAAGGCCATAGAGCAAGCTATTAAAAGACCTATTTTTAAAGAAACAAAGCGTTATGTAGTAAATGTTTCTGAAGATGAAAAAGCTTCTTATGAGTTATTAGCTCAAGTAAGTCAAATTTTTAAAGAAGCAAATTTAAATGTGCAAACTCAGCATTTAAATGGAGAGATTACTCAGGCTTTATTTGATTTTGGTGAACAAAATGATATAGATTTATTGATTATGGGAGCTTATTCACATCACTGGTTAAAAAGTATTTTATTTGGTAGTTTGACAAATGATATTTTAACTAAGGCTAAAAAACCTTTATTGCTGATTCGCTAATGTTGCACCATAGACTTTTAAATCATTATATTAGCATTTATCACAAAAGCACCAAACAATTTCTCTTTATTTGGACTTTGCTTGCTATGGTGCCTTTGTTTTGTAGTTTTTTATTTGATGAACTTGCTATTTATGCAACAGGTAAAATTACTTCTGAAATTTTATTTTTAATTTTAAATATTATTCCTATTATGGTGGCTGTAGCATTGATGGTTTTTTTGCTTATTAGTATTTGGGCTGCTTTTAGTGGAAAGATTAATATTAAAGAAAAATTTTTTATTATTTTATATGCGTATGTTTTGATATGGTTTGCGTATGGGAATTTGTATTATTTTTCTTGTGATGTAGATAATTACAATAGAATGTTAATTGCTACTCAAAAAAATGAAAATCTAGACATTATAAATTTACAAGAAAAAGTTATAGAAGTGCAATTTCAAACCCCTATAAGAGGAATTCATAATTTTTGGTCTTTGGATGATGAGTTAAAACCTCAAATTCAAAATAGAATAAAAGGTTTGGTTGATTGTTATTATTTTAGCGGAGTTACTATGCTAACGATAGGTTTTGGAGATGTAACTCCTGTTAGTTCTTTGCTAAGATTATTTAGTATATTTCAAGGATTTTTAGGGCAGGTTATTGTTGTGATTGCTATGGGACTTTGGATTAATCAAGTAGGTAAGCAATAGCTTACCTTGCAATCAATGTTTTATAGCATATTTATTTTGTATTTCTTCATGTCCTAGTATTTTTTGAATATTACAATTTTTATCAATATCTAATTTTTTAACATCATAGTGAAAATTAGTACAATTGTGCAATAAAAATGCCATTGTTTTAGCATTGTGCACATCCCATCTTGATAAATCTTGATCAAATTGTTTACAGTTTTCAAACATATGTGCCATTGTAATGGCATTATGCACATCCCAATTTTCTACTTTATGGTTAAATTTAAGACAATTGCAAAACATATATTTAGTATCTTTTACATTTGACATATTCCAAGAAGACAAGTCTTGATTAAAAGATTCGCAATCAAAAAACATTCCTTCCATATTTTCAACATTTTTAACATTCCATTTGGAAATATCATGATTAAAGCTTTTGCAGCAATAAAACATATAAGACATATCTTTAACATTTGATACATCCCATTTTTCTATACCATTAAAGTTAGTTCTAGTAGAATAGTAGAATAAATAAGACATATCTGTAATTAAGCTTACATCAATTTTGTCTAAGGCAATAAGCTCTTCTCTAACAAGAGCAACTAATTCACATTTTGTTTTAGGCGTAAACATGTTAACTCCTTTTTTTGTTTATTTCTTTCAATGTAATTATAATATTATTTAAATATAAAGTAGTAAAAAATAAATATTAAATTAATAAAAAATTATAAAATACTATAATATGTTTCATTATGAAACATATTATAAATTTAATAGGAGAATTAAGCTAATTGATATAAAGATTAACCAAATAAAAAGCAACAATGCCATTAAAAATGGTTTAAAACCTGCATTTTTTAAAACATTTTTATGGATATTCACTCCCAAAGCTACCATGGCCATAGAAAGTAAAAGTGTGTCTATGGTTTGTATACTTGGTTTTATATAGTTAAGCGCAAAATCTGTATTTAATATTTCAAGTGAGCTAATACCACATGCAAATAAAAACCACAAAGCAAAATAAGGAATATTTGCTTTAATGGATATTTTTTCATTATTTTTACTTAGAAATTTCAATGAAAAAAGACTTAAGAAAATTAAAAAAGGCACTAGCATTAAAACACGCATCATTTTTTCTATGACAGCACCATCTCCTGCTTGCACAGCTTCACCTGCTGCAACAGCATGTGCAACTTCATGCAAGCTTGCTCCCATGAAATATCCCATTTGTTTTAAATTAAAAAAATCAAACCAGCCTAAATTCCAAGCCAAAGGATATAAAAACATCCCCAAAGTTCCAAATACAACCACAGTACAAACTGCCACGCCAACTTTGGCAGAGCCACCTTTAACAACGCTTTCACTAGCCATCACAGCAGCTGCTCCACAAATGCTTGAGCCACTACTTATAAGTATGCTTTCTTTAAGATCAAGTTTAAATAATTTTCCTAATAAAAGCCCTATAAAAAAGGTAGAAAACACCACTAAAAATGCTAATAAAATTCCATTTAATCCAACTTTTTCTAAATCATTAAAAGTAATTCTAAAGCCATAAAGTATAATCCCAAGTCTTAAAATTTCTTTTGTTGCTATGCTTAAAACTCCTGATTTTTTGAGCAAATTTGCATTTTGATGTGCTAAATTTCCTATTAAAGCTCCCAAAATCACGGCTATGATTAAAGCTGAAATTCCAAGATTTTTAAAAAAATTAAGCTCAGAGATAGCAAAAGCACAAAAAGCAAGGGTAAAAAGCAGTAAAAAAGCTTCAAATTTTCTATGTTTATATATATTTTTATGCATGAATTTTTCCTTTTTTGTTTTTTGTAATCTTAATGATTTTTTTGTGATAAGTAAAATTAATTTTATTTGATATAATGATTAAAAATATTTATCAAAAGAGTACTTATGACTTTTAAACAAATAAAATATTTTCAAGCCTTGTGTAGAAATTTAAATTTAAGAACTTGTGCTAAAGAATTAAATATAACTCAATCTGCTTTGTCTTTAGCTATATTTGAACTTGAAAAAAGTTTAAACACCAAGCTTTTTGATAGAAATACTAAATTTTTAAGCTTGAACGAAAAAGGAAAGGTTTTTTTAAAACAAATTGCTCCTTTGATTTTAGAATTTGAGCGTATTGAAAAAGCAATGCAGGATGATCAAAGCTATGAAATAAGTATGAAAGTTAGTCAAAATGTAGGTACTTATTTACTAGGATCTTTTTTGGATCAAAAGGCAGAAAATATCAAGTTAAATTTGTCTTTGGATAACAGTCAAAATATTATCAAAGATATTTTAGATAAAGAAATCGATATAGGTTTGATTGAAGGGATTTGCAAAGATAAGGATATAAAAAAGATTAAAATTTGCGATGATGAGTTGATTGTGGTGAGTAAAAATGATTTAAAAAAAGAATTTTTCATAGATGAGTTAAAGGATTTTAAATGGCTAAGTCGTGAGCAAGGTTCTGGTGCAAAAGAAGTGTTTTTAAATGCTTTACCTAAAGATGTAAAGCTTAATTTGGTTTATGAGCTAAACTCAACTGCTATGATAAAAGAGTTGGTTAAAAAAGGTAGATTTTTGGCAGTTTTACCTAAATTTAGTATTAAAGAAGAACTTGAAGCTAAAAGCTTATTTGAAGTAAGATTAAAAAATTTTAAAATCTCAAGAGAGCTTTGCTTGGTTTATCATAAAAATAAAGAGCCAAGCAAGAAATTTATAAATTTATGTGAGTTTTTAAAACTTTGTATTCAAAAAGACTTAGTTTAATTCTTGAATGCATTTTTTAAAAAGCTCCCCTCTTTCTTCGTAAGATTTAAACTGATCTAAGCTCGCACAAGCAGGGCTTAGCAGGGCTACTTCATCATTAGTTAAATTTTGATTGATTTTTTCTACCGCTTTAGGTAAAAATTCGCAAAAATGTGCTTTTAAATTAGCATTTTTAGCATATTTAAGCATTTTATTAGTGCTTTTTCCTATAGCATAAAGCTCTATATTAAGCTCTTTCATAAAAGTAAATAAAGCACTTAAATCCACTCCCTTATCATCCCCACCTATGATAAGATGAATTTTTTTATCCTTATAACGTTTAAGAGCAGCTAAACTAGCATCAAGGTTAGTCGCTTTAGTGTCATTTACCCAAAGTCTATTTTTATGATCAAATATTTCTTCAAGTTTATTTTTTTCTATCTTAAACTCATTTAAAAGTTCATAAGAGCAACGATCTAGTATGATTTTTTCTATACTTAAGGCAATAAGTGCATCAAGTAAAAATGGAGTTTTAAAATGAATTTTTTCTAAATCAATTTGCATTTTTTTAGCTAAATCTTGCTCATCTTCATAGCTTATAACATAAGCATGAGTTGGATAAACCTCATATTTTTTAGGTAAAATTACCACATCATTTTCATTCATTCTTTCAAGCACGCTAAGCTTTGCTCGCTCGTAATTTTCAAAGCTTTTATGCCAAGAAAGATGATCGGGTGTAATAGGTAAAAGTGCATAAATTTCAGGTTTAGCTACTTTGGTGTAAAAAAGTGAAAAAGATGAGCTTTCTAAAATCCATAATTTAGCATTAGCATTCATTTGTGCTAAAGGAGTTCCTATGTTTGCTCCCATTTGTGCGTTGATGTGTTTTAAAAGATGATGTGTCATTTGAGTAGTAGTGGTTTTGCCATTTGTTCCACTTATCCAAACACTTTTTGGCATGCCATCATAGAAAAAATCATACTCACTGCTTAAATTTCTTGCTTGCTGTATGAGAAGATGATCACTTGGAAAACCAGGGCTTGGAATTTCTAAGTCACTTTTTAAAGGATCAAATTCACAAGGTGGTAATAGTGTATTGTTAAATTCATCTTTACTTATACTTGTAAAATGATCATCATAAATATCACAATTTCCAAAACGCTGTGCAAAAGCTTTAGTTGTTTTTCCATATCCAAAAAGTGAAATTTTCATTATCTTAACTTTATACTAATTAATGCAATGATATTTGCAAGTAAGGCTATCATCCAAAAACGCACGATAATTTTATTTTCTACCCAGCCTATTTTTTCAAAATGATGATGAATAGGTGCCATTTTAAATACTCTTTTGTTAAAAATTTTAAAACTTCCGACTTGTAAAATCACTGAAATAGTTTCTAAAACAAATACAAAACCTATAAGCAAAAGTAAAATTTCATTTTTACTTACTATACCAAGATAACCCAAAAATGCCCCTATGCTTAAACTCCCGCTATCTCCCATAAAAACTTGCGCAGGATAGCAGTTATACCACAAAAATCCCATAAGCGCACCAACTAAAGCTGCGCTTAATACCACAAGTTCTCCTAGACCTTGAATTTTAGGTAAAAATAAATAAGAACTATAAATAGCATTTCCACTTAAATACAAAAAAGCACCAAGGCTTAAAAGAGAAAATATAGAAGGCACGGTTGCAAGTCCATCAAGTCCATCGGTTAAATTCACAGCATTAGAGCTTGATACAATGACTAAAATCCATAAAAACAACATAAACATACCACCATCAAATATAGCATGTTTGTAAAAAGGTAAATAAAATTCAGTATTTATGTTAAATAAATATAATAATCCAACACAGATAAAAGCAGCGCTAAATTGCCCTAGAAGCTTCATTTTTGGGCTTAGTCCTGCATGATTGTCTTTTTTTAAAATTTTACCCAAATCATCTACTAAGCCTATAGTGCAAAATAGTACTAAACATAATAATCCAACAATTACAAAACTATTATTTAAATCAGCGCTTAAAACACTTGCTATGATAGTAGCAAAGATAAAAACAAGTCCACCCATAGTAGGGGTGTGAGATTTAGCTTGGTGTGATTGTGGAGCGTATTCATAAATAGGTTGATTTGCTTTTTTATTTTGAGCCCATTTGATAAATTTTGGCATTAAATACAAACTCAAAAATAAAGCGATAAAAAATGCAAAACCAGCACGCACGCTAATATAAGAAAAAAACATATAATTTGTATATTCTGTAAGATAAAGCAAAATTTTAACCTTGTATTTGTTTTTTAAAAGCATAATTTTAGTAAAATCACATAAATAAATTATAAAAAAGAGTAAAAAATGAGTCAAAAATGTATTTTGATCATCACAGATGGTATAGGACATAATACAAATTCAAACTATAATGCTTTTTTTCATGCTAAAAAGCCAACTTATGATAAGCTTTTTGAAAATACCTCTAATGTTTTAATAAAAACAAGTGGTTTGGCAGTTGGTCTGCCTGAAGGTCAAATGGGTAATAGTGAAGTGGGGCATATGTGTATAGGTAGTGGACGCATAATATATCAAAATTTAGTCAAGATAAATAAAGCCATAGAAAATGATGCTTTAAAAGATAATAAGGCTTTAAAAGATTTATTGCAAAAATGCAAAAGAGTGCATATTGTAGGGCTTTATAGTGATGGTGGGGTGCATTCTATGCATACACATTTTGATGCGCTTTTAAAAATTTGTAAGCAAGAAAATAAAGAAGTTTTTGCGCATGCAATTAGCGATGGTAGAGATTGTCCCCCAAATTCAGGTTTAGAATTTATAAAATCTTTACAGGAATTTTGCGAAAAAGAAGGGGTTAATTTTGCTTCTTTATCGGGAAGATTTTATGCTATGGATAGAGATAAGCGCTATGATAGAGTTAAATCTTATTATGATGCTTTATTTGCTAAGGCACCAAAGTGTGATGATTTTGTGCAATTTATACAAAAAAATTATGATGAAAATATCGCAGATGAGTTTTTAACCCCAGTCATTAGTCAAAACTTTGATGGGATTAAGGCTGAAGATGGTGTGATTTTTATCAATTTTAGAAATGATAGAATGCGTCAATTGGTTGCTTCTTTAACGCAAGAAAGTTTTAATGAATTTCCAAAAGAAGTACTTGTAAAAAATGCTATTACTATGAGTTTGTATGATGAGAGTTTTAAACTACCTGTGATGTTTGAAAAAGAAGAATTAAATAATACCTTAGCTTCTGTGATAGCTAATGCAAATTTAAGCCAACTTCATACAGCTGAAACAGAAAAATATGCTCATGTAACCTTTTTCTTTAATGGGGGAAAAGAAGAGTTAGAGTGTAATGAAACAAGAGTTTTAATCCCAAGTCCTAAGGTAAAAACATATGATGAAAAACCTCAAATGAGCGCTAAAGAAGTTGCAGATGAGGTGATTAAGGGTATAGAAAATGGTATAGATTTTATCGTAGTTAATTTTGCAAATGGTGATATGGTAGGACATACGGGTGATTTTGAAGCTGCAATTAGTGCGGTTGAATGTGTGGATGAATGTTTGGGTAAGGTTATTGCTAAAGCAAGAGAGCATGGTTATGCTTTCATTATTACTTCAGATCATGGAAATTGTGAAGCAATGAGGGATGAAAATGAAAATATGCTCACTAATCACACAACCTTTGATGTTTTTGCCTTTGTGGAAGCTAAAGGAGTAGAAAAGCTTAAAGAAGGCATGGGACTTAGTAATATAGCACCAAGCGTGCTTAAAATTTTAAACTTACCTATTCCAAAAGAAATGGATGAGGCTTTATTTTAATTTAAAGGAGAACAATGAAATTTAGTGGAAAAAATGTTTTAATAACAGGTGCAAGTAAAGGTATAGGTGCAGCGATAGCTAAAGAATTAGCAAGCTATGGTTTGAAAGTTTGGATTAATTATAGAAGTAAACCTGAGCTTGCTGATACGTTAAAAGAAGAGATAGAAAAAAGTGGTGGCACTGCAGCTGTGATTAAATTTGATGCAAGTGTTGAAGAAGAATTTACAAGCGCTATTGCAACTATAGTAGAAAGTGATGGTGAACTTAGTTATTTAGTTAATAATGCGGGTATTACAAATGATAAATTAGCACTTAGAATGAGCATGGATGATTTTTCTTCAGTGATTAATGCTAATTTAAATTCAAGCTTTTTAGGTTGTAGAGAGGCATTAAAAACTATGAGTAAAAAGCGTTTTGGCGCGGTTGTTAATATTGCCTCTATAGTTGGAGAGATGGGAAATGCAGGCCAAACTAATTATAGTGCTAGTAAAGGTGGTATGATAGCACTAACAAAATCTTTTGCTAAAGAAGGCGCAGCAAGAAATATAAGATATAACTGCATTACCCCAGGTTTTATAAAAAGTGATATGACTGAAGTCTTAAGTGATGAAATAAAACAAAATTATATTAACAATATCCCTTTAAAGCGTTTTGCAGATGCAAGCGAGGTAGCTCAAGCTGTGGCGTTTTTATTAAGCGATCATTCTTCTTATATCACAGGGGAAATTTTAAAAGTTAACGGTGGGCTTTATATGTAAAAGCAAGGTTTTTTAACCTTGCTTGGTTTCTATAGCCACTACTGCTATAGCAAAACCCCCATCATGTGCTACGCTTACACTTGCTGATTTTATATTAAATTCTTGCATGACTTTTTGAGAAAAACTAATATGTGGAGCATTTTTATCATCTTTAGAGATGATGATGTCAAAAAAAGAACATTCTTTAGAAATTCCAACCCCCAAAGCCTTAGAAGCAGCTTCCTTAATAGCCCAAAATCCGGCTAGAGTGTTGGTATTTTTTATATAACTTTGCTCTTGCTTGGATAAAAATTTATCCAAGAAAAGCGTTTTGTGTCTTTTGTAAATTTTTTCTATGCGAGAGCATACGACTATGTCACAGCCTATCATTAAGATACTACAAAGTCAGTAAAATAAATATTTTTGATAAAACCGTCAGTTAAAACCTCATTGATTTTACCGGTTAATTCATCTTTCAATCTTTCTTTGCCCTTTGTGGTGCTTACTTCTTCAAAGGTTTTTGAGGTTAAAGTTCTAATGATAATATCCCTAATAATAGCAACCTTTTTATCAAGTTCAGGGGTTAGGGTTTCAACATTTTGTTCAAGTTGAATTGTGCATTTTACATATCTTGATCCACCATCGCTTAATAAATTTAGTGTAAAAGGTGCTAAAGGATACATCACTCCAATATTTGCATAATCACTCCCTCTGGCTGCTACTGCATTTGTTTTTTTAGGGGTTTGTGCAACTTGTGCGCTTTCTTCAGCTTGTGGAGTAGGATTTTCATCAGAACCACCGCTAAACATTAAATAAGCAATCGCTCCTACAATCACAAGTAAAAATACAAATAAAAATACAACGATAATAATTACTAAAGTATTGCCACCTTTTTTCTTTGATTCGCCTTGTTCATCCATCATATCATCAGCCATATTTTTCCTTTTATAAAATTTAAAGTGTTATTGTATCAAAAATTACAATTTTTTTAAATTATGATTATTTAATCTTTTGTAAATGTCGATAAACACTAGGCTCAGAAATACCTAAAAGTTCAGCAACCTTAGGAATAACACCTTTTACATTAAACACACCTTTTTCATATAAACTAGCTATCATTTTTTGTTTTTCTTTTGGTTTTAAGCTTTTATTTTTAAAACTTTCTATATCCATACCAGAAATATCTTCGACAATTTCTTCTAAATCAAGTTTAATATATTCTTTATTTTCTTGCTCAGGGTTTTCATAAGCATTATCATAAATATTTCCAAGATTTAAAATTTCATCAGAGATTTTTTTAAATGCTGAAGTATCATGATTAATACAAAGCAAACCTTCGAGTTTTTCATCTTTTTTAATAAAAAAAGTAGAGCCTAACATTGCTTGTGAGCTTTTAGCTGAAGTTTTATAATGTGTTATGTAATCACGCTCTAAATAGATTTTATTTTTAATCATTTCAATGGCAAAACCAGTTAGAGGTGAGTTTATAGTTCTTTTACTAATATGGTTATTAGCAATTTCTGCTATATTAGCTCCATCTTCGCTTACATCGTGCAAGACTATTTCATAATTTCTACCCAAGGCTTCTGCAAGAAATTTAACTAATTTAATATAATAAGTTCTTGTTTCCTTATCCATAAGCTCTCCTTTTTTATTAATTTTGTAGTAAAAATATTTAAAATAAGAATTCTTATTCTTATTTTTTAACAATTTTATTACAAAATAAAAATATTTATGCTTAAAAAAAGATTATTTTTTTAAAAATAAGAATTTTATAATCATTTTTTAAATAATGATAATTTTTATCGTTTAATTTTATTTTAATAAAATAGGAATATAATTTATCAAATAATAAAAATTATTATTTAAAAAGGAGACACAATGAAAAAACTAACAAATGATTTTGGAAATATCATAGCCGATAATCAAAATTCACTAAGTGCAGGCGCTAAAGGTCCGCTTTTAATGCAAGATTATATTTTGCTTGAAAAACTTGCTCATCAAAATAGAGAAAGAATTCCAGAAAGAACAGTACATGCAAAAGGAAGTGGTGCTTATGGAGAACTTAGAATTACTAAAGATATTTCTCAATACACTAAAGCAAAAGTTTTACAGCTTGGAGAAAATACACCTTTATTTATAAGATTTTCAACAGTTGCAGGTGAAGCAGGGGCAGCAGATGCAGAAAGAGATGTAAGAGGTTTTGCGATTAAATTTTATACTAAAGAAGGAAATTGGGATTTAGTAGGCAATAATACTCCAACATTTTTTATAAGAGATGCGTATAAATTTCCTGATTTTATCCATACTCAAAAAAGAGATCCAAGAACTCATTTAAGAAGTAATAATGCTGCATGGGATTTTTGGAGTCTTTGTCCTGAAAGCTTACATCAAGTTACTATTTTAATGAGCGATAGGGGAATTCCTGCAAGTTATCGTCATATGCATGGTTTTGGAAGTCATACTTATAGTTTGATTAATGATAAAAATGAAAGATTTTGGGTGAAATTTCATTTTAAAACCAAGCAAGGTATTAAAAATTTAACCAATGAAGAAGCGGCGAATTTAATAGCAAATGATAGAGAAAGCCATCAAAGAGATTTATATGAGGCTATTGAAAAAGGAGATTTTCCAAAATGGACTTTCCAAATTCAAGTTTTAAAAGAAGATGAAGTAGAAAAACTAGGTTTTAATCCTTTTGATTTAACTAAAGTTTGGCCACATAGTATTGTGCCTTTAATAGAAGTAGGTGAGTTGGTGCTTAATAAAAATGTGCAAAATTACTTTAATGAAGTAGAACAAGCTGCATTTAGTCCAAGCAATATCGTTCCTGGTATTGGTTTTAGTCCTGATAAAATGTTGCAAGCTAGAATCTTTTCTTATCCTGATGCACACAGATACCGCATAGGGACAAATTATCATTTATTGCCAGTTAATCGCGCAAAAAGCGAAGTAAATACTTATAATGTAGCAGGAGCTATGAATTTTGACACTTATAAAAATGGCGCAGCTTATTATGAGCCAAATAGTTATGATGATAGTCCAAAAGAAGATAAAAGCTATCTCGAGCCTGACTTAGCACTTGAAGGTAGTGCGCAAAGATATGCTCCACTTGATGATGATTTTTATACTCAACCAAAAGCCTTGTTTGATATAATGAACCAAGATCAAAAAGAGCAATTATTTAAAAATATAGCAGCTTCTATGAGCGGGGTTGATGAAAAAATTATTGTTAGAGCATTAAGTCATTTTGAAAAAATTTCAAGTGAATATGCAAATGGTGTTAAAAAAACTTTGAAAATGTAATTTTTACTTGCCACTTTAAAAGTGGCAAACTAAAGATTATAAAAGGAAAAATATGTTTAGTAATGAAGAAGAAAAAAGAATTCAAGAGCTTTGTACTATGGCTTTTGATTATGCAAGAAAAAATGATTTACAAAATTTAAAGATTATGATAGAAGCGGGTTTGAGTGTGAATTTAAAAAATCATAAAGGCGATAGTCTTTTAATGCTTGCAAGTTATCATAATGCTTATGAATGTGCTAAGTTTTTACTAGAAAATAATGCTAGGGTAGATGAGAAAAATGATAGAGGACAAACTCCATTAGCAGGGGTGTGTTTTAAAGGATATTTGCCTATGTGTAAGCTTTTAGTAGAACATGGAGCAAATATTGATGAAAACAACGGTCTTGGTATGACACCTTTTACTTTTGCACTAATGTTTGGGCATAGAGATATAGTAGAATTTTTAACAAAGCATTCTAAAAAAAGTTTTCTTAAAAAAATAGCTTTTGGTGTGTTAAAAATTTTTAAAAGAAAGAAAAGTTAAACTCTTTGAAAAAATAAAAATTATAAAATTATCCTTTTATTTGTAAACAGAAGGATAAATATGTCACAAAAAGTAGAAAAATTATGGGGTGGACGTTTTGATTTACCTACAAATAAATTAGTTGAAGAATACACCGCTTCATTATTAGTTGAGCCAAGACTTGCTCCTTTTGATATACAAGGAAGTATAATTCATTGCACTATGCTTGCAAAACAAAGCATTATAAAAGAAGATGAAGCAAAAATTATCATCAAGGGTTTAGAACAAGTTAGAGAAGAAATTCAAAATGGAACCTTTGTTTTTGATATAGCTGATGAGGATATTCATATGGCTGTGGAAAAAAGAATGACACAAATTGTAGGTCCAGTAGGCGGAAAGCTTCACACTGCAAGAAGTAGAAATGACCAAACTACGCTTGATTCAAAAATGCATATGAGAGCAGTTATTAAAGAAATTTTAAATCAAATTATTGCTTTACAAGAAGAAATTATCCATCAAGCTCAAAAAAATATCAAAGCTATTATGCCAGGCTATACACATTTACAAACCGGTCAACCGGTACTTTTTTCACATTGGATTATGGCGTATTTTTGGATGTTAAGTAGGGATTATTCTCGTTTTGAAGATTTATATAAAAGAATGGATGAGTGTCCTTTAGGAGCAGCTGCGCTTGGTGGAACCACATTTAATATAGACAGACATTTTTGCTCCAAAGAATTAGGTTTTGTAAAACCAACAGAAAATAGTATTGATAGTGTTAGTGATAGAGATCATATGGTTGAATTTACTTCTGTGGCCGCAATGTGCTTTATGCACCTTAGTCGTTTTTGTGAAGAGCTTATACTTTTTTCAAGTCAAGATTTTAAATTTATAGAATTAAGTGATGATTTTTGTACCGGTTCAAGCATAATGCCTCAAAAGAAAAATCCTGATGTAGCTGAAAAAATGCGTGGTAAAACAGGTAGAATGTATGGTAATGTTATGGCGATGCTAACTATTATGAAAGGTATTCCACTAGCTTATAATACTGACATGAGTGAAGATAAGGCTCAAGTTTATGATTCTATGGATACTTTAATGGCAAGTTTGAAAATCATAACTCCTATGATAGAAAAAATGCAAGTAAATGCTAATAATACAAAAGCAGCTGCTGCAAAAGGCTTTTCAAATGCCACAGATATGGCTGATTATTTAGTAAGAAAAAATATACCATTTAGAGAAGCTCATAGCATAGTTGGTGGTGCTGTGAATTATTGTATTAAACATGGAAAAATGCTTGAAGAACTTAGTATGGAGGAATTTCATCAATTTAATGAAAATATCCAAGAAGATATTTATGAAGCAATTGCTTTAGAAACTTGTATAGACGCAAGAGTATCTTATGGTGGCACAGGAACTAAAGTAGTATTAGAGCAAATTAAACACGCAAAAGAGCTTTTGGATCGATATAAGGCACAAGATTAATGGATGTTATTTTTATATTAGAATTTTTCATTATTTTTTCTATGATAGCCATAGGTGGTAGATATGGCGGTATAGGACTTGGGGTTGCAGGTGGGCTTGGTATGTGTATTTTAGTTTTGGTCTTTGGTATGCAACCAGCTTCACTTCCTGTGAGTGTTGTGTTTATTATACTTGCTGTGATTACTTGTGTGAGTGTTTTGCAAAGTGCAGGCGGACTTGATTTGCTAGTAAAAATAGCAGAAAAAATTCTAAAGAAAAAACCTCAAGCTATTGTTTTTATGGGACCTTTGATTAGCTCTGCTTTTACGATTTTTTGCGGTACTACTTATGTAGCTTTTTCTATTTATCCAGTGATTGCTGAAGTGGCAGCTGATGCTAAAATTCGTCCCGAAAGAGCGCTTTCAGTTTCAGTTGTAGCAGCAGGTATTGGTGTTATAGCTTCACCTATGAGTGCAGCTACTGCTGCTATGGTGGCTGTTTTAGCTTTTAGCGGTACAACGATAGTACAAATTTTAATAGTAAGTTTGCCAGCCTTTTTTATAGGTGTGTTTCTTGCTTGTTTGAGTGTTTTAAAAAGAGGAAAAGAGCTTGAGCAAGATGAGGAATTTCAAAAAAGAGTAAGAGCGGGAGAATATCATTTTTTAAGTGAAGATTTACAAAATAAAGATAGTGAGCATGATCCTATGGCTAAAAGATCTTTATATATTTTTGCTTTAGGGATTTTAACTATTATTTTCTTTGGTACTTTTACAAATTTATTACCTCATTATGAGTTTGCAAATGGTAAAATAGAAAGACTTTCCACTCCAAATTTAATCCAAATGATCATGCTTGCAACAGCTTGTTTGATTATGCTTTTTGCTAAAGTTCCTGCCAATAAGCTTGGTGAAGCTTCGGTATTTAGATCAGGACTTATAGGAGTTGTAGGGGTTTTTGGTATAGCTTGGATGACAGGAACATTTTTTGAAACTTATAAGCCTTTATTTAGTGATTCTTTATCGCATATTGTAGAGGATTATCCGTATTTATTTGGGGTGGCTTTATTTGCCTTTTCTATGGTGATTTTTTCTCCTTCAGCAACAGTAGCTGCTTTGATGCCTTTGGGTGTGAGTTTGGGAATTCCTCCTCAAATTCTTATTGTGCTTTATCCTTGTGTGAGCGGAGATTTTATAGTGCCAGGAGCTAATCAAATAGCATGTGTGGCTTTTGATAGAACAGGTACAACAAAAATAGGTAAATTTGTGATCAATCACTCTTATTTAAGACCAGGTTTTGTTTTGATTGTTAGTGCAACTATTGCAGGTTATTTTATCTCTAAGCTTGTATTTTAGCTTAAAGATTATTTTTTAAGTTTTTGTAAATATCTATAGACGCTAGGTTCTGATATATTAAGTGATTTAGCAACTATAGGTATGCTTCCTTTAATGTTAAAAATTCCTTTCGAATGAAGCTTTTTAATAATCTCATCTTTTTGCTCAGTGCTTAAACTATATCCCGAATTTAAATATTTTAAGTCTATGTTTTCAGCTAAAATATCTTCTATAGAATGGCTAAGTGTTTCTATATTACTCACATTGTGTAAATTTACATTGTTTTGATTATGAATATCTAATAAATCACTAAAATCATTGATTTTTTCAAGTTCTATGATTTTACTAATAGCATTTCTAAGCTCTGTGGTATCGTGATTTATACATAAAATTCCCACAATTTTATTTTGATTTTTAATGAAAAAAGTTGATCCAGTAACAATCTTAGACTTTCCAACCTTTGCTTTATAATCACATAAAAAATCTTTATTTAAATACTCTTTTTCTTGTACAAGTTCACTTGCAAAAGAAGTTAATGGAGAATTAATTGTTCTTCCACTAATGTGGTTATTTGCAATGGCTGCAATATATGAACCTTCAGGCGCAATCACATGAAAAACTATTTCATATTGATCGCCAAGTACCTGTCCTAAAAACTGAGTAAGTTTGATAAATAATTCTTTTTGTTGCTCATCCATGATCTAGACCTTTTTGTTGTTTTTTGTTATTTTACAAAATATTTTCATCAAAGTTGTTAATAATTATAACAATAAAAAAAATTATTATTATGATAAAAAAATATTGACAATTTATTATTATGATGATAATATTATATTATGATTTCATTTAAACACAAGGAGTATACATGGCAAATTATCCAAAAGCTATAGGACCATATTCAGCTTATAGAGAAGCTAATGGTTTGTTATTTATTTCAGGGCAACTTCCTATTAATCCAGAAAGTGGAAATATAGAAAGTGAAGATGTAAAAGAACAAACAAGACAATCATTGTTAAATATTAAGGCTATATTAGAAGAAAATAATCTTTATTTTAATAATGTAGTTAAAACGACTTGCTTTTTAGCAAATATTGATGATTTTGTGGCTTTCAACGAGGTTTATTCTGAATTTTTCGCAGCTCCATATCCTGCAAGAAGTGCTTTTGCGGTAAAAGATCTTCCTAAGGGTGCTAAAGTGGAGATAGAGGTTATTGCTCATAAAGGATAGAGCATGTTGGGTTTATTTTTTGCAGGATGTTCTGTATTTTTACTTGTATTTATGCTCTATAAAAAAATCAACGCCCATATGGCGTTGCTTTTAAGTGGTTTATTCTTGCTAGCTTTGGCAGGAATTTTTGGACTTTCTCCTATCATTAGTGAAAAGCAATCTTTACATTTAGGTCTTTTTGATATTTTCCAAGTAGTAAATACCAAAATGTCAAGTACTCTAGCAGGACTTGGACTTACTTTAATGTGTATAGCAGGGTTCTCTGCTTATATGGATCATGTGGGCGCAAGCTATGCTTTATTTAAAGTATTTGAAAGACCTTTAAAGGCGGTAAAATCACCTTATATTTTATTGCTAGTTTCATATTTTGTAATCCAGTTTTTAGTGCTTTTTATACCTTCACATGCAGGTTTAGCACTTTTACTTATGGTTACAATGTATCCTATTTTAGTACGCTCAGGTGTTTCTAAGCTTTCTGCGCTTTCGATTATTGCTATTTGTCAATACATTGACCATGGTCCAGGTAGTGGTAATGTGATTTTAGCTGCAAAAACAGCCGAAATTGATCCTGCGGTATATTTTGTGCATTATCAGCTTCCTACAACTGTACCTATTATCATAGCAGTAGGTATTGCTATTTATTTTTGCTCAAAATATTTTGATAAAAAAGAAAATTTCACATTTAATCGTGATGATGTTGAAAAAGAATTAGCAGAACATGATGGTAAAAGTGAAGAGCTTAAAAAGCCACCTAGAATTTATGCGATTTTACCTATTATACCTTTAGTGTTAATTTTGGGTTTTAGTAGTGTTTTAGATAGCATTATGGTGCTAATGGGATTTACTACTATGGAAGAAGTTAAAGCAGCTTCATCTACTGCTATTAAAATGAATGTACCAGTTGCTATGATGATTTCAACCTTTATTGCAATTATTTTTGAAATCATTCGTTATAGAAGTTTGATTGATACTTTAAATTCTATCATGGTATTTTTTAAAGGTATGGGGCATTTGTTTGTAATCACAGTTTCTTTGATTGTTTGTGGTCAAGTTTTTGCAAGCGGACTTTTATCAGTTGGCTTTGTGGATACTTTAATAGGCTTTGCAAAAGATGCAGGTTTTGGAGTACTTGCTATTATTATAGCAGTTTCTATTTTGCTTGCTGTATGTGCATTTTTAATGGGTTCAGGAAATGCAGCATTTTTCTCTTTTGCACCACTTATCCCAAATATAGCAAAATCTTTTGGTGTTGATACCATAGCTATGATAGCACCTATTCAAATCATGACAGGTTTTGGTAGATGTGTTTCGCCTATTGCGCCTGCTATTTTGGCAATTTCAGCTATGGCTAAAGTAAATCCATTACAAGTTGTAAAAAGAACAGCTATTCCTATGCTTGTAGCTGCTATTGTTAATGTGATTATGACTTATATTTATCTATAAAAAGGAGTACAAAATGAACAACAAAACTAAATTAATCCACCTAGGAAGAGGTGATCAAAATGCTGAAGTAAGATCAGTTAATCCAACTTTAATGCGTGCATCAACCATACTTTTTAAAGATCATGCAACTTGGCAAAAATACCGCGAGCTAAGAAAAACAGATCGTGTTTTAAGTTATGGTGCTAGAGGAACAGCAACTAATTTTGAACTTGAAAAACTAATTTGTGCGCTTGAAGGTGGCCATAGAGCGCAACTTTTCCCAACAGGACTTGCAGCACTAGCTATGGTGCTTTTAAATTATGCTAGCAAAGATGCTCATTTTTTAATTACTGATGCTATTTATGGACCTGTTAGAACGATTTGTGATTTGTTTTTAACTAAAATGGGTGTAGAAATTGACTTTTTAAAAGCTGATGCTTCTGATGTAGAAGAAAAAATCAAACCAAACACAAAATTAATCCTTTGTGAAAGCCCAGGTTCTATACTTTATGAAATCATAGATTTACCAAAACTTTGTGAAATTGCGCACAAACATAACATACCAGTAGCGATTGATAATACTTATTCAAGTGGGTATTTTTTAAATCCACTTGAGCTTGGTGTGGATATTTCAGTGATTGCAGCGACTAAGTACTTAAGTGGGCATTCAGATGTTACTATGGGTATAGTAGTGATTAATGAAAAAGAATGGAAAAATTTTGATAAATTGCCAGAAGCTTTAGGATTTACTACAAGCCCTGATGATGCTTATTTAGTGCTTCGTGGTATGAGAACTTTAGATGTAAGAATGAAAGCTCATGAAAAAAGTGCGGATGAGATAGTAGAGTTTTTACAAAGTAGAAAAGAAGTTAAAACAATCTTTTATCCAAAATTAAAAACTCATCCAAACCATGAAGTTTTTATGCGCGATCATAAAGGTGCTAACGGTATGGTAACGATTGAATTTGCAGATGGTATTTCTAAAGAACAAGCCATTAAATTTGTAGATAATTTAGAGTATTTTTCAATCGGTGCAAGCTGGGGTGGATATGAGAGTTTAGCTACTGTTACTACTCCTCCAAGAACCGCGACAGATTGGAGTGCTAGAGGCCCTTTTGTGAGATTTCATATAGGTCTTGAGGATAGTAAGGATTTGATTGCTGATTTAAAACAAGCATTTGAAAAAATAAATTTTAAAGGATAAAACATGGGTGTGAGTGTATTTGATATGAGGTTGCTTCAAGATTCTTGGAGTACCTCTGCAATGAGAGCTATTTTTAGCGAAGAAAATAGAATTCAAAAATGGCTTGATGTAGAAGCTGCCCTAGCAAAAGCTCAAGCAAAACTTGGCATTATCCCTAATGAAGCAGCTGTAGAAATAGCTAAAAAAGCGCATTATAAATTTATGGATATGGATTTTATTTTTGCTGAGTTTAAAAAGACCAAACACCCTTTAGTACCTACTGTACGTGGTTTGGAAAAAGCTTGCGAAAATGGTCTTGGTGAATATGTACATTTTGGTGTAACAACGCAAGATATCATTGATACAGGTATAGTTTTACAATTTAAAGAAGCTATGGCTTTAATCAAGCAAGATTTAAAAGATATAGCTAAAAATTTAGCAAAAATCGCAAAAGAACATAAAAACACTGCAATGATGGGAAGAACTTTAGCTTTACAAGCTTTACCTATAACTTTTGGACATAAAGTTGCAATTTGGCTTAGTGAGCTTAATCGCCACTATGAAAGAATTATTGAACTTGAAAAAAGATTATATGTAGGATTAATCGTAGGTGCAGTGGGAACTAAAGCAAGCTTAAGTGATAAGGCTAATGAAGTAGAAAAACTTACTTTAGAAAGTTTAGGTTTAGAAGTTCCTGATATCTCATGGCAACCAGCAAGAGATCGTTTTATTGAGCTTGGTTATGTTTTAGGCAATATCAATGCAACCTTTAACAAAATAGCACATCAACTTTTAATCTTAGCTCATAATGAAATCGATGAAATTGCTGAGCCTTTTGGAAAAGGTCAAGTGGGAAGCTCTACTATGCCTCATAAAAGAAATCCTGCAGTAAGTGAAAATGCAGTGACTGTAAGTAATGCTTTAAGAGCTAATATTGCAATTTTAAGCGATATAGAAAGACATGAGCATGAAAGAGATGGTCAAGTATGGAAAATGGAATGGAAGCTTTTACCAGAAGCATTTTTAATGCTTTCAGTAGTATTAGCAAATATGAAATTCGTCTTTGATGATTTAGAAGTTAAAAAAGACAAAATGTTAAAAAATCTTGATACGCTTAATGGTTTTGTATTAGCAGAACGCGTGATGTTTGCTTTGAGTGATCATTATGGTAAACAACATGCACATGAAATTGTTTATGAAAATGCTATGAGAGGTATAGAAAATCATAAAACTTTCAAAGAAGTTTTACTTGAAGATGAGCGCGTGAGTAAGGTTTTAAGTGAAAAGGATATTGATGTTTTAATGGATGCTACAACTTATGTAGGTTATGCACCAAAATTAGTTGACGAGTTCTTAGAAAAAATCGCTAATGCACAAATTCTAAAGTAGGAAAAAATGTATTTAAGTGAAAAACTAGCCGAATTTATCGCAAATTTAGACTATGAAACTATTCCTAGTGAAGTAAAACAAAGAGCAAAAGAGCTTATGCTTGATGCACTAGGAACAGCCCTAGCTGCTAAAAATGAAGCTTGTGTTTTAAATGCGACTAAGGCCTTTGAAGCTTTAAGTGTAAATCCTAGTGAAAAAAATTGGAGTGGGGATAAAAAGCTTGATATAATTTATGCTGCGATGGTAAATGCTATTGCAGCACATGCCCTTGATTTTGATGATACTCATACTGAAGCTATTTTGCACGCTAGTGCTATTTTAACTCCGCTTTGTTTAACTTATGGATTTAGTGTAAGTAAAGATGGAAAAAAAGTTTTAAAAGCCTTTATTGTTGGTTGGGAAATTGCTGCTAGAGTGGGTATAGCAAGCAAAGGAAGTTTCCATAAACGTGGCTTTCATACTACAGCTATAGCGGGAATTTTTGGTAGTGTAGCTGCAAATTGTGTTTTACTTGATTTAAACAGAGAGCAAATCATCAATGCGTTAGGTTTAGCAGGAAGTTTTGCAAGTGGGGTAAATGAGTTTTTATCTAATGGATCTAATTCCAAAGTTTTACATATAGCTAATGCTTTGAAAAATGGAATTTTAGTAGCAAATTTCGCAAAAGCTAATATGAGTGGTCCTTTGAGTATATTTGAAGGAAGGGATAATATTTTTAGAACTTTTGGCTTAGAAGATGAGTGTGATAAAAATGAACTTTGTAAGGGTTTGAATGAAATTTGGCAAGTAATGCAAGTTTCGTTAAAACCTTATCCAAGTTGTCATTTTGCACATGGACTTATTGATTGTGCTATGAGTTTAAGGAGCGATGGCTTAAAAGCACAAGATATTAAAAGTATACATTGTTTTGTAGATGAGGTGCCAATTTCATTTATCTGTGATCCAATAGAAGCAAAATACACTCCACAAAGTGCTTATGCGGCCAAGTTTTCCATGCCTTTTTTAATGGCTTTAGCATTTTTTGATGGTAAAATTACTTTAAAATCTTATGAAGATTTAAATAGAGCTGAACTAATAGAATTTGCTAAAAAAATTAGCTATGAGAAGAGAAAATCTAGCGGTTTTCCTAAATACTTTCCAGGGCATTTAGAAGCTGTTTTAAATGATGGAAGAATAATTAAAAAAGATGTACTGATTAATAAAGGAAATTTTGATAATCCTTTAAGTTTTGATGAATTAAAAGATAAATTTCTTTCTAATGCTAGCATAGCACTTTCTTTAGAAAAGGCTGATGAATTAGTCAAAAAGCTTCAAAATTTAGAAAATCTAAATGATTTTGATTTCTAGCAATCTCATTTTTTGAGATTGCTTATTATTTTAAAAAATAAATAATTTAATTTTTTATATAATGTTTTATCTTAGTTTTTGTAAGGAAAAACATGACTTTAGATGCATTAAAAGATAATGAAGAAGCTATTATAGTAGGCTTTGAAGCAGATAAACAACTCCAATCAAGACTTTTTAGTTTTGGTTTTGCAAAAAACAAAAAAGTTAAAAAAATTCGCTCTTCTATTGCAAATTCTACTATTATGGTAGAACTTGATACAACTTGCGTGATTTTACGCTCAAGTGAAGCAAAAATAATACAAATTTCAAAAGAGTTTTAATGAAAAAAATCATCATTGCTTTAGTAGGTCAGCCAAATGTTGGTAAAAGTTTATTAATTAACGCACTTTGCAAAGCTAATATGAAAGTTGGAAATTTTAGCGGTGTTACAGTTGAAAAAGCTGAGGCTAGATTAGTTTATAAAAATTATGAGTTTAAATTTATAGATTTACCAGGAACTTATGCATTAGATGGTTATAGCGAAGAAGAAAAAATTACAAAAGATTTTTTAAGAAAAGGCGAATTTGATCTTGTAGTAAATGTACTTGATTCTACAAATTTAGAGCGTAATTTGATTTTGAGTGCATCTTTAATAGATGCTAAAATCAAAATGATTATGGCTTTAAATATGCAAGATGAAGCTAAAAATGAAGGTTTTAGTATAGATTTTAAAATTTTATCCCAACTTCTAAATACACCTTGTCTTGGCGTGTGTGCTAAAACCAAAGAAAATCTAAATGTACTTTTGGATTTAATTATTTCAACCCATGAAGCTAAATTTGAAGCTAAAGAGCGTGTTTATAGTGATATTATAGAAGAAGAACTTGCAAAAATAAGTGGTTTTTTAAATCAAAATGAAATTACTTATTTAGATTTTTCTACAAAAGATTTAGCACTTGCTTTACTTAAAAATGAAGCTAGTATAGTCATTTCACACGCTTTGAGAAAAATACTTGATGAAGCTTTGGAAAAAATTTATATGGCATATCATAGTAAAGATATAGAAAGTATTTTTAAAGAAGAGCTGATTGCTTTTGCAAATGGTATATGTGCTAAGGTTTTAAGCAAGGGTGTTAAGTATAAAAATCATACCAAGGAAATAGATTCTATTTTAATCAATAAATTTTTAGGAATTCCTATATTTTTGTTTTTTATGTGGGCTTTATTTCAACTAACCTTTACTTTAGGTCAAATCCCTATGGATTATATAGAAATATTTTTTGCTAATTTAGGTGATATGGTAAAAAATAATATTAGCAATGAATTTATTGCTTCAGCCTTAGCTGATGGTGTTTTAGGTGGAGTTGGTGCGGTTATAACTTTTTTACCAAATATTATGATTTTATTTTTTGGCATAGCTTTGCTTGAAACAACTGGATATATGGCTAGGGTTGCGTTTTTATTAGATGGAATTTTATATAAATTTGGCTTACATGGTAAAAGTTTTATCCCTTTAATCACGGGTTTTGGCTGTTCAGTGCCTGCATTTATGGCTACAAGAACTTTAAAAAATAAAAAAGATAGATTATTAACTCTTTTTATTATTAATTTTATGAGTTGTGGCGCAAGGCTTCCTGTATATGTGCTTTTTGTTGGAGTGTTTTTTCCTGCTGATGTGGCGGGAAATTATCTTTTTGGGATTTATCTTTTGGGTGCATTTTTGGGTTTGATTGCAGCTAAAATTTTAAGAATGAGTGCTTTTAGAGGACAAGATGAACCCTTTGTAATGGAAATGCCAAAATATAGAATGCCAAATTGGAATTTAGTATGGTTTATGGTGCTTAACAAAGCCAAAATGTATTTAAAAAAAGCAGGAACATTTATTTTGATAGCTTCTTTGCTTATTTGGTTTGCAAGTAATTTTCCTACACAAGAAAATAATACTCAAGATGCTTTAACTCAAGAACTTCAGATAGAAAATAGTTATCTTGGACAATTTGGCAAGGCAATAGAGCCTATTTTTGCTCCACTTGGCTTTGATTGGAAACTTAGTGTATCTTTGGTAAGTGGTTTAGCTGCTAAAGAAGTGATGATTTCTACTATGGGTGTGCTTTATTCTTTAGGTGATGAAGTTGACGAGACAAGTTTAAATTTACAAGAAGCTATAAAAGAAAACATCCCTTTTAGCACAGCAGTTGCTTTTATACTTTTTGTTATGATTTATAATCCTTGCTTTGCAGCAACTATAGTTTTTGCTAAAGAAGCAGGAAGTAAAAAATATGCATGGTATCTTTTTATATTTACATCTTTATGTGCGTATTTGGTTGCTTTTGTAGGGATTAATATTACTAAATTAATAATTTAATCATCTTTATGATGATTAAATTTCCATTTTTTGTTCTAAAGAGTGCTGCCAAAAGGCTGTTTCAAGTCTTACAGTGGTATAAAAAATTTCGTTTAATTTTTTAAATTTTTCTTCACTAATACTATTTGCATAAGAATTAAAAAAGTCTTTAAATTCTTTGATTTCATCTTGAAATTCTTTACCTGCATAGGTTAAAATCCATTCTTTATAAGGATGAATTTCTAAGCTTTTTTCATCAAGTCCTTTATAAATTTCTTCTCCTATGCATGCATAACCTATAGCACAAGCACTTAAGGCACACAGCATATCTAAATAATCTCCATTTTGTCCTACACTTAGTAAGTATCTTGTGTAAGCAATATTAGTTAAACTTTCATCTTTATAGTTTAGTTTTTCTACATCAATGCCTAGCTTTAAAATACTTCTGTGAAGCTCTAATTCTCCTTCTAAAGTATAGTTTTGATTTTTAATGGCAAATTGAATTTCTTTAGCATTGTTTGCATTTAAAGCAAGCAAAGCATAGCATTTTGCGTAATTGTTTAAAAAGATATAATCTTGTTTAAGATAAAACAAAAATACATCTTTTTCTAAAGTGCTATTTTGAAGTTTTTTTACAAATTCATGATGGATGTATTGATTCCAAATTTTTTTATTTTCTTTTATAAGTTTATCTAAAAGCATAATTTTCCTTTGTTAAAAATTAAGCTTTTATTTAAACACAGATAATTAAATTTTTCGTAATAATCTTTAATTTTTAACTTTTTAAACAAGAAATTTATTTTTTTATTGTAAAATGTGGTTTAATTTTTTAAACTAGGAGATAAAAATGGCAATTTTTGATGATGTAAAAAAAGTAGTTGTTGAGCAACTTAGTGTTGATGAAGATGCGGTTAAAATGGAATCTAAAATCATTGAAGATTTAGGTGCAGATTCTTTAGATGTTGTTGAATTAGTTATGGCTTTAGAAGAAAAATTTGATGTAGAAATTCCAGACAGTGATGCTGAAAAACTAGTAAAAATTGAAGATGTTGTTAATTATATAGAAAATCTTCAAAAATAATTTTAATTTCTAATAAGGAGTGCGGTTTGAAACGCGTTGTAGTAACAGGTATAGGAATGATCAATGCCCTTGGTTTAGACAAAGATAGCTCATTTAAAGCAATTTGTGATGGTAAAAGTGGCGTTGATAAAATCACTCTTTTTGATACCACTGATTTTCCAGTGCAAATTGCTGCTGAAGTAAAAAATTTTGATCCTTTAAGTGTTTGTGATGCTAAAGAGGTTAAAAAAATAGATCGTTTTATACAACTTGGTATTAAAGCAGCAAGAGAAGCTATGGAAGATGCTAAATTTGATGAAACTTTAAACAAAGAAGAATTTGGTGTAGTTTCAGCAGCTGGTATAGGTGGTTTACCAAATATAGAAAAAAATTCCGTTACTTGCGCACAGCGTGGACCACGTAAAATTACTCCTTTTTTTATACCATCAGCTTTAGTTAATATGCTTGGTGGGATCATTTCAATCGAGCATGGATTGCAAGGACCAAATATCTCATGTGTAACTGCTTGTGCAGCAGGAACTCATGCTATAGGTGAAGCTTATAAAAGCATAGCCTTGGGCAATGCAGATAAAATGCTTGTAGTAGGTGCTGAAGCAGCCATTTGTGCTGTAGGTATAGGTGGCTTTGCTGCCATGAAAGCTCTTTCTACTAGAAATGATGATCCAGCTAAGGCTTCAAGACCATTTGACAAAGAAAGAGATGGTTTTGTGATGGGTGAGGGTGCTGGTGCTTTAGTGTTTGAAGAGTATGAGGCTGCTAAAAAACGTGGAGCTAAGATTTATGCTGAGTTGGTAGGTTTTGGTGAAAGTGCAGATGCGCATCATATTACTTCACCTACTTTAGAAGGGCCATTGCGTGCTATGAAAAAAGCTTTAAAAATGGCAGGAAATCTAAAAGTAGATTATATTAATGCACACGGAACTTCTACTCCGGTAAATGATAAAAATGAAACAGCAGCAATTAAAGAGCTTTTTAAAGATCAAATTCCTTTAATCAGTTCTACAAAAGGTCAAACAGGTCATTGCTTGGGTGCTGCTGGTGCTATTGAGGCTGTTATTTCTTTAATGGCGCTTGATCAAGGTATATTGCCACCAACTATCAATCAAATCGTAGCAGATGAAAATTGTGATCTTGATTATATACCAAATACTGCAAGAAAAAGTGAAGTTAATGTCGTAATGAGCAATTCTTTTGGTTTTGGTGGGACAAATGGTTGTGTGATTTTCAAAAAAGTAGATTAATATGGCTTCTTATTTAGATTTTGAAAAAAATATTCAGCAAATTGATGAAGATTTAGCAAATGCTAAAATCAAAGGTGATGATGAAGCGGTAAAAATTTTAGAAAAAAATCTTGAAAAAGAAACTCAAAAAGTTTATAAAAATTTAAGCGATTATCAACGCTTACAGCTTGCAAGACATCCTGATCGTCCTTATGCACTTGATTATATCCAAGCTATATTAAGCGATGCTTATGAAATTCATGGCGATCGTGCTTTTAGAGATGATCCTGCTATTGTGTGTTATGCAGGTTATATAGGTGGTAAAAAAGTTATTGTTATAGGTGAGCAAAAAGGTAGAGGTACTAAAGATAAACTTCATAGAAATTTTGGTATGCCTCATCCTGAAGGTTATAGAAAAGCCTTAAGAGTAGCAAAAATAGCTGAGAAATTTGACATACCGGTGTTATTTTTAGTAGATACTCCAGGTGCTTACCCGGGAGTGGGTGCTGAAGAGCGTGGTCAAAGTGAAGCTATAGCTAGAAATTTATATGAGTTAAGTGCCCTTAAAACAATCACTATAGCAGTAGTTATAGGCGAAGGTGGAAGTGGTGGTGCTTTAGCCATAGGAGTAGCTGATAAACTTGCTATGATGAAAAATTCAGTTTTTTCTGTGATTTCACCTGAGGGTTGTGCTGCTATTTTATGGAATGATCCGTCAAAAAGTGAAGCTGCAACTAAAGCAATGAAAGTAACTGCTGATGATTTAAAAACTCAGGGTTTAATTGATGATGTCATCGATGAGCCTATAAGTGGAGCTCATAGAGATAAAGAAAATGCTATTAAAAATTTAAGTGATTATGTAGTAAAAGCTATAGAAGAATTAGAACAATACGATAAGCGTGAGTTGGCAGCATTAAGAATGCAAAAGATCTTTAAATTTGGAGCTTTTTCTGAATGATTTGCATTTTTATGCAAATTTCAACTTTTTTTAAAAAAACTATTGTATAATTACAACTTCAATTCAGTGGTTGGATAGCTCAGTCGGTAGAGCAGCAGACTGAAAATCTGCGTGTCGGCAGTTCGATTCTGCCTCTAACCACCATCTTCATTTTCTATTGTAAAATTCATCTAATTCTTGAAGTTCATTTTCATTAAATCCTGCTTGGATTCTAGCTGTTTTGTTATATACTTTTCCTAAAAGATTAAATTCTTTATATTTTATACAAAGATTGATATAATTATCATTTTCTTTTTTGGCATAATTCCACCAAAAATCCCCTTTATTTACATGTTTTATTTCGTCATTTAATATAATGGTAAAAATTTCATTGAATAAACTTTTTATAGGATGATTAGTTGTGCTTAACTTTTCTAAAACAAAAGGATTAGCATCAAGTCCTTTAGCTTCAAGTCCTCTATGCACTATACCCATTCTGTGAGCAAGATTATCTTTGGTCAAAAATAAAGCTTTTTCAAGATTATCATGAGCATGGAAATCTCCATATTTAAAACCAAGTTCATTTAAAGTTTTTTCTAAAAGTAAAAAATGCTTAATTTCTTCATCTGCTACTTCAAGCCAATCTTGATAAAATTTCAATGGCAAGTTTTTAAATCTATAACTAGCATCCAAGGCTAAGTTTATAGCACTATATTCTATATGTGCAACTGAATGTAATATTTTTGCTAAAGATAAAGTGCTATTTGCCTCTTTTGGACGCCTTATTTTCATAGGATGAAGGATTTTAACTTGTGAGTTTTCGCAAATGATCGCTTCATGGAAATGATTAAAATCATACAAATTAGTTTTAAAATTTTCGTAAAATTCATTAAATAGTTCAATTTTTTCAAAAGTATTTTTATGATATAAAATTTTTTCTAATTCCTCAAAGAAATTTCTTTTCATTTTAAACCTTATTAAATATTATATAAGATAAAAAAGTATAATATAAAAATTTTGAAAATTTAAAAAGGTTTGCTAAAAATATGTTTAATGTCATACATGCTCTTTTTTTTAGAGAGTTAAAGACAAGATTTGGTATTAATAAATATTTGGGCTATTTCTGGGTAATCGGTGAGCCTATGATGGTAGTTTTGGTAATTACTTCTCTCGTGGCAGCTATTAGAGAATTTCATCATCAAATTATGCCTGAGGGCGTTTCTATCTTTTTATTTTTAGCAGTAGGAATTATACCATTTTTTATGTTTAGAAGTATTATTAATCAGCTTTTAAATGGTATAGGTGCAAATTTGGCGCTATATGCTTACAAGCCAGTAAGACCTATACATGTATTTATTGCTAGAACTATGCTTGAGTTTTGCATTTATTTTACTATTTTTATTTGTGTAATGTTTTTAGCGGGTTGGTTTTTACATATGCAAGTTATACCTAAGCATTTTTTAGAAGTGATGTTTTCACTTTTTTTGCTTGTAGTGTTTGGTTTTGCTATGGGGATGTGTTTTGCTATAGCGGGACATTTTGCGGAACCTTTAAAAATGGCATTGGGTTATTTAAATGCTATTTTATATTGGACTTCCTTGGTGGTATTTCCTGTGTGGGTAGTTCCAAAACCTATTTTAGATATTTTATATTATAATCCATTTTTGCATATTATGGAACTTTTAAAATATAATTTTTTTCAAAATTATCCATTACTTGATGATTATAATTATTACTATCCTATTGTATGTTTGAGTGTGATTTTATTTCTAGGTTTGTTTTTTTACTATTTTACTAGAGAAAAGTTGATAGCAGTACGATGATAAAATTAGTTAATTTAACCAAATCTTTTCCTTTGCGCAATGGTGGAAGGCATTATGTCTTTAAGAATTTAAGTTTTGAATTTCCTGAAAATTGCAGTATAGGTTTAATGGGACGCAATGGTGCTGGAAAATCAACCTTAATGAAGCTTTTAAGTGGTTCCTTGCTTCCTGATAGAGGTAGGATTATAACTAATAAAAAACTGTCTTGGCCTTTAGGCTTAGCAGGTGCGTTTCAACACAGACTTTCAGCAAGAGATAATGCACGCTTTGTGGCTAGAGTATATGGCTATAAAGGAAAGGCTTTGGAAGAAAAGATTAAATTTGTTGAAGATTTTGCTGAGCTTGGTAAATTTTTTGATGAGCCTATGAATACTTACTCAGCAGGTATGAGTGCTAGGATATCTTTTGGCTTAAGTATGGCGTTTGATTTTGATTATTATTTAATCGATGAAGCAGGTGCTGTAGGAGATCCTAAATTCAAAAAGAAAAGCTCTAAAGTCTATAAAGAAAAACTAAGCCAGTCAAAAGTTATCATGGTTTCACATAATGTAGCTGAAATTAAACAATGGTGTGATAAAATTATATTCATGCAAGATGGACAAGCTACTATATATGATGATGTAGATGAGGGTATAGCGGTGTATCAAGGAAAAATAAATGCAAAATGACTTATTAAAAAAGTTTAAAAATTTAAAGATACTTAATTCTTTTAAAATAGTATTGATTTTAACAGCATTTGTTATAATTTATTATATTTTTATAGCAGCAAATCGTTATGTAAGTGAAAGTGTTTTGAGCGTGAAATCAACCACAGGAGATAGTGGTGCTATTACTGGAATTGCTGCATTTTTAACTAATAATTCTTTTTCAAGTGATGATATAAATTATTTAAAATCTTATATTCATTCATTGGATATGTTAAATATCTTAGAAGAAAAAATTCAAATTCGTGAGTTATATGAAAAACAAAAACTTGATTTTTTTTATAGTATTTCTTCATCTGCTAATCAAGAGGATTTTTTAAAGTATTATCAAAACCGTGTTAAGGTTACTCAGGAAAACTCAGCCAATGGTCTTTTACGTGTAGAAGTTGAAGGTTTTGACCCGCAAAGCGCGCATTTAATAGCTTCAACTATAGTTAAAGAAAGTGAAAAATTTATCAATGAAATTTCACACAAAGCTGCAAGAGATCAAATGCAATTTGCCGAAGAAGAGCTTTTGCAGTTTAAAAAAAGATATCAAAAGGCCAAAGATGAGCTTTTAGCTTTTCAAAATAAATATGGGGTATTTGATCCACTTAAACAGGCAGAAGGCACCCTAAAACTCATAGCTGAACTTGAATCGAAAATAGCAGCCAAAGAAGCTGAACTTTTGATGATGCAAAGTTATATTAATGATAATGCACCGCAAATTGTCACTATAAAAAGTGAAATCACAGCTTTAAAAAAACAACTTCAAAAAGAAAAATCCAAAGTTTCATCCCCAAAATCCTCTCAAAAACTTAATGATCTTGCAGCTAAATTTCAAGATCTAACCATAGAGACAGGTTTTGCAGAAAGTGCTTACACAGCTGCTTTAAAAGCTTATGAGAGTGCTAGAATAGAGGCCTTAAGAAAGATAAAGCAGGTAGTTATAGTGCAAAGTCCAAGTTTACCTCAAAGTGCTAAATATCCAGAAGCTTTATATAATATACTCACAGCTTTTATGATTTTATCTTTGGTTTATGGAATTGTTAAATTTATTAAAATGATTATAGAGGAGCATAGATACTAATGAAAAAGATATTTTTATTTTTACTTTTACCTTTGTTTTTATTTTCAGCGGTAGATGTTTCTCAAATTGCAAAAACACAAGCAGATGGTATAAAGCAAATCCAAGACAAAGAATTGCTACAAAGTGATTTAAATAAAACAGCAATCATAAATACTAAAGTATTTGGTGCGCATTTATTTAGTGGTAATTTTACTAAATTTACTCAACATGTTTATAATCCTGATTATAAATTAACAGTGGGCGATAGGATTAATATAAAAATTTGGGGTGCAGTAGAATTTATACAAACTTTAACAGTAGACTCTCAAGGAAATATTTTTATACCTAAAGTAGGTGCTATTAATCTTTTAGGTGTGAAAAATAGTGCTTTAGTGCAAGTTATCACAAAAGCTATTAATAAAATCTATAAAAGCAATGTCTATGTATATGCGGATATGGATATTTATCAAAATGTATCAGTTTTTGTTACAGGAAATGTAAATCAACCCGGTCTTTATCAAGGATTAAGTTCAGATTCTATCATACAGTATTTAGATAAAGCAAGTGGAATTAATTTAGAATATGGTAGTTTTAGAGATATTCAAATTTTAAGAGATAATAAAGTCATTAAAAAAGTAGATTTATATGACTTTTTACTTAAAGGCCAACTTGATCTTTTTCCTTTTAGAATGGGTGATGTGATTTTAGTGGGTAGTGTGCAAAAGTATGTTTTTGTAGAAGGAGATGTGCAAAAGCCTTTTAGATTTGAGCTCAGTAATGATATTTTAAATTTAGAAGATATAGCAAGGGTTGCAGGAGCTAAGCCTATAGTTACTAATGCTGTGGTAAAAAGTTACAGAGATGATCATAAATTGCACGTAGATGCTTACAGCAAAAAGCAGTTTTTAGGTGTGAAATTATATAATGGTGATGAGATAGAGTTTAGACCTGATTATACTGCGCAAAATATTAGCATTAGCATAGAAGGTGAGCATAATGGTTTGCACTCGGTGGTGATAAAAAAAGGCACAACTTTAGCTGAACTTGCTAAAATGATTACAATTAATGATCAATCAAACATTAATGCCTTACAGGTTTTTAGAAAAAGTGTAGCAGCTACTCAAAAACAGCTTATTGAGGCTCAACTTAAGGAGCTTGAAACGCTAGCTCTAACAAGCTCTTCAGTAAATGCTGAGCAAGCTAGCATTAGAGCTACTCAAGCTAAGACGATTTTAGAATTTATTGCGCGTGCAAAGCAAGCTCAGCCAAAAGGACAAATCGTTATAGATAGTGTCAAAGCGTATAATTCTATAGTATTAGAAGAAGGTGATGTGGTAAATGTACCTAGTAAAAATAATCTTGTTTTGGTTCAAGGTGAAGTTTCTATACCAGGTGCATTTGTGTATATGGATAAAGAAAAACTAAGATATTATATCAACTTAGCAGGTGGTTTTAGCGATAGGGCTGATATATCAAGAGTTTTAGTAATCAATGCTAATGGTAAAGCAACTAAATACAGTGGTAGAAGTTCAGCAGATATCAAAGCAGGAGATTCTATTTTAGTTTTACCAAAAGTAGATAGTCAGAATTTACAAATTTTTAGTATGTTAACACAAATTTTATATCAAATAGCTATTGCAACTAATGTAGTGTTAAATATATAGGAATTTAGATGAGCCAGATAGATGCGATTAAAATAGCCAAAGAAGTTTTTGAGATAGAATCAAAAACGATTTTAGATTTATGTGATAATTTAGATGAAGGTTTTAATAAAGCCATTGAGCTGATTTTGTCTATCAAAGGCAGATGTGTAGTAAGCGGAATGGGTAAGTCAGGCCATATAGGAGCTAAGATAGCTGCAACTTTGGCTAGCACAGGTACCCCGAGCTTTTTTATGCATCCAGGCGAAGCATTGCATGGAGATCTTGGTATGCTCACAAGCGAGGATGTGCTTTTGGCTATTTCAAATTCAGGAGAAACTGAAGAGGTTTTAAAACTCATACCAGTGATTAAAAAAAGAAAAATTCCTTTAATTGTTATGGCAGGAAATCAAAATTCTACTTTAGCTAAACAAGCAGATATTTTTATAAACATAGCAGTAAAAAAAGAAGCTTGCCCGCTTCAGCTTGCTCCTACTTCTTCTACCACGGCGACTTTAGCCATGGGTGATGCTATAGCAGTAGCTTTGATGAGGGCAAGGAAATTTAGACCTGATGATTTTGCTTTATTTCATCCAGGAGGAAGCTTAGGTAGAAAGCTTCTAACTAGAGTAGGTGATTTGATGGTGTCAAATAATCTACCTATAGTAAGCCCTGAGAGTGAATTTAATGAGCTAGTCGATGTGATGACTAGTGGTAAATTAGGACTTTGTATAGTACTTGAGAATGAAAAACTAGTTGGGATCATCACAGATGGTGATTTAAGAAGGGCTTTAAGAGCAAATGATAAGCCAAGGTTTGACTTTAAAGCCAAGGAAATTATGAGTGAAAAACCTAAAACTATAGAAGCAAGTGCTATGGCAAGTGAAGCAGAAGAGCTTATGCTAAAACATAAAATCAAAGAAATAGTTGTCACTCAAGATGAAAAAATAGTAGGTATTATACAACTTTATGCGATAGGAAATGTGTGATATTTTGATATATTAAAAAAATATAAAAAAAAGGATTTGGTTAAAATGAGAAAGGTTCTAGTTGTTTTTGGAACAAGACCAGAGGCTATAAAAATGGCTCCATTGGTCAAAATAATGGAAAATAGAAGTGATATAGATTTTAAAATTTGTGTGACTGCGCAACACAGGCAAATGCTAGATCAAATTTTAGATGTTTTTGATATTAAGCCAGATTATGATTTAAATATCATGAGTGAAAATCAAGATTTATATGATATTACATTTAAAATTCTTTGTGGTATGAAAAATGTATTGAATAATTTCAAACCAGACGTTGTTTTAGTACATGGAGATACAACAACAGCAAGCGCTACAGCATTGGCAGCTTTTTATCAAAAAATAAAAGTAGCACACATTGAAGCAGGGTTAAGGACTTATAATCTTTACAATCCTTGGCCAGAAGAGGCAAACAGACAAATTGTCGGTGTTTTATCAGGTATTCATTTTACTCCAACAACTAAGAGTGCTGAAAATCTTATAAAAGAAGGAAAGAATGAAAAGAATATTTTTGTTACTGGTAATACAGTTGTTGATGCATTATTTTATATGGTAGAAAAAATAAAAAATGATATAGTATTTAAGGCAAAAATTTTATCTTCTATCGAAAATGAATATAAAATAAGTGATAGTAGAAAATTTATTCTAGTTACAGGACATCGTAGAGAAAATTTTGGCGAAGGTTTTTCGCAAATTTGTGAAGCATTAAAAACTATAGCAATTAATAATTCAAATATTGACATAGTTTACCCTGTTCATTTGAATCCTAATGTGCAAAAACCTGTAAAAACACTTCTATCAAATATTTCTAATGTTTACTTAATAAATCCTCTTAGGTATGAGGAGTTTGTATATCTTATGTCAAATTGTTATTTTATCATTACAGATTCTGGTGGTGTACAGGAAGAAGCTCCTAGTCTTGGAAAACCTGTATTGGTAATACGTGAAACAACGGAAAGACCAGAAGCAGTAGAAGCTGAAACAGTGAAGTTAGTGGGTACTTGTAAAAGTAGTATTGTTAAAGTAGCTCAAAAATTGATTGATGATGAAGATGAATATAATAAAATGAGTAAAGCAAGTAATCCTTATGGAGATGGTAAAGCATGTGAGAAAATTATAGAGATATTAATGAAAAAAGGAGATTGTTGTGATTAATAATTTTAATAAAGTGTGCATAATAGGCCTTGGATATATAGGTCTTCCTACAGCGGCTGTTTTTGCTAGTAGAAAAGTTAAAGTTTTGGGTGTAGACATAAATCAGCAAGCAGTAGATACTATAAATCAAGGTAAAATACATATTGTAGAACCTGAATTAGATATTTTGGTACATGCTGTTGTGAAAGATGGTTATCTTAAAGCAGCAACATTGCCAGATGAAGCAGATGCTTTTATCATCGCGGTACCAACTCCTTTTAAAGGGGAAGATCATGAGCCCAATTTGGATTACATTAAAGCAGCATCAAAATCAATAGCAAAAGTTTTAAAAAAAGGAAATTTAGTGGTTTTAGAGTCAACATCCCCAGTTGGAGCAACAGAACAAATGGCCAAATGGCTTGCAGATGAAAGACCTGATTTGACTTTTCCTCATCAGATTGGTGAGGAATCCGATATTAAAATAGCTCATTGCCCAGAAAGGGTTTTGCCTGGACAAGTTATAAGAGAACTTGTTGAAAATGATAGAATTATAGGAGGTATGACACAGCAATGCACAGAACAAGCAACAAAACTATATAAAATTTTTGTTCAAGGTGAATGCATTAAAACAAATGCTAGAACAGCAGAAATGGTAAAACTTACAGAAAATTCTTTTAGAGATGTAAATATAGCTTTTGCTAATGAATTATCTATTTTGTGTGATAAATTAGATATAAATGTATGGGAGCTTATAAAACTTGCTAACCGTCATCCTAGAGTAAATATCTTACAACCTGGTTGTGGAGTTGGTGGACATTGTATCGCGGTAGATCCGTGGTTTATAGTGCATCAAAATCCAAATGAAGCTAAAATGATAAAAACAGCTAGAGAGGTTAACGATAATAAACCAAATTTTGTTATACAAAAAATTAAAGAAAGAGTAAAAAGCATATCACAACCTAAAATTGCTTGTTTGGGTTTAGCGTTTAAACCAGATATTGATGATTTAAGAGAGTCTCCAGCTTTGGATATAGTTATTAAACTTGCAAATGAACGTGATAATCAAATATTAGCTGTAGAGCCAAACATAAAACAACTTCCATTAAAACTACAAGATAAAGTGAACATAGAATTGGTTTCTTTGGCACAAGCATTGGATAAAGCAGATATTGTTGTGATATTGGTTAAACATAGAGAGTTTGTACAAGTCCAAAATAACATTTCTTATAGGAAAAATATTTTAAATTTTTGTGGTAATTTATGATGAAAGATAATCTTATTGATTTTTGGAATCAAAGACATGAAAAATTGGGTCTGTATTCGGGAGGAGATAAAGGAATAAGTGACTATGAAAATTTTGAATTTTATATTCATAGACTATCAATGATTTTAAAATTGATTAGTAAATATTATATCGGAAAAAAATTATTAGAAGTTTTAGATGCAGGGTGTGGAAAAGGTTTTTTTTCTAATGGGATTTTTTCTTCAGGATATATTGTAAATGGAATAGATAGTAGTGCTAGTGCAATTAGTTTTTGTAAAGAAAATTATCCAGAAATTTTTTTTAAGCAAGATAATCTTGATAAATTTATTCTAGATAAGGCTTTTGATGTGATTATATGTATAGATGTGATGTTTCATATAGTAGAAGATAGTTTATGGGAAAATTCTGTAAAAAATTTAGCATATCATGCTAAAAATAATTCTATAATTATTATTTCTGATTATATAGATGCAACTGATAGCGAAAAAGCAATTGGTGAAAAAATCAAATATATTAAATACCGTAATAAAAAAAAATATAGTGAGATATTGGAACCGTTTGGATTTTTTTTGAAAAATACAGTTCCTTATGACATTTTATCAAATAAAAATAGTTTTATGGTTTTTCAAAGAAAAGGTTGATTATTATGAGAATTGTTGATATTTTAAATTATTTTAAAGATAGTGGTTTTAATAAAATAGTTAATTTAGCTATAAATGATAATATTGAAATATATTGTAAAATTTCAGATGAGTTTGTCTTGCCTTATAGTGATAATTTGCAAGATATACAAGACAAAACAATAGTGTTAATTAATATTGCCGATATAATCAGTTCTAAAGAAATATTTAATTCGAGTATAGCTGTAGTTTGTTTTTGCACTAAAGATGAAATTATTACACATACAAACTTAGCTAATTTGTTTAGTAGATACAAATTAGAAATTATTAATATTCAAGATACTAATATTAATTTAATAGCAATTTTAGCATTGAAAAATATTAATATTCAATATAATGATGAAAAGTTAATACTTAGCCAAAGATGTGAAATTTTATCTAAAGAGTTAGAAGATTATAAAGGCTCTAGATTAAAATATAAACGATTATATCAAACTTCCTACAAAGAGTTAAACGATTATAAAACAATATACAAAGAGCAAGTAAAATCTAATGAAATTTTATCTAAAGAGTTAAACGATTGTAAAACAATATACGAAGAGCAAGTAAAATCTAATGAAATTTTATCTAAAGAGTTAAACGATTGTAAAACAATATACGAAGAGCAAGTAAAATCTAATGAAATTTTATCTAAAGAGTTAGAAGATTATAAAGGTTCTAGATTAAAATATAAACGATTGTACGAAAAATGCTTGAAAGAGTTAGAAGATTATAAAGGTTCTAGATTAAAATATAAACGTATAGCTAGTTTTTACGAATTTAAATATAAACAATTAAAACAACAAAAAATAGTCAAAATAGCTTTAAGAATAAAGAAAATATTTAATTTGTTTAAAAAAAGACAATTTAGAAAGTCATTGACTTTAGAATCTAAAATAGAAGATTTATATAAAATAGTCTATACTAATAAAAAATTAAATGATTTTATTAAAAAAAATCAAGATAAACCTGTTATTTTGCTATACGGAGATATAAATCTTAATATTGTTGATGGGTCTTCAGTGTGGTTATCTTCTATTTTTAACTTAGCTATTTTAGATGCACATGTAATTATTTTTTCTAAGGTTAATATTAAAAACAATTTAGTGATTTCAAATTTTATAACTAATATTAAGAATAATTATTTAATTTTAGAGCCAAAAGATTTAAACATAAAAGAAGAGTTATCTGTACCTGAAATATCTCAAATATTAAATTACATTGATTATGTTGTACCAAATATTCAACTTTTGATAACTCGTGGTATGCAAATTACATACGAACTTACTAGAAATAATAATTTTAAATATAGATTGGTTCCATACTTAACCGATTTTTATATATTAAATAATGATGGTATACAGTTAAAAGAATTAGTAGAAGATCTTCTAAAAAATATTAATCGACATGTTAATTTTTGGTTATGGCAAACCCAAGAAATGAAAGAATTTGTAGAGCAAAAAATAGGTATTAAATTTAATAATAGTTGTTATTTTCCACCAGTTGTTTTTGATAAAAATACAAATATAAAACAAAAATATATAAAAAAATCAGATGAAATTGTTATAGGTTATGGTGGAAAAATTCAGCCAGAATGGGGAATTCTAGAATTAATTTCAAAAGTTAAAGATCTAAATAAAAATGGTAGAAAAATTAAACTGTTAATTATTTCTAGCAAAATTAGTGCAAAAAGTAGTTTCGGTAGTTATCCAGAATTTGTTGAAAAAATTAATAAGTATCTTTCATATGATTTTATCGAGTTTGTTTCAAATCTAAATCGCGAACAAACATTGGAAAGACTATCCTCTGTAGATTATCTTTACGGCTTTAGACCAAAATATTTTGAACAGAGTACTCTCGAAATTTCAACAAAAATTTTAGAATCATTAGTTTTGGAAAAACCTATAATTTGCTATCCTAATATAATCAATAAGAAGCTTTTTGGTAAGCAATATCCATATTTTATTAATGAAATTGATGAGTTAGAGAGTGTTATAGAAAATAAAAACCAAGTTGAAATTGACTACAAAGCGTTGGTTTTTCCATATTTATTTGACAATCGCAAGAATTTTTTTGAAGATAAACTTAGTGATGTAAAAAATAAAAAAATTACAATTGCAAGTCATGATTATAAATTTATAGATCATTTTTATTCTTATTTAAAGTCTATAGGTTTTATGGTGGATAAGGATCTATGGGAATGGGGGGATAATAAATATTTAGATAGAAGTAAATATTGTGTACATAATTCAGATGTGATTTTTTGCGAATGGGGTTTATCTAATGCTGTCTGGTATTCAAAAAATATCTCAGAAAACAATAAGCTAATAGTTCGCATCCATGCACAGGAAGTGAGACAAAAGGCTGTGAAATTTGGCCACCAGCTAAACATAGAAAATGTTGATAAAATTATTTTTGTATCAGAGAGGATTAGAAAGTTAGCATTAGATATTTTTGGTTGGCAAGAAAATACAACATGTGTTATTCCAAATTATGTATTAATGGATGACTTTATATGTAATGACTTGCATAAAAAAATTGGTTTAAATTTTGGTATGGTGGGTATTACACCGCAGAGCAAACGTTTAGATAGAGCTTTAGATTTGTTAGAAAATATATTAAAGATATATCCAGAGGCTAAATTATATATTAAAGGTATGAGACCTGAGCAATATGAGTGGATGCACGCTCCAGGTAGGGTTTGTGAGCTTGAATATTACTATAAACAATATGATCGAATCGAAAAAAATATTGCGTTGAAAAATGCAGTGGTATTTGATGAGTATGGTAATAATATGCCCGAATGGTATCAAAAAATAGATTTTATTCTATCTCCTAGTGATCATGAGTCATTTCATTATGCATTGGCCGATGGTGTTATATCTGGATGTATTCCTATACTGTGGAATTGGGAAGAAGCAGAAAAAATATATACAAAAGAATGGATTATTAAAGATGTTCAGAGTGCTTTAGATTATATAAAATCTGTTTTAAATTATAACAGCAGAGAGTCGTTAAGAAAAAAAAATATAGATATTGTAAAAAATAGATATAATAATGTAAAAATATATCAAGAATTGAAGGAAAAAGTTTTATAGGAAAATTTATGAAAAACTCGTTTTTAGAATCTTTTTTTCCGGAATTATATCAAGAAATTGAATTTGATGTCTTAAATGCAGAATATACAAAAGTGAAACAAGGATATTTAAAAGGTCATAGTGGTAATAAAATTTCAGATTTTTTGGTCACATCTGAAAAAGATTGGGACAAGACTTTTTTTATGAAATCATCGGAAGCGTGGCATTTTCATACATTATCTAGATCTTTGGTTTTATTACTACATAGTAAGATTGTAACAAGAGAATCTAAAGAATTAGTTTTTGAGCATGTGAAAAATTGGTACACATGGAACGAGAAGACTAATCGAAAACATGAACAAGTATGGTCAGGACACACTGTAGCTTTAAGATTAGATTTTTTATTACTTTGTTATTGTTTAATGGATAAGCAGCAAGTGCCATTTTGGCTTATTGCAAGTATAGAAAAACATATGGAATATCTATTAAATGATGAAAATTATGATGGAAACTGGAACCATGGATTAGATCAAAATATTATTTTGTTAAAGACTGAATTTGTTTTTAAAAAATGGAATATTCAGGATAAAATCATATATAGAATAATGGATAATTTTAAGCATGCTTTTGACGAAGAAGGTGTTACCAATGAACAAGCTATAATGTATCATCATTACAATATGTCTAGATTTTCACATGTTTTAAATTTATTTAATTTTATAAATGTGTGCCAAAGTTTAAATTTAGAAGAGATGATAAAAAAGGCAAGCGTCTTTTTGAAGTATTCCTTAACTCCTAGTGGAAAATATATCCCAATAGGGGATACTCCTTATATTACTCCAAATTTTAAAATAATGAATGATGATTTAAAATGGTATTATGAGCGAATCTTAGCAGATAAATCATATCCTTTGGTGCAAATTTATAAGAGAGGATATGTTTTTGGAAGAAGTTCTTGGGAAAATAATGCATCTCAGTATTCTATTAGATTTGGTCCAGCTAGAATTATTCATGGCCATAATGATCATATGAGTTTAACTTATTTTTTTAACAATAAAATGGTTTTAATAGATGGTGGTTTTGGAGGATATCAGAAAACTCCTTATAGAACCTTTTTACAAAGTCCTTTATCGCATAATGTTGTTTTCATAGAGAAAGCTAGAAAATTTTTGTGGAGCAGTGAAACCTATTTAATGATAAATTTATCTCATAAAGATAAAAGTTATTATGTATTTCAAGATGAACCTTATGAAAATGTAAGTCGTTTTAGAGCAATTTATATTGATATTAAAAAAGATATTTTTTTTGTCGTTGATAAAATAATTTCTATCAAGAGTGAAATATTTATTCAAAATTGGAATTTTTCTAGTGATTGTATTTTTAGTATTGAAAAGGATTATATAAAAATAGTAGATGGAAATAACACTTACAAAATGTATTATCATATCACATTGGGTGATGAAATAGAAATTTCTGAGTTAAAATTTTATAAAGATAAAAATGGACTAAATATTCTCGGTGGAATTGCTGGAGAAAATAATGAAAAATATATTCCTATAAAAAATCTTAGAACACGTAAAACCGGAAAAAATGTATTTTTTTCTAATATATTTTCTTTGACAAGAAATGCTTTTATGATAGATGAAAATGATTTTAGTTTAATGTGCTATGAACAACAGTATATATGCGTAATTAAGTCTACATTGGATTTGCTTTGCTCTACTGTTGTTAAAAAGTTAAGTACTGTTTTAGAGAATAAAGAGCATTATAAAATCAAACATGACATTCCTTTGATAACGAAATCTCAATATTTATTGGTAAAAATAAATCCTATTGATAAAAATAATGAATTTTGTTCATATTACTATATCACTTCTATTGAAGGAGTTAAATTGCGTTTTGATAGGTATTATTTAGTCGAAAATAATAGTGATGAAAAAATAATATTTATGCTTCCTGCTTTGTCTTCAGGAAGTATTGAGATAGAATTGATTGAAATGAATAAAAATACTTTAGAGGGAGTAAATTAAAGTTATGTTTTGGAAAGAAGATGATTTGATAGATATTGCCATAGGAAAAATAGCAACACAAAGTTCTGTATGTAAAATGTCTAGAGAAAATGATGCTTGTAGGGCAGTTAATCCTTGTGTATATAATCAAAAAATACCTTATAGTAGTTGTACTGCTTGTGAATTTAATCCATGGTGGATGATAGATTTAGAATCAGAATATAAAATAGAGACTATTCTTGTTTATAATAGTTCAATAGATCCAGAAGCAATAAAAACATTAGAGGTTTATGTTTCTAATGATAAGGAGCATTGGCAATATATTGAAAAAGATTTATTTGTATGGAATAATTTAAATTCTATAGAGATTAGTTTATCTCAAAGAATATCTGCAAGATACGTAAAATTTTCACTTCAAGGGAAAAATTCTTTAAAGTTAAAAAAAGTTCAAATTTTTATAAGAAAGTATAAAGGTATTATAATTCCTACCCGACAAGATGGTTTTGGTGCTAGAATGATAGCTGTTTTAAATGCTATGTATTTAGCTGAAAAAACAGGATTTAAATTTGGATTGTGGTGGTTACCTAGAAGTAAAAAAGATAAATATGATGTTTTTGTTGAAAAAGAAGAGGATATTTTTAATTTTAATTTTCTGAAAAAATACTCTTATACAAATAGGAAGATAGATTTTATAGAGCCAATTAATGTTATAGATATAAAAAATATTTCCGAAGGTTGTTTTGGAGAAATGCTGGGATATTGGAAGGCAGATATAATAAATCATGAGTGTATTGGTGTCCATGATTATTTTGAAAGATGTAAAAAATTATGGAGAGAAATTTGTTTTACGGAAAAATATAGAAAAATTATTCAGTATTTTAAAACAAATGATTTTGATAAATATGTGGGAATTCATATTCGCAATGGAGATAATATCATGAGATATGATTATAGAAAAGTAATATTTCATGATATGTTATTTGATAGATTTTTTCCCTTGGAGTTGGTTGAAAAGCTAGTTTTTGAATTATATCAAAGTGGCAAAAAGATAGTTTTAATTGGTCCAGATGAAGAGGTTATTGCCAAATTAAAAAATTCTATTAATAGTTTATATGGTAATGATTTTATAGTTTTATCTAGTGATTTCCAGGGTATTAAAATAGAAGGTGAAATGGAAAAAATATTTTTTGATTTGTGTTTATTATCAAATTTGAAATCTGTATTTTGTTCTAAATCATCATTATATATGAAACTAGCTTGTTTAATAGGAGATTGTAAAATTAAAAGATTTACTGATTTGTTTTCAATAGAAGAGCAGCTAGACATAATTTTTAATTCAAAAATGCAGATTAATAATCTACATAGAGCAGCTTCTTTTGCATATATGTACTTTACAATTAAAGATAATTATAATTTTTCTTATGAAATAAAAAATGACATTTTAAATAAGGCCTTTGAAAACGATCCAGAAAATTATATATATATTATAGAACAGACAAAACTTGCATTAATTTATGGTAATATGGATATTGCTGAGCAAAAAATATCTTTTTATATGAAACAAGATTATAACATTGTAATGGAGACTATATTTAGTAAATTACCTTGTGAGACACAATCTGGATACAATAGGCAACCATTAGCTCAAATAATTTTTTTTAATTTATTACAAGATTTAAATATTGAAAATATAACATATTCTTTAGGTCATATTTTATTTAAATTTTATGAGTACTTTAATAATTTTGAAAAAATGAAAGAGTATGATAAATTTAAGATTTACAAGGATTAGCCAATGAAAATTGCAATTCATTTTTATGGCCATCTTAGAACTTATAAAAAAACCTATGAATATTTTGTAAAAAATATTTTACATCCGAATTATACTTTTGCCAGCAATATTGATATTTTTTTTCATACTTGGGATGAATTGAATACAACTGATGGTATGGGTCCTTCTAGAAGATTATTTAATGCAAAATTAAATCATGTTAGTGTTACAAAAGAAGATATAAAAGAACTATTGTCTTTGTATAAGCCTAAAAGATACATTATAGAAAAAAAAGATGTTTTTTATGGGAGAGATGCTTCTATAAAAAGAGTTTATAAATTAAGAAAAGAATATGAAAAAGAAAAATGTTTTACATATGATTATTATATTTTTTTAAGATTTGATTTGTTGTTTGCCACACCTTTTTTGTTAGAAGAATTTATTAGTGTGTATTCAGGTGGAGAGATGTTAAAAATGACATCAGGATTACCAGAAAATTTTGTATTTATTGGATCAAATATATTTAGAAGATGCAAAGTTGCTGATTTTAGGTTTTTTCAAGAGACAGATCTTTTTTGGATTTCAAATTATGGAGATGATTGGGATATATGGGTTGATAATAATTTTAACTTTGATGTTCGTTTTCCAGTTGTGCCTATAGCTATTGATTATAAATTAAATACGGATTTTTATATTTGGAGGGATATTTATGATTTAAAAAAAGATATAGATCCTTTAATTGAAGTTAGAAAATCTATATTAAAACATAATGAAATTGAAAAAAACAATCTTCTCCAAGAAAACCAGAAATTAAATCAAGAAAAAAACAATTTAAAAATAATTTTAAACTCATATGATATTCAGGAGAAAAAACTAAGAATATTAAATCTAGAACAAGATATTGTTTATAAAAAATTAAAAATAAAATTAAAAGAACAAAAAATTAATAAACCAAAACCAATTATTAAGCGAATGCAAATTATATATTCTCAATCTGCAATATTCCGTATTCAAAATCAACTTTCATATAAACTAGGTCAAGCTATGATAGTTAATTCAAAATCTATACTAGGTTACATAAGAATGCTTTTTGTATTATCTTATATAAAAGATAAACACAAACAAGAACAAAAAATCTACCAAGAAAAAATAAAAAAAGATCCTTCTTTAAAGCTACCTCCATTAGAAGATTATCTTGATTATCAAGAAGCCTTAAAGGAAAAGGAGTGTTTTACTTATAAATTAGGTCAAGCTCTTATACAAGCTAATAAAACTTGGTATAAGGGTGGGTATATCAGGTTGTTACTTGAAATTAGGAAGTTGAAAAGGGAATTTTTATATAAACAAGGTATAAAATGATATTTCTACATCGTCAAAATAATCTAGAGTGGTATAATAAAAATTATGGTATAGAAATTGATTTAAGATATAATGGAAAATTAATATTAAATCATGATCTATTGAAGAAAAATATCTTATATTCTTATTTTGAGGAAAAAATTCAATTTATGAAAAATATTCCTATTATTTGTAATGTAAAAGAATCAGGATTAGAAGAAAAAATTATAGAATTACTTGGTAATAATTTTGAGTATTATTTTTTAGATTCTCAAATTCCAGATATTTTAAGATTATCAAAAGATGGACATCAGGGTAAATTTATCATCAGAATTTCAGATGTTGAGTCTTATAATGAAAAACTTATGGAGATTAGTAAGCCTAAATATGTATGGGTGGATTATTCACAATTTTCTAGTTTTGATATTAAGGATTATCAAGAATTTATTTATAATATCAAGCCAAAATTAGAGCAAGTTGAACCTATATTGGTTTCTCCTGAGTTATATGATTTATCATATACGAAACTTATAAAACCTATTCAAAGTATTCTACCAAAAGGATTTTCTGTGTGTACTAAAAAACCTGAGCTATGGAGCTTTTATGTTTAATTTAAGAAAAATAGCTGAAAAATATAAACTTATTATGGTTGATATTGATAATACCTTGTTTAATTACACATTTGCACATAAAAATGCTTTAGAAGCTGTAATGAAACAATATAATCTTACACTAGAAGATTATGATCTAGCAAAAAAGATGATTGCAAAGAGGGGATTATCTGCAAATCATCATAAAAAAGAATTGTATTTTAAAATTATTTGTGAAAATAAAAATATTCATTTTTCAAAAGCTAGTGAAATGTTTGAGTTGTATGTTTCTATTTTTACAAGAAATTTAAAAGTAGATAAAACAATGTTTGAATTTTTATGTTTTATTAAAACTCTTAATAAAAAAGTAATAGCTATAACAAACTTTTATTTTATTGAGCAAATCCATAAACTAAATTGTGCGAATTTGACAAATATGATTGATTATTTGGTATGCTCTGAAGAATTTGAGCTTGAGAAACCAAATAAAGTGCTTGTTAATAGAGCTTTAGAGCTTTATGGGAAATTTATTGATGAAGAAGAAATTGTAATGATTGGAGATTCTATCGCCGATGATTTTCTAGGAGGAGGATATAGGATAAATTATTATCCATATAATTGTTCAAAGCTACTGATTTCAATTTCTGGAAAAAGTGGAAGTGGAAAGACTACTTTGAGTAATGCTATTGATGAAATATACAAAAGTTTTATTATTAGTACTGATGGTTATCATAAATATGAAAGGCATTCTAAGATGTGGGAGAGGGTGACACACTATAACCCAGAAGCAAATAATCTTATTCAGTTAGCTATGGATATAAAACATATTTATCAAGATATAGGAAATAAACTATATATACCATTATATGATCATAAAAATGGAGTGATTATTAAATCTGATGAGATTAAGATTAAAGATTTAGATATTGTGATTATAGAGGGTTTACACACTTTATATCAAGAGGTTATAGGAGATTTTGTAAAAATTAAAATATATATTGATTCAGATGAAGCAGATAAACAGAAGATAAATAGAGATAGTAAAGAAAGAAATTATAGTCATTCTAAGATTATAGATACTATACAAAAACGAGAGGAAGATTATAAAAAATATCTTGAAAAACAAAAAGACAATGCAAATTTTCTAATTATAGTTAGAGATGGTATTTTTAAAATATGCTTAAGGGATATATTGTTAAATAATTACTTGCAAAAAGAATATACTGGTAGATATGAAGATTTGATCCAAACCGTAAAAGATATTTTTGATCTGATTTTGAAAAATAGATGGGTAATGGAAAATGATGTATAATAATAAAAAGCTTGATGGGTGTATTAAAGACTACCAAGAATTGCGTAAAATTTTTGGTAATATTTTAGATGCCCCATCAAAAGGTGGAAATATTTCTATAAAGAATGATGAATATTTTATTATTAAGGCTTCAGGTGAGGATTTAAAAAAAGAGCATAAAATTTCTATTTTTAAAAATAATGTCAATTCTTTTTCTTATTACAAAGATTATTCTGTAGATATTGTGAAACCATCTATGGAGATCAAAATGCATATGGTATTTAAAAATAAATATGTAGCACACTATCATCCTGTTTATATTTTACCTTATTTATGTGCCAAAGAATATAAATTTGAAAATTATGAAACTATTGATTTTGCCTTACCCGGAAATGATTTATATGAAGCATTAAGTAAAAGTTATTCTTATCAAGAAAAGGGTGTTACGTTGTTGCGAAATCATGGTGTTGTTATTTACGCAGAGCAAATTCAAGATATAATAGAATTATATAATCAATTAAAAAGTGAATTTTTTGAACAAAATGATTTTGTTTATACTCCAGATGATGCAGTTGATAAGACTAATGAGGAGCTATGGTTGTTTAGAAATGTAATGGAAAATATTGCTAGTAAAAAACAAATTAATCTAAACCCATTAAAAGTGAGTGAAATTAATAAACTGTTAAATTTACCTGATGAGCAATACAGAAAAAAAATTATGGAAAGTGAGAATTAGAATGAATATTATTATACCTGCAACTGGAGTAGGCAAGAGATTTAAAGAAGCCGGATATAAAGAATTAAAACCTTTTATTAAAGTTATGAAAAACAAAGTTATCTTGGACTATGTAGTTGAATGCTTTGAAGTTCAAAATGATATTTTTTATTTTATTGTCCAAGAGCGTGAGAAAAGTAAATTTGAAGATTTTGCTTTATCTAGAAAAATTAATGCGAAAATTATTGTCTACAAAGGGGAAAAATTAGGACCTGCTGGAAGCTTATATGGTGTGGTGTCGCAGTTGCAAGATATACTTGATGAGGAAGTTATTATTAGCTATTGTGATTTTGGACAAGAATGGAATTATAAGGATTTTCTACAATTTGCACAAAAAAACCTAGATGTTCAGGCTATAATTCCTTGTTATACTGGTTATCATCCTCATTTATTACCTTTAGAGAATGTATATGCAGCATGTAAGGTGTATGAAGATACTTATAAAGTATATGAAGTTATAGAAAAATATAATTCTAAGAATAAATTTGAAGAATATTATTCTTCCGGTATTTATTATTTCAGAACTTTAAAGTTGGCTATTGAAGCAATAAAAAAACAAATAGAAGCCAAAGATATGGTTTCCGGGGAATATTATGTGTCTGTAACTAATAATTATATAGAAAATGTTTTATGTTATCCTTTTATAGAGAAATTTTATCAATTTGGCACTCCAAAAGACTTTGAATATGTAAAAGAAAAACTTAACTCACAAGATGTTAATAACGAAAAAACAAAAATACAAAATACTATTATATTATCTGCTGGTAGAGGAGAGAGATTTTTAAATCTTAATTTTAACCAACCAAAACCATTTTTACCTCTTGGTAAAACAAGTATTATAGAAAATATAATTGATACTTTAAAAAATGTTGATACGAATATTATTTGCGTTGGTGCACAAGATCATGAAAAATATTGGGAAAATATAAAACAAGAAATAAGGTTCGTAAAACCGAATAAGATTGGTGCGGCATATTCTTATAAAGAATCTTGTGGAGATTTGTCAGGTGATGTTTTAATTCTTCCGTGTGATTTGATTGCCAAGCATGTTAATAAGGAATTTATAAGATTGCAAAAAGAATATGAAGTTATTGTATTTGTTACATATGCTTCTAAATATAATATTAATAATCCGCATTATTTTACTTGGGTAGATGGGGAAAATAACAAAATAGATAATATTTTTGTTAAAAATAGATCTAATGATGCAAATTTAGTAATGATAGGAAGTTTTTATTTTAAGGAAAATTCTTTGTTATTAGAATATATAAATAAAATATTCCAAGAAGATATAAAAACTAACGGTGAATTCTATATAGATAATGTATTTGAATTGTTAATTAAAACACATAAGATAGGCTATATAATCGTTGATAATTATTTCTCTTTTGGAACTCCAGATGAGTATTTGGAAAATAAGTATTGGTTTTGTAAAATAAATATAAAGGAAAATAATGGCGATAGAATTTGATATACAAGAATCAAAAATTTTAAAAGGAGTATATATAATAACTCCTAATAAATTTAGAGATTTACGTGGAGAAATATGGACAGCTTTTACAAGTGAAGTCATAGATAAACTTTTGCCAGATAATCTTCAATTTATACATGATAAATTTATTCACTCTAGACATAATGTCATAAGAGGTATACACGGGGATCATAAAACATATAAACTAGCTACTTGTGTTTATGGAGAAATACATCAGGTTGTGGTTGATTGTAGACAAGATTCGCCTACTTATTTAAAACATGAAAAATTTATAATAAATCAAGATAATCAAAAAATTATCTTAGTTCCAGCTGGATTTGGAAATGCACATTATGTAAGTAGTGAAAGTGCAGTGTATTATTACAAATGTGCATATAAAGGAGAATATGTGGATGCGAATGAACAATTCACTTATGCTTGGAATGATGAGAGAATAGGGGTTGATTGGCCAACAAAATCTCCAGTCCTTTCAGAAAGAGATGTATTAGCTTCAAAAGGAAATTAAATGAATAAAGATTCTAAGATTTATATAGTAGGACATCGCGGATCTGCTGGAAGTGCCATAATGGAAAAATTGCAAAAACTAGGTTATAATAATCTAATATATGCAACAAGAGAAGAGTTAAACTTACTTGATTTTAGTGTTGTAAAAAATTTTTTTGATAATAATCAACCAGAATATGTTTTTTTTGCAGCGGCAAAAATGAGTGCTTTGGGTGTAAAAGCTCCAGCTGATATTTTATACGAAAATTTAACAATTCAGAATAATATATTTTTCAATTCGTATAGTTCAAATGTAAAAAAATTAATTTTTTTTGGTAGCTCTTGGATGTATCCTCAGCATGCAGACAATCCTATCAAAGAAGAAAGTTTGCTTACAAGTGAGTTAGAATATAATGCTGAACCATATGCTTTAGCAAAGATTGCTGGAGTTAGAATGTGTGAATTTTATAATTTACAATATAATACTAATTTTATTTCAGTTGCATTGACTAATTTATATGGAAAAACAGCTGATTATAACTTAAAAACAGCTAGGGTATTGCCAGCGATGCTTAGAAAATTTCATTTAGCAAAACTTCTTAATGAAAAGAGGTATGATGAAATTTTATTAGATCTTAACTTGCAAGATCAAGATGAAGCGATAAGTTATCTTAATACCAATGGAATTCATAAAGAACATATAGAGCTTTGGGGTGCAGGTAAGACTAGGAGAGAATTTATACATTCAGAAGATTTGGCAGATGCTTGTATATATATAATGAATAATATTAATTTTAGCGATCTATCTAAAAATAATATAAAAAATACACATATTAATGTGGGCACGGGTAGTGATTTATCTATTGCAGAATTAGCTTATTTAATAAAGCAAATTACACAATACCAAGGTGAAATAAAATTTGATATAAGTAAGCCAGATAGCTCTATGAATAGATTGCTCGATTGCTCTAAAATTCAGTCTTTTGGTTGGAAGCATAAAATAGAACTTGAAGAAGGTATTAAGATGATGTATGAGCAATATTTATTGCTAAAATAAAGTATTGTATTTGCTAATAAATAGTTTTAAAGGAATAATAATGAAGATAGGAATAATTGGTGCTGGTATATCTGGTATGTCTGTTGCAAGGCTTTTAAAAGATAAATTTGAAGTTGAAGTTCTAGAAAAATATAATGTAGTAGGTGGTATTGCTAGAACGAGAGATGTTAATGGTGATGCGTATCATGTCAATGGTGGACATTGTTTTAATTCTAAATTTGGTGATGTTTTAGATTTTGTTTTTAATGTCGTATTAAGTAAAGATAAATGGAATTATTTGCCTAGAAAAGCTGAAATTTTATTTAAAGAAAATTGGATCACTTATCCTATAGAATTCTCAATTAAAGAAATAAATAATTTTGATCCAAATTTGGCTTTTAGAATAACTAATGAAATGTTTAATGCTTCTTACGAAAAAGGGAAAAATCTTGAAGAATGGTTTATAAATCATTTTGGACCAACTTTAGCAAAAGAGTATTTTATACCGTACAATACTAAAATTTGGGGTATAGCTCCGAAAAATATGGACAATGTGTGGATAGAAGATGAAAGACAAATGAAGCTTCCTGTTCCAACAAAAGAGAGTTTTTATAAATCTTTGATTGATAAAACAACAGATAAAATGTCCCATGCTAGCTTTTATTATCCTAAATCAAACAATCAAAACACTTTTATAGAGGCTATAGGAGAAGGAGTTGATATTATTATAAATTACGAGGTAAAAGATGTTAAAAAAGAAAGTAACCAATGGATTATTAATGGTGAAAAAAAATATGATCTCTTAATAAATACTAGCCCATTGGATTTGATTCCTAAAATTTTAAAAGATATTCCCAATAATATTTTGGGGTATTTTGAAAAATTAAAATTTAATAGAGTTAGTAATGTTTTATGGAAAATGAATTCCGAGTTTATTCCAACATGGGCATATATTCCAAATAAAGATTTCAAAATCCATAGAATTATAAATACAGGTAGATTTATGTATCCTTATAAAAATTGTTGTATAACTGAGATAATAGGAGAACATCCTATTGAAATTTTTGAAGAAGAAGGAAAAAAAATAGAATTTTTAGATTCAATTGTTTCACATAACATCACAGAGCATGCTTATCCTTTATTTGATTTAAATTATGTGAAATCTAAGAAAAATGCTTTAGAATATTTAAATTTTATTGGATTGATTTCTCATGGTAGATTTGGCGAATGGGAATATTATAATATGGATGTTTGTATAAAAAGATCCATAGATTTAGCAAAAAAAATAATAAATGAGTATTATCATGACTAATATCCTTCTTTGTGGTGGTAGCGGTACAAGACTTTGGCCGCTTAGTAGAACACTAATGCCAAAACAATTTTTAAAATTATTTGATGACAAATCTTTATTTGAGCTAGCTGTACAAAGAAATTCTAAAATTTGCTCCAATGTTTTGATAGTATGCAATGAAGAGCAATATTTCCTAGCCCTTGATCAAATTTCAAATACAAATAAGACTAGATTTATTTTAGAACCGCTAGCAAAAAATACTGCAGTAGCTATTACCTTAGCCTGTTTATCTTTACCCAAAGAAGAAATAGTATTCATCACACCAAGTGATCATTTAGTCAAAAATGAAAAGGCATATCAAGAAGTAATAGCTAAAGCTTTAGAAATTGCAAATGATAACTATCTTGTAACTTTTGGTATAAAACCTGATAGCCCACATATTGGATATGGTTACATTAAATCCAAAAATACTTATGATGTTGAAGCTTTTATAGAAAAACCAAATTTAAAAAAAGCAAAAGAATTTTTAGAAGATGGAAGTTATTTATGGAATTCAGGTATGTTTATGTTTAAAGTTGGTTTTTTCTTAGAGCAAATGCAAGCTTATTCAAAAAAAATATATGATTTTTGTTTAAAAGCACATAAAAATGCTTTAATACAAAATGATTTTATCAAAATCAAATCAGCAGACATGGAGAAAATTCCAGAACTAAGCATAGATTATGCCTTAATGGAAAAATCAAACAAGGTAAAAGTAATATCTAGTGACATTTCTTGGAGTGATGTAGGAAGCTTTGAAAGTTTAGCTAAAGAGTTTAGTGATGGTAAAAATTATACCAATACGAATGCTAAATTTTTAGATTCTAATAATATTTTTTGCTATGCAAGTGATAAAAAGAAATTTATAGCTACAATTGATCTTGATGATATATTTATCATAGACACTCAAGATGCACTTTTAATTAGTAAAAAATCATCATCCCAAAAAGTAAAGCAAATTCATGAAGCTATTAAAGAAAATGAAAATCTAAGCAAAAATCATCTTTGTACGCATAGACCTTGGGGAAGTTTTACTATACTTGAAGATGAAAAAGGATATAAAATCAAACGCATAGAAGTTAAACCTGGAAAACGACTTTCCTTGCAAAAGCATTTTCATAGAAATGAACATTGGATAGTTTTAAGTGGTACAGCAAGTGTAGAAATAGATGGAGTGGAAAATTTAGTAAGACCTAATGAGTCAATCTATATAAAAATGGGACAAAAACATCGTTTAAGTAATTATGGTAAAATTCCTGTTGTAATCATAGAAGCTCAAGTAGGTGAATACACAGGCGAAGATGATATAATAAGATTAGAAGACGATTATAAAAGGATATAGATGAAAAAAGTAGCGTTGGTAACTGGAGTTACTGGACAAGATGGAGCATATTTGTCTGAATTTTTACTTAATAAAGGTTATGAAGTACATGGTATAAAAAGAAGATCTTCTTTATTTAATACAGATAGGATAGATCATTTATTTGAAGGTCATCATGGCAAAAATAATAATTTTTATTTACACTATGGCGATATGACTGATTCTATGAATTTAACTAGAATAATAGCTGAAATTAAACCAGATGAGATTTATAATCTTGCTGCTATGAGTCATGTGCATGTTAGCTTTGAAACGCCTGAATATACAGCAAATGCTGATGGTATAGGAACTCTTAGAATACTTGATGCGGTAAGATTTTTAAATTTAACTCAAAAAACTAAAATCTATCAAGCTTCCACTTCGGAACTCTTTGGGAGGGTGCAAGAAACTCCACAAAGCGAAAAAACTCCATTTTATCCAAGAAGTCCTTATGCTGTAGCAAAAATGTATGCATATTGGATTACGGTAAATTATAGAGAAGCTTATAATATGTTTGCATGTAATGGAATTTTATTTAATCATGAAAGTCCTGTTAGAGGGGAAACATTTGTAACTAGAAAAATTACTCGTGCAGCTGCAAAAATAGCTTTAAATTTAGATGATATACTTTATCTTGGTAATTTAGATGCTAAAAGGGATTGGGGGCATGCAAAAGATTATGTAAAAATGATGTGGATGATACTTCAGCACGAAAAAGCTGATGATTGGGTTATAGCTACTGGAAAAACTACTACAGTAAGAGACTTTGTCAAACTTGCTTTTGAATACTGTGGGATAAAACTAAATTTTAAAGGAAATGGGATAGATGAAGAGGGTTTTATAGAAGATTTTGATCAACAAAGAGTTAAAGAGCTTTCTTTAAATTTTAACCATCTTCAAAAAGGCCAAGTAGTAGTAAAAGTAAATCCTAGATATTTTAGACCTACCGAAGTTGATTTGCTTTTAGGTGATCCTTCTAAGGCTGAAAAAGAACTAGGTTGGAATAGGGAATATGATCTTAAAAATTTAGTTAATGATATGATGAAAAGTGATTTGAAACTCATGAATAAAGATGTCTTTCTCAAAGAAGGTGGATATAAAATAATGAGGTATTATGAGTAATCCATAATATTTTTTATAACAAATTATAAAGTAACATTAATATTCTAAAAAAGTAAATAAAATTGATAAAGATGTGATAATGTATACATGCAATATAGAGTTTAATATAGAAAAATATAATATTCAAATTGGTGGAGGACTATATCAATATTTAAATTATGAGTGTTTGCTTAATTTACTAAAATTTGGTAAAAATGATATTGAAGATAATAAATTTTATATTATTACTAGTTTAGTATCTGATGAATATGTTTTTTTATTTCTAAAAGTAAATCAAAAATTTTTTATATTAGTTCAAAAATTTTCTATTGATATGGTAATTGACATTGAATCTAATAAGATAAACATCTTATCTAAAATTTCCAAAGAGCAAGTAGAAAATGCTTTAAATACATTAAAAATGAAAATTAGCTTTCTATATGATAATAATATAGATTTTTATAAAATTTTTTATATATATAATTATGAAAAACTAGAAACTTCGCGAAAAATACTTTTTCTTAATAGTTATCCTAGGCCATGGCATTATTTTCAAGACTTTTTATGTAAATTTTTTATTATAAAAAATAAAATTATGAAAGATAGGGTAATATCTATTCTTTCTTTGGTTAAAAACGAATATATAGATTTAAACTATGATGATATTGTTACATATGAATTTATAAGTGATGACGCAGCGAATCAATTTATTATAGAGAATGATTTTGTAGTATGGAGGCCTATTAGAAATTTTATCACTAAAGATGAATGTACTTTTAACATGAAGGAAAAATTTTATTTTTGGTTAAAAAACATTTCTCTAAAAAATTCTTTAGAGTTTAGAAATTCTATCATACAAGAAATTATAAAATATAAATATAAAATTTGGATTAGTGTTGCAAGACAGGGTAGAAAATGGATAGAACAAGAGCAAGGCATTATTGAATTATCAGAAAGTTTAAGAAAAATGTATGGTGATGAAGTATGTATTGTACTAGATAGTCTAACCTCTAGTTTGTATTATGGAAAAGAAGCTTATGGTTTGATAAATATGGATGAGATATTTTATATACATTCTTTGAGTAAAAATTTAAAAATTAAAAGTTTTAATATATTTGGATTTTCATCTGCGGAAAAAATCAACATAGCTCATTGTGTTGATTTTTATATCGGAAATATGAATACTGATATGCTTTATCCGTGTTATATTGCTAAAAAGCATGGGGTTTGTTATGGTAGTGTTGAGAACTATGATATTAAAAAACAAGATGAGGAAATTTTATATTTAAATTTTTTTCCAATTGAACATGTCAAAACAGTTAATCCTAGAAAAATATACTGTAGATCAGATTATTCTATAAATCCTTTTTATTTTGCAAAATATGTATCGCAACAGATATATTTTTACTTTACAAAAAATAAATAGCCAATGAAAGAAAATACGATGGTAAATAATTTATTAGAACAAATATACAATAGAAATTTGTATAAATCTTTTAAAATAGATAATCTTCTCCAAGAAAACCAGAAATTAAATCAAGAAAAAAACAATCTTCTCCAAGAAAACCAGAAATTAAATCAAGAAAAAAACAATCTTCTCCAAGAAAACCAGAAATTAAATCAAGAAAAAAACAATCTTCTCCAAGAAAACCAGAAATTAAATCAAGAAAAAAACAATTTAAAAATAATTTTAAACTCATATGATATTCAGGAGAAAAAACTAAGAATATTAAATCTAGAACAAGATATTGTTTATAAAAAATTAAAAATAAAATTAAAAGAACAAAAAATTAATAAACCAAAACCAATTATTAAGCGAATGCAAATTATATATTCTCAATCTGCAATATTCCGTATTCAAAATCAACTTTCATATAAACTAGGTCAAGCTATGATAGTTAATTCAAAATCTATACTAGGTTACATAAGAATGCTTTTTGTATTATCTTATATAAAAGATAAACACAAACAAGAACAAAAAATCTACCAAGAAAAAATAAAAAAAGATCCTTCTTTAAAGCTACCTCCATTAGAAGATTATCTTGATTATCAAGAAGCCTTAAAGGAAAAGGAGTGTTTTACTTATAAATTAGGTCAAGCTCTTATACAAGCTAATAAAACTTGGTATAAGGGTGGGTATATCAGGTTGTTACTTGAAATTAGGAAGTTGAGGAAAGATGTATGAAGATTATAGGAGTTATCCCAGCTAGATATGGATCTACAAGATTTCCAGGGAAACCATTGGTTGATATTTTTGGTAAGCCAATGATATGGTGGGTTTATCAGCAAGCTATTAGGAGTAAAAAGTTAACAGATGTTATAGTTGCAACAGATAATAAAAAAATTGTTGAGATATGTGAAAAATATAAGTTTCCATATATGATTACTAGAGAAGATCATTTAACTGCTGCGAATAGAATTTTTGAAGTATCAAGATATATAAAAGGTGATTATTATATTCAAATTAATGGTGATGAACCCTTGGTGGATGCGAATTTGATTGATTTGGTTATTCCAAAAGATATACCACAAGATATTGAATTTGGAACAAATATTATAGCTAGGATGATGAATCCCGTGGAAGTTGTAGATCCTAGTAATATTAAAGTTGTTTGCGATACTCACGATAATATAGTGTATATGTCTCGTACCCCAATTCCGTATCCTTATAAGTATTTACAATTTGATTACTATAAACACATTGGTATTATAGGTTTTAATGAGAAAATGTTAAGTTTTTATAACAATTCAAAGCCCTTGATTTTAGAGAGTATAGAAGGTATTGATATGTTAAGATTTACCGAATATAATAAAATATTCAAGGCGATATTGGTGAAGAAAAATATTCATACGCTTTCAGTAGATACAAAAAATGACTTGGAAAAGGTATTAAAAATTATAGAAAAGAAATTTAAAACCAATAAACTTGATTATATTAGAAGGGTATTATGAGAATTGGTGTGTTAGATTGTACTCTTAGAGATGGCGGATATTTAAATAATTGGAAATTTGGAAAAGGTGTTATTGCTAATATTGTAGAAAGACTAGGATTGTCTAAAGTTGATTACATAGAACTCGGTTTTTTAAAAAATGATTCCTATTTAGATCTTGATAGTAGTCATATTACAGATATTAGGAATATTATGTTAAAACCGAATAATTCTTTATTTGTCGCTATGATAGAAATAGGCGAATACGATATATCAAATATTCCTCAACGTGATAATAATATCTTAATTTTTGGATTTAGATTGATGTTTAGAAAAAAACAATTGATGGAAGCGGGAGGGATCGCAGAAAAATTGCAAAGATTGGGATATAATGTTCTTTTGCAACCAGTTAATATTATGGATTATAATTTACAAGAGTTGACAATGCTGATTCAGCTTTCTAATAAAATTAATCCTTATGCTGTTTATATCGTTGATACATATGGCTTTATGAATAAATACGATTTAATGGAAAAATTTTTTATCTTGGATAGTAACTTAAATAAAAATATAAAGTTAGGTTATCATTCGCATAATAATCTACAATTAGCTTATTCAAATTGTGTTGAGCTGATTGAGCATAATACCCAAAGAGAAATTATACTAGATTCGTCTGTGTTTGGAATGGGAAAAGGTGCGGGTAACGCTAATACAGAATTAATACTATCGTATCTAAATGAAAAATTTGAAGCCAATTATGATATTGATCAAATATTAGAGATTATTGATATTTATATCTCAAAAGAAAAAGAACTAAATCCTTGGGGATATTCGTTATTGTATTATTTGGCTGCTATAACTAAGACCCATCATTCTTATGTGAGATTTTTACTCAATAAAAAAACATTGTCAATTAAATCTGTTAAAGAAATTCTTATATCGCTTGCAGAAGATAAGAAAATGGTTTATGATGAAGAATATATTAGTCAGAAGTATTTTCAATATCAATCTAAAAATATTAATAGCGAAGAAGATTTGAAAAAATTAAAAAAAGAAATTGAAGGTTTTGAAATCTTGCTGTTAGGATTGGGATTAAGTACGCAAGAAGAAAAAAGCAAAATAGTAAAACTAAAAAAACAAAATTGTAAATTTAAAATCATTGCAATTAATTATATACCAGAAGATATAAAAGTTGATTGCGTATTTATTAGCAATGCGAAAAGATATGGTCAAATAATAAGTCCTGTAAGTGATATTAAAATTATTTTAACATCAAATATAAATCCCGGAGTTTTAAAACCAGATTTTGTTTTAAATTATAGTAGTATAGTTGATGAAGTAATTTTGTCTGATTTTGGCGGTATTATGATGCTTAAATTATTGGTGCAAATGGGTGTGAAAAAATGTTTTATAGTTGGTTTTGATGGTTTTAAAGGTAGAAATCTTTATATAGACAAAGCATATGATTTTAATAATCATGATAATAATATTGAAAGTAAATTTGAGACTTCGTTTAAAGAAATTGCCAAGCAAATTAATATTATAAATATTGCAGAATTAAATGAGAATAATTTATGATTGTAATTTTTGATTCAGATAAAACATTAAATTAATTCTAATGAATTAGAAGTTAGATGTAAGGAATAAGTTACTTTCTAAATTATTTCACAAAATCAAATTTAATTTCTAAGGTAAGGTTTATAATCTTTTGTAAATTAGACTAATAAAACTTGATATAAGGATGAATATGTTAAATTTTTATCTAAAGTTTGGAAGCAAGAAAATATAATATATTAATTTATATTAAAAATATTGCAGTGTGAGTAAGTATGTTAAAAATAGCCTTAATTGCTGATGAATTAACCTATGCTTCTTTAAAAGTAGAGGATGGGGTAATTATAAAAAATATCACTCCATTAAATTATAAATTAGTATTTTATTTTTGGAAACCTGATTTTTTATTTGTTGAGTCAGCTTGGCATGGTTTTAAAAATAAATGGAAATATAAAATTGCTTCATATCCTGATTATCCAAAGAGAAATAACAGAAAATTACAAAAGCTTGTTAATTCTGCAAAAATGTTAAATATTCCTACGGTATTTTGGAATAAAGAAGATTATGTGCATTTTGATAGATTTATCAATAGTGCAAAATTGTTTGATTTTATATTTACTGTTGATGAAAATTGTATATCAAAATATAAATCTTATGTAGGAAAAAATTCTTATGTAGGTGTTTTACCTTTTGCTGTTCAATCTAAATTTCATAATTTTACTGGATTTAATTTTATATCAACTAAGGCGAATTTTGTTGGAAGTTATTCAAAGCATATACATGAAAAAAGAAGATTTTATCAAGATATGATGTTTAAATTATCATCCAAGATAAATAACCTTGATGTTTATGATAGAAATTCAAATAGAAAATCTATAAATTATAGATATCCAAATTTTAAAGGTATGCAAATTTATCCTTCAGTTGAGTATGAAAAAACTGCAGAAATATATAAAAAATATCTAATTTCTTTAAATGTTAATACTATAGAAAATTCCCCTACCATGTTTTCAAGAAGACTTATAGAGATTATAGCTTGTGGAGGTGTAGCTATTACTAATCATACGCCAGCTGTTGAAAAATATTTCAAAGACTATTGCTATTCATTTCAAACCGAGGAAGAATTAAAAGATTTACTATATAGGTTTAAAAAAGATGGTTTAAATGAAGATGATAAGATAAGGTTGAAAAAAGGAGTAGAATTTATTGTAAAAAATCATACGTGGAAACAAAGATTAGAACAAATTATAGATGCTATAGGTATAAAAAAGTGCTAAATGGTTATTGTTTTTATATAAACAATTTTATTCAAATATTTTATAAAAAAAAATTCACAGGATGGGGAAGAAAACGCACTGGCAGATGGGCTTCTTTTTTATATAAAAAATTTAATGGTTCTTTGATTTTGCTAGAGGACGGCTTTTTGCGCTCATTAAATTTAGGTGTAGAAAAAAGTCCAAGTTTTTCTATCGTCAAAGATGATGTAGGAATTTATTACGATGCAACTGCACCATCTAAGCTTGAAAATATTTTAAATACCTATGAATTCAGCTATGAGGAGTTAGAGCAAGCAAAAAAGACCATAGAGCTTATAAAAAAAGAAAAGCTTAGCAAATATAATAATAACCTTTGCATACCAAAAGAGCTTTTTGGTACTAATGAAGAACGCGTATTGATCATCACTCAAGTAGCAAATGATGCTTCGTTAAAATTTGGTTTAGCTGGTAGTTTTTCAACTCAAGATATGATAAATGAAGCTATTAAGGAAAACCCAAATACTAAAATATATATTAAAATTCATCCCGATGTATTAAGTGGTAAAAAACAAAGTGATTTTGATGTGCAAGATTTGCCAAATAATTGTGTAGTTATAAAAGAAAATTATAATCCCATAGAACTATTAAGTTATTTTAAAAAAGTCTATACTAAGACTTCTGGTATGGGTTTTGAAGCTTTGATGTTGGGATGCGAATGTGTGTGTTATGGCATGCCATTTTATGCAGGTTGGGGTTTAACGCAAGATAAACAAATATGCAAAAGAAGGCTTAAAAAAAGAACTTTAGAAGAGGTTTTTTATGCTGCTTATATTTTATATAGCGAGTATTTTAATCCTTATTTAAATCAAAAAAGTGATATTTTTGATACTATTTATACCCTAGCAAAATATAAAAAGATAGAGCAAGCTAATTCAAATACTTTGTATTTTTTAGGTTTTTCTAAATGGAAAAGAGAGTTTGTAAAACCTTTTTTTAAAGCTAAAAATAATAAAGTCATTTTTTTAAACTCACTTGATGAGCTTTATAAAGCTAAGTTAAATTTTGAAGATAAAATTTTCATTTGGGGTAAAAAGTATGATAAAACTTCACTGGCTAAAGATTTTAATAATGAAATTTTCTTAGTAGAAGATGGCTTTTTACGCTCTGTTTTTTTAGGTTCAGATCTTACACGTCCTTTTTCTTTGATAGTAGATAGCAAGGGTTTGTATGTAGATCCAAGCAAGCCAAGTGATTTAGAAGATATTTTACAAAATTATGTTTTTGATGAAAATCTAAAACAAAGAGCCGAAAAACTCATTACTACCATTACACAAAATAAATTTTCAAAGTATAATGGTTTAAAACATGAAACATTAAATTTTAATACCAATAAAAAAATCATCTTAATCCCAGCTCAAGTAGAAGATGATGCTTCTATGATCTTAGGTGGTGCAGGTTATGATACTTTAAAACTTTTACAAAGTGTAAGAAAGGCCAATGAAAACGCCTTTATAGTTTTTAAACCCCATCCTGATGTTTTAAGCGGTAACCGTAAGGGTTTAAAAGATAAAAGCATTATTTTAAAATACTGCGATGAGATTATAGAAAATGTTAGCATAGATAGCGCTATAAATGCATGCGATGAAGTGCATACTATAACTTCTACAAGTGGTTTTGACGCTCTTTTGCGTGGTAAAAAAGTAGTGGTATATGGTAAACCTTTTTATGCTGGCTGGGGCTTGACAAGCGATTTATATGAAATTCCAAGACGCACAAGAGTGCTTAGTTTAGAAGAGCTTGTTACGGGGGTTTTGATCCTTTATCCAAGATACATCCATCCAAAAAGTAAAAATTTATGTGAAGTTGAGCTTGCTTTAGATATAATGTTAAAAATGCAAAAAGATTATTTTTCTAAATTTTATTTACGTTGGTTTATAGATATAAGAATTTATATATTAAGAAAAATAAGAAGATTAATAGAATTTATTTTGATTAGATGAATTTAAGTAAGAAATTAAAAAAATTTTCTGGTAAAAATGTTTTATTGCTCCAAGGGCCCGTGGGTGGATTTTTTCGTAAAATTGCTACAAAAATCCCAAAAGCTAAGGTTTATAAAGTAAATTTTAATGGAGGAGATTTTTTATTTTATCCTTTTAAAAGTATTAATTATACCAAAAGCTTAGCCGAGCTTGAAGACTTTTATAAAAAGCTTTTTGAAGAAAAGCAAATTCAAGTTATTTTGATGTATAATGATTGTAGAAAAGTTCATGAGATAGCCATCAGTGTAGCCAAGCAAATGGGTATTGAAGTATGGATTTTTGAAGAAGGTTACATAAGACCAAACTTCATTACTTTTGAAAAAGATGGAGTGAATGCAAACTCGACCCTACCAAGAGAAAAAGAATTTTATCTAAGTCAGAAAAAATTTGATAAAGATTTTAAATTTAAAACTTTTTCAAGTACTTTTAAAAATATGGCTTTTGCTTCATTTTTGTATTGGTTTTTTGCTTTTTTATTTTCTTGGTATTTTAATAATTCTTTACACCATAGAAGTTTAAAATTATTTGACTTTTTGCCTTGGTTTTGCTCAGTATATAGAAAAAACAAATACAAAATCACAGAAAAAAGTTTAAACGAGAAAATTCTTTCTTTAAAACAAAAGTATTTTTTAGCTATTTTGCAAGTGCATAATGATACTCAACTATCCCATCACTATAAAAAAAGTACAGAAAAATTTATAGAAGAAGTGATTGTTTCTTTTGCTAATCATGCTAAAGCAAAATCCTATCTAGTTTTTAAGCATCATCCTATGGATCGTGGTTATAGGGATTACACAAAACTTATAGAAGATTTGAGCTTAAAATACAATGTTGAGGGTAGAATTTTATATGTACATGACTTACACTTACCTACACTCTTAATCAATGCAAGAGGTACTATAGTCATAAATAGCACAGTAGGACTTTCTGCTTTATATCACAACAGCCCTTTAAAAGTTATGGGAAAAGCCTTTTATGATATAGAAGGTTTAACTTATCAAAAAAGCTTGCATACTTTTTGGAAAGAGTGTAGAGCATATAAGCCTGATGCGGTTTTGCACGCTAAATTTAGAAATTATGTGATATATAAAACCCAAGTCAATGGAAATTTCTTCAAAAATACTAGTTTAGATTAAAACTTCTTTTTATAATTTTTTGCAATTTTTTTAAGTTTAAAAGGCAGGGTGAGATAACCTAATTTAAAAGGAGTCTTTGAAGCTTGCAAAAGAGCATTGCCTAAAAGATAAGGTAAGTGTGTTTTGGCTATTTGAGCGTGCTTATAGTCTGCATAAGCTTTTAGCGGTGGTAAATTTTTTTGATCTTTTTGATTTTTAAAATGCTCTTTTTTGACTTTTCTTAATTCAAAAGGTATTTTAAAATATCCTAGATAACTTTTACTATTTTTCATGATAGCTTCTCCAAGCTTATAGCTTAATCTTTCTTTTATCCTTAAACTAGCTCCATAAAGTTGATTGTTTTCATGGATAAAAATTTCATATTCATTTTTTAAGCCTTTGTGATTTAAAAAACGCAAAAGATTATGATTTTGACTTTGTAAAAATGTTTGTGTGTCAAGTTTTACTAGTTCATGATATTCTAGTGCTAATTCTTTATAAAATGCTATAGGTGGTATTAAAAGTTCATGGGTATTTATAAGATGATTTTTGTATTCTATTCTTTTGTCGCTATCATTTTCTAAAAGCAAAATTCCTATTAAATCTACATAATTAAGCCTTAATGTTTTTTCATTTGCCATGTTTAAGCCCGAACTTTCCTCACTTTGTTTGATAATTTGTGTATTAACATACAAAAAGGTTTGCTCATCACAAATTGCTTTTTCATTTTGTATATCTTGAAAAGTATTGATAAGTCCAAAATTTTTTACTAATTTAAAAGATGAGTTTTCAATGCTTATAGATGATATAGCATGGGTTGATGAGCTAGTGTGATTCCAGGTGTGTATACCTAAAATTTGACAGCCTTTTAGCTCTTTTGGAAAAATGATTTTTTCTCCGACTTTAATCTTTGTGATTTTTTCACAAAAAAATGAGTTTTTATGCTCTATTTTAGTTAAATTTGAAGGTGCAAAGATGTGATATTTTCTTTTTGAACAAATAATATTTTCTTTAGATTTTTTGAAGCTGTGTAAATTTTTAATGATATTTTTACCAAGCTCTTGCATGGCTAGTGGCATAGGGTGGAATTTGTAATTTTGATCAAAATTATAAAGATTATTTTTTTGGTAGTAAAGATCTACATCAATTAGATTAAAACCATAATAAGCACAATTTTTCCTATGAGCTTCATTGATAGCTTTTGATTTATCATTACAAGCTGGTATAGGGAGTGTAAGTACTATGGTGGTTTTATTTGCTTTGTAAAGTTCTTCGTAAAAATAATCAATATTTCTAAGTATAATATTTAAACTCATAGGGCTTAAATAATCATTGATATTTGATTCACTAATGATAAAATCACTTTTATTTATAGTATTTTCATGGCGCATTAGCTCATAAAGATTTTGCAAAGAAGTGCTAAGTCCTAAAGCATAATTATGTAGCGTAATGTCTTTATTTTCAAGACCTATTCTAAGACCATTTTTAACTACACTATTGCTGCCACCTAGTAAGATTACATCCATAAGCTCTTTCTTGATTTTATAATTTTTTATTTATTTTATAAAATATTTTTTAATGAATAATTTCAGAGTAAAAACCCCTCATTTTGCCTTTAAATAAGTATTTGACAAAGATAGCAACTTTAGCTATATTTTTAAATTCATTTTGAGTTTATTTGGGATTTTAATGGATAAATTGTGTCAAAAAAGAGATGTTTTTTATATAGCTGGTTATGATCCTAGGGGATATAGGCATTATTATGCTATGTTTAAAAAAAATTTAGCCGAGCAAAATACACTTTTAAATTATGATTATACTTTATCAAAAGCTCAAGTTAACACTTATCCTTTTTGGCAAATTCAAACTATGCATACAAACACCACTTATACTTTTTTAAATTGGAATGATATAGTTAAAAAAAACTGGTCAGAGGGTATAAAAGATGCATTGAGTGATTGCTATAGTTTTTTTAGAATTTATACTATCACAGGACTTTTTTTAAAATTTGGTAAAGAATCCCCACATCAGCTCATTACAGGCTATTATCCATTTTTTTATGTACTTTTGAGTTTGATTTTTACTTTATTTTGTGCTTTTGGAAGCTTATTTTATTTGCAAAATTTTCATATTGTTTTAGGAACTTTAGCTTTTATTTTATCTTTAGTATTTTTACCAAAAATGTTTTATAAATTAGGCAAGAAATTAGCTGTTTTTTGGATAGCTAGAATTTGTTCTTTTTGTGCAAACTGGGAGAAAAATTCTCAGGGCGAGCTTGAATTAAGAATGGATGATTTTGCTAGGGTTATTTTTGAAAAACTAAAAGAAAATACAAATGATAAAAATTATGAGCTCATCTTAAGCGCACATAGCGTAGGAACAGTACTTTGTATAAATGTTTTAGCAAAAGTGCTTAGAAAATGTGAAAAAGAAAATATATCTTTTGAAAATTTAAAGGTTTTAACTTTGGGTGAATGCATACCTTTAGTAAGCTATCAAAAAAGATCTTTTGAGTTTAGAAAAGACTTAGAGTATTTAGGAAGTAAAAATTTAATATGGTATGATTTTACTTCTATTATTGATGGAGCTTGTTTTGCACAAGTTGATTTCATACGCACAAGTGGAGTAAAAGCACAATTTAATCCAAAATACCTTTCAGCTAAATTTCATACCTTATATAAAAGTAAAGATTATAAAAAAATCAAAAAAGACAAATATAAAGCACATTTTTTATATTTATTTGCCACACAAATTCAAGGGGTATATAACTTTTTTGAATTTATCATAGGTAAAAATAGATTAGAAGAAAAAATCAAATAGGAGAAAAACATGGGTCAGTGTCCTTTTCATCCAAAGCCTTATAAAAATAAAGCTTCTACATTAACTACTTTTTTACTAAAAAGAAGATCATGGCTTGATGGACTTTATGAGCGAAGTTATAAGATGATGATGGGTAGAGTAAAAATGCCCGGATTTGATCTATATGTGGTAAATGATCCAAAAGAAGTTAGACGCATTATGGTAGATGAGGTTAGAGAATACCCAAAAAGCCAACTTTTACACGAGCTTTTAGAGCCACTTTTAGGTATAAGCATTTTTACAACTAATGATAGAGTATGGGAAAAGCAAAGAGAGCTTTTAAGACCTTCTTTTGAAATGACAAGGATTTCTAAGGTTTTTAATTTAATGAGTGAAGCAGCTTCGGATATGATGGCAAGATTTGCAAAGTATGAAGATAAAGCGATTGTAGAAGTAGATGAAGCTATGACTTTTGTAACTGCAGATGTGATTTTTAGAACTATCATGTCATCAAAACTTGATGAGCAAAAAGGTAAACTTGTTTTAGATGCTTTTGTAACTGTGCAAGAAGAAACAGTTAAAACAGCTATGCGAAGAATGTTTCGTTTCCCAACTTGGCTGTCAAATCTTTTAGGTGAGAGAAAAAGACTTAAAGCAGGTGGAGTTATACGCAAGGTTTTATCAGATATTATAAAGCCAAGATATGATAATGCTACAAATGATCAAGGAAAATATGAAGATATTTTATCATCATTGCTTATGGTAGTAGATGCAGATACTAATGAGAGATTTTCTTTTAATGAAATTTTAGATCAAGTTGCCATGCTTTTCTTAGCAGGACATGAAACTACTGCAAGCTCGCTAACTTGGACACTATATATTTTAAGTATTTCTCCAAATGAGCAACAAAAAGCTTATGAAGAAATCATGCAAGTTGCGGGTGATGAGGAGTTTAAAATAGAGCATATTAGAGCGATGAAATATCTTACCAATGTGTTTAAAGAAAGTTTAAGACTTTATCCACCGGTTGGTTTTTTTGCTAGAGAAGCAAGAAATGAAAGTAAAATGAGAGATAAGCTTATCAAAAAAGGTTCAGGCGTAGTTGTAGCTCCATGGCTTATCCATAGACATGATAGTTTTTGGGAAAATCCACATGAGTTTGATCCAAGTCGCCATGAAGATAAAAGCAAGATTAAAAAAGACACTTACATGCCTTTTGGTATGGGAGAGCGTGTGTGTATAGGGCAGGGCTTTGCCATGCAAGAGGCTGTTTTGATTTTAGCTAATATTTTAAGGACTTATAAGTTAGAATTAGAAGAAAATTTTGTGCCTGATATTGTAGGAAGATTAACTATAAGATCAGCAAATGGTATGAATATAAGATTTATAAAAAGGCAAAAATGAAAGAAAAATTAGCAGGAACTATACTACTTTGTGCTATTGTTCCTTTAGCGGTGATTAGTTATCTTTTTATTGTTATAGTGGGTACTTTTGGTAATCCTGCTAGGGTAAGACAAGGCGTGAGAGCACTTGATCATTTTGTCAATGCAACTTTGTTTAATGGTTATGCTTGGGAGTCTTTATCATCTCATGCTTGGAGAGAGCGCGATAAAAGATGGGCTAAAATAGTTATTAAAATCACAGATTTTTTTGATAAAAATCATTGCCAAAAGGCAAATAAAAGAGAACAACCTATAGTAGATTTGGTTTTAGAAAGAAAGCTTACCGAACAAACTGTCGGTAAGCAGCTTTAATTTTCTCCAAATAAAGCTTTAAGGTTTTTAAATGCTTCTTCTTGGTTGCTAGTTTTATCTTCATTATTTACTTCATTAAGTTCTATTTCATATCCAAGAAGCATGCTAGCTAAACGTATATTAATACCACTTTTTCCTATGGCTTTACTTTTTTGCTCACTATTTAGCGTTACAATAGCTTTTTTATCTTCAATACTAACTGAGTTTATAATGGCTGGAGCTAAGCTTCTAGTGATTAAAATTGCTATTTCATTAGAATACTCAATACAGTCAATATTTTCATTTTTTAATTCTTTGCTTACAGCATTGATTCTGACTCCTTTTATACCTACGGTTGCTCCTACTGCATCAACACTTGGGCTATTAGCTTGTAAGATGATTTTTGCTCTCTCGCCCGGAATTCTTGCACTTGCATAAATATTTATAAGACCATCTTTGATTTCAGGAACTTCAGCTTTTAATAAAGCTTCTAAAAATTTAGGGCTAGTTCTACTAAGCTCCATTCTCATGCCTGATTTATCAATATATACATGTCTAATAACAGATTTAATCACATCGCCTACTTTAAATTTTTCACCTTTGATACGGTTTTTTCTAGGTAAATATGCACGAAACTCATCAATTTCCACATAAGTGTTTTCTTCACTATCTACTCTTACGACGCTACCAAAAACCATATGTCCTACCATTTTTTGGTATTTTTCATAGATTTTTTCTTCTAAGAGTTTTTGTATATTGTACTCTAATTCTTTATGTAAGATATTTACAGCGGTGCGGCCTAAATTTTCCAAAGAACATTCATAAGTTAGCTCATCACCAATTTCTACATCTTTAGCTTCAGCTCTTGCTTTACTTAAAGCAATAAAATGCTCATTTTCATTTTCTAATCTTTCATCATTATCAGCTACTACGATGATTTTTTGATAAAGTTGCAAATTTTTACCTGAATCAACAAAAAATTCATACTTATCGCCGTAAATTTTCTTAGCAGTATTAATAAGTGCTTTTTTAACTCTTTCTCTGACATCTTCTATTTGTAAATTTTTCTCATTAGCAATGGATTCAATTATATCTGTGATTTTTTCCATAATGACAATACAACCTTAATTTTGGATTTTAAAAGTTTGAAGAATAAAATTATATCTTTAATAAGTTTAATTAAAAGTAAAATTTGCTATAATTTCAGATTAAAAAAAACTTGAGGATGATGATATGGATTTAAAAATAGCAAGAACCTCTGTTGATGAAAAGCCAAAAAGTATAAGTTTAGAAAGTATTGAAAAGGCTGTGGATAAAGAAGGTCAAAAATTTTTCTATTTTGATAAAGATAATGCACATAAGCAATTAATTGCTTTAGTAGAGCATTTTGAAAAAAAAGGAAAATGTGTTTATCATAGAACGATCAAATATGGTTTAGATGATACAGATTTTATGTATGAGGTACACATTCTTTGAGTAAAAAACTTTTTATACAAACTTTAGGTTGTGCTATGAATGTGAGAGATTCAGAGCATATGATAGCCGAACTTAAAGAAAAAGAAAATTACGAATTAACTCAAGATGCAAAAGAAGCAGATTTGATTTTAATCAATACTTGCTCGGTGCGTGAAAAGCCTGTACATAAGCTTTTTTCAGAAGTTGGAAGTTTTGAAAAAATCAAAAAAAATGGAGCTAAGATAGGAGTTTGCGGTTGCACTGCTTCGCATTTAGGAGATGAAATTTTTAAGCGCGCTCCTAATGTGGATTTTGTTTTGGGTGCTAGAAATGTTTCTAAAATCACAAAGGCTGTAAATACTCCAAAATTTTTAGGTAATGATATAGATTTTGATGAGAGTAATTATGCTTTTGCAGATTTTAGAAATAGCCTTTATAAAACCTATATTAATATTTCTATAGGTTGTGATAAACATTGTACTTATTGTATAGTGCCTCATACAAGAGGGGATGAAATTTCTATACCTTTTGAGATTATTAAAAATGAAGCATTAAAAGCTGTTTCTAAAGGTGCTAAAGAGATTTTTTTACTAGGACAAAATGTTAATAATTATGGTAAAAGATTTTCTAATGCACATGAAAAGATTAATTTTTCAGATCTTTTGGAAAGACTAAGTGAAATTGAAGGTTTAGAGCGTATCCGTTTTACAAGCCCACATCCATTACATATGGATGATAGATTTTTAGAGGTTTTTTCTAAAAATCCTAAAGTATGTAAGTCTATGCATATGCCTTTACAGAGCGGTTCAAGTGAAATTTTAAAGGCTATGAAACGCGGTTATACTAAAGAGTGGTATTTGGATAGGGCATTGAAACTTCGTTCTATGTGTAAAGAAGTGAGTATTTCCACTGATGTGATTGTAGCTTTCCCAGGTGAGAGCGATAAAGACTTTGAAGATACTATGGATGTGCTTGAAAAAGTGCGTTTTGAGCAAATGTTTTCTTTTAAATACTCTAAAAGACCACTAACTAAAGCTGCAACTATGCCAAATCAAATTCCTGATGATATAGCTTCAAAACGCTTGAGTATTTTACAAGCTAGACATACAGAAATTTTAGATGAAATTGTTGCAAAACAAAAAGATAAAGAATTTGAAGTTTTATTTGAAGAATTAAGAAATGAAGGTTTTGTAGCAGGTAGAAGTGATAATAACTTTTTGATTCAAGTTAAAGGTAGTGAAGAGTTATTAGGACAAATGAAAAAAGTAAAAATCACCAATCCTAGGCGTATGGTGTTAAATGGCGAAATCCTTTAAGATTAATCTTTTAGCTTTTGGAATTTTTTTACTACAATGGCTGATTTTTCTAACTTGTAGAAAGGTTTATTTAGGGCAAAAGCTTCCAAAAAGATCATGTGTAATACTTTTTTGGCATGGGCGTCTTGCTCTAATGCCTTTTGCATATCGTAAAATGGGTATTAAAGGAAAAAGAGCCTATGTGATGATTTCACATCATAAAGATGGAGAAATCATTGCTAGGAATATTGCTTTTTTTGGTTTGGATACTTTAAGAGGTAGTACAAGTAAAGGTGCTTTGGCTTTATTAAAACAATCTTTTAAAATTTTAGACCAAGGCGATGATGTGATTATTACTCCAGATGGACCAAGAGGACCTTATCATAGTGTTTCAGACGGTTCTGTGATGATAGCTTTGAAAAAAAATACTCCACTTTTTTTGCTAAATTATGAAGCAAGTTCTTTTTGGGAATTTAAAAGTTGGGATAAAATGATCTTACCTAAACCTTTTTCTAAGATTACTTATAGACTAAGTGAAGAAATCAAAATACAAAATTTAAATTTAGAAGAAGCTAAAGTATTGATAAAAGAAAAATTTGATATGATAAGTCAAATAGACAAAGGATAAACACTATGTTATCTTTTTTTAGAAAGTATATTTTACAACTTTTAGTTTGTATTTGCTATGATGAAAAACAATATATCATAAGATGTCATACTTGGAAAAAATCCCAAGCTGTTGATACTTTTGAAAAAAGTTTTGAAGATAAAGAAAAAGCTATAGAATATGTGAAAAATTTGACTAAAGATTTTCAAATTTATTATATATGTACTTTTTTCACTCCTATTGCTCAAGGTGTTGTGCCAAGCTCAAATTTTAAAGATCTTTCCAATTTTGGTGTCGATGTAAGTAGTGTTAAGTGTATTTCTTTTAATAATGGTTTATTGTATGCTTCTAATCATTCTTTAAGTTCATATGAGCAAGATTATGAGGCTTTTGGTGGTTTAGATTTGCTTTATTCACCTTTTTCTTTACTTTATCATTGTATGACAAATAGAGGTTTTGAAGAAAAAATCGGCCTTTATGTATATAGATACCATGATTTTGTTGCGATGTTAATTTGCAAAAATGAGGCTATATTATTTGGAAGTTATTTTAATATAGCTAGTCAAAATTATGATGAAGATGATTTTTTTGATGATATTAAAGAAGAATTTGACTTACAAATTGATGATGAAAATCAAGAAGAAGAAAATGAACAAAATTATGATTTAAAAAGTTTAGAAGAAATGAGTCAAGAGCTTGATAAACTTGAGGAATTAGATGAAGAAAAAGAAGAGCTTCCTATTGAGTCTTTAGAAAATTTTAGCTCAGATATGAAAATGATAGAATACATCATCTCAAGCGTAAAAGAGTTTTATCAAAATCCTTTGTATGATAATAGTTTTTTAGAAGAAATTGTGATTTTTGATGAGGAAAGTTTTAGTCCGACCTCGCTTGATTATTTAGAAAATGAGCTTTTTATAAAGCCTAAAATAGAACTTATAGATACTTTAAATTTGATGAATGAACTTATGGTGAAGGACTTAAAATTATGAGATATAGTCTAATCAAACCTAAGATAAAGCCTGTTTTTAATCTTTTTACTAGAATTTGGATTTATTTTACTAGCATTAGTGTTGCTTTGATTTTTGTAGTATTTATTGTGGTAGTTTTTAAAAGCTATTATGCTTCTGTGCAACTTGATAATAAAAAAGAAGAGTTAGCTCAAATTACCGCACAAATTAATGCCAATAAGCTTAAATATCAAGAATTAGTAAGACAAAATGATAAAGCAGAGTTGATTTTGGGAGATTTAGAGCAGGAGCAAGAAAATGGTAAAAATAAAGTTTTATTAAAAAGTATTCAAAATCTTTTTACCTTAGTACCTAAAAATATATCTTTAGATGAGGTTTTAATGGAAGATAGATCTCTTATTTTAAGAGGCATTACACCTACTAAAGAGATGTTTGCATTGTTATTAGAGGCTCCATTAAGAAGTATTTTTTCCAATTCTCAAACAAGTTATTATCAATTAGAAAATGGGTGGTATCGCTTTGTAAGTGTAAATATCACTATACCAGAGGAAATGTATGAGCAAAAACGATAAGAGTTTAGAAGAAGCTGATGTATTAAAGATATTGATTTATTCTTTTTCATTTGTTGCACTTTGTGCAATTTTGATTTTATTTTTAATCGTACCTTTTTTGAAAGATTATAAAATCGAACACTCAAAATTAGCAACCCAGCAAATTCAAAACACTAAAGCAATAAATGAGTTACAAGCTTTAGAAAAAGTTATTGATGAGTTTCAAAAGGTGAATGCGCAAAATTTAGCTCAAATCAATACAGAATTTTCACAAAAAGAATTACTAGAATTTATGAAAAATTACTTTGATGATGTTAAAATTAATCTCATTCCTATTAAAAAACAGCAAGAATATTTAAAATACCAATTTGAAGCTAACGTAAAGATGAAAAATCCTCAAGCTTTTTATTCTTTTTTAAATGATTTGCAAAGATATAAAAATTTAATAGAAATTAGTACTCCTGTAGAGTTTAAATCCGAAGAAAAACACATCAATCTTAAATTTAAGATCAAAGTGTTTTATGCGCAAGCTATTCAAAAATAATTACTTCATTATTTTGATAAGGAGTAATTTTTTCTTCTTTTTTATCATCTTGTTTTACATCTTGAACTTCTGAGTTTTCTTGTGTTTTTGTTTCTTCTTTGATTTCTTTTATACTAGTTTTTAAACTAGATGTGATTTCTTTATAAAAAGCAACAAAAACTTTATCAATTTCTAAAGCACTAGCTGCAAGAGTTTCATTAACTTGAGTTGGAACAGCGCTATAAACTTGTCTAAAACTTTCTATGCTTGCTTGTCCTTTTATAGGATAATTTAAAATAATAGGATCGTTTAATTTTGCCGAGCTTGTTGCACTTTGGAAGGTATCTTCTTGGTGTAAATTATTTAAATGACTTTGAGCTTCTAAAATGATCATAAAAGAAGATTCCACACTATCGCCTCCAAGACTTGAATTTCTTGTAACCTTATCTTCATATAAACTAGCATTGATGACTATATTAAAAGCATAATCAGGATTTTCATTATCTATAATATACCCTTTACTTTGAAGCAATGCTTTGCTATCTTCTAAAAGTTGTTTTTTGAGTAATTCTAAACTTTTATTAATTCTTTGATTTAGAGTAGATTGCTCAAAATATGAACTATAAAAAGTACTTTTTATAATTTCTACATCATTGATTTTAACTTTAGGGTTGTTAGTGTTTGTGTGGTTGTATTCTTCAAAAGTACTTTTAAAATTTGGCATAGAAATATAATAAGTTTTTTGATTACCAGTACAAGCACTTAAAAATAAAATTATGCTAAAAAATAATAGTATTTTTTTCATTTTCTCTCCTTGCGATTTTTATAATTATAACAATTTTTTGCTATATTATATGTTTTATAATAAGGGCTTTTTATGGAATTTTGGCAAAATATTTATGCAAATTTTGATGTGGTAGCTTTTGAAATTTTTGGTTTAAAAGTGCATTGGTATGGTATTATGTATGTGCTAGCTTTGCTTGTTGCCTTAATGGTTGCAAAATACTATGCGATTAAAGACAATATGGGAATTTCTAAAGCTATGCTTGATAGTTATTTTATATGGGTAGAAATAGGGGTGATTTTAGGCGCAAGAATAGGTTATATTTTAATTTATGATGCACATACTTTATGGTATATTACTCATCCTTGGCAAATTTTTAATCCCTTTTATAATGGAGAATTTGTGGGGATTAGAGGTATGAGTTACCATGGAGCTGTTGTGGGATTTTTAATAGCAACTTATGCTTTTTGTAAAAAAAATAAGCAAAATTTATGGAAATATTTAGATTTGGTTGCTATTAGTGTGCCATGTGGATATATTTTTGGTCGTATTGGAAATTTTTTAAACCAAGAATTATTTGGTAGAGCTACAGAAGTACCTTGGGGTATTTATGTAGATGGGATATTGCGTCATCCATCACAGCTTTATGAAGCATTTTTAGAAGGTTTTGTAGTTTTTGTTATTTTATTACTAATAAAAAAATATAAAAAATACAATGGAGAATTGATTGCTTATTATACGATTTTGTATGCTCTAGCGCGCTTTGTATGCGAGTTTTTTAGAGAGCCTGATTTTGGCATAGGCTTTGTTGCTTTTGGTATGAGTATGGGTCAGATATTAAGCTTATTAATGTTTTTATTAGGACTATTTTTATCTTTTTATTTAAGAAATATTAAAAAAAATTTATAAATTTTTATTTATTTTAAGAATAAAAGTTCTATAATTGCTCCGATATTAAAACTTATCAACTTTTAAAAGGAGTAAATATGAGCCAACTCATTGAAGGTTTTTTAGGCAAGAGTATTGATGGCAAAAAAAGCAAAATGCCAGCAAAACTTGACTATATTCAAAGTGCAACAGGCTTAATTTTAGGCTTGTTTATGTGGGCACATATGTTGTTCGTTTCTACCATTTTGGTTAGTGATGATTTTTTTGATTCAGTAGTTCACTTTTTGGAACTAAAATTTATCATTAATAGCCCTATGATGAGCTACATCACTTCTTTCTTAGCTGCCTGTGTTTTAGTTATTTTCTTTGTGCATGCGGGTCTTGCAATGAGAAAATTCCCTATTAACTTCAGACAATATCAACTTTGTAGAACGCACTTAAAATATATGAATCATGGTGATTCTTCTTTATGGTGGGTTCAAGCTGCAACTGGTTTTGTAATGTTTTTCTTGGGTTCTGCACACTTAATTTTTATCATTACTAATGCAGATAAAATCAGTGCTGATATGTCAGGTGATAGAGTAGTGAGCCATTTTATGTGGTTATTTTACATTGCCTTACTAATCTGTGTTGAGTTGCATGGTAGTATTGGTCTTTATAGATTATGTGTAAAATGGGGTTGGTTTGAAGGTAAAGATGCAAAAGAAAGTCGTAAAAAACTTAAAAAAGCAAAATGGTTTATTAGTATTTTCTTCTTAGTTTTGGGTGTATTAAGTTTGGCTGCTTTTGCAAAAATAGGCTTTAATAATTACCAAAACAACTCTGTAGCGCAAATAGTAAAAACTTATGATGGAGCTAAATATGAACATACAATATAGTGATGCTTTAGTTATCGGTGGTGGTCTTGCAGGTTTAAGAGCTGCTATTGAAGTTGCAAAAAGTGGTCAAAGTGTAACTTTATTAAGTATTTGTCCGGTTAAAAGATCTCACTCAGCTGCTGTACAAGGTGGTATGCAAGCGAGTTTAGGAAATAGCGTTAAAGGTGAGGGAGATAATGAAGATGTACATTTTGCTGATACAGTAAAAGGATCTGACTGGGGCTGTGATCAAGAAGTTGCAAGAATGTTTGCACAAACTGCTCCAAAAGCTGTGCGTGAGCTTGCTGCTTGGGGTGTACCTTGGACTAGGGTTACAAAAGGACCTAGAACTGTAGTTATCAATGCTCAAAAAACTACTATTGAAGAAAAAGAAGAAGCACATGGTCTTATAAATGCAAGAGATTTTGGTGGTACTAAAAAATGGAGAACATGTTATATTGCTGATGCAACAGGGCATTGTATGCTTTATGGTGTAGCAAATGAAGCGATTAAACATCAAGTTAAAATCATCGATAGAATGGAAGCGGTAAGAATTATTCATGATGGTAAAAAATGCTTAGGAGCTATTGCTAGAGATTTAACCAATGGAGAATTAATCGCTTATGTTGCTAGAGGAACTATGATTGCAACAGGTGGTTATGGTAGAATTTATAAACAAACTACAAATGCTGTTATTTGTGAAGGTACAGGAGCTGCTATTGCTTTAGAAACTGGACTTTGCAGACTTTCAAATATGGAGGCAGTGCAATTTCACCCAACTCCAATCGTACCAAGTGGTATCTTATTAACTGAAGGCTGTAGAGGCGATGGCGGTATCTTAAGAGATGTTGATGGATATCGCTTTATGCCTGATTATGAGCCTGAGAAAAAAGAACTTGCAAGTAGGGATGTTGTAAGTCGTAGAATGATGGAGCATATTAGAAAAGGAAAAGGTGTAAAAAGCCCTTATGGAGATCATTTATGGCTTGATATTTCTATCCTTGGTCGTGCTCATGTTGAAAAAAATCTTCGTGATGTTCAAGATATTTGTAAAACATTTAATGGTATTGATCCTGCTGATGAGGGTCCAAAAGGTTGGGCACCAGTTTTACCTATGCAACATTACTCAATGGGTGGTATTAGAACTAAACCAACCGGTGAAAGCCAATGGCTAAATGGTCTTTTTGCATGTGGTGAAGCGGCTTGTTGGGATATGCACGGATTTAACCGCTTGGGTGGAAATTCATGTTCAGAAACTGTTGTTGCAGGTATGATCGTAGGAGATTATTTTGCACAATATTGTAAAGAAAATGGTAATGATATTGATACAAATATCGTTAAATCTTTCCTTTCTAAAGAGTATGATTACTTAAAATCTCTTGTTAGCAAAGAGGGAAAACATGATGTATTTGAAATCAAAAACAGAATGAAAGATATTATGTGGGAAAAAGTAGCTATCTTTAGAACAGGTCAGGGCCTTGAAGAAGCGGTTAAAGAGCTTGAAGAATTGTATCATAAATCACTTGATCTAAAAGTACATGATAAAGAATTAAAATGTGCAAATCCAGAGCTTGAAGAAGCTTATAGAGTTCCAAGAATGCTAAAAATTGCTTTATGTGTTGCTTATGGTGCATTTTTAAGAACAGAAAGCCGTGGGGCTCATTATAGAGAAGATTATCCAAAAAGAGATGACTTAAATTGGATGAAAAGAACAAATACTTACTGGGTAGAAGGTGAAAGTATGCCTAGAGTTGAGTATGAAGATCTTGACATTATGAAAATGGAAATTCCACCTGCATTTAGAGGTTATGGTGCTAAAGGAAATATCATTGAAAATCCATTGAGTGAAAAACGCCAAGCTGAAGTAGATGCGATCCGTGAAAAAATGGAAGCAGAGGGCAAAGGAAGATATGAAATTCAACATGCTCTAATGCCTTATGAATTGCAAGCTAAATTTAAAGCACCAAATCAAAGAATAGGAGTTGATTATGAGTAGAAAATTAACAATAAGAGCATTTAAATATAATCCATTAAGTAAAATTTCTAAGCCTCATTTTGTTACTTATGAGCTTGAAGAAACTCCATTTATGACGATTTTTGTGTGCTTAACTCAAATCAGAGAAAAAATGGATGCGGATTTGAGTTTTGACTTTGTATGTAGAGCAGGGATTTGTGGAAGCTGTGCTATGATGATCAATGGTAAACCAAAACTAGCTTGTAAAACATTGACAAAAGACTATCCAGATGGCGTTATAGAGCTTATGCCTTTACCTGCATTTAGACATATTAAAGATTTGAGTGTTAATACAGGTGAGTGGTTTGATGGTATGTGTAAGCGCGTTGAAAGCTGGGTGCATAATGAAAAAGAAACAGATATTTCTAAACTTGAAGAACGTATTGAGCCAGAAGTTGCTGATGAGACTTTTGAACTTGATCGTTGTATAGAGTGTGGAATTTGTGTTGCTTCTTGTGCGACTAAGTTAATGAGACCTGATTTTATAGCAGCTACTGGACTTTTAAGAACAGCTAGATATTTACAAGATCCACATGATCATAGAACTATAGAAGATTTTTATGAATTAGTGGGTGATGATGATGGTGTATTTGGATGTATGTCTTTACTTGCATGTGAAGATAATTGTCCAAAAGAACTACCTTTACAAAGTAAAATCGCTTATATGAGAAGACAGCTTGTCGCTCAAAGAAACAAATAATCCTAGCCCCCAAGAAAAGGGGGCGCTTAAAACCTTACTAAAACAAATTTGGCAAAATCATAGTGTTTATCTTGACACAAATACACTTTTTGATGAAAGTTTAATTGACACTCAAAAAGCAGCAATTATTTTAAGTGCTAATATTCATAATTATGAAAGATTTAGTGCTTTAAATGAATTTAAAAGTTTGATGAAAAGTTTAAATTTACGCTTAGACCTTTATGGTATTCAGTATGCGCAGGTTTGTTTTATTAACGCTTTAAATTTGGGAATTCTAGACAAAAACGAGCTTTTAAAATCCTTGGAAAAACTTCAAAAAATCACTGGTAATACTTTAATGTATGCTTTTGTATCTAGGCAAAAAGTTATTCAAAAAGATTACAAGCAAGAAGTTAAAAACTCACATCAAACACTAGATCTTATTAACAAAAAATTACAAGAGCTTTGCGAGGATGAAAAAGCACAAAAACTCTTACAAGAAGCTTTAGTTAAATTTAGTAATATTGATTTTTCTATTGCGGTAACGGGTGTAGTAAATGCAGGTAAATCAAGTATGTTAAATGCACTTTTAAAAAAAGATTTTTTAGGTGTATCTAATGTGCCTGAAACTGCAAATTTGAGTGTTTTAAAATACGGTAAAGAGCAAAAAGCTAAGATATATTTTTGGAATGAAGAAGAATGGCAAGATATTTTAAAAAGCTCTAAAGATAATCAAGATATGCAAGAACTTATAAAGCAATTAGAGCAAAATTTTAACCTAAATAAATATATCGAAAAAGAAAATAAAAATATAGAAATAAAAATTGATGAATTAAAAAATTACACTAGTGCAAAAAATAAAATTTCAGCACTTATTAAAAAAATAGAGCTTTTTTCATCGCTTGATTTTTTAAAAGATAATGTTTGTATAGTTGATACTCCAGGACTTGATGATGTGATTATCCAAAGAGAGCTTTTAACAAAAGCTTATATAAGCAAGGCTGACTTTTTAATTCATCTTATGAATGCTTCTCAAAGTCTTAGTCAAAAAGATTGTGATTTTATTATACAATGTTTGCTAACTTCAAGAGTAAGTAAGCTTTTGATTGTGCTTACTAAAGCTGATTTACTTAGTCAAAAAGACTTGCAAGAAGTAATTAACTATACTAAAAATAAGCTCAAAGAAAATTTAGTACAAAAGCAGTTGAGCCAAGAATTATTAGATAGTGTAGATTTTGTGAGTATTTCTTCAAAACTAGCTAATGATTTTTACCAAAAAAGAGGTGGAAATTTAGAACAAAGCAATATTTTAATACTAGAAGAACTTATAGCTAAAAGCTTATATGATAAAAACAAAATCGCTCTAAGTGCTTATAAAAAAGAATTGTTATTGCATTTAGAAAAAATAGAAGAAAAAATTAAATTTTCTAATAAAATACTAAATTACGAAAGCTTTGAGCTTGATAAGCAAAATCAAGCTATTATCAATGATTTTAAAGCAAAAAAAGAAAAATTAATACAAGTAAAAGCAGAGTTAAGTGCTATTTTTAACACAAAAGATGAAAATACTCAAGAAATTTTAACGCTTTTGCATTTACTAGCTAAGAAATTAAAAGAAAAACTCATAGATGAGTTAAAATATAATCAAAATAATAAAACCAAAAATAACACTCAAAGATTAAATATCATTATCGATACGACTTTAAAAGATGGAATTTTTGATCTTTTAAGAGAGTTAAAACAACAAAGTGAGTATAAGATCAATGAGCTTAAAAATACACTAAGTGTGAAATATGATTTTTTAAAAGCTATTTTAGAGCAAAATTGTGATGATTTTAAAAGTAAGGTTGAAATAAAAATAGAAAGTATTTTTACTAATGATCTTTTTATGACATTAAAAGCTGAGCTTTTAAAAAATTTAGAATCCACGCAAGATATTTATAAACTAGAAAGTTCTTTAGAAAATCAAATTTTAAAAAAATTACAAACATTTAATATAGAAAAAATCGCTTTAGAATTAAAAAATAACCAAGAATTTTTTGCTAATTTAGAGCTTAGCTTGAATTTATACGAAAAAGAGCAAGAAGAGCAAATCAAAGACTTAAAAGACTTGATTTCACAAATAGAACAAAATGAACAAAATTCCAAAGAGTTTTTAGAAAAAAACAATACAAAATTACAAGGTTTAAAGACTTTAAAAACGGAGCTTTTAAGTGCAAAATAATTTGATTAATGATTTTTTAAAAGCTTATGAAAATGCTTATTGTAAAAATTTTGATGATAGTTTTGAAGGAAAGATTTTAGCAATTAAAAATGCATTTTTAGAGCCAAGTCTGCATTTAAATGATGTATTTTTAAAAGATCTTGAAATGATCATAGCTAGTTATAAAAGAGCCATTAATGTGGCCATTATAGGGCAATTTTCCAGCGGTAAATCCACGCTTTTAAATTTGATTTTACAAAAAGAATGCCTGCCAACAGGCGTGGTACCAGTAACTTTTAAGCCTACTTTTTTACGCTATGCTAAGGAGTATTTTTTAAGAGTTGAATATGAAGATGGTAGTGATGAGATTGTTGATATAGATGAGCTTTCTAAATTTAGCGATCAAAGAAATGAGCTAAAAGAAACTAAAAGTTTGCACCTTTTTGCACCTATTGAGCTTTTAAAAAATATCACGCTTATAGATACTCCAGGTCTAAATGCAAATACCATCGATACGCTAACTACTTTTAAAGAGCTTTCTTTTATGCATAGTGCTATTTGGCTTAGTTTGATTGATAATGCAGGCAAAAAAAGCGAAGAAGATGCTATAAAAGCAAATGCTAAGCTTTTAAAGCGTGGCGGGATTTGTGTACTTAATCAAAAAGACAAGTTAAGTCAAGATGAGTTAGAAAATGTTTTAAATTATGCTCATTTGGTTTTTGATAAGTATTTTGAAAAAATCATTGCAATTTCATGCAAAGAAGCAAATTTTGATTTACAAAAGTCAAATTTACCTTTGCTTTATAAGTATTTAAATGAACTTGATTATGAGTATATTAAAAAAGATTTTATTAAAGAAAAACTTAGCGATTTATGTGAACTTTTGTCAAATCAATATGATTTATTTCAAAATGCGCTAGAGCAATTAGAACTTAAATTTAATACTATTTTGCAAACTTTCAAAGTAAGCAAGCTAGAGCAAAAAATCAAAATTTTAAATCATGATTGTTTAGATAAATTAAAACTTGTTGGAGAAAAAATTGCTCAAGAAATTTTAAAATTTATCAAAGAAAAAGATAGTAGTTATTATAAAGAAGCTAAGGGTTTGTTTAAGAAAAATCTTTATGAAAAAGTCGCTTATAAGGCGCCATATCTTTCAAGTGATGATGCGTTTTTGGCTATGTTTTATAATTCTGAAGCAATGAATAAGGAATTTAAAAGATTAAAAAATGAAATCGCTTTAGAATTTAGTCAAATCAAAGATGATTTTTCCTTATTTTTTACTCATTTAGAAGAGCAAATTTTGCTTTTTAAAGCTCAATTTTCAAATTTACAAAAAGAAAATGCCTTAGAAAGTGAAAAAGAATTTGCTAGCTTTAGAAGTTTTGCTAGTGCTAGCGAGGAACTTTTTTTGAAAGATTTTAAGCAATTATTATTTAAAAGCCAACTTGAACTTGATTTATTTTTAGAAAAGCTTAATCTAAAAGCTTTAGCAAATTATGAAAGTGCTACTAAACTTACTTTGGGATTTTTTAGTACCAAAATGAATGCGAGTAAAGAATTTTATGAGCTTGATAGTACCGAGTTTAGCTTGTATCATCCAAAAGCAAGTGAAGTACATCAAAGAGTATTAACTGAGCTTAATGTATATGAATTTGAAGATTTGCTTTTAAATAAGCCTGTAGTTTTAAAAATTTATAAAAATTATATGCAAAGTTTTGTTGATTTTATCGAAGCTAAAAGACAGATTATTTTGAATTTAAAAAGTGAATTTGAAGCCAAAAAATCAATGATTTCTAGCATCAAATCCCAAATTTCTAAGCTTTAAAAATCTTTTCTAAGTGCGCTTTGTAGTTTGTGAAATATTCTTGTACTTGAGGATTTTTGATTACATCATTTGCTATGAAAGTAGGCAAAGCACTCATTCCTAAAAACTCATGTGCTTTGTGAAAGTGTAAATACACTCCATCAACCCCAGCTCCATTAAAGAATTCATTTTCATCATCAAATGCTTGCATTGGAGCATTCCAAGTTAGTGAAAGCATGTATTTTTTATTTTTTAAAAGCCCACCTGTGCCGTAATTCTTAGTAGGTTCATTATGACTTCTACCATCGTTTTTATAAAATACTCCATGTCCTGCTGTGAAAACATCGTCAATGTATTTTTTCACTATCCAAGGCTCTCCCATCCACCAACCAGGCATTTGCCAAATCAAAACATCAGCATTTAGAATTTTTTCTACCTCATCGTTTGTATCATAGCCTTGATCTATATGTGTTTGTTTGGTTTGTAAACCAAGTTCTTGTAAAGTTTTAAGTGCAAGCTCATGTAAGCTTGTATTTAGTCTTCCTCTGGAGTGTCCAAAGGCTTTTGCACCATTTAATAATAATGCTTTTTGCATATTTTATCCTCTTGCGTTTTTTGAAATTATAATTTAACTATAATTTTATTTCAATACTGAAATTTATGTAAGATACTATACTATAGAAAAGTTTAATATACTGCTATGTTTTTTGAGTTATTAAGATGTAGTATATAGAAATTTTATTTTTTGATTTTAAAACAAAAATATCTTATAAAATAAATCAATGTGAAGCTTTTTGCTTCACGTACTATTTTTTGCTACTATCTTTTTCTTTTTTCTTTTTCCACAAGTGAAGTGCAGCTCCACATGCACCACCAACAATAGCAGCAATGATAAGATTTGTGATAAAATCCATCGAAAACCTTTTTAATGTATTTTCATTTTGATAAAAAATGATTTTGGATTATAATATAAAAAAGCATAATACTATATAAAAGGAAAGTATATGGAAGAAAAGTGTGATTTTACAGAATGTGGATTTAATTATACCTTGTCTTTGATTTCTGGAAAGTATAAGATGAGTGTTTTGTATTGTTTATTTCGCTATGAAGTTGTAAGATATAATGAGCTTAAAAGATATCTTGGCAATATTTCTTTTAAGACCTTAACGCATACTTTAAGAGAGCTTGAAAATGATGATTTAATCACGCGTAAAGAATACCCGCAAATCCCTCCAAAAGTAGAATACCGCCTTGCTAAAAAAGGACAAAGCTTGATCCCTATTTTGCAAGCGATGTGTGATTGGGGCGAGGTAAATCAAAAGGAAGAAAAATGATAGAATTATTAGATGGTATAAATTTAGAAAAATACATGGGTACATGGTTAGAAATGGCTAGAAAACCTGCATTTTTTCAAAAAACTTGCAAAAGTGCTAAAGCAGAATATGAGCTAGAGTATGAAGGCTCTACGCCTATAATCAAAGTCAAAAATATATGCACAAAAGAAAATGGAGAAATCTCTCAAGCAAATGGCAAAGCTAGGGTAAAATCTCCAAGAGCTTTGGCGGTTAAATTTAGTATTTTTATGAATATTTTTAACAAGCCAAATTATGAGATTATTTACATTGATACAAATTATCAAGTTTCTATTGTAGGTAGTCCTGATAAAAAATATTTATGGATTTTATCAAGACAAATTTTAACAAAAGAGCAAATAAATTCTTTGCTTGAAATAGCCAAGCAAAGAGGTTTTGATATAAGTGATGTGATTTTTGATGAGTATTAATCCTCCGCGCTCATATCGATTACATAGCGGAATTTGGCTTTTCCTGAAGTGAGATTTTCATAAGCTTTATCAATCTCACTTGGTTTGATGAGTTCAATTTCAGGATAAATTCCATGTTCTAAAGAAAAATCAAGCATTTCTTGAGTTTCTTTAATGCCCCCAATCAACGAGCCATATACTTTTTTACCTGCTTTAAATACAAAATGAATGATGTTAATGCTAGGACTTACTTCATGTGGAGGTAATCCTACTATAGCCATTTCACCACCAAATTTTAATAAATCCATATAAGCTAGCGGATCATAAGGGGTTGGTATGGTAGAGATGATGAGGTCAAATCTCTCTTTTACTACGCTTTTGTCCGTACTAGTATAAAAATTACTTACACCCATAGCTAGAGCTTCTGCTTTTTTGTTCTCATTTCTTGCAAAAATACTTACTTTTGCACCCATTTTTACAGCATATTTTACTGCCATCATACCAAGCCCACCAAAACCTGCTACGGCTACGCTTGAGCCTTCTTTGATATTTGAAAATTTAAGTGGTGAATAGGTAGTAATACCCGCACAAAGTAAAGGCGCTACTTTGTCAAGTGGAGCATTTTTTGGTACATTGATAGCAAATTTTTCACTTACTACGATGTTGTTTGAGTAACCTCCGTAGGTGTTTTCATTATCATGAAACACATCTTTGCAATTATAAGTGTAGATAGTTTTTCCATTTTCGCAAAATTGCTCTTGAGATTTTTTGCATGCTTCGCATTCTCCGCATGAGTTTACCATGCACCCAACCCCAGCAAAATCACCTACTTTAAATTTACTCACATTTTCACCCACAGCGATAACTTCCCCTGCTATCTCATGGCCAGGTACGCAAGGGTAGGTTGCCTCGCCCCATTCGCTTCTTGCGGTATGTATGTCACTATGACAAATTCCTGCGTATTTGATAGCGATTAGAATGTCGTTTTTGCCTACTTTATGGCGTGTAAATTCAAAAGGTGTGAATTTAGAATCCTTGCTAAGCATAGCATAACCTTTACTTTTAACACGACCATTTTCTAAAAAGATTTTTGAGTCCATTTTCTCTCCTTTGTGGTTTTTGAAATTATATTAAAGCTAGGTTTTTATTGCAATAGGGAAAATAAAGTAAGATACTATACTCAAGGTGCGTTTGTAGGTTTTTATTTGATTTTTATGGTATAATTATTTAAATTTTTTACCAATAAGGAAGCTATGGAACTTAAGCATTTTTCAGAAGATGATACTAGAGTTAAACTCATAGATGTAAAACTCCACGCTAGCTCTTGGAGTGAAGAAAATATCATAAGAAATTATTATTTTACTGATGGGCGTAAGCTTATAGGAAACAAAAGAGGCGAAAGAAAATTTGCAGATTATTTGCTGAAATTTCAAAACAACAATCTTGCTATCATAGAAGCTAAAAAATTTAGCAAAGATCCTTTAGATGGCCTGTCTCAAGGCATAGAATATGCTAAAATTTTAAATGTAGCATTTGTATATAGCACTAATGGCGATAAAATTTATGAATACAACCTAAAAACTTCAAGCGGTGAGTATATAGAAAAATTTCCAACCCCAAATGAGCTTTTTGCTAGGATTTATGGAAATTTAAAAGAATGGCAATACAAGCTTTTATCACAGCGAGAATTATACATACCCCAAAAAGAATTAAGATATTATCAAAAGATCGCAGTTGATAAAGTCATAGAAGCTTTGATCAACGGTAAAAATAGAATTTTACTCACTCTTGCTACAGGCACAGGTAAAACTACCATAGCTTTTGCTTTGTGTTATCGTTTGCTTGAAGCTAGGTGGAATAAAACAAATCAAGACAAAAAACCTAAGATATTATTTTTATGTGATAGAGTGAGTTTGAGAGATCAAGCTTTAGGAGAGTTTAATCCTATAGAGGGCGATTGCGTGGCAGTGAGTGCGCAAGAGCTGAGAAAAAATAATGGCAGAGTGTCTACAAGTGCAAATGTGTTTTTTGGAATTTATCAAAGTCTAGCTTCAAATTCAAAAGAACAAGAAAACGCTAATGAAGAGCAAGAAAGCAAATTCTACTTACAATACCCCAAAGACTTTTTTGATCTTATCATCATCGATGAATGTCACAGAGGTGGAGCGAATGAAGAGGGTAGCTGGGCAGGGGTGCTAGAGTATTTTTCATCGGCTACGCATTTAGGACTTACTGCTACGCCTAAAAAAAGCGATAATGTAGATACTTATAGGTATTTTGGTGAGAGTATATATGAGTATAGTCTTAAAGATGGTATAGAAGATGGCTTTTTAACTCCTTATAAAGTTAAGCGTGTTACGACTACGCTTAGTGAAGGCTATGTGTATAATCCTGATGATATCATAGAAGGTGAGTTAGAAAAAGGCTTTTATAAGATCAATGAATTTGAAAGAAATATTCACTTACCTCAATACAACGATTTTCTAGCTAAAGAAATTTTAAAGCTCATCAACCCTATGGACAAAACCATCATCTTTTGTGCTAACCAAGCCCATGCAAGTGAAGTAAAAAGAGCTATTGATAAATTTAAAAGTGTAAAAAGAGATGACTACTGCGTGAGGGTTACAAGTGATGAGGGTAAAATAGGGCTTGAGTACTTAAAGCAGTTTCAAGATAATGACAAAAGCTACCCTGTGATACTCACTAGTTCTAAAATGCTAACCACAGGAGTAGATGCTAGAAATGTCCGTAACATAGTGCTTTTGGCAAATATAGGTTCTATCATAGAATTTAAGCAAATCATCGGAAGAGGCACTAGAGTGTATGAGGGAAAAGACTTTTTTGCTATACTAGATTTTACCGGAGTAACAAGACTTTTTTATGATCCTAAATGGGATGGTGAGCAGATCAAAGATGAAGAAAAAACCGAAGTAAAAACTATACAAAACAAAAGAGAACAAAGTAGCCCTAAAGAAGTAACCAAGCAAAAAGAAGTCACTGTGTATTTAAAAGGCACAAAGCTAAAAGTACTTGATATAACGACAAGCTATATAGGAGATAGCGACAAGCCACTTAGCACAAAAGAATTTTTGGAATTTTTAGTAGGAAAACTAGCAGAATTTTACAACGATGAGACAAGGTTACGCGAGATTTGGAGTAACCAAGCAAGTAGAAAAGAATTTTTACAAAAACTTGAAAAAGACCGCATAAGTGAGCAGGTTTTGGAAGAATTGACAGTGATTTTTGAGCAAAAAGACTGCGATGTGTATGATGTGCTAGCACACTTAAGCTTTAATAGCGAGATAAAAACACGCCATGAACGCGTGCTAAATGTAAAAAATAGCGCATTTTTAAAACGCTTCCAAAAAGAAAAAGCCTTAAAGCTTGTGGAATTTTTACTAGATAGGTATCAAGAGTATGGCATAAAAGACTTTGATAGTGGGTTAAAAACACTTATAGATCTTAGCTCTTTAGGTAGCGTAAAAGAGCTAGTGGGTGAATTTGAAGGTATGGAGAATTTAAAACAATGCATTGATGATTTACAAAGGGAGATTTATGCGGGGTGAAAAATGAAAATTTTAAAATTTAATGAAATAAATTTTGGTTCTTATGAAAATTTCAAATGGGATGTTAATCTTGAAGAATTTAAAATAATTAATATTTTTTATGGTAGAAATTATTCAGGTAAAACTACACTTTCAAGGATAGCTAGAAGTTTTGAGCTTAAAAAAAAGAATGAAGATTTTTTAGAAGGAAAATTTACAATAGAGTTAGAAAATGGTAGCTCCCTCAACCAAGATGATGTAATAAATTCTAATTTAGACATTAGGGTTTATAATAGCGATTTTGCAAAGGAAAACTTAAATTATTTATATGATAAAAAAGGTAATATAAAAGGTTTTAAAAGTATAGGGGTGGAGCAAAAAAATATAAAAGAAGAGATTGAAAAAAGAGAAGAAATTTTAGCAAAAAGATGTGAGAAGTTAAAAAACATACAAATAAATCAAGATGATATTTCTAAAAAACAACAAGATAAAATGAAAACTTTAAATGAAAACCTTACAAATAAAGCTAAAGTTATAAAAAGTAGTTCAAATTTGACAAAACAAGGTAATGACTATAATAAGAGAAATTTAGAAAAAGATTTAGTTGTAATTAAAAATGATGTAAATATCTATATTCTTAACGATGAAACACAAAATAAACTTGTAAAAATCTTAGAAGACAAAGAAAAGCAAAATATAAATTTTACAATTAATTTTAATAAAAATAATTTTCAAAATATTTTAAAACATTCATCAGAAATTCTTGAAAAAGAAATTATCATTAAAGAAAATTTAACAAGCGAATTAAGACAATGGCTGGAAGAAGGTTTAAAATTTCATACAGAGCATTCATCTGCACAGCAATGTAAATTTTGCAATAATCCTTTAACATTAGAAAGAATAGCTTGGATTGAAAACAACACAAAAGATGATAGTGGAGAAAAAGAACAGATTGAAAAAGAATTAAAATATTTATTAGATAATTTTGAAAATTATAAACTAGAATTAAAAAAAATATTGCAAGATATTGAATATGAAAATTTTTATTCTAATTATAAAGATAGTTTTATTGTCTTAAAAGAACAACTAGGGGTAATTATTGCGAATTATAACAAAGAGCTATTAAAAATAGAAGAAAAATTAAAAGAAAAACAAAAAGATGTTTTTACTCCCATAAAGTTAGAGAATATTAATGATTTTTCAGATGAGATATTTTTAATATTAAATAAAATTGAAAATTTATGCAAAGAAAATGATGAATACACAGAAAAATTATTAACAAATCAAAATGAAGCAAGAGAAAGATTAAGATTGAATGAAGTAGCAAAGTTTGCTAAAGATAGCGATTATTTTGCTATACAAGATGAAATTGAAACCTTACAACAAAATATAAATACTTTGGAGGAAAGTATTAAAATACAAGACAACAAAATAAACCTTTTAAATAAAAGAATAGAAAATTATAAGGCAAAGCTTAGTAATATAGAAACTTCTACAAGCAATATAAATAAATATTTAAAATCATATTTTGGACACAATTTATTAGAATTAAAAGCAAAAAAAGACGATAAAGGACAATTAAATGGAGAGTTTGAAATTTTAAGAAATGGCAAACAAGCTAAGAATTTAAGTGAGGGTGAGTGTAGCTTGGTAGCTTTTTGTTATTTTGTGGCAAGTTTAAAAGATATAAATACAAAAGATAAAAATTCTATCATATGGATAGATGACCCTATCTCCAGTCTTGATAACAATCATATATTTTTTATTTTTTCTTTGATAGAAAATGAAATAATAAAAAAAGATTCTTTTGAGCAATTTTTTATATCTACTCACAATTTAGATTTTTTAAAATATATAAAAAGATTAAAGAAAAGCAAACCCAAACAAAATAAAAACGATAAAACAGAGTACGAGTTTCCACAATACTATTTTATTGAAAGGGGTGTTAAAGAAAGTATAGAAACAAGCGAAATTAAAAATCTATCAAGATATTTGAAAAAATATACAACAGAATTTAATTATCTTTTTGAACAAATTTATAAGTTTAAAACCATCGATACTATAGGCGATGAAGATTTAAAAACTTCTCTTGTCTATAATTTTGGAAATAATTTAAGAAAATTTCTTGAGATTTACTTGTTTTTTAAATATCCAAATAATTTTGAGAGTTTAGATCAAGAACTAATCGAAAGATTTTTTAATGATACATATCAAAGTGATAAAATTGATGAAAATCATCAAAAAATGGTAGCAGGTATTATAAATAGATATCAAAATGAGTATTCACATTTAAGAGAGATACTTAGCAGAGGAATGCAACCTATTGATATAGAGGAAAGCAAAAAAATAGCTGATTTTGTTTTAACAATGATGAAGAAAAATGATAAAAATCAATTTAAAGCACTTGTAAGAAGTATAAGTAATGACAGATAAAATAAGTTATTTAATAACAAATTTACCGCAGGGTTGGAAAGTTAAAACCATAGAAGAAGTTTGTAAAAATTCAAGCTCTAATTTAGCATTAAAAGATATTAAAGATAAAAATGGACAATATCCTGTTTTTGGTGCTAGCGGTATTGTTGGTTATGTGGATTTTTATCATAAAGATAAAGAATGTTTAGGTATAGTAAAAGATGGAGCCGGAGTAGGAAGAGTTTTTGTATTGCCAAAAAATACTTCAGTTATAGGAACTTTAAATTATTTAGAAACTTTTGAAAATACTAATCTTAAATATTTGTTTCATTTTCTTTGTAGTGTTGATTTTTCAAAATATGTTTTAGGTTCAGCTATACCACATATTTATTTTAGAGATTATAAAAAAGAGCAAATTCCACTACCACCCCTTAAAGAGCAAGAAAGGATAGTGGAAATTTTAGATGAGAGTTTTGCAAAGATAGATGAGAGTATAAAAATCTTAGAGCAGGATTTGCTAAATTTAGATGAGTTAATGCAAAGTGCCATGCAAAAAGCTTTTAACCCTTTAAAAGATAATATTAAGGAAAACTACAAACTCCCACAAGGTTGGGAATGGAAAAGCTTAGGGGAAATATGTTTTATTACAGATGGAACACACAAAACACCTAATTATATAAAAACAGGGATTCCTTTTTTATCTGTTAAAAATATTTCTAAAGGTTTTTTTGATTTAAGCGATATCAAATACATTTCATTAGAAGAGCATAACAAACTTATAAAAAGAGCTAAGCCTGAATTTGGAGATATTTTAATTTGTCGCATCGGAACCTTGGGAAAGGCTATAAAAATTTCTTTAGATTTTGAATTTAGTATTTTCGTTAGTTTGGGACTTTTAAAACCAAAAATTAAAATTATAAGTGATTATTTGGTTTATTTTTTGAATTCTTATTTTATTGAAGGGTGGATTGATAATAATAAAGTTGGTGGTGGAACGCATACTGCAAAATTAAATTTAAATATTTTAGAAAAATGCCCTATCGCACTTCCCTCACTCAAAGAGCAAGAGCAAATCGTTTCTTATTTAGATGAGTTTTCTTCTAATGTAAAAAATTTAAAGCAAAACTATCAAATGCAGATAAAAAACCTACAAGAGCTTAAAAAGTCCTTGCTAGATAAAGCTTTTCAAGGAAGATTATAAATGTTAAAATTTTTATCAAATTTTAACATAAGGACTAGATATGTTAAAAATTTTTGATTTTTTTAACATATTTTTTTATAATGTTAAAAATTTTAAAAAATTTTAACATATGGAAAAATTATGAAAGAATTCATACCACCAAAACTTCCTTTAGATATAGAATTAAATGCAAATATTTATGGTCTCATCATTAGGGCTTCGAGAAAATTAGCGGAGTTAAATGGACTTAGCAAAAGCATGCCTAATCCAAATATATTAATCAATGCTTTGATCTTGCAAGAAGCTAAAGATTCTAGCGAGATAGAAAATATTATTACCACTCACGATGAACTTTTTTTATCTCAAATCGATGAAAGTAAACTTACAAGAGCGGCAAAAGAAGTAAAAGACTATGAAAATGCTTTAAAAAAAGGATATGAGCTTTTAAAAAAAGAGCAATTATTAAGAAATGCACATATTTTAGAAATTCAAAAAAGACTAGAAAGAAATAATGCAGGTTTTAGAAAACAAAGCGGAACTACACTGATAAATCCTACCACAGGAGAAATCAAACACACACCCCCGCAAAATCCTAGTGACATACAAGAACTTATGGGAAATTTGGAGCGATACATCAACGATGATACTTTAGATGAACTTGATTTTTTGGTAAAAATGGCAATCATTCATTATCAGTTTGAAAGCATACATCCATTTTACGATGGTAATGGTAGAACAGGCAGGATTATCAATATACTTTATTTAGTTTATAAAGGCTTGCTTGATTTGCCTATCTTGTATTTAAGCGCTTATATAGTAAATAACAAAGAAGAGTATTACAATCTTTTACAAAAAGTACGTGATGAAGGTGCAATTTTAGAATGGATAGAATACATACTCAAAGGTGTAGAGCAAACTGCCATAAAGACAATTGAAACTATCATTATAATAGAAAAAATGATGATTGATGTAAGCGATATTTTACAAAATAAAACGAATTTTTACAGCAAAGACTTTGTGGAGCTTTTGTTTTCTCATCCTTATACAAAGATAGACTTTTTGATAAATAAATTAGATATTTCTAGGCAAAGTGCCTCAAAATACCTTAAAATTTGTGAAAATTTAGGGGTGCTAGAGTGCATTAAAATGGGTAGAAATAATTATTATATTAATATAGAACTTTTAAGACTTTTTAGAAAGGGAATTTTTTAAATGCAAAGTAAAATCGATAAAATCACAGATATTCTAAGACGCGATGATGGCATAAGCGGTGCTATGCATTATAGTGAGCAGATTAGCTGGGTGCTTTTTTTGAAATTTTTAGATGATTATGAAGAAGAGTTAAAGCTAGAAGCTGAGTTAGATGAAAAGCCTTATAAGGCTATTTTGCAAGAAAAATTCAGTTGGAGGGCTTGGGCAGCACCTAAAACAAACGAAGGAAAGCTTGATGTAAAAAATGCTTTAAGCGGAAGTGATTTACTAAGCTTTGTTAATGATGAGCTTTTTCCATACCTAAAAAGTTTTAAAGATAATGAAAATTTCAAAAGCATAGAGTATAAGATAGGCGGAATTTTTGAATTTATAGACAACCGCATAGCTAATGGCCATACTTTAAGAGAAGTTATAAATTTAGTCGATGAGCTAAGTTTTAGCAAAGAAAGTGATGTATTTGCTTTAGGTGAGGTTTATGAGAAGCTTTTAAAAGACATGGGAAGCGATGGGGGAAATAGCGGGGAGTTTTATACCCCAAGACCTTTGGTTAGAGCCATGGTGGAGGTGCTAGACCCTAAAGCAAAAGAGAGAATTTATGATCCTGCATGTGGGAGTTGTGGGTTTTTAGTAGAGAGTTTTTTGCATATTCTTTATGAAGATAGGGCAAAAAAGAAAAAAGCAAATTTGAGTGTGGAAGAACTTGAATTTTTACAAAATGATGCCTTGTTTGGCAAAGAAAAAACTCCGCTAAGTTATGCAATGGGCGTGATGAATATGATCTTACATGAGGTTAAGTCCCCAAATATCATCAAAACCAATACTCTAAATAAAAAAATCACAGACATAACTGAAAATGAAAAATACGAAGTGATTTTGGCAAATCCTCCTTTTGGTGGCAAAGAAAAAGATCAAATTCAAAATAACTTTCCTATAAAATCAAATGCTACCGAGCTTTTATTCTTACAGCATATTTTAAAGTCTTTGAAAAACAATGGAAGATGTGCCATAGTAGTGCCTGAAGGAGTGCTTTTTCAAAATTCAAATGCCTTTGTGAGTGTAAAAAAAGACTTGCTAGAAAATTTTAATCTCGAATGTGTTTTAAGCTTGCCAAGTGGGGTATTTTTGCCTTATAGTGCAGTAAAAACTAATGTGCTTTTTTTCTCTAAAGGACAAAGAAGTATTTGTGGTGAAAATGATGAGAGTGTGTATTACTATGAGCTTGTACCACCTTTTAAATTGACTAAAAACAAACCTTTAGAATACACACATTTGCAAGAATTTTTAAAATGTTATAAAGAAAGAAAAATCACAGCTAATTCTTATTTGGTAAGTAAAAAAGAACTTGAAGAAAGAAATTATGATTTAAGTGCTAAAAATCCAAACGTAAAAGAAGAAAAAACTTTGCGTGAAGTAGAGGAAATTTTAAGCGAATTAGAGCAAAATCAAAAACAAGCAAAAATGCTTTTTGAGAAAATTCAAAAAGCACTTGTTTAAGGCATAAAAATTATATCAACCAAATCATTTTCTTTTATATCATCATGTGCTATCATAAGTGCAGCTTTGTGGTTAAGGTTGTTGATGATGGCACTTGAGCCTTGTTTTTTGCCTTTTAAATTGGCGTAAATTTTTCCATCTTTAAATTCTATATTACAAGCTACAAATTCTAAATGCAAACTTTTTTTCTTATAGTCAGTATTTGCAAATGCCTTAAATACATAGTCTTTTTCTTGTAAAAGCCAAGCATTTAAAAGTTCTCTCACATATAAATTAAACATCACCATAGCCGAGTATGGAAAACCCGGTAGGGCAAAGATGAATTTATCTTCAAATTTGGCTATTTTGATGTGTTTACCAGGCTTTACATTGACTTTGTCTATGATGATTTCATACTCTTTAACGGCTTGTTTTAAAAAGTCAAAATCCCCCATGGAAACTCCACCAGTGGTAACTAAAATATCACACGCATTAAGTGCTTGTTTTAAAACACTCGGGGTTTTTTGCATATCATCTTTTAAAAGTGGAAAAATTCTAGCTTCAGCACCAAGTTTTTTTGCCATATTAGCTATGGCTATATGGTTTGATGAGCGAATTTGTGCAGGGTGCTCTAAGCTTTCGCCTAAGTCTTTGATCTCACTTCCGCTGCTTAGCACGCCTATGATAGGTTTAGCAAAAACGCAAATATGAAAATATCCAAGTTCGGCTAAAAGTGCTATCTCGCTATAGCCTATTTTTGTGCCTTTAGTGAGTAAAATTTCACCCTCGGTGTAGCTCTCACCCACCTTTCTCACAGCAAAGCCTTGCGGGACTTTTTCTTTGATGCAAACCACACCATTTTTAATTTCTACTTTTTCCACAGGCACTAAGGTATCACAACCATCACTCATTAAAGAGCCTGTAAAGGTTTTAACACATTCTTTATTTTGTATTTTAAAGCTTGGGAAAACTCCCGCAGGTACTTCGCCTATGATAGACAAAGGCTCATCTTGCTCGCTAAATTTGATCGCATAGCCATCCATAGAAGCTGTGGGAAATTGAGGATTATTGGTAGAAGCTTTGATGTCTATGGCTAAAATTCTATCTAAGCACTGTGTTAAAGCAATGTTTTCTATTTTTTCATATGTTTGTATGTGTGAATAAAGTATATCTAAACTTTGACTATAAGAAGTTAGCATTTTAGTCCTTAGTGCTTAAAATTCCCGCTCCTTGAAGTTTCAAAGAGCGTTCTTTAGCATAAATTTTTTCGCCATTAATGATATCATATTTCCATATAGGCGCACTTGCTTTAAAATCTTCTACAAAATCATTAATTAGTTTTAATCCTAGTTTTCTTTGCTTGCTTAAAACTCCAGCAAAATAAGAACTCTCATGTACCTTAACCTCACCAATAGAGTGAGCAAACATTAAGCTTACATTTTCATTCGCAAGTTTTTGGCACCATTTTTCAAACCAAGTTCTCAATAAAGGCTCATATATATCAAAACTCAAAGCCTCAATCTCATCTTCAGCTCTCACTATACCGCAAAATGTGATCAAAGCTCCGCAGTTTTTATTTTTAGCATATTCATACCATCTAGTATAAATGCTAGGAATTTCTAAGGCTCCTTGGTGTAATTCAAACATAACTCAACCTCCACAAACCGGTGGTAATAAACAAATTTTATCCCCATCTTTTAAGGTGGTTTCATCATCAAAAACCATTTCATCATTTAAAGCAACCGCACAAAGCTCAAGCCACTCTTTTAAGCTTTCATCTTGCCCTAAAATTGCTTTTAATTCTTTAAGATTGCTTACATTTAGTTCTAAGCTTTCTTTGTTAATTGGCCCTAAAAATTCAACTTTTACCATTTTTTTTACCTTTATTCTTTTATTTCTAAAATTCCCATCATTCCAAGATCTTCATGCTCTAAAATATGGCAGTGAAACATTCTAATACCGGTAAATTTTTGAATCATTCTAAGTCTTAATTCTTCTTTAGGTCTTACATTAATCGTATCTTGCAATGCTCTGAATTTTGCTTTTGTTGTTTTACCCTTAAATTTAGAAGATATGAGTTCAAATTGTGTTCCGTGTATATGGAAAGGATGATCCATATGTGAAGAATTTTTTACCACCCATTCTTCTACTTCATTTAATTTTGAGATTAAATCTGTTCTATTCATATCAAATGTTTTACCATTGATTAAAAACATAGAGGCAAGGCTTTTTTTGATTTCTTCTTCACTTTTCTTACTAATACCATGCATTTGCATGTGATCTTCACTCATAATCACTTCTTTAAAGCTTGTAGCTTCTTTTAAAGGTGGAAATTCGCGTAGTTTTTCAGGTATATTTTCTATAGTTTTTTCTACTTTAAGATCAGCTAACATAAGAGTGTAAGGTTCTTCTTTAATAAGCATTTTATCGCGGTCATAATAAGTACTTTCAAGTTTAAATTCACCCTTACTTGCTTTGATTAGCACTTCTACTCTTGAAGCAGGACTTAAAAATAACTCATCTAATTCAATACCTTTTTCTATAAGCCCTCCATCAGTTCCTACTAAAATAAATTTAGCACCTTTAATGCGTAAATTTAAATATCTTGCAGCACAAAAATTATAAATACGAATTCTTTGAGCTTTGTCAAGTGTTATTTTTGGTTTTAATTGTCCATTGATAAGAACTAAATTTCCTTCTCTACCATTTAGCCAATCAAATAAATTATTATCAGGAATTTGTGCATTTTCATCTAAACGCAAATCACTAATCACCCAATCTTGCTCTTGTAAATGCGACAACGCATCTTTTTTAGCTTTAACTACAAATACCCCTGCTAAGCCTTTATAAACTTGCTTTGCTGTGGTGTAGTGTGGGTGTGGATGATACCAGTAGGTTCCTGCTGAATTTTCTCTAAGTTTAAAGCGATAAATTCTTTCTCTACCCGGCATGATAGGATCATGTGGGTTACCATCTTGTTCAGGCGGTATATCAAGTCCATGCCAGTGGATAGTAGTTGGTTCTTTTAAACTATTTTTTACCAAAATTTCTACAGTATCACCTTCATAAACTTCTATTTTAGGTCCAGGTATAGAGCCATTGTAAGTAAAGCATTTTGTTTTTTTACCTTTAACAAGTTCTATTTGACTTTCTTTGATTTCTATACTTGATCTAAAGAAATTTTTCTTTGTGCTTGTGTTTTTTAGAAGTTTTAAATTTGCTAATGTTTGTCCGCTAGGAAAGTCTTTTTCGTTGAGTAATTTAATGTTTGGATTTTCTAGTTTAATAAAAGAAGTATCAATTTCTTTTGTATCTTTTTGTGTGTGTTTTGAATGCATATTGTGATGAGAATGATCTCCCATTGCATAAACACTGCTAATACTTGCTAAACTTAAAGCATTAAATTTTAAAAATAACCTTCTATCCATTAAATTTTTACTCCTAAATTAATTTTGATTTGGATTTTGATTATAGCTATTATTTGATTAATGATTGTAAATTATAAAAACAAGGTATAATTTTAATATGATTTGTTATACAAGTGGTTTTAAATCAAAAAATTAAGGAAAGATATGCTAATTAAAAATCATCTAGATAAAGACTTTCAAACCCCTGCTTATATTTTAGAAGAAGATAAACTTAGAAAAAATTGTGAGCTTTTAGCTAAAGTGAGCGAGCAAAGTGGAGTAAAAGTTTTGCTTGCTCTAAAGGGTTTTGCCTTTTCAGGTGCTATGGATATAGTGGGTGAGTATTTATCAGGTTGTACTTGCAGTGGGCTTTGGGAAGCTAAATTTGCAAAAGAATATATGGATAAAGAAATTCATACTTTTTCACCTGCTTTTAAAGAGGATGAAATAGATGAAATCATTGATCTTTCACACCATATAGTATTTAACTCTTTTAATCAGTTTAAAAAATTTAAAGACAAAGCAAGTTGCAAATCTCTTGGTTTGCGTTGCAATCCAGAGCTTTCGGTAGCTCCAAAAGAACTTTATAATCCTTGTGGTAGATTTTCAAGATTAGGAATTCGTGCGATTGATTTTGAAAATGAAGATTTAAGTACTTTAAGCGGACTTCATTTTCATGCTTTATGTGAAGAAAGTGCACATTCTTTAGAGCTTGTGTTAAATGCTTTTGAAGCTAAATTTTCAAAATTTATTAAAAATATGAAATGGATTAACTTTGGTGGGGGTCATCATATCACAAAAGAAGGTTATGACACGCAAAAACTAATTAATCTTTGTAAAAAATTTAGCGATAAATACGGTGTACAAGTGTATCTTGAGCCAGGTGAGGCTGTGGGTTGGCAGTGTGGGACTTTAGTTGCAAGTGTGATAGATATAGTAGAAAATGAGAAAAAAATAGCTATTTTAGATACTTCAAGTGAAGCTCATATGCCAGATACTATCATTATGCCTTATACAAGCGAGGTTTTAAATACTAGAATTTTATCAAGTCGTGATGGGGAAAAATATAGTGAGTTAAAAGAAGATGAATTTGCTTATTTACTTGGTGGTAATACTTGTTTAGCAGGGGATATCATGGGCGAGTATGCTTTTAATCAAGAGTTAAAAATAGGGCAAAAAATAGCATTTTTAGATCAAATCCATTATTCTATAGTCAAAAATACTACTTTTAATGGAGTAAGACTTCCAAATTTAATGTTCTTAGACAAGAATGAAAATTTATCTATGGTAAGAGAATTTGGTTATGAAAATTATTCAAAAAGAAACTAAAAATTGAGTTTTTTTGTAGTTTTTTGCAAATTTATGTTTTTTAAATAAAACTTTTTTTAAAATAGAAATGGAAACTGAAAATTAACAAAACTACAACGCTAAGCTTTTTCTAGTGTGTAATGTTTAGGAGTAATTTATGCATAGGGTTATACTAGCTATTTTAGCCTGTTTTAACTTTCTATTTGCTCAAGAAAATTTTGAAGTTAAAAATACTCAAATTTGGGATGTACAAAGAGTAATGAATATAGAAAGTTATCAAAATTTTGGTGCTTTGTGGACTAAACTACAAGGTGAGTATATTGCAAGTGCTGTTTTGATTATACTTATAGTGGTAATTTCAGCTTTTGCTTTACACTATATGGTCATAGGTCCAAAGAAATTTTCTCATGATGGTAAGAAAATTTATGCCTTTTCAGTATTTGAAAGATTGTTTCATTTTGTAGCAGCAATTTCTTGGATTATCCTTGTGCCAACCGGACTTATTATGATTTTTGGATCATATTTTGGTGGTGGATTTTTTGTAAGAATGTGTAAAAACTTACATGGTATTGCTACTATTTTGTTCATCATTTCTATCATTCCTATGCTTTTATGTTGGATTAAAAGAATGCTTCCTGCAAGTTATGATTTAAGATGGATGATGATGGTTGGTGGATATTTAAGCAAAGAGAAAAAACCTATACCTGCGGGTAAGTTTAACTTTGGTCAAAAATCTTGGTATTATATAGCTGTTTTTGGTGGCTTTTTGATGATAATCACTGGTGCGTTTATGTTTTTCCTTGATTTTAATTCTACTTCTTTACAGTCTATTTTTGGAATTTCTCATATAGATATTTTAAGAGCTTCAGCTATCATCCATAATATTTTGGGTATTTTATGTGCAGTATTTTTTGCTATTCACATTTATATGGCTGTATTTGCTATTAAAGGAAGTATCCACTCTATGATTAGTGGTTATAAAGAAGAAGAGGAAGTTTATATTTTACATTCTTATTGGTATAAAGAACTAAGCGATAAAAAACAAATCAATCCATCATTTACTTACGATTCTAAAACAAAATTTTAAAATCTCACTTGATTTTTTTAAATTTTCCTTGTTATAATCAAATAAAAATAACAAGGAAAATTAATGATACAAGATATTGATCTTTCGCGTAAATATTTCTATGAATTTTTTTCAAAAGCTTTTAATTTTATCAATGAAAAAGAGTTTAAAATTTGGCATGAACAAGTTTTAGTTTTAGCTCAAAGTCCTTTGGATGATAGTTTAAAGTCTGATTTTGAAAAACTTAGTGCATGTGATTTTGTAAGTTTTAAAGAAGAACAAAATGCGGTATTTTTTGATTTTTCTTATGTGAATGTGCCTATTAGCGCTTCTTTTTATGATGAGGGTAGAGATGATGGTAAAATGAAGCTTCAAGCTTGTGAAATCATTAGAAAAACCAAATTTAGAAAAAAAGAAGATTGCAGACAAAGCGAAGATGAATTTGGCTTTTTGTTTGCTTTTATGGCAAGTATTATTGAGCATGATTTAAAAGTTGCACAGCAATTATTTCGTTTTGTGATAAACCCTGTAATAGATGAGTTTATAGAAAAATTACAAATCCATAAAAACTCAAATTTTTACATTGCTATTGCTAATATTATGAAAGTCTTTTTTACAAACGAAAGAGCTTATTTAGAAGTACAAGCGCCTATGAGAAAGGAAGGTAAAAGTATAGCAGATGAGGCTTTGCAAAGACTTCCTTACGAACCAAGACTTCCTACCAAATTTAGTAAAACAAATATAGAAGAACTTAGTAAATTATAAAAATAAATATATATTTTGTTACCAAAATACATATTATCAAAATCATCTTTTTATGAAAATAGAATTTAAATAAAATCTTAAGTGAAAATATGCAAAAGTTATAATGTTTAAGTGTGTAAATACTTTGAAAATAAGTATTTATAGTTATTCTTTACTTTTATTTCAAAGGAGAGAACATGGAGGCCAATCAAAGAAGGGATTTTTTAAAAAAATCTTTGAAAATTGGTGCTTTAGGGGTAGTAGCTGGAGCGAGCGTTAATGCTTTAGCTAAAGATGATTACCAAGAGCAAAATACTGTAGTTTTAGGAAAAAGCACTAAAAAAGAAGTGCTTTATAAAAAAACTATGCATTGGGAAAAATATTACAAAATAGCTTACTAATTAAGAAAGGAAGAAGATGGCATTAGCAAGAAGAAATTTTCTTAAGCTTGCTGGTATTGCTGGTCTTGGAAGTGCGGCTTTTGGTAGTGAAAACAAAGCTATTAGAGCTGCAAGTGAACAAGAGGTAGCAAATCCTTATCCAGATTCTAAGATTGTTAGAACAATCTGTAGTATCTGTAGTGCAGGCTGTGGAATTAAAGCAGAAGTGCAAGATGGAGTTTGGGTGCGTCAAGAAAACGCTATAGAACATCCTATTTCTCAAGGATCACACTGCTGTAAAGGGATAGATCAAATCGATCTTACTAAATCAAAACAGCGTATTAAATATCCTATGAAAAAAGAAAATGGCAAATGGATACGTTTAACTTGGGAGCAAGCTATCAATGAAATTGGTGATAAAATGCTTGAAATCCGTAAAGAAAATGGACCTGATAGCGTTATGTTCTTAGGTTCAGCTAAATTTAATAACCAACAAGCTTATTATTTTAGAAAATTTGCAGCATTTTGGGGTACTAACAATATAGATCACGTTGCTAGAATTTGACACAGCGCAACAGTCGCCGGTGTGGCGAATACATGGGGTTATGGCGCTATGACAAATCATTTTGGTGATGTGACTAAACACTCAAAAATGATGATTATTTTTGGTGCAAATACTGCTGTGGCTAATCCTATTGGATTTAAACACTTATTGCAAGCAAAAGATCGTAATAATGCTAAATTGGTAGTTGTAGATCCTGTTTTTACAAAAACTGCAGTACATGCTGATGAATACGTAAGAATTCGTCCGGGTACAGATATAGCTTTAGTTTATGGCATGCTACATTTGATCTTCAAAAACGGTTGGGAAGATAAAGAATTAATCAAAACTAGAACTTATGGGGTTGAAGAAATAAAAGCAGAAGCTGCTAAATGGACTCCTGAGGTTGTAGAAGATGTAACAGGTGTTCCAGTTGCTCAACTTGAAAAAATCACAAGAATGCTAGCTACAATCAAACCTGCTACGCTATTTTGGGCTTTAGGTATTACTCAACACTCAGTAGGTAGTTCTAATACAAGAATTCTAGCTATCTTGCAACTTGTTCTTGGTAACATAGGCAAACCAGGTGCAGGAACAAATATCATCAGAGGACATGATAATGTTCAAGGTGCTACTGATATGGGTTGTTTGGCTGATACTTTACCAGCTTATTATGGGCTTGATGATAATGCTTGGAATCATTTTTCTAATGTATGGAATGTTGAAAGAGAGTATTTAAATTCGAGATTTTATTCTAAAGAATGGATGCATGAAAAAGGCTTTTCACTAGCAAAATGGTGGCAAGGCGTTTTACATGAAGAAAAAACTTATTCTAACTCACCTATACGCGTACTTTGGGTGCAAGGAACAGGTATTACTTCTATGGCGCATACGGTAAAAATTCAAGAAGCACTTAAAAAACTTGATATGATCGTAATTGCTGAGCCTTTTGTAAATGAAGTAGCAGTTTTAGCAGATCGTCCAGATGGTATTTATATCATCCCAGCTTGTACTCAATTTGAAACAGAAGGTTATGTAACAGCGACTAACCGTGCTATGCAATGGCGTTCTCAAGTAGTAAAACCAATTTATGAAAGTAAAGAAGATCAAGAGATTATGTTTGCTTTTGCTAAAAAATTTGGTTTTTATAAAGAATACACTCGTGGTATGAAAATGGAATTAAAAGATCATAAACTTGTACAAACAAGAGATGATAGTGATGATAATTTTGTATGGCCTGATGATGCTACAAGAGAAATGAGTAATGGTCTTTTAAGTATAGGCTTAAGAGGTATTTCAGCTGAACGTCTAAGAAAACACCAACAAAATTGGGAACATTTTGATCCTGATACCCAAAGAGGTATTGGCGGTGAAGTTAAAGGCGAATATTATGGTTTACCTTGGCCTTGCTGGGATAAACAACACCCAGGTACCTCTATTATGTGGAATACAGATATTCCTTATGAAGAAGGTGGTATGGGCTTTAGAAATCGCTTTGGTTTAGAGCATGATGGACATTCTCAATTAGCAGATGAAGCCTTTACTCCAAAAGGATGTAAAGTTAAAGGTGGCTACCCACAAATTACTAAAGAAAATATCGAAAAAGTGTTTAATATCAAACTAAGCGATAAAGAAAAAGAATTAATGGGTGCTAGCTGGAGCACAGATATTTCAGGTATTATCTTAGAAAAATGTAGAGAAAAGAGTGCTTGCTGTTTAGGTAATGCAAGAGCGAGAATGAAAGTTTGGGAATTTGCTGATCCTATTCCACTACATAGAGAGCCTATTCACTCGCCTCGTTGGGATTTGGTTAAAAAATATCCTACTTGGGGTGATCAAGAGAAAAACTTTAGGGTTGAGAGTAAATTTATTAGCGAGCAACAAAAAACAGATTGGAGCAAAGAGTTTCCAACTATTATTTCAAGTATGCGTTTAGTAAATTTAAGTGGTGCGGGTATGCTTGAGCGAACTAGTAAATATCTTGCTGCAATTACACCTGAGATGTTTGCTAATGTGCATCCTGAACTTGCTTTAAAATATGGCATAAATGATGGTGATATGATGTGGATTCACTCACCACAAGGCACTAAGATCAAAGTAAAATGTGTCCATAATCATTCAGTTACACCAGATAGAATTTGCTTGCCTTATAATTTTGCAGGTATTATGCAAGGAGTGGATTTAAGTTACAATTATCCTGAAGGTACTAAACCTTATACTATAGGGGAAAGTTCTAACACGGTTACTAACTATGGTTTTGATATAAATACGCAAATTTCTGAGTTTAATGCAGGACTTTGCAGACTTGAAAAGGCTTAAGGGGTAAGTTATGGCTAGAATGAAATTTTATGTAGATAATAATCGCTGTATTTCTTGCTTTGCTTGTCAAGTAGCTTGTTCAAGTGCGCATGAAGTGCCAGTGGGAATTAACAGAAGAAAGGTAATCACTCTAAATGAAGGTATAGAAGGCAAAGAGTTTTCAACAACTCTTGCTTGCCAACACTGTACAGACGCTCCATGCGAGCAAGTTTGTCCTGTAAAATGCTTTTATATTAGAGCTGATGGTATTGTTTTACATGATAAAAAAACTTGTATAGGTTGTGGGTATTGTCTTTATGCATGTCCTTTTGGTGCTCCACAATTTCCAAGAGATGGTGCCTTTGGCATTAAGGGTGAAATGGATAAATGTACTATGTGTGCAGGTGGTCCTGAGCCTACTAACTCTCATGAAGAAAGAGAACTTTATGGGCAAAATCGTATCGCAGAAGGTAAAGTGCCTATGTGTGCTGCAGTTTGTTCTACAAATGCACTTTTGGTTGGTGATGCAGCTGAAGTTAGTGCAATGTATAGAAAAAGAGTTTTACTTAAGGGTCAAAATTTAGGACTTGATGTAAAATAACTCAAAGGGTGTTTGCAAACACCCTTTTTACTACTTATAATCCAAGGTTAATTCATGGAAGAGCTAATTTTACAAATTCAAAAAAATCTTGATGAAAATAATAAGCTTACTTGTAAAAAAGCACTAGAACTTTTAAAACAATACTCTAAAGAAGATTTTCAAGCTACTATAAAAGAATTAGGTATAAAAATTTCAGATTGTGAGCTAGGTCAATTTGGCAAGTTAAATAAAAATATAGCAAAAAGTGAAATTTTAGAAAAATTAGAAACAAAATTAGATTCCAAGCGTCGCATATCATGTAAAGATGCTTTAGAATGCGCTAAAGACTTTAATATGGCTGATATGAGAGCTACGCTTAAAACCTATAAGATTGATGTTAAATATTGTGAACTTGGTTGCTTTGAAGAAAAAAAGGGTAAAAAATTTCATATAAAAAGTAAAATTTGGGTAGAAAATTCTGATGGAGAATTGCTTTTTGGTAAAGGTAAAACAGATATTTTAGAATTAGTGGGAGAATGTGGAAGTATTTCCCAAGCGGCCAAACAACTAGGGATTAATTATAAAAAAGCATGGCTTTATATACAAGATTTAGAAAAAAATATGAAAGAAGAATTACTTATTGCTAAAAAAGGAAGAGGAAGTGAATCGGGTAGCAAACTTACTCCAAGAGCTTATGAGTTAATTCAAAATTTTAAAATTTTACAACAAGATATAGAAGAATATACTAATAAACGCTTTAAAGAATTATTTTTCAAGAAAAATCAAGAAAAAGATAAAACTTAATTTGAATACAAGTTATAACAATATATCATTAAATAAAAAAGGCAAAAGATGAAAATTGATTGTAGAGATTTAGCTTGTCCACGTCCTGTGATAGAAACAAAAAAAGCTTTAGAAGAGTTAAAAGAAAATGAAAATTTAGAAATTCTTTTAAATTCTCAAGCTTCTAAAGAAAATGTAATGAGATTTTTAAAATCTTTAAATTTGGAATTTAATGTTAAAGATTTAGATGATGAGAGTATTATTAGCATTGTAAAAGATGGCAATATAGTTCATAATCAAGAACAAAATTTACAAGAATATAATGTGTTGTTTTTAAAAAGCGATAGAGTAGGCGAGGGAGAACTTGGAAAAAATTTAATGCTAGGCTTTTTAAAAACATTAAAAGATTTACCTAATAAACCTGTAAAAATTCTTTGTGTTAATGATAGTGTTTTGATGAATACTGATTGCTCTCATATGGCATTTGAAGCCATGAAAGAACTTGAAAATTTAGGAGTTGAAATTTATAGTTGCGGGGCATGTTTGGAATTTTTTGGTAAAAGCAAAGAACTTAAAATAGGTAAAATAGGTAATGCTTATGAAATTTTAAATGAACTTTTTGGAAAGGCAAAGATTATTTCTTTATGACATATAAAGATCAAAAACTAACTCAATATGTAAAAGCTGCGGGTTGAGCTGCCAAATTAGACTCGGTGGGTCTTGACAAAATTCTTGGCATTTTAAAGCCGCATAAAAACATTTTAAGTGGTATTGATAATAACGAAGATGCAAGTGTTTATAAGCTAAATGAAGATTTAGCTTTAGTGCAAACTCTTGATTTTATCACACCTGTGGTTGATAGTGCGTATCATTTTGGCGCTATAGCTGCTGCAAATGCCTTAAGCGATGTATTTGCTATGGGTGCTGAGGTGATTAATGCTTTAAATATTGTAGGCTTTGATGCTTGTCATTTTAATAATGAAATTTTACTTGAAGTGTTAGAAGGTGCTAGAGTTAAGGTTGAAGAAGCTGGTGCTGTGCTAGTAGGTGGGCATACTATAGAAAATGATGAATTTATTTTTGGTCTTAGCGTAACAGGTGTAGTTCATCCTAAGAAATTTATAGCCAATAATAGTGCAAAAGATGGTGATGTGATTTTACTTACTAAACCTATAGGTAGTGGTATTATTAGCACTGCTATCAAGGCTAGTTTGCTAGAAAAAGAAAAGATTTTAAAAGCAATAGAGCAAATGAGTTTTTTAAATCTTTATGCAAGTCGTATTTTGAGGGAATTTAAAAGTCTTAGTGCTTTAAGTGATGTGACAGGTTTTGGTCTTTTGGGACATTTAAAAGAAATGTTAAATAAAGAGATTATGATAGAAGTATATAAAAAGGAAATTCCTTTAATGGATGGAGTTTTATCAATGGCTAATATGGGGATTATCCCAGCAGGAGCTTATAAAAATAAAGATAGTCTAAAAATTTGGGTTAATAATTTAAATGAAAAAGATGAGGATATAGTGTATTTTGATCCTCAAACTTCAGGTGGACTTTTAGCTAGCATGAGTGAAAATGAAGCAATTGAAGCTTTAAAAATCTTGAGGGATCACAATATAGAAGCAAAGATTATTGCTAGATGTGTAAGAAATATTCATAATTATTTATTATTGTACTAATATTTTATTTACAATTAAAAATATATGTTTATATTTGTTACTTTTTTACATAAAAAAATAAATTACAAATAAATATATGTTGATTTTCGTTGCAATTTTTGTATCATAAATACATATTAACTATTAAAGTGGAGGAAAAAATGATACAAAAAGCTTTGCAATTAGCTGAAGAATTACAAAGAAAGATAGAAAGTAATATCTCTCAAAGCGAAAAAGAATTTCATGCCAAAATGCAAAAACTTTTAAACAATCCTAAAAATAAAGTAATGTTAATCGAGCTTTTAGATCGCTCTTTTAGATGTAAAGATAAAAGTGCGAGTTTTGAGCTTATAGAGCATACTTTAAACAAATATGGTATAGCTGATTTTTTTAGTGCTTTTGAAAAATTTTTACTTTTTTCATTTTTAAATTTTGGAAAATTTGCACCAACACTTAGTGTGCCATTTTTCATTAAGCATTTAAGAGAAGATACTAAAGCTATGGTTTTAGATGCAAATCCTAGTGTTTTAGAGCCTCATATGCGTAAAAGAAAAGATGAAGATAAAATCACTTTAAATGTAAATTTAATCGGTGAAGAAGTTTTAGGTGAAGCTGAGAGTGCTTATAGGATGAAAAAATACGAAGAAGCATTAAAAACAAGCTATATTACTTATATTTCTATTAAAATTACTACCATTTTTTCCCAAATCAATATCATTGATTTTGAATACTCTAAAGATGAGGTGGTAAAAAGATTGGATAAATTATATGCTCTTGCTTTAGAAGAAGAAAAAAAGCAGGGTGTGTCTAAATTTATTAATCTTGACATGGAGGAATTTAGAGATTTAGAATTAACCGTTGAAGCTTTTATGGAGAGTGTTGCAAAATACGATATTAAAGCAGGTATTGTTTTGCAAGCTTATTTACCTGATTCTTATGAGTATCTGAAAAAACTTTTTGCTTTTTCTAAAGAAAGAGTTTTAAAAGGTATGAAGCCTATAAAAATTCGCTTTGTTAAAGGAGCGAATATGGAAAGTGAAGAAACTATAGCTTCACAAAGAGGTTGGGCTCTACCTACTTTTTATAAAAAAATTGACACCGATAGTAACTATAAAAAAATGCTTGATTTTGTCTTAGAAGGAGATAATCATAAATATATTAATGTAGGTATTGCAAGTCATAATTTATTTGAAATTGCTTATGCTTATACTAGAATTTCACAAGCTGGAGCTTTATCATCTTTTACTTTTGAAATGCTTGAAGGTATGAGTCTACAATGCTCTTATGAGCTTTCTAAAATGCACGATCTTATACTTTATGCACCAGTTTGTGATGAAGCACATTTTAACAATGCTATTGCATACTTAGTAAGAAGACTTGATGAAAATACTAGTGAAGATAACTTCATGAGATATTTTTTCAATCTTAAAATTAATGATAAAAATTGGCAAACGCAAAAAGAATTATTTATAAAATCCTTAGAAGGTGTTGCTAGTTTGGATAATTCTACTCATAGAACTCAAGATAGAAATAATGAAACAAAGGCTATTAGTTCTTATGAGAGTAAAGAATTTAAAAACGAACCTGATACAGATTTTATCTTAAAAGCAAATAGAGAATGGGCTAAGGGTATAAGAGCTAAGTATGAAAATTTAGAAAATTATAATGTCTATCCAGTTGCAAAAGAAGAAATTAAAAACGAAAATTTACAAGTAGTAGAAGTTAAAGATAAAATCAAAAATCGCACTATAGGTAAGGCACATCTAGCAGGACAAAAAGAGATTAAATACGCTTTAGATGTAGCTAAGAGCTCGAATTTTAGTGATTTAAGTCATGATGAAATTTATAAGATTTTAGCAAAAACTGCTCAACTTGTTAGAGATCGTAGAGGAGATTTAATAGGTATAGCAGCTTTAGAAGTAGGAAAAACTTTCTTAGAAATTGATCCTGAAGTTAGTGAGGCTATAGACTTTTTAGAATTTTACCCACATTCTTTAGAAAAATTAAAAGAGCAAAATCCAAATACTGTTTTTAAAGCAAAGGGTATAGGTGTGGTAATTGCGCCATGGAATTTCCCAGTGGGTATTTCAGTAGGAACTATAGCAGCACCTTTGGCTGCAGGAAATAAAGTGATATATAAGCCATCATCTTTATCGATGTTAACAGGTTATATGCTTTGTAAATGTTTTTGGGATGCAGGAATTCCTAAGGATGCTTTGATTTTCTTACCTGCTAAAGGTAGCGATATATCAAAATACTTGCTTGTTGATCAAAGTGTGAAATTTTCAGTATTAACCGGTGGAGAAGAAACTGCTTATGCAATGCTCAAAGCTAATCCAACCTTACTTTTAAGCGCTGAAACAGGTGGTAAAAATGCAACTATTGTTTCTAAATTTGCTGATCGTGATAGTGCGATTAAAAATATCATTCACTCAGCATTTTCAAATTCAGGTCAAAAATGCTCTGCTACTTCTTTATTAGTTTTAGAAGAAGAAGTTTATAATGATGAAGAATTCAAAAAGACCTTAGTAGATGCTGCTAGTTCTATGGCAGTTGGAAATCCATTTGTGTTTAAAAATAAACTTGGAGCTTTAGCAGATAAACCAGATGTGAAATTACAAAAAGCTTTAGATGAGTTAGCTCCGTATGAAAGTTGGGCTTTAAAACCTAAATTTATAGATGATAATCCTTATCTTTTAACTCCAGGAATTAAATATGGTACTAAAAAAGGTGATTTTACGCACATGAATGAGCTTTTTGCGCCAATCTTAACTGTAATGAAAGCAAAAGATTTAAAAGAAGCTATTGATATAGTAAATTCGACAGGTTATGGACTTACAGCAGGATTTGAAAGTTTAGATGAGAGAGAATGGGAGTACTTCCATACTCACATAGAGGCAGGAAATATTTACATTAATAAACCAACAACGGGTGCTATAGTTCTTAGACAGCCTTTTGGTGGTATTAAAAAATCAGCCATTGGTTTTGGTAGAAAGGTTGGAATTTATAATTACATCACCCAATTTTTAGATATAGAGCAAAGTCAAGCTGATCAAAATGTTTTAGACAATGAATTAGTATCAAATTTAAATGCTTTAAGCTTGGATTTAAATGAAAAAGATAAAGCCGATTTTGAAGTCATTAAAGCTATGGCAAGAAGCTATACTTATCATGCAAAACATGAATTTGCAGGTGCGAAAGATTATGTTAATATAAGAGGTGAGGATAATCTTTTCTCTTATACAAAGGTTAAAAATATCGCTTATAGAGTACATAAAGATGATAGCTTAAAAGATATTTTAGGAGTTATTTTAGCAGCTAGTGTGCTAAATATTGATCTTATTTTAAGTTACGATGAGCATGAAAAAATAGATCTTGTGCAAAAGATTAATCAAAAAATTAGTTCAAAAACTTTATTCCTTAAAGAAAGTAAAGAAAATTTCATTAGCAAACTAGCTGATTATGAAAGAATTCGTTATTTTGCTCCATTAGATGTTAATGATGAAATTTTCATAAAAGCAGCAAGTTGTGCAAAAATCATCGCTAATGCTAAGCCTTTAATGAATGGACGTTTTGAGTTGCTTTTATATCACAATGAAAAAGCTTTAAGTATATCTTTCCATCGTTATGGAAATCTAGGCATTCGTGCTTTAAAATAATACAAACAAGGAGATAAAATGGAGGTTGTTCAAATTAATACTCAAATTGCGATAATGTTTGTCGCATATTCAGCATTAATGCTTTTTATCGGATTTTATTTTTATAAACAAAATAAAAATTCAGAGGACTATTTTTTAGGCGGTCGTTCTATGGGGCCTGTAGTTTCTGCACTTAGTGCAGGAGCTTCTGATATGAGCGGATGGCTTTTGATGGGTTTACCAGGAGCTTTATATGTCAGTGGTTTAGCTGAAAGTTATATTGCAATAGGTCTTAGTATAGGAGCGTTTTTAAACTGGGCTTTTGTAGCAAAAAGACTTAGAATTTATACTAGCGTGATTGCAAATTCTATTACCATTCCAGATTATTTTGAAACAAGGTTTGATGACGATAAGCATATATTAAGAGTGGTTTGTGCTATTGTTATTTTGATTTTCTTTACTTTTTATGTTTCTTCAGGACTTGTAGGTGGAGCAAAACTTTTTGAAGCAACTTTTGGAATTCAATATGATTATGCTTTAACCACAGGAACTGTGATTATAGTTGCTTATACATTTTTGGGCGGATACAAGGCAGTTTGTTGGACGGATTTGATTCAAGGTTTATTGATGATGAGTGCTTTGATTATCGTGCCTATAGTGATGGTTTATCATTTAGGTGGTTTTAGTGAAGCTGTTAATATAGTCAAAGAAATCAAGCCAAATACTTTTTCTATGGGAGAAGGACTAAGCTTTTTAGGTATAGTTTCAGCACTTTCATGGGGGCTTGGGTATTTTGGTCAGCCACATATTTTAGTGCGCTTTATGTCTATACGCTCAACCAAAGACATCCCTACTGCTACTTTTGTAGGAATTTCTTGGATGGTTATATCTTTAATTGGCGCTTGTTTGATAGGTGTTTTAGGCATAGCTTATGTGAGTAAATTTGAACTTAGTTTGCAAGATCCTGAAAAGATTTTTATCGTAATGTCACAATTACTTTTTAATCCTTGGATAGCAGGTATTTTATTAAGCGCTATTTTAGCAGCTATTATGAGTACAGCAAGTTCACAATTGCTTGTTTCAAGTTCGACTATAGCAGAAGATTTTTATAAAAGAATTTTCAATAAAGAAGCATCTAATAAAATGGTAATGACTTTAGGTAGATTTGGTGTTTTAGCAGTGGCTGTGATAGCTTTTGTTATTTCTACTGATAAAAACTCAAGCGTATTAAGCATAGTAGCTTATGCTTGGGCAGGGTTTGGAGCAAGTTTTGGTTCTGTAATGCTCTTTTCATTATTTTGGTCAAAAATGACTAGATATGCTGCTATTGCAGGTATGATTACTGGTGCAGTTGTAGTTGTAGTATATAAAAATTTCTTAGCTGAGTGGCTTAATTTTCCTATTTATGAAATCATTCCAGGATTTTTAGCTGCATCTATTGTGATTGTTTTAGTGAGCTTGGTAACCAAAGTTCGCCCAGGAACTAAAGCAGCTTATGAAACAATGTTAAAACATCTTTAGATTGGATAAACTAATCTTTTTTAGATTAGTTTATCTATGATATCATTTGCTGTATTTTCTACAAAAAATTTAAGCTCTATATCTTGAATCCATGGTGTAAAAATTTTTAAAAGTTTTTCAAAAATAATATTGAATGAGTTTTCAATATCAAAATTATCATTAAATATTGTTTGTGAAAAAGACAACAGTTTTTCGTTTTGTAAATGTTGTTCAATTTCTTGCGGAAATATTATTTTCTTATAAAAATTGTTTAAAAACATTTTTATAGAGAAACATTCTATTATATTGTGTATATTATAATCGTATGATTGTGTGTTTATATTTATTAAATCAATCATTTTTCAAATGTTCTTTTAGTTGATTATTTATGCATTTTTTTTGTATATATGTAAAGCTGTTAATATAATACTTAGATACCAAATTGCTAATATTGTTTGATTCACCATGATTTAATTTTTGTTTTAATTAAAAATATTAAGATATAATATCTTTTGGAAGGTTAGCTTATCTGGTGATGGCCACTGACTTCAAATCAGATGAAAGGGTAGTTGACTACTTTTTGGGGAGTTCGATTCTCTCACCTTCTCGCCAAATTTAAGTCAAAATGGAGTTTTCATGAGTAAAGCAGATATTGTCGTTGGTATCCAATGGGGTGATGAGGGTAAAGGTAAGATAGTTGATAAACTATGCGAAAATTATGATTATGTTTGCAGGAGTGCAGGCGGACATAATGCAGGTCACACTATATGGGTTGATGGTATAAGATATGCTTTACATTTAATGCCATCAGGTGTTTTAAATAAACAATGTATTAATGTTATAGGAAATGGTGTTGTAGTTAATCCTGATGTATTAATTAGCGAAATGGCTCAATTTGAAAATTTAGAAGGAAGATTATTTATAAGTGATAGAGCTCATTTAAATTTAAATCATCATGCTTTGATTGATCAAGCAAGAGAAAGACTTAAAGGCGATAAAGCTATAGGAACAACAGGCAAAGGCATAGGACCAAGCTATGAAGATAAAATAAGCCGCAATGGACATAGAGTAGGGGAATTGCTGGAGTCTGAAAAACTTTGCGAAAATTTAATGAAAGACTTTGAGCTTAAAAAAACTTATTTTGATGTTTTAGGTATTGCAATGCCTAGTTATGATGAAATTTTAAAAGATTTAAAACGCTTTAAAGAAGTTTTAGCACCATATATTACAGATACCACAAGAATGCTTTGGAAGGCTTTGGATGAGGATAAAAAAGTATTGCTAGAAGGTGCACAAGGATCAATGCTTGATATTGACCATGGAACTTATCCTTATGTTACTAGCTCAACGACTATTTCAGCTGGAGCTTTAAGTGGTTTGGGTTTAAATCCAAAAGAAATTGGAAAAGTTATAGGTATAGTAAAAGCTTATACAACAAGAGTGGGAAATGGAGCTTTTCCAAGTGAAGATTTAGGTGAAGATGGTGAAAAAATAGGACTTATTGGTAAAGAAATCGGTGTAAGTACAGGTAGAAAAAGAAGATGCGGTTGGTTTGATGCGGTTGCGGTAAGATACACTGCAAGATTAAATGGCTTAGATACTTTATCATTAATGAAACTTGATGTATTAGATGGTTTTGAAAGTGTTAAAATTTGTAAAGCTTATGAGTATAAGGGGCAAGAAATAGACTATGTGCCTTGTGATTTAGAAAATGCTAAACCTATTTATGAAGTAATGGAAGGTTGGGACAAAGTTGCAGGGATTAGAGATTATGATTTGTTACCTGAAAATGCTAAAAAATATATTAAACGTTTAGAAGAATTAAGTGGTGTTAAAGTAGGTTATATCTCTACAAGCCCTGAAAGAGAAGATACTATCATTTTATGAAAAGCAAATATTCTTCTGTAATTAAGCTTAGAAAACAACAGCTTGATAAAGCAGAAGCAAACTTAACTAAAACAAGACAAAAGCTTTTACAGTGTGAAGAAGAGTTTAAGGAAGCCTCAAAAACTTGTGAAAGCTTAACTTTAGCCGATAAGGGCTCGATAGCTTTGTTAAGATCGTCTTTAAAATTGCAGGAAATTGCAAGAGAAGGTAAGCAAAGGGTTAAACAAAAATTGGATTTAACCAAAAAAGAATTAGCGCATCATCAGTATTTGTATAAAAAAGCTCATTTGGAATTTGAAAAAATCAAAGTTTTAGAAAATGAAGAATTAAAAAAAATCCAAAAAGCTTTACAAAAAGAAGAAGAAAAATTTATAGATGAACTTGCTATAACAAGGCATTTTAATAAGGATAAATGATGAAAAAAATGATATTTTTATTAGTTTTTTTAAATTTTGTAAATGCGCAACAAAATTGTGAGCAATATTTTGAAGCAAGAAAAGAGCAAATGCAAGAGCAAATTAGAGAATATGATGAGGCAAGACAAAGTTTAGAGGCATATAGAGCATCTTTTGAAGCTTTACAAAAAGAAAAAATGCAAGCTTTGGTGCAAAAAGAAGCTGATATTAATGCAAGTTTAGAACAAATCAAAAGTTTAAAAGAACAAAATGAACGTATATTGAAAGCAACTAGAGAAAATCTCCAAGCAATTAATGATAAAACCATGGGGCGTATTACAGAAATCTATGCAAAAATGAAAGATGTGGCTGTTGCAGGCATATTAAGTGAAATGGAACCTGATGAAGCTTCAAAAATTCTACTTTCGCTTGATCCTAGAAAAATTTCATCTATTATGGCAAAAATGGAACCTAAGAAAGCTTCAGATTTAACACTACTTTTAAAAAATTTAGATCAAAATGCAAGTTCGCAGTAAGCTTTAAGCAGTTTTTACCTTTTTTTTAGTATTATTTCAATAAAAATAAAAAGGTGGATAAATGCGTATCAAACCAGCTCACATACCTTATATAGCAAATAAAATAATACTTGATTTAATGCATTCTTCTTTTGTTAAAATTAAAGATGATAGTCAAAAACTTTTAAAAATAGCAAAAGAGATTATAGAAATAGATGTTTTAAACGAGCGTAAGCTTGATGAAAAAGCAAAAGAGCTTTTAGAAAGCCAAGAAGATGAAATTGAGTTTATGCAAATAGATAGAAAAAGTATGTTTTGGATGATTAAGAAAAAATTGGCAAATGAGTTTAAATTTATGCTCGATAGTGAAGATAGATATAATAACCTTTCTCATAAAATTTTAGAAAATTTAGTAGAAGAGGATTTGATAAATTATAATGTATCAGAAAATCGTGTGAAAAATCTCATTTTCTCAAGTATTATGTCTTATTTAAGGGAGTATGAAAAATTAGAAGATTTGGTTTATGAAAAAATTTCAAATTATAAAAGAAAGCTTATCCCAGGTTCTGAAGAATATGAATTGGTATTTGAAAAGCTTTACCAAGAAGAGCTTAGAAAAAAGGGCCTTTTATGAAAGCATATATTTATATAGAAAATGATGTTTTTTTAAGTGCAAAGGCTTTTGGACAAAGTGGAACTTTTTTTGGTGAGCTTGTTTTTAATACTTCTTTAACGGGCTACCAAGAGATTATTTCTGATCCTTCATATGCGGGTCAATTTGTGGTTTTTTCAATGCCAGAAATTGGTATAGTTGGTGTTAATGATGAAGATAATGAAAGCAAAGAGGTTTTTGCTAGCGGTATGATCATAAGAGAATTAAATGAAGATTATTCTAATTTTAGAGCCAATCATTCTTTAAGTGCTTATTTGAAAAACCATGGCAAAATAGGACTTTGTGAAATTGATACAAGATTTTTGGTTAAAATGATTAGAGATCAAGGAAATTTAAGAGCTGTAATATCTACTGAAATTAAAGACAAAGAAGAGCTTAAGAAAATACTTCTTTCTAGTGCTAAAATTGATGAGGTAAATTATGTAGCACAAGTTAGCACTAAAAGCTCTTATAAGCATAGTAAAGGTGCTTGGGATCATAGTAAAAAAGCTTACGAGAACGTAAAAGCAAGTGGTAAAAAAGTAGCTGTGATTGATTATGGTGTAAAAGAAAATATTTTAAATGAACTTGTGAGTGTAGGACTTGAAGTAGAAGTTTATCCTTATAATACCAAGGCAAAAGATTTGATTGATTTATACCAAAAAGGTGTAATTCACGGGGTATTTTTATCCAATGGACCAGGTGAGCCAAAAATTTTAAAAGATGAAATTGCAGAGATTAAAAAATTAGCAGAAGCAAAAATTCCTATGCTAGGTATTTGTTTAGGACATCAACTTTTAAGTAATGCATTTGGTTATGAAACTTATAAGATGAAATTTGGTCAGCATGGAGCAAATCACCCAGTAATCAACCTTACAAATAATACAATAGAAATTACAGCACAAAATCACAACTACAATGTTCCTGAAGAAATAGCAGAGGTTGCAACTATTACTCATAGAAATTTATTTGGTGATAATGTAGAAGGGGTAAAATACAAAAATTATCCTATCATTTCAGTGCAACATCACCCAGAAAGCTCCTCAGGACCACATGAGAGCAAATACATCTTTAAAGAATTTTTAGAGCTTTTGTGAATTTAGATTTCATTGCTTTAGCGAGTATAGCTTTTCTTTCTAGCTTTGGACATTGTTATGGAATGTGCGGAGGTTTTGTTTTAGCTTATACTCAGCTTTCAAAGCAAATCAAACTTCCTTTTTCTCTTTTGATTTTCTCTTATCATTTATCTAGAATTTTTGCCTATGTTTGTTTGGGCGTATTTTTTGGATTTTTTGGAAATTTATTTTCTTTTAGCGAATTTGTAAAAGGTATAATGCTTTTTGCTATTGGGATTTTTATGGTGGTTTTAGCTTTTGCTTTAATTTTTAAAGGAAAATTGTTAGCTGTTTTTGAAAGCTCTTTAATTTTTGACTGTATCATTAAAAAAAACATTTCAAGATTAATTCAAAATAAGTCTTTAAAAAGTACTATTTTTTTAGGCTTTTTAAATGGTTTTGTACCCTGTGGCTTGGTATATTTTTATATAGCTTTTGGAATGAGCGTGCAAAATGTATACTTAGCAGCGTTAATTATGCTTGTTTTTGGACTTTCAACACTGCCTGCTTTGGTATTTTTTGCTTATTTTTCTAAAACACTGAGCGAAAAATTTCAAAAAACAGCTAGTTTGATTTCTTATATTTTAATATTTTTTTATGGTTTGTATTTTTCTTATATAGGTTTTTCTTTGACTCGATAAAATTTATTATTTGCTTATAATTCTTAATAGATGATTAATCATTGTGATTTTAAGCTAAAAAAGATGATAATTATCATATAATACAGTGATTGCATATTGCAGAAAAAAACTTAAGGAGAGGAAATGCACCCAGGAAATGCATTAAACTATGACTATACGGTTGCTAAATATTTTATGTTTGCTACCTTATTGTTTGGTGTTATTGGTATGGCTATTGGAACGCTTATTGCCTTTCAAATGGCTTATCCGGATTTAAACTATTTAGCTGGTGAATATGGCACTTTTTCAAGACTTAGACCATTGCACACTTCAGGTGTAATTTTTGGTTTTATGCTCTCAGGAATTTGGGCTACTTGGTATTATATTGGTCAGCGTGTGCTAAAAGTTAGTATGGCAGAATCAAGCTTTTTAATGTTTATTGGTAAATTACATTTTTGGCTTTATATGATCACTATGATTATAGCTGTGATAACTTTATTTGCAGGTATTAGTACTTCAAAAGAATACGCAGAGCTTGAATGGCCACTTGATATATTGGTAGTTTTAGTTTGGGTTTTATGGGGTGTAAGTATTTTTGGGCTTATTGGAATTCGCCGTGAAAAAACTTTATACGTTTCACTTTGGTATTACATAGCTACCTTCTTAGGTATAGCAATGCTTTATTTGTTTAATAATATGGCAGTTCCAACTTATTTTGTAAGTGGAATGGGTGATTGGTGGCATAGTGTTTCTATGTATGCAGGAACTAATGATGCGTTAGTTCAATGGTGGTATGGACACAATGCTGTTGCATTTGTATTTACTGTTGGTATTATTGCTCAAATTTATTATTTCTTACCAAAAGAAAGTGGTCAGCCAATTTTCTCATATAAGTTATCTTTATTTGCGTTTTGGGGCTTAATGTTTGTTTATCTATGGGCAGGTGGACACCACTTGATTTATTCTACTGTGCCTGATTGGATGCAAACTATGGGTTCGGTTTTTTCAATTGTACTTATTTTACCTTCTTGGGGTTCAGCAATTAATATCTTACTTACTATGAAAGGTGAGTGGAGTCAATTAAGAGAAAGTCCGTTGATTAAATTTATGATTTTAGCTTCAACTTTCTATATGTTCTCAACTTTAGAAGGTCCTATTCTTTCTATTAAATCAGTTAATGCATTAGCACACTTTACAGATTGGATTCCAGGACATGTTCATGATGGTACTTTAGGTTGGGTTGGCTTTATGACTATGGCCGCACTTTATCATATGGTGCCTAGAATGTTTAAAAGAGAACTATATAGCAAATCATTAATGGAAGCTCAATTTTGGATTCAAACTACAGGTATAGTATTGTACTTTAGTTCTATGTGGATAGCAGGTATTACTCAAGGTATGATGTGGAGAGCTACTGATGAGTATGGTAACTTACTTTATACTTTCATTGATACTGTTGAAGCTATTGTTCCTTATTATTGGATTAGAGCTGTGGGTGGCTTGTTATACTTAGTAGGATTTTTCATGTTTGTTTATAATATTTATAAATCAATTTCAGTGGGTAGAGTGCTTGATAAAGAGCCAAAAAGTGCTTCACCTATGGCAGCATAAGGAGGAAAAATATGTTTAGTTGGTTAGAAAAAAATCCATTCTTTTTTGCTGTGGCAGTATTTATAGTGATTGCATATGCAGGTATTGTAGAAGTTTTACCTGATTTTGCTCAGAATGCAAGACCAATTGAAGGTAAAAAACCTTATACAGTTTTACAACTTGCAGGACGTCATGCTTATATTAAAGAAAGTTGTAATGCATGTCATTCACAACTTATTCGTCCTTTTAAATCAGAAACAGATCGTTATGGTATGTATTCAGTTAGTGGTGAATATGCTTATGATAGACCATTTTTATGGGGTTCAAAAAGAACAGGACCTGATTTATTGCGTATAGGTAATTTTAGAACAACAGATTGGCATGAAAATCACATGTGGGATCCAGTTTCAGTTGTTCCTGGTTCTATTATGCCAGCTTATAAACATATGTTTAGCAATAATGCAAATATAGAAACAGCTTATGCAGAAGCACTAACTGTAAAAAAAGTTTTCAATGTACCTTATGATACTGAAAATGGTACAAAACTAGGTACTTGGGAAGAAGCTCAAGCAGAAGTTAAAGCAGAAGCTCAAGCTATAGTAGATCAAATGAAAAATCAAGATGTTAAAGATGCGTTTGCTAGAGGTGAAATTAGAGAGATTGTAGCTTTGATTGCGTATCTTAACAGCTTAAAATAGGAAAAACTATGGATTTAGAACTAATAAGAGAGCTACAAGCTTATGGTTTTTTTGCTCTTGTAGTATTTTTAGTGGTAGTTTTGTATTCTTATTGGTTTCATTTGTATAGATCTGAAAAAACAGGTAGAAGAAACTATGAAAAATATGCTGATTTGGCATTGCATGATGAAATCAGCGATCGTGTTTTAGAGCAAAATAAAAGGAGTGCTTAATGCAATGGTTGAATTTACAAGATAATGTTAATTTATTATCTTTTATTGGAGCAATTCTTATCATACTAATTACGCTTGTTGTGGTAGGAAAATTGTTTAAAAGTATGAAAGAAGAAAAGAGCCAAGGTGAGCTAAGCGAGCATAGTTGGGATGGTATAGGTGAGTTTAAAAATCCTATACCACTTGGTTGGGCTGTAGTGTTTTTCTTAGCTATAGTATGGTGTATATGGTATTTTCTTTGGGGATATCCTTTAAATAGTTATTCTCAAATTGGTGAGTATAATAAAGAAGTACAAGCACATAATGAAAAATTTGCACAAAAATTTGCAAATTTAAGTGCACAAGATAAACAAGAAATGGGTAAGAATATTTTTCTAGTTCAATGTTCTTCTTGTCATGGTATTACAGGTGATGGTATTAATGGAAAAGCACAAAATCTTAACATTTGGGGTTCAGAAGAAGGACTTATAGAAGTAATTACTAAAGGTTCTAAGGGCATGAATTATCCTATGGGTGAAATGTTAAGTGCAGCTGATAATGGCATAGATGAGGCTGATATCCCTGCAATTGCTGCTTATGTTGCTTCTGAAATTTCAGCAATTAAAAAAACTGAAAATCCGCAACTTGTAGCAAAAGGAAAAGAACTTTTTGCAACTTGTACAGTGTGCCATGGTGAAGATGGAAAAGGAACTATTGATGGGCAATTAGTAGCTCCGGATTTGACAAAATATGGTAGTGCTGAGTTTGTAGTAGATGTTTTAAATCGTGGTAAAGCAGGTAGCATAGGTGTAATGCCTCATTTTAATAATGGTTTATTAAATGAGCTTCAAAAAGAAGCAGTTGGCGAATATGCAATTTCTCTTTCAAGGGGTGAATAATGGAAAATTCAAATAGATGTGTATTTTCACTTTCGGGTGTTAGTGGAATGTTAATAGCAACTGTTTTATTGCTATCGATTCTAGCTGGACTTACTGTTTGGGGTCTTAAAACACAACAAGATGTTATGCAAAAACCTTACAAAATAGAAAATACAGAGCAAATTAAAATGTTTGACTCCAAAAGAGAAGAACATATCATCATAAAGGAATGATTATGGCAAAAGTTCTTGAATACTTAATCATAGCTGGCTTGGTTGTAGCAGCAGGAGTTACTGCTTGGTCAGTTTTAACTGTAAATCACCTTTTTATAGGATGAAAAATATATTTAAAGGCGGTTTTTTAACCGCCGTTTTTATTTGCTTTGCTAATTTCTTACATGCTGAAATACTATTAAATGACAATATCTTAAATACTGCAATAGAACAAAATATTACTTCAAGCTCTAAGCAAATTCGTGAGTTAACCGGAGTAAATATCGCTTTGGCATTAAGTGATAAAAAAGATTTTGAAAGTTTAAAGAGCTATGAAGCTAATTTGAGCAAGCCGTATATTTTACTTGTATTTTCTAAAGCTTCACATAAGGTGGATATACTTGCAAGTGATGATGCTTTAGCTTTTTTTGATAAAGAGGGTGTTTTGAGTCCTTACCCTGAAAAAGGAACGATTTTGCCTATACTTGCAAATCCTAAACAAAAAGACATTTATAATGCTGCTATTTTAAATGGTTATGCAGATATTGCTGATCAAGTGGCAAATCATTTTAATATAAAACCTTTTTATGGAAATTCAAATCGTGATACTTTAAATATCATGAGAATTTTAATTTATGGCTTTTTATGTGTTGCAATTTTGATGCTAGTTCAAAGAAAAATCAAAAGGAGAAGATAAATGCAAAATCAAAAAACATTTTGGCCTTATGGCATTTTGATTTCTTTAGGGCTTATTGTTGTAGCTTGTATTGTAACGATTTTTATCGCAAGCAAAGCACCTGTATATGAAGATAATTTTTATTTTGATTCTTATCAAAATGTAGAGTTAAATTATAATGAAATTCAAAATAGACAAAAGACTTTTGATGAAAATTTTAAATTAAGCATTAAAGATAAAGAAAGCTTTATGCATAAGAAAAATCAAGTTTATTATATTAATGAAGGGCAAAATGAACTTAGGATTGCAATTGAAAATTTAAAAGATTATGACTTAAATGAACTTCAAATTCAAACCTTACTTTCGCGTCCACATACAAATATAAATGATGAGAATTTACAAGCAAGATTAGAAGGAAGTGATTTGGTGTTTGATTTTAATATCAAAGAAAAAGGCGTATGGCAAATACTTTTAAAAATCACTCAAGATGAAAATAGCGTAGGATTTTTTAAATTCTTTTTACAGACTAAATAATGAAGCTTTTTGTTTTTAGCTCACTAAGAGCTTTAAGAAAATATTATGAGAAAAAACTACAAATAGATACTTTGGTAGATCCGGCTATGAGTATAGCTGAATTTATGCAAAAATTAGTTTTTTCTCCACATTTTCAAGCAACTCATTATGAGTGTTTGCTTTTGATGAAAAAGGCTTGTGAACAAACTAAAAATTTAGAACAAAGTTTAAAAATACCGAGTAATTTTTTTGCATTTTTAAAAAACAATGCTTATTTATTTAGTTTTTTTAAAGAACTTAGTTTGGAGAAAAAGGATATTAGTGCTTTAAAACATTATGACGCTTATGCTCAGTATGATGAGCATTTACAAATTTTAGAAGAGCTTTTTAAAAATTATCTTACCCTATTAAATGAACAAAATTTATATGATGATATTTCTTTAGCGTTAGATTATGAAATTAATAATGATTTTTTAAAAAATTATGATGAAATTATTTTTGATTTTCAAGGTTTTTTAAATGCTTTTGAAGTAGAGCTTTTGTTAAAAATTAAGGAAATACTTCCTCTTAAAGTGCAATTTAATTGTACTAAATTTAATAAAGATTTTTTAAGTTCTATTAGCTTTTTACAAGGGTTTTCTCTTAAGGAAAATCATGCGTATTTATATGATGTAAACCAAGCACAAATATTACAAGAGTGTCTTTTTGTGCAAGAAAATAAAATCACTTATAAAAGTTTTAATTTACGGTCTTTGCAAGCTGCTTTTGTTTTTGAAAAAATTAACAGCTTTTTAAAAGCTGGTATTAGTGCAAAAGATATTGCAGTGATTACCCCTGATGAGAATTTTGTAGATATTTTAAGACTTTATGATAAAAATAATGTATTAAACTATGCCAATGGAGAAAGTATCAAACATACGCTTTTTTATCATAGATTAAAGACTTTATATGAAAGTGCCAAAGATGATGAGTTTGAGTATGAGCTTAGTGAAGATTTTTTTAATAGGCAAAAGCTAAACAAGCACCTATGTAATTTGCATTTTTATCCTTCTGGTATTGATTTTATAGAGTTTAAAAAGCTTTTTGATGAAAATATTTCTTTTGATTTTTTTGAAAACTTCATCTATAATTTGCTAGAAGATATTAACAATCAAGAATTGCAAGATTATATCTATCAAGAGCTTACTTTTATCAAAGAACTTATAAAAACACATACTTTAAGTTTTAAGCAAATTTTAGAGCTATTTTTCATGCAAATTGACAATAAAAAACTAAGCAGTGTTGGCGGTGGTGAAGTTACTGTAATGGGGCTTTTAGAAAGTAGGGGGCTTAGTTTTGATGGAGTGATTATTGTTGATTTTAATGATGAGTTTATCCCTAAAAGGGTTTCAAGTGAGTTATTTTTAAATAATGAAATTCGAAAAAAAGCAGGACTTATTACTCATGCTCAAAGAGAAAATTTACAAAGACATTATTATTACACCCTAATAACCAAGGCAAAATTAGTAGGAATTTCTTATGTGGAAAATGAAGAAAAAATCAAGTCAAGATTTTTAAGTGAGCTTGAATTTTCACTCATAGAAGATAGAACATACAGTGACAATGCTTATATAAAATACTTTCAAACACACAAGTGCGATTTTAACCTTGAGCCAATTACACATATAATGGCTAAGCATGATTATTTTAGCAAAGAGCTTACTTTTACGAGATTTCACCTTTTGATAAATTATGGCTTAGATTATTATTATAAATATGTCTTAGGACTAAAAGAACCAAAAGAATTAGAAGATACTCTTAGAGCAAATGAACTAGGAAGTTTTATTCATAAAGCTTTAGAAAAATACTATAAACAAAACAAAAAAGCAAAATATTTTGACTATGAAAAATTTATGGATATTGTAAAAAATTTGAAAGATTACAAAATCGATGCTTTAAATTTAGCTTTAATGCAAGCAATGTTTAAAGAATTTCAGGTGCTTGAAAATGAGCATTTTGAACAAGGCTTTATGGTAAGAGATTGTGAATTTTCACAAAAAAAAGATTTTATCGCTGAAAATGGAGTTAAAATTACTATTTTTGGACGTTTAGATAGATTAGATGAAAATGAAGATGAAAAATTAGTCATAGATTATAAAACTGGGAAAATAGATGAAAAAACTTACCAGCTTGCCTTTTATAAGTTTTTATTAGAGGATACATACCCTTTAGAAAATATAAATGCTTGTTTTTATGATTTAAAAAATATGAAAATCATTTATGAAAATACTGAAAGTGAAAAGGTGCAAGAGCTTAAAGACATGCTTAATGAGCTTGCAAAAGATCCTTTAGAAAAAGAATTTACTAATCAAAGAAATGATAATACCTATAGTCCTTATACTATGCTTTATAAAAAGGAGTTTAAGCTTTGAGTTGTAATTTTGAACCTTTTTTGGCCTTAGAAGCTAGTGCAGGAAGTGGAAAAACTTTTGCATTAAGCGTGCGTTTTGTAGCTTTGGTGTTAATGGGAGCTAAGATTAATGAAATTTTAGCTCTTACTTTTACCAATAAAACCACGAGCGAGATGAAAGAAAGGATTTTTAAAACCTTTTTAGAATTTGATGTGATTGAAAACGGAGAAAATAAAGCAGAATGTAATGAGCTTATGAGAATGCTAGGTAAAAGTAAAGAAGAGCTTGTAGATTTAAGACAAAAGCGTAAAAACGAATTTTTAAGATCTAAGCTTAATATCTATACCTTTGATAGTTTTTTTTCACAAATTATTCGTTCTTTTGCTTTAAATTTAGGTTTTATGAGTGATTTTGAGATCATAGAAAGTCAAGATAGCTATAAAAATTTCATCGCTAAATTAAACGAAGAAGAGCTGAAAAGTCTAGCGTATTACATCATCCAAACAAAAAGCAAAAGCGACTTTTTGCAAAACCTTGAAAATTTATATATAAAGCATTGTGACGTTAAGCCAAATCCAAAAGCTTACCTTCCAAGCAAGGCTGCCTTAGAAAAAAATATTGATGAGTTTATAGCTTATGCAAAAAATTTAAGCACAAATAAAAATTATCTTTCAAATTTTAATTTTGAAAGAATGGAAGATTTTTTCGCTAAGCCTATTATTAGTAATTTAGATAAAAATTATTTTACCAAAGTCATTGATAATGAATTTTTACAAAAAAGAGCAGAGCTTATACAAAATGCAAAAGAATATTTTAATCAAATGGAAAATTACCGCATAAGTATGCTTGCAAAGCTTTTGGCGCATTTTAAAAAAGCAAGAAATGAAAGCAATACCAAGCAAAATGCATTAACTTTTTCAGATATAGCCTTAAAAACTTATGAATTAATTAGTGATGAGGCTAATAAAGATTTGATTTATTTTAGACTTGATGGTTATATTTCTCATTTATTAATCGATGAATTTCAAGATACTAATGTCTTGCAATATCAAATTTTAAAGCCTATTATCGCCGAACTTGTTTCAGGTGAGGGTGTGAAAAAAAACAGAAGTTTTTTTTATGTAGGCGATAAAAAACAGAGTATATATGGTTTTAGAGGGGGTAAAAAAGAACTTTTTGATAAGCTTTTAAAAGACTTTCCACAAATTAAACTAGAGCATTTAGATACTAATTATCGTAGTAAAAAGATCATTGTTGATTATGTTAATGATACTTTTAAAGATAAATTCTTTGATAGCTTTTTAAATCCTAGCTTTACTTTGCAAAAAAGCGTTAAAGAAGGCGGGTATGTAGAAATTTTACAAAATCATATTCCTAGTAAAGATAGTTCTGTTTATGAAGCAAGTGCTAAAGAAGCTTTAAAAATCATCCATAGACTTTTAGAAAAAGGCATTAAGCTTGATGATATTTGCATTTTAGTATGGGTTAATAAAGACGCTACTTTGATCCAAGAATTTCTTGAAGAAAATGGCGTTAAAGCTTATACGCAAAGTAATGTTCCTTTATTAGATTGTATTAGCGTAAGAGTGCTTTTTGAGTATGCAAAGGCTTGTGTGCTTAAAGATGAGTTTAGTTTGTATTTTGTAAATGATATTTTAAAAAAAGAACTTAGCTATCTTGAGCTTGATCTAAACCGCAGTGTAGGTGAAATTTTAAAATACTTGATTGATTATTTAAAGCTTGATCTAAGCGATGTTAATCTTATCGCCTATTTAGAGCATGCAAGTACTTTTGATAATTTTTTTGATTTTTTATATAGTCCTTGTAAATTAAGTTCTTTGCAAGCACAAAATGATGGAGTTAGTATTATGACCGTACATAAGTCTAAGGGGCTTGAATTTGAAAATTTAATCGTGCTTGATAGACTTAGCAAAAAAGTTCCAGATACCGATACTTTAATGTTTGAGTATGATTTAGAGCAAGGTTGGGAAATAAAATACAGACATAGTGCTAGAGAATACCTTGAAGATGATAACTATAATGCCTTTTTAGACAAACGCAAAAAACTTCAAACAGAAGATGAGATAAATTGTCTATATGTAGCACTTACTAGAGCTAAAAATTCTCTTTTTGTTATAAAAAATGATGAAAATTATAAGGGTTTTAAAGGATATTTTAAAGATTATGAAGAAAAGCAAATAGGCATTTTAGAAGAACAACTTTCAAAAACAAATGAGCCTTTGGAAAATTTGGAGCAAATAGAAAGCTTTGAAGAGTTTCAAAATGTAAATTTGCAAGAAGTTAAAGTCAAAAACTATTTTGCAAGTGAGCAAATACATTTTGGCTTAGCTTTACATGAGTTTTTACAATATTTTGATTTTAACACTAAAAGCAATTTTGAATTTTGCAAGCAAATGGTGTATAAAAAATATCGTTTTTGCTTAGATGATGAGGGTTTTAATGAGCTTTTTAAAAGACTTACTATGCTTTTAAAAGATGAGAGCTTTAACGCGCTTTTAGTGGGTAAAAAGCTACTAAAAGAGCAAATCATCACTTATAAAGGCGAGCAAAAACAGCTTGATATGCTTGCATTTGATGATAATGAAGCTATCATTATAGACTATAAAACAGGTTTAAATTTAAACGAGCATAAAAAGCAAGTTTTGCTTTATAAAGAAGCCATAGAAAAAATCTTAGCCAAGACTTCCACTAAGGCTTTTTTGGTGTATGTTTTAAAGGATAAAGTGGAGATAGTGGAGGTTTAATAATCTATTTTGTTAAATATTAGGTTCTACTATCAAAATTTCCATTTCTATCTAAAAGCCCATATTCTCCATTTAGTTTAACTTCAGCTAAACCATTGTTGAAACTAGAAGCATAATCAAATTTAGGGTCTACTAATTGATTTCCATTTTCATCTATAAAGCCATACTTTTCATTTAGTATGATTATTGCAAACCCCTCACTAAAGTCATCAATCCAATCATAGATTAATTTTGCAACAACTTTATCATTAGTGTTTATTAAACCACATTTGTTATTTAATACAACTCTTGATAAACCTCGATTAAAATTGCTGACTACATCATATTTTGCTTCTACTAATCGATTTCCGTTTTTATCTATAAAACCCCATCTTCCATTTAGTTTAAAACCAGCAAGATTTTCACTAAATTCTAAAACTTCTTCATATATAGGTTCTATTACAATCTCATCATTTTCATTCATAAAACCATAATTATTTCCCATTCTAATTATTATCAAACCTTCCTTAAAATCACCTAGCTTAATAATTTCAGGGTTCATTATTTATCCTTTCAACAAATTTATAAAGTTATTTAATCTTTAGGTACAATATTGCCTTTTTTGTCAATATATACCCATTTTCCGTTTAGTAAAACTTCCGCTAATCCTTCAATAAAGCCCAACTTTACATCATCAAATTTAGGTTCTATTGCAATTTTTCCACTTGTATCAATAAAACCCCATTTACCATTCAGTTTAACACGAGCCAAACCTTCATTAAAACTCAAAGCAAAATCAAATTTAGGTTCTATTGCAATTTTTCCATTTGTATCAATAAAACCCCATTTACCATTCAGTTTAACAGCTGCCATTTTTTCATAAAAATTTCCGATAAAATCAAATTTAGGTTCTATTGCAATTTTTCCACTTGTATCAATAAAACCCCATTTACCATTCAGTTTAACACCAGCCAAACCTTCACCAAAATCCCACGTATAATCAAATACATTTTCAACTAAAATTTTATTATTTTCATTGACTAAATTCCATTGATTATTATCTTTGATAGCTCTTAGATCCTTGTGTTTGTGTATATAAGCATTTATGCAAGCTTTCCTATCTCCCTTGTCACATTTTTCTTTGTAGATAGCTTGGAGTATTTTACAACTTGCTTCATCGCTGTGACATTTGCTTTCAAGTTCGCTTATGTAAATTCGGCTATATTTTCCACCGTAGAAATACTGATACACACTAGCTAAAGCTATCAAAAACAAAATCATCATACTAACTATGATTTTACTTTTGTGTTTTGTGATAAATTCTTTTCTTTGTTTGACTTTCTTTTCTCTTTCTTCTTGGGCTATTTTTATCTCTTCTTCGACTTTCTTTTTTCTTTCTTCTTCTAATCTTTTTAATTCTTCTTGTCTTTGTCTTTCTTTTTCTAGTTTTTCTTTTGCTTGTGGATCGTATAGTTCATTACTTCCACATTCTTTACAAAATTTAGCTACATCTAAATTTTTCATATTACAACGTTTGCAAATAAGCATCATTCACCCCTTGCTTGTTTTATGATTTCATAGGCTAGGTTGATCTTTTTCATCATCTCTTGAGCTATCTTTAAAAGTTCAGGTGGAAGCTCTTTAGAATGAAGGTTATCATAGTGGTATTCTTTAGCTAGTTTTCTATAATTTTTCTTAATACTTTCAAAATCATCATTTGGATGAGAATTTAAAATTTCATAGGCTTGTTCTAGGGTGATTTTTATTTCATCTTGGTGTTTTTCTTGTTTTTGCTGAGTGTTTTCATGTGTGAAATTATAAATTTGTTCATATCTTATTTTTATTTCCCTAAAGCTTATGAGGTTTAACCCAAGTCCTATGATGATATTTTCCATTAAGGTGTTTTCATTTGCACTCATTTGTTTATCATAGTATATTAGATCAAGCAATAAACATATAAGAAAATCCGCCTCTTCTTTGCTTATGCGTATGTTAGAGCAAAGCTCACTAATGCTTCTACCTTGATTTTTCTCATACTCAAAAATGCTTGCATAAGTATTTCTAAAGCCACTATACTCTTTAGTATAAAACATTTCTATCTTATCAAGCAAAGAAGATATAAATTTAGATAAATCTTGGGTAATGATTTTATTATCTACTTTGGCAACTTTTGCTAAAAAAGCAACCATGATAGCAGGATTTTTACTATAAATATAATCAAATTTTTGTCTTGCAACATGGTATAATTCTTTTCCGCAAAATATACAAAATTTAGCGTCTTTATCAGGATTAAATTCTGAGCAATGCTTGCAAATTCTATATTCTTGAGCTTTAAATTTTAAAGAAAACAAAATAAAACCTTATTTTTAATATAATAAAAAGTTATTTTACAAAGAACTCACTTAAAATGTGCTATTTTGCTTTTATATATAAAAATTAATCAAAGAATTTAAGCTTTAAATATTCTTAAATTAAGTATTAATTAAGCTAAAATAATTATAATCACATTTTTAAAAAAATTTTTGGCAAAGGTAAGATGATGACAAAGATAACAAAGCCAAACGAAGTAAAACGCGAATGGATCGTTTTAGACGCTGAAGGAAAGCGTTTTGGTCGTCTTTTAACAGAAGTAGCGACTATTTTAAGAGGTAAAAATAAACCTTGCTATACTCCAAATGTTGATTGTGGAGATTATGTAATCATTATCAATGCTTCTAAAGCAGTTTTCACAGGTGCAAATAAAGCAGAAGATAAATTATACCACAGACATTCAGGATATTTTGGAAGCGTAAAAAGTGAAAAATTTGGTGATTTATTAGAAAAAAATCCAGTTAAATTATATAAATTAGCAGTTCGTGGTATGCTACCTAAAACAAACCTAGGTAGAGCTATGCTAAAAAAATTAAAAATTTATGCAGGTAGCGAACATCCTCATACTGCTCAAATTGCTAATAAAGGAAAATAATCATGGCAACAACATACGCAACAGGTAAAAGAAAAACCGCTGTAGCTAAAGTTTGGGTAAAAGCTGGTAGTGGTAAAATCATCGTTAATGGTATGGATTTAAACACTTGGCTTGGCGGACATGAAGCTATAAAATTAAAAGTAGTTCAGCCTTTATTAGTAACTAAGCAAGAAACTTCTATGGATATTAAAGCAACAACTTTAGGTGGTGGATATAGCGCTCAAGCTGAAGCTTTAAGACATGGTATTTCAAGAGCTTTAGCTGCTATGGATGCAGATTTTAGAGCATTATTAAAACCAAAAGGACTTCTTACTAGAGATAGTAGAACTGTTGAACGTAAAAAATACGGTCGCAGAAAAGCAAGAAGAAGCCCACAATTCTCTAAACGTTAATCTTTTTTTGGATCCATTTTTTGGATCCATTTTTTCTTTCATTTTTTAAAAATCATATTTTTTCATATATTTTAGTTTTGTTTAAAATTATAGGATTTTTTATTTATAATAAACTTTTATAATTTCAAAGTCCGATCAGGGAAACCTCCTTTTTGTAGTAAATTTAAGCCCCTTACCCAAAAGGGGCTTATTTTATTTTAATCTTCATTTTTATATAATCAAAAAAATTTAATATATTTATTAATCAAAAAAAGGATGAATTATGAAAAAAATTATGGCTTTGGTAGGTTTAACTAGTGTTTTGTTTGCTTTCGATACTAATAAAATAGAAATCACTCCAACTTTCAACTACACAATTCCAGAAGGAAATTTAGATCTTAAAAATTATGGTGGAGTGGGTTTAAGATTTGGTTATCATTATAATGATTTATGGATAGATCAAGCCGAGCTTGGCTTAGAGTATTATGATAACGCAAAATATAATAATCCAAACGATAATACACATACAGATACTAGTGTTTCAAGATTTTATGTAAATGCTATTAAGGGAATTGATCTAGCTAATCATGTATATTTATATGGATTATTGGGAACAGGCTATGAGTATTTAAGTCATGGAGCTTATGAGAATAAAAGTGGTATGTTTGCTCAATATGGTGCAGGTTTTAAATTTGCACTTGGAGAAGATTTGGCTTTGAGACTTGAAGCAAGAGATCAAATTAAATTCAATAATGGTGATCATAATTTAATTTCTAGTGTTGGTTTGAGTTTTTATTTTGGCAATAAAGCTCCAAAAACTCCTCAGCCTACAACTAAACAAATCGAAGAAAAACCACAGACAAAACAAGTTGATAAATCATGTCCAGAACCAAGAAAAGGTGCTTTGCTTGATCATATAGGTTGTGAAAAAACAATAGCACTTGAGGGACATTTTGGTTTTGATCAAATCACTATAAACCCTGAATTTGCACAAAAAATCCAAGAAGTAGGTAAGGTTTTAGAAGAAAACCCACAATATTATACTATTTTAGAAGGTCACACAGATAGCACAGGACCTAAAGCCTATAATCAAAAATTATCATTAGAACGTGCAAAGGCAGTTGCAAAAGAACTCGAAAAAACAGGCGTTGCTAAAGAAAAAATTGTAACTAAAGGCTATGGTTTTGAAAAGCCAAAAGCAAGCAATGACACTAAAGAAGGTCGCGCTCAAAATAGACGCGTGGAAGCAAAATTTTTCATTAAAGAATAAATTTTGCTAAAAAAGACTATTTTATTTGATTTAGATGGTACTTTGATAGACTCTACAAGTGCCATTTTAGATGGATTTGATGCTGCTTTTAAAGCTTTTAGTGAGCCTTTAAGAGATCATGAGGCCATTAAAGCTTTAATAGGCTTTCCTTTAGATGTAGCTTTTGAAGAACTTGGAGTGCCAAAAGAAAAAACAAGTGAGTATATTAATGCTTACAGAAGCGTATATCAAAAAATTTATATAGAGCAAACTTCTTTGCTTTCTTTGGCAGAAGAAAGTGTATATGAAGCTAGTTTATTTGCTGATTTAGCCGTTGTAACGACTAAGAGTTCTAAATTTTCCAAACCTTTGCTAGATCATTTAGGGATAGGAAAATACTTTAAAGTTATTATAGGTAGAGATGATGTAACTTACCCAAAACCAAATGCTGAGCCTATTTTATTAGCTTTAGAAAAATTATCTAAAAGCAAAGAAAATGCATTTATGATTGGAGATACTCATTTAGATATCCAAGCAGCTTGCAATGCGGGCATTAAACCCATAGCAGTGAGTAGTGGTTATGAAAGCAAGGAAAGTTTAGCTAAATTTAAAATTCCACTTTTTAAAAATACTTATGAGGCAATAGAGCACATAAAAAATATCCGATAATTTCACACTCAAACTCCATACTCATAAATAATAAAAATTTTTTATCATTGTTTAAGACAATTCAAGATAAAGTAGCTATTGATTTTAAGTAATTATTTTAATTATAAGGATAATTAGATGAGTAAAATAATGAAAACAATGGATGGTAATGAAGCAGCAGCTTATGCAGCTTATGCATTTACAGAAGTTGCTGGAATTTATCCTATTACTCCAAGTTCACCAATGGCAGATTATACTGATATATGGGCCTCTCAAGGTAAAAAAAATCTTTTTGGAGTACCAGTTAAAGTTGTAGAAATGCAAAGTGAGGCAGGGGCAGCAGGGACAGTTCATGGTTCTTTACAAGCTGGTGCTTTAACTACTACTTATACTGCTTCTCAAGGACTTTTGCTAAAAATACCAAATATGTATAAAATTGCAGGTCAGCTTTTACCTGGGGTTATTCATGTGGCAGCTAGAGCTTTGGCTTCTCAAGCACTATCTATTTTTGGCGATCATCAAGATGTTTATGCAGCAAGACAAACAGGTTTTGCTATGCTTTGTTCACATTCTGTACAAGAAAGTATGGATTTAGCAGGTGTTGCGCACTTAGCAGCTATTAAAGGTAGAGTACCTTTTATGCATTTTTTTGATGGTTTTAGAACTTCTCATGAAATTCAAAAAATAGAAGTAATGGATTATGCACATTTTGATCGTTTGCTTGACCGTGAAGCTTTGATGGAATTTAGAAATTCCTGTCTAAATCCAGAAAATCCAAAAACAAGAGGTACAGCTCAAAATGATGATATTTATTTTCAAACAAGAGAGTTGGCAAATAAATATTATGAAGCTATTCCCGACATTGTTAATGAATATATGCAAGAAATTTCAAAAATTACAGGAAGAGAATACAAGCCTTTTGTATATTATGGGGATAAAAACGCAACACGCATTGTAGTAGCAATGGGTTCAGTGACTGAAGCTTTAAAAGAAGTTGTAGATCATCTAAATGGTAAAGGCGAAAAAGTAGGGGTTTTAAAAGTTCATTTATATAGACCATTTAGTTTAAAATATTTATTTGATGTAATGCCTCAAAGTGTTGAAAAAATTGCTGTTTTAGATAGAACTAAAGAGCCAGGAAGTTTAGGGGAGCCACTTTATTTGGATTTAAAAAGTGCATATTATGGAAAAGAAAAAGCACCTTTAATCGTTGGTGGTAGATATGGACTTTCTTCAAAAGATGTTGATCCTGCTCAACTTCTAGCGGTTTTTGAAAATCTAAATCAAGCAAACCCAAAAGATAGTTTTACCATAGGAATTAATGATGATGTGACTTTTACTTCATTGCCTGTGGGAGAAAAAATTTCTTTAGGTGATGAAAGTACTATAGAGTGTTTATTCTATGGACTTGGTGCTGATGGTACTGTAGGTGCAAATAAAAATTCTATTAAAATCATAGGGGATAAAACAGACTTTTATGCGCAAGCTTATTTTGCTTATGATTCTAAAAAATCAGGTGGTTATACAAGAAGCCATTTAAGATTTTCTAAAAAACCTATTACCTCAACTTATTTAGTTTCTACACCGCATTTTGTAGCGTGTTCAGTGGCTGCGTATTTAGAAATTTATGATGTTTTAGCAGGCATTAGAAAAGGCGGAACTTTCCTTTTAAATAGTATTTGGAGTGCACAAGAAACTATTAAGAAGATTCCAAATGCAGTAAAAAGAGTTTTAGCGCAAAAAGAAATTAATTTTTATATTATCAATGCTACAAAACTTGCTAGAGAAATAGGACTAGGTAGTAGAACAAATACAATCATGCAATCGGCTTTTTTCAAGCTTGCTAACATTATTCCTTTTGAAGATGCACAAAAATATATGAAAGAATTAGCTTATAAATCATATAGCAAAAAAGGTGATGCTATAGTTGAGATGAATTACAAAGCTATTGATGTGGGTGCAGATGGACTTGTAAAGGTTGATATTGATCCTTCTTGGGCAAATTTAGCTGATGAAGTTAAAGAAGAAACTATAGCCTATAAAGGCACTGAATTTGTTGAAAAAATCGCAAAACCTATGAATGCAGCTAAGGGAGATGATTTGCCAGTTTCAGCATTTTTGGGTTATGAAGATGGTGGTTTTGAACATGGTACTACTGAGTACGAAAAAAGAGGTGTTGGTGTTATGGTGCCAAGATGGATAGAAGCTAATTGTATTCAGTGTAATCAATGTGCTTCAGTATGTCCGCATGCGGTTATTAGACCATTTTTAATAGATGAAAAAGAATTAGAAAATGCTCCAGCAGGTGTAAAAGAACATAGCTTAAATGCAAAAGGTGTAAAAGAGCAAAAATTAAATTTCAAAATTCAAGTTTCACCACTTGATTGTACAGGTTGTGAGCTTTGTGTGCATGAGTGTCCAACTAAAGAAAAATCTTTAGTAATGGTTCCACTAGGTGAAGAGCTTGATCATGGTGAGCAAGAAAATGCAGATTATTTATTCAAAAAAGTAAGCTATAAAGATAATATCTTAAATAGAGAAAATGCAAAAGGTATTCAATTTGCTCAACCTTTATTTGAATTCCATGGGGCATGCCCAGGGTGTGGGGAAACTCCTTATATCACTTTAATCACTAGATTGTTTGGTGAAAGAATGATTATTGCTAATGCAACAGGTTGTAGTTCTATTTATGGTGGTTCAGCTCCTTCAACTCCATATAGAAAAAGTAATAAAAATGGTCATGGACCAGCTTGGGGTAATTCTTTATTTGAAGATAATGCTGAATTTGGTCTTGGTATGAAAATAGCAACTGAAACAACAAGACATAAAATTGAGCAAATCATGAATGAAAGTATGCAAGAAGTTCCTAATGCGCTTTCTGCATTGTATAAAGAATGGATTGCAAATAAAGAAGATTCTAAAGTTTCTTTAGAGCTAAGAGATAAGTTGGTGCCATTGCTAGAAGAAAATAAACAGATTAAAACTGTAAATGATATTTTAGAACTTAAAAGCTATTTAAGTAAAAAATCACATTGGATTTTTGGTGGTGATGGTTGGGCTTATGATATAGGTTATGGTGGGCTTGATCATGTTTTAGCAAGTGGTGAAAATGTAAATATTTTGGTGCTTGATACTGAAGTTTATTCAAATACCGGAGGTCAAAGTTCAAAATCTTCAAGAACAGGTTCGGTGGCTCAATTTGCTGCAGCAGGTAAGCCGGTACAGAAAAAAGATCTAGGTCAAATTGCTATGACTTATGGTTATATTTTTGTAGCTCAAGTAAATTCTAATGCAAATTATGCGCAATTGTTAAAAGCAATAATAGCAGCAGAAGCTTATGATGGGCCTTCTTTGATTATTGCTTATTCTCCTTGTATAGCTCATGGTATTAAAGGCGGACTTGGAAATTCGGGAAATCAAGCAGAACTTGCCACAAAATGTGGGTATTGGCCAACTTATATTTATGATCCACGTTTAGAAGCAGAAGGTAAAAATCCTTTAACAATTTCTTCTAAAGAGCCTGATTGGGATTTATATGAAGGCTTTTTAATGAATGAAGTGCGTTATAATTCTTTGAAAAAATCAAATCCTGAGCAAGCAAAAGAATTATTTGAAAAAAACAAAGCAGAAGCACAACGCCGTTATAGACAACTTAAACGTCTAGCAAGTGCTGATTTTAGTAATGAAAATTAAAATTTGCTTCGATTTTTACTTGTGAGTTTATGGATACTTAGCGCTTTTGGCACTAAGTATCCATTTTTGAATCAAGACTGCAGTAATATTGATTTTTCTTTGATTCAAGATCCTTTTTTTCAAAAGACTACAAATATAAAATCTGATTTTTCTTTGCAAGCTATCATTTCTAATAAAGTTAAAATTAATGATAAATGGTATGCTTTAAATGATGATATTGAAGATTTTAAGATTGTTGAGATTAAAAATTCTCAAGTTGTGTTAATAAAGGAAGAAAAAGTCATGGTTTTAAAATTGTATGAAAAAAATAATATTTTTATTTATTAGTATTTTAACTTTTACAAATGTTTTTGCATTACAGTGTCATCAACGCTTTTTTGATATAAGTGTAGAAAATAAAACTTCTTTGATTGAAATTTTAAATGAACTTGGTAGAGAATGTGGTTTTAGCATTATAATAAAAGATTCATTAGCTAGAGAAAAGTTAAATCATACTCAAAACTATCTGCACATAAGAAAAATGTCTTTAAGAGAAATTTTTAAACTTTTATTGATGGAAAATAATCTTGCTTATGAGTATGAAAAAAATATTTTAAAAATTTATGGAAGACAAGTTAAAACTTTTAAAGTTCATTATATAAGTTCTATTAGAGAAGGGCAAAGTATTACTAAAGCTTCAGTGGATTCAAGACCTAAACAGGGTGATTATGATAGTGCTAAAGAAGCAGATAATTTAGTCATTAGTACAGATAAATTTGATTTTTGGGAAAAAATTTCAGAAGAAATACAAGCTTTATTAGATGAAAATACAACTAAACCTATTATTAATACTAATGCAGGAATTATCACTTTAAATGCTACTTTGTATGAGCTTGCAAGAGTTGAAAAATATTTAAAAGATCTAAATAAAAGACTTAAAAAACAAGTTTTAATTGATGTAAGTATAGTTGCAGTACATTTAAATAAAAGTCATTCAAGTGGGATTAACTGGCAAGAGCTTGCTTTTAAACTTAATGGAGATGATAATGATTTTATAATCAATAAAGGCGGTATTAAAAATATTAATCTTAAAGCTAATGTTGAAACTAAGGCTATTTTAAATTTATTACAAGAAAATGGCAAAACTACTGTACTTTCTAACCCAAAACTTATGGCACTTAATAATCAGCAAGCTATTATTTCCATAGGCGATACGATTAATTATCAAGTAAAAGAAAGCTCTAAAGGTACTGAAAATGGTACAACTATTAGTGAAACTTATAATAATTATTCTATTTTTGTAGGAATTTTACTAAATATTTTGCCAGAAATTTCAGATGATCATAAAATCATGCTTAGGATTAATCCTAGTTTGAGTGATTTTAAATATAGTGTTGATAATCATAGACAAAATAAACCAAGAAATATAGCACCAGATACTATACAAAAAAAGCTTTCTACTGTAGTTGAAGTTGATGATGGACAAACTTTAATTTTGGGTGGATTGATTAGTAAAAATACGATTAGTAACCATAATGAAGTAAGTGCTTTATCTAAAATACCACTTTTTGGCGCTTTGTTTCAAGGAAAGCAAAATTTGGAAGATATTAGTGAAATAGTTTTTATCATCAAGCCAAGTTTAATAAGAGCTGATAAAAAAGTATTAAGTTTGAAAGAATTAGGTTTTGAACATGAAGATGATATGTTTTAATTTTTTAATTTGTTTGTCTTTTTTAAATGCAATGAACATTCAAAATGAAAGTTTTGAGCAAAATGTATTCTATGAAAAATTTATTAATTATCCAAGTTATGAAAATGCTTTAAATTTGGCTAAATTTTTTTATCAAATAAAAGATTATCAAAAGGCTGTTTTTTGGGCTATTGAGGCAAATGAATTTGAGTTGTTGGAAAAAGAGGCATGGCTAGTTTTTATCAATGCTAAATTAAAACTTGGAAAGTATGAAGATGCTTTAAGGGCTAAAGAAGAGTATGAGAAACTTTTAGGAAATTATTTTGAATGATGCAAAAGTAATAAAAGAACTTTCTTTGCAAGAATTAGCTTTGGAGTACAAATTAGAAATTTTAGACTTAAATCAAACTCTTAAAATAGAAAAATATCTCCATGTTTTACCTTTTTCTTTAATAGAACAATATAATATTTTTTGTTTTTATGAAGATGATGAAAATATTCATATAGCTTCTTTAAAACCTTTAGATGAGAGTATTTTAGAAAAAATACAAAATTTATACCGCTTAAAGGTTATTAAAATTTTTCTTTGCGATGTTACACAATTTAAATTCTTACTAGAAAAGATTAAATTTTTAATTTGTTTTCAAAACTATCTTGATAAATTAGAGCTTAATTTAAAAAGTGATGAAAATAAAGATGAGTTTTTATTAGAGCAGTTTTTGAATTTAATTTTAACTTATGCTTGTTTTTTAAGAGCAAGTGATATTCACTTGGAGCCTTTGGAAAATGAAGTTTTGATAAGATTTAGAATAGATGGAGAATTAAAATATATCCATAGTCTTGATATGGATTCTTATCAGGCTTTATTAATACATATAAAAATCATTGCCTTGCTTAATGTGGCCGAACAAAGACAAGCTCAAGATGGGAGTTTTTCTAAAATAATCTTAGAGCAAAAGTATGACTTTAGAATTTCAATTATGCCTTTGTTATTTGGGCAAAGTGTGGTGCTTAGGATTTTAAAACAAGATGAGCATGTTTTAAAACTTGATAGACTTTTTATTAAAGAAGAAAATTTAATCTGTTTAAAAAAATACATGAACGCACCTTATGGTTTGATTTTATTTTGTGGGCCAACAGGGAGTGGTAAAAGCACTTTTATGCATGCCATTTTAAACGAGTTTGATCAAAATAAAAAAATCATTACTCTAGAAGATCCTATAGAATATAAACTTAAACATGCTCAGCAAATTTTGTTAAATTCTAAAACCGGTTTTGATTTTCATAAAGCTTTAAGAGCAGTTTTGAGGCAAGATCCTGATGTGATTATGGTGGGTGAAATCAGAGATGAGGAGAGTTTGGATATAGTTTTAAAAGCTTCTTTAAGTGGACATTTAGTTTTAAGTACCCTGCATACTAATGGTGCTATAGAAGCTATTTTTAGAATGAAACATATGGGTGCAAAAGAATATTTAATAGCTTATGCGCTTAATTTGATCATAGCCCAACGTTTGGTGAGAAAATTATGTGAATGTAAAGAAGCTAGTGATGAAAAATTTCATTTTCAAAATCAAGTTTTTGAAGGAAAATTTTATAAAGCAAAGGGTTGTGCTAAGTGTATGTATAGTGGATATAAAGGGCGTTTAATGGTGGCTGAGTTTTTATTTTTGGATCGTAATTTAAAAAGTATGATAGAAAATAATGCAAATTATGAAAATATTTTAACATATGCTTTAAAAAAAGGCTTTTTGACTTTAGGTGTGGATGCTTTGGAAAAAGTTAAGCTTGGTTTAACAAGTGTAGATGAGCTAAGAAAGATTGGTTTTTGAAAAAATTTATTATTTTTTATACTTTAAACAAAGGGCAAAAGCAATGCATAATTAAAGCCAAAAATCTATATGAAGCCAGAAATTTTGCACAAAAATCATTTGAAAATATAATTGGCGTTGAAGAATACTTTGGAGCAACAAAACATAAAATTAAAGAAGAAGAGCTTATTTTTATCCTTAAAGATTTAAGTATGGTTTTAAAAGCAGGATTAAGTTTACAAGAGGCTATTTTAGAATTTGCAAGATCAAATCATGATGCGTACGTAGCTAAAATATTTAGTGTGATTTATAATAAACTCAAAAATGGAAGCTCTTATAATGAAGCTTTTAGAGGTGTTTTAAATTCTAGAGAATGTGCTGTTTTAAAAATTTGTGACGGTAAGGAGGATTTATATAAGGCTTTCGAGATTATCATTAATCTAAAAGAGAAAAACCTTCATAATTTTAAGCAGTTTAAAAAATCTATAACTTATCCACTTTTTGTTTTTACATGTATTATTTTAGCTTTTTTTATACTAATGATTTTGGTTTTGCCTGAGTTTAAAACTTTATTTTTGCAACTTGAATTAGATTTACCAAAAATCACTCAAATTCTTTTTGTTTTAGGAGATTTTTTTAAACATTTTTATGTATTTATTTTATTAGGTATGGGAATTTTTATAATGCTTGCTTACTCTTTTAGAAAGTCTTTGTTTTTTCATAAAATTCTTTTTTATTCTCCTATTTTTGGAAAGATAATATTTTATCAAGATAAATTTTGTTTTTTCTTAATTTTTTCATATTTATTGAAAGCAGGGGTGGATATAAAAAGAGCTTTTGAGCTTGCTTGTGAAGGTATAGAAAATCAATTTTTTAAAAACAAAATGTTTATTATAAAGACCTCATTTGAATCAGGACTTGATTTAGATCAAGCTTTTTTCAAAATAAAGCTTTTTGAATCTTTTGCGATAAGAATGTTAAATTTAGCTTTAAAAAGTTCTAAATTAGATGAAAGTACTTATGAACTTGCTTTATTTTATGAACATAAAAAAGAAAATTACACTCAAAGACTTTTAAGTGTTTTAGAGCCTTTGATGACAATTTTTGTGGCGAGTTTGATTTTAGTTTTAGCCTTGGGTGTATTTTTACCTATGTGGCAAATTAGTCAAGGAATTTAAGCAAGATAATCATAAGCAACCTTAGCTATAGTTAAAGCAACCATGGTTAAAAAAAGTTTTTTGATAAAAGTTCCTTGTGTTTTTAAGACTAGTTTTGAGCCTGCAAAGGCTCCTAAAACTTGGCCTATACCCATTAAAATACCAACTTTCCAAAGTACTTCATAAGAGTATAAAAACACCCCTAAAGCTACTACATTGCTAGTGAAATTTAAGATTTTAGTATTAATGCTTGCATTTTTCATACTAAAACCAAGAAATATTACACAAGCAAAAATCCAAAAAGATCCAGTTCCAGGCCCTAAAAAGCCATCATAAAAGCCAAGCAATAAACCAAAAGTGATTTGAAAGCTTGTAGTACTCATTTTCGCTTCATTATGAACATTTCCTAAATTAGGCTTAAAAATAGTATAAAGAAAAACTAAAGCTAGGCATATTAGCACAATGATTTTAACAGCGTTTTGATTTATTAGTAAAACTGCATAAGTACCAATAACAGCTCCAATTGCGGTAAATAAAATACCTAAAGCAATTTTTTCTATATTCATATGTTTTCTATAAGATAAAACTGCAGTAAGTGAGCCAAAAGTGCTTTGAAGTTTATTGGTAGCTAAGGCTAAATGAGGAGGGATCCCACAAGCAAATAAAGCAGGTATAGTAATAAGTCCACCGCCACCTACAATCGCATCAACACAGCCTGCAAAAGCAGCAACAAAAAATAAAATCACATAATAAGTTAATTCAAGCTCCATAAGCTTTCCTTGTTTTGTCCGATTCTATATAGAGCAAAATCATATTTTATAGGATCTTGTGGATCAAATTTTTTAAGACTTTGAGTAAGCTCTAAAACACTTTTAAAATCATAAATCTTACGCTTTAAAAGCTTAAGTTTTAATGAAACTTTATGAGTATGAGTATCTAATGGTATGAGTAAATCTTTTTTATCGATATTTTTAAACAAGCCCAAATCAAGCTCATCTTTTCTTACCATCCACCTAAGATACATATTGTACCTTTTTAAAGGACCTTTTGGAGTTTTAAATTCTTTTGAAAAGAAAAATTCATAACCATAGCTTTTATAAGGATTAAGCTTATAAATTGTTTCTATAAAATCTTTTATTGCATGTGTGATGTTTTGCTCTTTTTGATAAGTTTTGGTGAAAATATTTTCTATACTATCTTCATTTTTTAAGCGTTTGAGTGTGATAAAAATTTGAGCTATATCTTGAGAGTTTTGAAAGCGGTATTTTAGATATTTACATTCTTTTTTAATAATTTCATCGTTTCTTTCAAGCAAGGAAAAATCAAGTTTTTTTAAAAAATTTACAATATTTTTAGCATTTCCATAGGCAAATAAAGCGCAAAGTAAAGCTATGGTTTCATCTTTATAAACACTTGCAATTTGTAAAGGATCAGGATGAAAGAAAAGCTCTTTTTGAGTATTTTTACTTAAAATAGCCTCATCTAAAAGAGCTTTAATTTGCATTAAGATTTTAAACCAAGTAAGGTTTCAAGCATTTGATCAACAGTAGTTACGATTTTAGCTGCAGCACCATAACTTGCTTGATATTGTATAAGCGCTGCTAATTCTTCGTTAGTATTTACGCCACTTTTTGATTGGTATTCTGCATAGGCTGTGTTAAATACTGTCATATTAGTTGCATGTGCAAAACCATTACTTTCAGCATTTGATGCGATTTGACCTGTAAATTTTCTATAATATCCATCTAAAGTCATAGTATCAACTGTGCCATCTTTATTATAAAAATTTACTTTTTGATTTTGAAGTTGTAACATAGCGTTAGCTATATCGTTATTTCCATCAACCCCATTTGAACTTGCTTTTAAGCTATTAGGATCATTTCTAATACTTGAATTTACATTGATATTGTTTGCATCTTGGCCATTGAAAAATGAAGATACATTTAAAGCACCAGGAAAATTTGTGCCATTATCTTTAAAAGCTATTTTATAACCTTTTTTTAGGCTATTAATTTGAAAATTTCCACTATCGCTTTTTCCATCATAGTGATAAAAGGCTTGAAAATAATCATTTAAATCATTATCAGGTTTTCCGTCATGGTTATCATCTATATCCGCATTGATTTGTTTTACAACATCTTCTATGGTGGTGTTAATATCTATTTTTATGGTTCTAGTAGCGACAGGATCGCCTTTTTCATTATAAACTGTGATGTTAAAACTTCCTGCTTGAATATTTTTATCATAATTCATCAAAGAAGTATCGGGTTTTAGGCTTTTTAAATCATCTGAATTTACTTTATCAGTTGCTGCTTGAGCATAGACATTATTAGTTTGAGTTATAAGTGTTTTTGTAAAAGTATTGAGCATGTCTTTATACTCTTGTAATATTCCATCGCTATAAGTATCATGATTACCATCGTAATTTCTACCTCTAAGGTCAAGTTGGGCTCCAAGTTGTCCGCCTGAAATTTTACTAGTTAGGTCATAGCGATTTTCATCATTAACTTCATAATAAATTTGATAAAATCCATTAGGATTATTATCATCTAGTTTTAAGGGGTGGAAGCTAGAGCCGTTTACTATACTAAAACCTTGAATACTTAAATCATAATATCTTCCAGAATCAGTCATAGTGGATTCTAACGTACTATCTTGAGAGCTTTTGCCTTTCCAAGCTACTGCGTCAACTAACTTTGAAAGCCTAAGTTCAAGTTCATCTCTTCTATCTCTTAGTTGATTGGCATTATCAGTTGGTAAAACTTCTTCGTTTTCAAGTTGTTTATTGATATTTGCAATTTCTTGACCAATATTATTGATCTCATCTACAGTTTGTCTGATTTGTTCATTGACGGTTTGTTGCATTTTATTAAGATCTTGCAAAGTTTTTTGTATATTTTGAGTTAATACATTTGCACTATTAACAAGATCTATTTTACTTGCTCCATCACTTGGATTAGAAGCAAAGTTGTTCCATGCATCATAATAATTTTTATAATCTTGTAAAATACCAGTTCCTTGCATATCAGGAAATCTTTGACTTGCTTCTTGTAAAATTTGCCCCAAATAATTTGTGTAGTTTTGCTGAGTGGTGGCATTTTTTAATTCATAGTAAGAATGTTCATCGTGTAATCTTTTTATGGTGTCAATTTGTGTACCTGTTCCTAGATGCAAACCACCTCTATCAAGAGACATGCTTGAGCTTTGTACAGCTCTTTGTCTAGTGTAAAATACAGCATCTGCATTAGCAATATTATTACCTGTTGTGTTAATTTGAAGCTCAGCGGCTCTTATGCCACTAACTCCAGTATATAAGCTATCAAAAATTCCCATGACTTAGCCTTTAAACATTAATCTTAAACAATGAATCTGGAATAGTTTTATTGTCTCCATAAGCATTATTTGTTCCATTTTGTTCAAACATTACATTTAAAAGATTGTCGTAAAAATTTTTAATAATAAGAGCTAGTTTGGCGTATTCTTTATTTTTTTGGTGTAAGGTGTTTAAATTTTGCTTTAAAAGAGCAAGTTTTTCTTTATCTTCATCATCTAAAAGCTCATCTAAGCCTTTATTGTTTCCTTGGTTGCTAAGTTCTACTAAAGCCTTGTCAAGATTTTTTTTAGCAATTTGAAAATCACTTATAAGTTTAGTTTTTTCCTCAACACTTTTACTTACATGTTTATGATTAGCAGCTTGAATTTGTGCTATATCTTCTAAAGTAAGATTGATGAGTTTTTCTAAAATAGAATTTGTTTCATCTAAATATTGTTTAACCATTTTTTATCCTTTCTTAGGCTGCAAACCCAAAAAAGGATAAAAATTATAATAAAGAATCTGCTATTGCTTTAGAAGTGGCTTGTAGGTTGATTTTATACTCACCATTTTTAATTTGAGAAGCAATTAAAGATGCTTTACTTTCTTCTGTCTTTTGAGTTTCTTTTGCCTTGTTGTTTTCTTTATTTTCTGTTTTATTTATATCATTAGTAGCAACTTGAGCTACATAACTTTGATGTATAGGGTTTATCATTTTAAGCCTCCAGTTCTATTGAAAAACTCTAAGAACTATATCGACACTTAAAAAAATAACTTAACCCCTTTCTTTTAAATAATCAAATAATAATTTTGAAAAACCTAACCCCCCGCTTAATGCTTTACTCATGGTATCATTATACATAGATGAATAAATTTCATCACTTGCATCTTTTCCAAATAAAGAATTTTCTTGTTTTAAAGAAATATCCAAAACACTTTTAACTAAAAAAGCTTCAAAAGCATCAGTTTGTTCTTTTAAAGCTTTATCTTCGTCGTTTAATGCCTGTATATGAGTTAAATCATTTTTAAAAGCACTATCTGCATAATTTTTAGCAGCCTTGTAGCTATTGTTGTGTTTAGTAATACTTTCATAAAGTTCGCTACTATAGTTTTTGTTCGCTAAATAATTATCAATTCTCATTATATTACCTCTAATTCAGCGCTGATAGCACCAGCTCTTTTTAGATTTTGCATAATAGCTATGATATCATTTGGTGCTGCTCCAAGTTTATTTAGCATTCTAGCTATGTTTGCTACTGTTGTTTTATTGTTCGTGATTTTTAAAGTATTAGATACTGGATCTAAAATACCACCATCTTTCATATCGATTTCATTTTGTCCTAAAGCTACGGTATTATTTGGATCGATTTTTATAGTGATATCTTTATGAGTAATTAATATAGGTTCAACTTCTATATTTACTCCTGCTACTATAGTTCCAGTTCTTTCATCAATGATCACTTTGCTTTCTGGAGTATAAGCTATATCTTGTTCTAATACTCTTGCCATAAACTCAACATGAGAAAATTCTTCAGGTTTTGTTAATTTTATAGTTCTAGAATCCAAAGCTTTTGCTATATCTGTATCAAAAATAGCATTTAAAACTCTTTCTATATTATTAGCTGTTTTAAAATCTGCTTCTTTTAGGCTTAAAATTAAATCTTCGCTTTGACTAAAATTTTGAGGAATTTCTCTTTCTACTACTGCACCATTAATAACATTTGCTGAGGTTGAGTGTGTTCCTGCTGCACCCGGTCTTGGACTAAGTCCACCTATAGCTAAAGAGCCTTGAGCTACTGCATAAATTTCTCCATCAACTCCTTTTAAAGCTGTCATAAGCAAGGTTCCACCTTGTAAAGATTTAGCATCACCTAAAGAAGCTACACTTACATCAAGTTTATCGCCACTTCTTGCAAAAGCAGGAAGTTTTGCTGTAACCATTACCGCCGCTGTATTTTTTGATTTTATATCGCCTGGGCTAATTTTTACATTCATACCTTGAAGCATATTTGAAATAGATTGTAGAGTAAATTCGCTACTTGTACCATCTCCGCTTCCATTTAAGCCAACAACCAAACCATATCCTATAAGTTGGTTATCTCTAACACCTACTACATTGGTAAGTTCTTTAATAGTAGCTGCAAAAACGCTTAGGCTTAGCACTAAGTTCAAAAATAATATTCTCATCGATTCTTCCTTTAATCTATGCTATTTTCATAAATTAAAGCAAAAAAGGTTCCAAATTTATATAAAGGAGTAAAAACTTAGAGTAGTTGAACCGAATTTTTTTTCTTTTGTTTTTTTGTAATTTTGTATTTTAGCTGGAGTTTTAAAAGTGCTGTGATGTTCTATGATGATGATTTTAACATTTGAATTTTTTATATTTTCTATCAATTTTAAAGTTTTTTCATAAATATCAAAAAAACCTTCTCTAATATCAAAGGGCGGATCAAGATATAAAATAATATCTTCTTTGGAATTTTGAATAATTTGAGGGGTTTTTTTAAAAGTATCATCATTAAAGCAAATGGTGTTTTGATCAATATTGGAAGTGTTTTTTAAAGCGATTTCATAAGCTTTTTTATCTTTTTCTATCGCATAACTTTTTAAACAACCATTACTTCTTGCTTCTAATGCCATTAAAGCACTTCCTCCAAAGGCTTCTATGAAAACCTTATCTTGTAAAGAAAAACGCAAAACATTAAAAACACAAGATTTTACTATACTTTTGGTGCTTCTTGTGGTATCTAGATTAGGAAGTAAAATTTTTTTACCTTTATAGATTCCACTTTCTATGGTGGTGTAAATTTTTTGAGCTTGTTTTTTTGAGCTTGTTTTTTTATCTTCTTTGTAATTTTTTAAAAAATCTTTTACGCTTTGATATTCTTGTGTTTTATGCATTATTATTTTCTTCTTTGATAAGATTTTTCAACTCTGTTTTGTAAAGATCAAATATCGCATCGATTTTTTCATGACTTTCTTGACGTAGTTGCTCTAAAATAGCTTCACATTTTTGATTCATAAGTTTTTTCTCACGCATGGCTATTTTATAAGCAATACTTTGCAAACTTGCATTGAAATCGTTTAGAGCGTTAAGCAGTTCCTCTATATTAAAAGGATGAGATAAAAAATTTGATTTTTTATTAATGATAAATTGTGGTTTTTGCGTGTTGATTTTTTCATCACAGACTAAAAAATCACAATCTTTTTTTAAAACTAAAAAATCCTTCAAAGTGATTTCTAAAGTTTTTTCTAAAATTAAATCCTTGCATTCAAGAGCGATTTTCATTGACTAAACTCACTTTTAATTTGTGTTTTTTTAAAGTGTATGGTACTATACCTAGAGCTAAATTTGCAAGCTCTGCAAAGCTTAAAATATAAAAATCTTCAAAATTTCTATTTGAAATAGCTTGTAATTCTTTATAGCATTTATCAAACATATAAAAAGAATAAAAATTTTCAACTACTAAAAAATCACAACCATTATCATAAGCATCTAATACAACAGAAGCTGCGCATTTGTATGCTAATTGGGTGTTTAAACTTAAAAAACTATAGCCACAACTTTTGTATTTTCTTTCAAAATCTATCACATTTGCTTTAAGCATTTTGGCAAGCTCTAAAGAGCATCTTGCATCTGAAAATCCCTGATATACACCTATATTAAATTGCTCAAAAAAATGTTTAATGTATTCTTGTTTAAGATGATCTAAAAAAATCTTTGGAGCATATTGGATTTTTTCAATTTTACTCATAATTTCATAAGAGCTGTATTCGCAAGCTAAAATATTATCTTCATCCATCATTCTAGAATATTCATCTAAGATATCTTTTGGATCATAATCAATAATAAAATAATTTTTACCTAAAGGCTTTTCGCATAATGTGCCTTGAACTCCAACTTTATCTAAAGCATCTTTGATAATATCAAAATAACAAAATAAATCATTATTGCTATTAGTGTAGATTTTATACATTATTCATTCCTTAAAAAATACTTCTTGCAAGGCCTGATTTTACAAGCATAACTTTTAATTCTTTAATATAAGATTCATAATCAAGCTCATTTGAAGAAATAAAATTTTTAAATTTTGTGTGATAATAAATTCCTTTTTCTTCATCTGCGACTAATTTTAAAAATTGAGGTGCTTTTTCTGGATATTTAAGTAGCATTTTATAAGCAAATATAAAAAAGCTATCGCCAAGATATTCAGGTAAAAATTCCCTAACTTCGCTTGTATAATATAAAAAATCATATTGTTTATAAAGCTCTATATCGTGTATATCAATAAGTCCTTTAAAAAGTTCGAGTTTTTCCAAAAAATCACTTTTATCCATGATTAAATCTTTGGTCGCTCTTTTAGTATCAAGTGGTTCTATGGTAAGTTCTTTACCAAATCTTTCTATGATATTATTTAAATCTCTTCTTTGTCTGATTGTAACTTGATTGACTTTAATACAACTTTCCGGGTTTTCTTCAAAATCAAAATATATGTCATCTTTTTTAATTTGACTTAAAACATCATAAATACTTTTAAAATTTTTACTATCATAAACATAAGGTTTATAATAAGCTAAATAATCACTATCTTTATCAAAACGAAAAATTTTTAAAGTTATTTGCATATTTTATCCTTGGTATTATTTTTCATTATATACATTTTAAACTTATAAAAATTTGATTATTATATAAAATTAAAAGCTTTTTGTATAAAATATTCACATGGATAAAGAAAAATTTATTATCAATGCCTTTGCTAATTCTATCAATGGAGATGATGGGGCAATTATCGATGGATATTGTTATTCTAAAGATTTATTTTGCGAAGACGTGCATTTTAAACGTTCTTGGATGAGTTTAGAGCAAGTTGGTGCAAAGGCTATGCTTGTTAATATTTCTGATGCAATTGCTATGAATGCTACACCAAAATACGCTCTTTTAGGGCTTTCTTTACCAAAATGTTTAGAAATGAAACAAGTTAAAGCTTTGCAAAAAGGATTGCTAGATAGTGCAAAAGAATTTGGAGTGCAAATTATAGGTGGAGATACCATAGCGGATAATAAAATCAATATTAGCATAACTATTATTTCTAAGGTAAATAAAAGGGCTATTTTTAGAAAAGATTTGAAAAAAGGAGATTTGCTTGCTTTTAGTGGGAAATTAGGCGAGAGTTTAAAAGGTTTAAATATATTATTTCGCGGTGGAAAATTGCATTCTAAACATCGTTTTATAAAACCAAATTTGAGACAAAAATTTTTTTATGATATAGCAAAAAAAGTTAGAGTGAGTATGGATATTTCAGATGGTTTAAACAAAGACTTATCAAGAATATTGTTTCAAAATCAACTTAGTGCAAAATTTTTTAAAAAATTAGATAAATTTAGCTTAAATAGTGCAGAAGAATATGAAATTTTGTTTGCTTTTGATAAAAAACATAAAGCATTTATACAAAATATGGCAAAAAAACATAGAGTTAAACTGAATATTTTTGCAAAAACAACAACAGGAAGGTATAAATTTTATGGAAGAGAACATCATTTTTAAACCCTTATATACTTTAAAACATAGTCCAATAAATGTACATTTTTCAAAAAATAGTAATGATTTTGTAGTAAGAGAAAAGCCTTTATATGAATTTAGCGGCAAAGGCGAACATTTAATTTTACATATACAAAAAAAAGATCTTAGCACTAGTGAGGCTTTGAGAATTTTAAGTGAGCAAAGCGGTGTCAAAATGAAAGATTTTGGCTATAGTGGCTTAAAAGATAAACAAGGTTTAACTTTTCAATATATTTCTATGCCTAAAAAATTTGAAGAGAGTTTAAAAAAATTTAAACATGATAAGATGAAAATTTTAGAAACTTTTTATCATGATAATAAACTTAGAATAGGGCATTTAAAAGGAAACTCATTTTTTATAAGATTAAAAAAAGTTTCAAAAGTAGATGCTTTAAAAATAGAACAAGCTTTTAAAAACATCCAAGAACAAGGTTTTGCTAATTATTTTGGATATCAGCGTTTTGGAAAATTTCAAGACAATTTTTCACAAGGACTAGAAATTTTAAAAGGCAAAAAAATCAAAAATAAAAAAATGCAAGAATTTTTAATTTCTGCCTTTCAAAGCGAACTTTTTAATAGATATTTGAGCAAAAGGGTGGAATTGTCACATTTTATTAATGACTTTAGTGAAAAAGAAATAAAACAAATTTATAATTTAGAAAAAGAAGAAATCAAAAGTTTAAAAAATCAAAAGCAGTTTTTTAAACTTTTAAAGGGTGAAGTTTTAGGACATTATCCTTTTGGTAAATGTTTTATATGTGAAGATTTACTAAGTGAAGTAGAAAGATTTAATCAAAAAGATATTAGCACAATGGGTCTTTTAATAGGCTCTAAAGCTTATGAATCAAATGAAGGTCTAGCTAAAAAATTAGAAGATGAGATTTTTTCTTTTGCATATGAGTTTAAAAATAAAATGCAAGGTTCAAGACGCTTTATGTGGTCTTATTTACAAGATTGCAAAAGTTATTATGATGAAGAAAAAGCTCATTTTACTTTGGAGTTTTTCTTGCAAAAAGGCTCGTATGCCACAGTGATTTTAGAAGAAATTTTACATACAGATATCTTTGAACAAACTCATAATATATAATTTAAAAATTGATATTGAGTATCAGTAAAAATTTATCTTTTATAAAATATAATAACAATTATCATTTTTATAAAAAGGAAAACTCAATGTCAGTTTTGGTTATCGGAGCAGATGAAATAACCCCAATAAAAGCAGTTTTGACAAACCTAGGTGCAAAAAGCATAGAGCATTGGGATGCTAGAAATGAAAATAGGGTAAATAGAAAACCCATTCCACAAAATACCGAATGTATAGTTATGCTTACTAGTTTTTTAAATCATAATACTATGAAAAAAATTAAAACAGAGGCAAAAAAACGCAATATACCTTTAGTTTGTGCTAAACGCAGTGTAAGTTGCGTGTATTGTGAATACTGTAAGGTTTTTGGACTTGATCAAACCTATGAGTGCGCAAAGAAGGCTTAGTGTATGTTTGGATTTAATGAAAAAGAGGATTTTATACCTAAAATATTTAGAGATTTAGAACAAAAAAGTATTAATTATATTTTTTTAAATTTATATAATTCTTTAGTCGAAGATGATCTAAAAATACCTTATATCTATGCAAAAAAAGCTGACTGTTTAAGAAATATTTTTGAGTTAAAAATTCAAAATATGAGCATAGAAAAGACTTTGAGATTTAGCAAAATAAAACAATTTTGTCCATATTCTCATAAAATCATCAAAGCTTATAAAGAAGGAAAATTAAATCAAATACAATTTGAAGCAAAGATGCCAAAATATGCTTTAGCTAAATTAATACAAAATGTGTTTTTATCACCTAGTTTTACCTTGCCTTTGCAAGTTGCTTTTGAGGCTTTTGTGTATGATAAAATTTGCAAAAGCAATACCAAATCCAAAGTAAAGATTTATAAAAATATCATTATCATTAATGAAAAAATGGCAGTCATGCCTTTATTTTGTAAAGATAGTGATAAAGATATAGAGCTTGCTTTGCAATTTATAAAAGATAATTCTTTTGAAAGATTTTATATTGTGTATCCAAGAAATAAAAATTTCACTCAATATGAAGAAATAAGATATTTTTTATGCGAAAATAATAAAACTTTGCTAAAATTAGTTCCCTATACTATTAATAATCAAATTTTAAGGAGATGTTAATGTCAATAGCAGTAATTTATGGTAGTTCAATGGGTAATACCGAAGGTGCGGCAAACATGATCGCTCAAAAATTAGGAATTTCAGATGTATTAAATATCGCAGATATTGATGCAGAGAAAATTAATTCTTATGATAAATTAATTTGCGGAACTTCTACTTGGGGAAGTGGTGATTTTCAAGATGATTGGGATGGTTTTGATTTTTCAGCTTTAAATCTTAGCGGTAAAACTGTTGCGGTTTTTGGTATGGGAGATAGTGAAAGCTATTCAGACACATATTGCAGTGCCATGGGAAAACTTGCTCAAGCTTTAAAAACAGCAGGTGCAAATTTGGTAGGTGCTGTTTCTACAGGTGGTTATACTTTTGAATCAAGTGAAGCCGTAGAAGGTGATAAGTTTGTAGGACTAGCATTAGATAATGATAATCATGAGGATTTAACAGAAAGTAGAATTGATGCTTGGTTAGAGCAAATCAAACCTTCTTTTTCTTAAAAATTAGATGCCTTTTAGGCATCTTTATGTTTAAAATTTTCTTTTTTTAGTTTCACTTAGCATATCTTGTGCTAAAGAATCTACTTCATTTGCAATAGCATTAGTCTGCATAGCTGTTTGAGAGTTTTGTTGTGTGAGTTTTTCTATAGTAGCTACTGATTCATTAATTTGACTAATATCATCCGCCTCTTCTTTTATGGCTTCACCCATTTCATTAATAGATTGAACTAAGATATTAGTATTAGCTTCTATTTCACCTAAAGACTTTTGAGTTCTTTCTGCTAGGTTTCTAACTTCATCAGCAACAACAGCAAAGCCACGTCCATGTTCACCTGCACGTGCTGCTTCAATAGCTGCATTTAATGCAAGTAGATTAATTTGATCTGCTATATCTGAAATTACTGTAGTTACATTTTTGATATCATTGCTTTGTTTTACTACATCTTGTGTTTTAATGGAAATTTCACTCATAGCCGAGTTCATTTGTTCTAAAGCTCTTGCACTTTCTTGCAGTGATGAGGTTTGATGTGTAGCATCATTTGTAAGTTCTTGCATGCTTTGTTTGAGTGCTTCGGCCTTTTGTTTGAGTAATTCTCCTTGGTGAAGTGATTGTGTAAGCATGTTTTTTATTTCATCTCCAAGAGAATTTATAGCTTTTTCAATATCGCCTTTTGGCGCATTAATAGTAGCTGTAAAATCTAAGTGTTTGTAACTATCAAATACAGCTAAAATTTCATTTAAATTACTACCAATTTTTCTTTGCAAAGTTAAAAGCATATTATTTAGTACTTTCATTAATTCTTGAATTTGAGGATTGTTAGCATGAGAACTAATATGTAAATCAAGCTCACCTGCTTCTATTTTTTTAGCAATATTGACAGATTCTTCAATGGCTTTTGCATCTTTGTTTAGAGCTTCTTTAATGATCTCAATGTTTTCGTTAATTTCTTCTGCCATTTTTCCAAATTCATCTTGAGTTTTAAGTTTAATAGGATAAGAGTGAGAATCTTTGTGATTTAAATAATTAAAAAAATTATGTAATCCCGATGAAATGATTGCAATTGGTTTAAGATTGTAAGAAATAATCATTCTAATAAAAATCAAAGTGATAAAAATAGCAATCAAGGAAATAATAATTTGTTCCATTAATGTTTGTTTAGCTGCATCATTGTAAAAATCATAATCAGCTATAGAACAGATAACATATTTTGGATTAATTCCGCCATTGCAAATTAAAGCTCTAGTTTCATTTTCTTTTGTTTGAATTTTAAAAATATCTTTTGAAAGACTTCTATTTACACCTTCTGGTGTTTTAAGATAATATGCAACAATATCTTTACTTGTATTGGTTGAGGTTAAAATTTTAGAAGGATCAGTGTGAAAAAGATAGGTTCCATCATGAGCTAAAACAGCAGCATGTGAATAAGGTGTTTTACCTATAGCTAAAACTTCTTCTGAGAATTTTTTTAAATCATAATCAGCCGCAACTACACCTATAACTTCACCATTTTCTATAATAGGATTGGCATAAGAAATAGTAGGTTTTTTCATACTAGAAGATATATAGGGTTCTGTGACAATTAACTCTTTTTTTTCTTTGGCTTCTTTATACCATCCTCTAGTTCTAGGATCATATCCGCTTTCTGGAGTTTGGTTGTTGCCATTTGATCTAAACATAGAACCATCTTCAAATCCTACATAAGTTAAGTCAAAGCCTAAAGAATCTCCTATAGATTTTAACAAGCTAGTGTATTGTTTTGAATTTAGATTATGCTTATTTTCTTTGATATATTTTGTTAAAGAATTAATTATATTACGTCTATCACTTGCATATAAATCAAATCTTTTGCTTACATCAAAAGCAACTTTTTGCTGAAATTGAACTAACAAAGTATGGCTATTAGATTTTGATTTAATATAATTAAAAACACCTAAAACGCATAATAAAACTATAACAAAAATACAAACCAAAAAGGCAATTTTGTTGGAAAAATTACCTAGTAAATATTTTTTGGTAGATGAGAACATTTTTTCTCCTTGAAAAGTTAGAAATTTAAAGTTTTACTACTTATGGTAAATTATATGATTTTATTAAAAAAATATTTAAAAATTTATAAATAATATTAGGTTTTATTAAAAATACAATATATTTTAAAAGTATTTTAAATATAAAATTCTAATTTTTTGGAAAGTAAAATTTTATTATCAGTGTATTTTGTCCATTGTATATTTAAAGCGAAAATACAAGCTTGTGCAAGTTTTGCAAAGGGAAATTTTTTATAGTATATTCTTTCTTGCTCTTTGGTGGCTTTTTGAAAAAGAGCTTTGATTTGTACTCCTTTAATGAGATTAATAATGTCTGTATCTAGCGCTATATTAACTGCTACTTTAGGGGATTTATAGGCAAGTTGAATATGTTTGGTATGTTCTTCACTAGCAAAAATTAAAGCTAAATTTTTATCATCAAAAGCATAATAACAGCTTGCACAATATACTCCACCATCCTCATCAAGCATACTTAAATTTAAAAGTTTTTGTGAATGTATAAAATTTTTAATTCTTTCATCCATTGTTATTGGCTTTAAGTTTTAAAATTTTTTGATAACTTAAGTGAGTTAAGAATATTACATAAAATACTTGTAAAAATAAACCAAGTAAAGGTATGCTCGATAAAGCAAAAAAGACTAAAGTGATAATTTTAAAGTATAATGGTGATGAATTTTTATAAAAATCATCAAAATTATTTTTATCTAAGACATTACTTAATACATCTAGCAATAAAAGTTTGTGAAATAAATAATAAAATACTCCATAATAAATCACAATACTAACAAAAGGTATAATTAATAAGAAAGTAGCTACTACAAATAATACGCATGAGATGAGTAAAAATTTGAATGTTTTAAGTAAAATTTCTAAAGAATTTACTTCTCTTTGTATGAAATGATTGTAGTATTTTTGGTTGATTTTTTTGACTATATAAGGAGTTAAAAAGGAAATTATAAACATAGTAAAAAATACAGAGGCAAATACTACTATAAAAAATCCTCCTATAGCGCTTAAAAATGCAAGTGAAAATTGCACTATAGAAAAGCTAAAAAACCAAGCCATAAAAGAATCACTAACTACATCTTCAATATAAGAAAAAAATATATCATAACTATAATACACTAGTAGGGCAAAAATAACCAAGCTGATTAAAAAAGGCAAAGTTGAGAATTTTAAAAAAGGCTTACTAAGAAAATCTTGCAAGCTTAGGTATAGTATATTCATTTAATTTGCTTATAAGCATCTTGAAGTTTTTGATAGATTTCTTTATAATCTAGTGTTTCTTTTAAAATTTGATTTAAAACTTCGTTATCTTCTGTGCCATTCCAAGTTTTTTTATAAGCGCCTTCTTTGTAGCCGTTTTCTTGTCTGAATTGATTTAATATATTTTTTCCAATATAGGTTTTATAAAGCTCAAAGAAATTTAAACCACATTTTCTAGCTAAAACAAAATATGCACTCAAGAGTTCACCTAAATCATAATCAAAACCACTGCATTTATGGATAATAAGCTCAATATCATTTAAAATTCCATAGATATCTGCTTCATTTGGATTGGAAGTTTCTTTGCAAAAGTCATCAAAAAAAGTTACAGAAGAAACTTCTTCTGCTATGAAATTTTTATCATCTATTTGTTTTTCTTTGTACTCTTCTAAAATTAAACTTAAAATAAAATGCCATATATCTACTATTTCAATGCGCACATTGTCCCAGTTTGCAGGAGTGTGTATGCTTTTCCAATGTTTCCAAGCAAAAGAATCAATAAGCTCAGCACACTCCATATAAATACATCTTCTAAAACTAATTAATTTACCTTCTTTCGTATAGCCATTTTCCCATCCTATACCATTAGTGTCATCATTTAGTTTTTGCTGGAGTTCTAGCATGCTTTTTAAAATATCTTTTACTTCCATGTTCTTTCCTTTTTTAAGCATAAAATCCAAATTCTTTATTGTCCTCTTCTTTTTGTTCTTTTTGTTTGTTGTATTGTTCCCAAATTTCTTCTAGTAATTTAGTGCTATCTTGGAAAATTTGCTTTTTAATATCTTCAAGATTAGTTTTATTCATTTCTTTATTTAAACTCTTATCCATGGTATTAAATAACTCATGTAAAGTAGCTTTTTTATGTTCTTCATTTTTTGGTTCAGGTAAGGCGTCGCCAATTTTCATCGCAGTGGTAATGAGCTCTTTCGGTTTTAAAGTTCCAACTCTTGAGTTTTTCATAAATTCATCGATTTGAGGTTGTACTTTGGCTACTGCTTCTTTTATTTCTTCAATTTCTTCTTGTGAAAGTTTAGTTCCGCTATATGAAAATGAAAAACCAAATTGATTTCTTAAACTTAAAGATGCTGAATTTCCATCTTTATCTAATTTTGCTTCTTTTTTATCATACATAGAAAAAGAAAGATGATTGCCTTTTTTTGTTTTAATATCCATAGAAAAATTTTGAGAATTGTAGCTAGAAATTTGCATAGCTTTTCCTTTCAAGTAAAGATAAGGTTATATCGTCAAAATAACCAAATCTTGAATAAATTTGCAAAGTTTTCGCACTTTGCAAATTTCAAATATTTAGGGAGACAAATATTTTAGCATTAAGTCTTTAAATACTCGTTAAATCCCAAAATAATTTTAATAATTTTTCGTTTTTTGCACATATTAAAATTTGCTCTTTGTTGTGTATCTTTTTGCATGCTTTTAGAGCTTGTTTTAAATGTTCTTTCAAAGAAAAAATCAATCCAAAAGCAATACCTTCTTTATCTAAGCCACCTAGAATATAAATTAAAGGCATACGCATTGATTTAGAAACATCAAGTTTTACTTGTTCATTAATTGTGATTTTAAAATCAAATTTGCTAGGATGTTTAAACTTATAAGCTAGAGCAAGATCTAAAAACTCATTTAAATGGTTTAATTTTTTTCCACTTATAAATGGATATATAAAATAAAATAAGTCTAAGATATTATTGCTAGTTTTGCTTTCATTATCGTAATTTTCTTGTATAAAATCATAATATGTTTTAAATTGCTCTTGGTAATTTTGCACTAAAGTCATAGCCATTTTGGTTTTTGCGAAATTATTTAAGAAAACTTTAGGATTAGCTTCAAAACTAAAATCTAAAAAATTAATCTTTGTATCATTTTGATAAAAAATCCCACTAGTATCACTTTCTAAATCTAGTAAAATATTATTTGAATTAAGCTCATTGATAGAACTATTATGTACTATTATTTTATTATCTAATATAATAGAAAAATCATTATAAGCAAATTCATTACTCATAGGTTTTTCATAAAAACCAAAATCATCCCAAAAATTTTCTTCACTACAAGCAATGCATCCATGTCCTGCAGCTACTGGCCAAGATGTTTTGGAGTTAAATTTAACCTTAGGACAATTATTGTAAGCATAAGGTCCTTTGCAACCTACTTTAAAAAGACAATAACCTTGTTTTATATTTTCATCATCAAAACTCTGAGCAAAATTTCCTGCTTCAAATTTAGCTTTTCTTTCGCATAAATCATGCAAGCATTTACCATAAAAGGCTAAAGGTCTATTTTGCTCATCTAAAGCCATATCCTGCTCAAATAATATGTAAAAACAAAGTGCTGCGATGATATTTACATCACTTGGGGGACAACCTGGTATATTGATCACTTTTTCTTCTAAGACTTTAGAAATTCCTATGCTTTTGGTGGGATTTGGATGTGCAGCTTGAATTCCTCCATAGCTTGAGCAAGTTCCCATGGCAAAGATTGTTTTGGCATTTTTGGCACATTTTTGTAAAATTTCATATCCATTTTCACCATGTGCTCCTATAGTTAGATAAAAAGGATCTATAGCACAAACTCCACCTTCAACAGCTAAAAGAAAATCTTTTTTTTCTAAAACTTCCTCTAAATGCGATTCTGCTTGATGTCCGCTTGCGCTCATAAAGGTTTCATGATACTCTAAGGAAATAAAATCAAAAATTAAATCTAAAAAATCAGGCAATGAAGTTCTAAGTAAGCTCTCGCTACACCCTGTGCATTCACTTAAATGAAGCCATATGAGACTGGGCGGGGTGTGAAGTTGAAAATATCTATACGCCAAAGGGCTAAAGTCATTTGGTAAACCTAAAATTTTAATGATAGAATTTACAGCCTCTAATGAGATATTTTTTTCTTCTTTGTGTGAGTTTTCTAATAGAGTGATTTTATGTTCTAATATGCTTTTTAACTCTTCATTGTCCAAAGACATTTTTTAACCTTTAGCTATTTGTATCATATTTAAAAAATCATTTGCATTTAATGCAGCTGAGCCTATCAATACTCCATCACAATTTTTTAAAGCACAAATTTCTTTAACATTGCTTTGATTAACACTTCCACCATATAAAAGCTTAGCATTAGTAAATTTTCTTAAAAAATTAAGTATGGTATTAATATCATCAAGATTAGCACTAACTCCAGTGCCTATAGAATAAATAGGTTCATAAGCTATGATAAGTTTTTTATAAGATAAATCAATATTTTCAATTTGTTTTTTTAAAAAATCCAAGCTTTTGTCGGCATTTTTAGTTTCCAAACTTTCGCCTATGCAATAAATGATATTAAAATCAAGATTTTTTGCAAAGTCAAATTTCGCCTTTAAAAAGCTTTCATCTTCACTTAAAGCTCTTCTTTCAGAATGGCCTATTAAAACACTTTTGATGTTAAATTCTTCTAAGTGAATTTGACCTATTTCTCCGGTATATGCTCCATTTTGGCAAGGGTAGAAATTCTGCGCGCCTTGTTGAAATGAAAAATTGTCTTTTAAGAAAGCTATACTAGGAGGGAAGATGAAAATTTCATCTTCTTTGTTTAAGTTTTGGTTTAATTTTTGAGCGTAAAGTTCAAAGCTTGATCTTGTATGATTGCACTTTAAATTTGCCGCAAAAATCATTCATTATCCTTTATGGTCAAAGGTTTTACTCCAGGAAGTTCTTTTCCTTCTATAAGCTCTAATGATGCTCCACCACCGGTTGAAATGAAAGTCATCTCATCAGCATCACCTGCTCTTGCTACAACATCAGCAGTATCACCACCACCTATTACAGTTGTTGCATGAGATTCGCTAATATAATGGCTCATTTTAATGCTGCCTTTTGAGAATTTATCGATTTCAAAAACCCCCATAGGTCCATTCCACCATATAGTTTGAGCATCAGAAAGTGCTTCTTTAAACAACCTTACACTAGCAGGACCTATATCAAGCCCCATCCAACCTGCGGGAATTTCTTGTACAGGAGTGTATTTCATTACTGCTTCTTGAGAACAAGTTTGTGCTGCTGTAACATCCACAGGAAGATAAATTTTCACCCCTAGATTTTTACCTTTGAGTAAGATTTTGTTTGCTTCTTCAATTAAATCTTCTTCTAAGAGAGAATTTCCTATATCATAACCTTGAGCTTTTAAGAAAGTAAAGGCCATACCTCCACCTATGATGAGCTTATCTACTTTTGGAAGTAAGTTAGTCAAAGCTTGTAATTTGCCACTTACTTTAGAACCACCTACTACAGCTACAAAAGGACGCGCAGGGTGTTTGATAAGATTGCTTGCAAATTCAATTTCTTTTTGGAGTAAAAATCCCGCACCTTTGTTTGTATTGTCAAAGTATTTTGTAATAGCTTCAACGCTAGCATGGGCTCTATGACAAACCCCAAAAGCATCATTAATATAAACATCAGCCATAGAAGCAAGTTCTTTGGCTAAGTTTTCATCATTCTTAGTTTCACCCTTTTCAAAGCGTAAATTTTCCAAAAGCAAAATTTCACTTGATTTTAATTCGCTAGCTTTTTTCTTTGCATCTTCACCTATAACATCTTTAGCCATAATAACATCTTTAGCCATTAAGCGTGCAAGTCTTTTTGCAACTGGCTCTAAAGAGTATTTTGAAGCTATTTCTTTTGGACGCCCTAAATGTGAAGCTAAAATAACCGCACAGCCATTGTCTAAACAATATCTTATAGTAGGGATAGCCGAGCGAATACGACGATCATCGGTAATATTTAAAAACTCATCTTGAGGAACATTAAAATCACATCTAATAAATACTTTTTTCTTTGCAAGATCAATATCTTTAATCGATAAAATACTACTCATCTTAAGCCTTTGCCACAAATACTGCCATATCTACTAAACGAGAAGAATATCCCCATTCATTATCATACCAAGCAACCACTTTAACAAAATCATCACAAATTACTTGAGTTAAATCACTTGCTACAATTGCGCCATAAGAGCAAGTTATAAAATCACTTGAAACTCTTTCTTCATCATCTACTAATAATATACTTTTTAAATTGCTAGCAGCTGCTTTTCTAAAGGCTTCATTGATTTCTTCTTTACTTACTTTTTTCTTTAAAGTTGCAGTTAAATCCACAGTTGATACATCAGCCACAGGCACACGCATACTTTGACCGTGTAATTTTCCATCAAGTTCAGGCATAACAAGCTTCATAGCTTTTGCTGCACCAGTTGAGGTAGGGATGATATTTTGTGCAGCAGCGCGTGATCTTCTTTTATCTCTTGCTTTTGCATCAATAATGCTTTGACCGTTTGTGTAGGCATGAATGGTTGTCATTAAACCTTTTTCTATGCCAAAATTATCTTGCAAAACTCTACAAATTGGACCCAAGCAGTTAGTAGTACAACTTGCATTTGAGATGATGTTTTCGCCTTTATATTCGTGAGCATTTACCCCTAAAACATAAGTTGGAGTTTTATCTTTTGCAGGTGCACTCATGATAACTTTTTGCACTCCATGATCTAAAAATCCTTGGCATTTTTCCATAGTTAAGTGTGCACCAGTACACTCTAAAACAATTTGTGCACCATATTTTGCAAAGTCTAAATCCGCTACATTTCTGCTTTTTAAAACTTTTATTTTTTTATTATCAATTATTAAATCATCACCATCATTTTCAACACTACCATCGTATACTCCATGAACGGTGTCATATTTAAAAAGATATTTAGTAAGCTCTATATCAGTAGTATCATTAATCGCTACAAGTTCGATATCATCGCGTTTCATAATAATTCTTGCAACACATCTTCCAATGCGTCCAAAACCATTTATTGCAACTTTTACAGCCATTTTCATTTCCTTTTTATGATTAAGTAGGTAAAATTCTACTAAAAAAAGGTTAAATTTTAATGAAAATCGCACTTTTTGGTGGCAGTTTTGATCCACCCCATTTAGGGCATAATGCTATAGTCTTTAATGCACTAGCAAATTTAGAGCTTGATAAACTCATTATTATGCCAACTTTTATTAGCCCCTTTAAGCAAGAATTCACCGCAAATGAGCAAAGGCGCTTAAAATGGTGTGAGATGATTTGGGGAGGTTTGGAAAAAGTTGAAATTTGTGATTTTGAAATAAAAAAACAAAGACCCGTACCTAGTATAGAAAGTGTTGATTTTTTGTATGAGCAATATGAAATTTCTAAGTTTTATCTTATTTTGGGAGCTGATCATTTACAAAGTCTTGAAAAATGGCATGAATTTGAAAGATTGCAAAATTTGGTAGAATTTGTTGTAGCTAAAAGAGATGGTATTTTTATACCAAAACATTTTAAAACTTTAGATACTAAAGTAAATATCTCTTCTTCTTTTATAAGAGAAACCTTGCAAACATCACAAGTTTGTGAGCAAATCAAAGAAGAAGTTAAGCTTTATTATTCTAAATTTAAAAATATTTAACAAAAGGAAAATAATGCAAGAAAGAATTAATAATATAGTGCAGATTTTAGATGATAAAAAAGCAGATTTAATAGAAACTTTTGATATGCAGGATAAGGATTATTTTGTTAAATTTGTGGTGATTGCTACTACTATGGGAGAAAGACATGCGCTTTCTTTGATTGATGATTTAAAAACTAATCTTAAAAGCAAGGGTGAAGAGTTTTTAAATATAGAAAGTAGTGAAGAATGGACTGTACTTGATTTAGGCGATATTTTGATTCACTTAATGAGTGAAACTTATAGAGCAAAATATAATATAGAAGAATTTTTAAAAAGTCTAAATAAATAAAATCAGAACTAGGGAAAAGGATTTGGATAATCTAATTACTGAGTTATCAGATTTAGCTAAAGAATATTTTGAAAATTCAGAATTTGAAAAATGTGATGAGGTTTTAAGTGAACTTATAGCTTTTTGCAAAGGCGAAGTTACGCTTGCTCAAGATGGTAAAATGATTTTTATAGATGATGAGGACAAGCATCGTTTGCTTTTAGAAGCTTACCATAATAGAGCGCTTTGTAAATTTAATTGTTTGAAATTTCAAGAAGCACTTAAAGACGCAACTATAGCTGTAGAATTTGATCCTAGCAATGTGTTTTTATTTAATCTTTTGGGTCTATGTAATTTTAAATTAGATTTATTACAAGAAGCAATTTTGGCTTTTAATAAAACTATAGCGCTAGATAATGCATATTATTTAGCATATTTTAATAGGGCTAGAGTTTATATACTTTTGGATGAGCAAACAAAGGCTTTAAAAGATTTACAAACTTGTATTGATTTGGCTCCAGAATATTATATGGCTTATTATACTAGAGCCATTACTTTGCTTAGTGTTGATCCAAAACAAGCTTTGATTGATTTTAAAAAGTCTCAAGATTTAGGATTTGAATCCTCGCAGATTTTTTATTATCAAGGTGTAGCTTGTGAGAATTTGGAAAATTATCAAAAAGCTATAGAATTTTTTACTCAGATGATTGAGCAAGATGAGAGTTTTGCTGATGCATATTATAAAAGGGCTAATAATAAACGTAAAGTTGATGATTTAGAAGGAGCTTTGCAAGATTGTTTAAAATCTATTGAATTAGACAATGAAAATGCAATGGCATATTTGATTTTGGGACATATTTATAAAGATTTAGAAAAGATAGAATTATCAATAGATGCTTTTAAAAAATCAATCGATTTAGATGAAAATTTACAATATCCATGTTTTGCATTAGCTAGAGTTTTGTATGATTTAAAAGATTATGAACAAGCTTTGAAATATTATGATAAAACAATTGAGCTTTATGAAGAATACGCTCAAGCATATATTAATAGAGGTAATACTAAAATCAATCTAAAAATGATTGAAGAGGCTATAGAAGATTTTGATTTAGCAGCTAAATATTATCAAGAAAGGGAAAGAAAGCATGATTTTACTCCATCAGAATTAGCAGAACTTGAACATGCAGTTCCTTATGGTTTTTATCATTTGGGTAATAGCTTGTATGAGATAGACAAATATGATGAAGCTTTGATAAGTTATGAAAAAGCCTTGAGATATCAAAAAGAATATCCTGATGTGTTTTTTAATAGGGCTTATTTAAAATCTGATCTTGAAAAATATGAGGAAGCTTTAGAAGATAGTGAATTAGCTGCTAAATATTATAAAAAGCAAAATAATACTCAAGATTATGTTAATTCTCTTTCTCAAAGAGCTTGGATTAAAAGTAAACTTGAAAGATTTCAAGAAGCTATGGATGAATACAATGAGCTTATAAAAACATATAAAGATTATATTGATTTAAAAGATGTATTATTCGAAAGAGCATATTGTGCAAAAGAACTTGAATCTTATGAAGAATTAATAGCTTATTGTAATGCAGCACACAAGGTGGATAAAAATAATTTTAAACTTTATTTTTGGCGAGGAATTGCTAAATATAATTTAAGTTTAGAAGAAGAAGCTATAGAAGATTTAAATAAGGCTTTAAAAATTGATAAAAACCATAATGGAGTAAAGTATTATAAGGGACTTTGTTATGAAGATCTTTATATGTTTGAAGAAGCTATAAAATGTTACGATAGTGTGATTTTAAGTAATGAAGAAGATGATGAATCATATTTTCATAGAGCAAAATGTAAAAGAAATCTTGAAAAATATAATGAAGCCTTAAAAGATATCAATGAATGCTTAAAAATAATTGATGATGTTGGGGAATATTGGATAGAAAAAGCACAAATTTTAAGCTTTTTAGGAAAATATGATGAAAGCTTCAAAGCAGCAAAAAAAGCAAGTGAGCTTGAACCAAAATCATATGAATGTTATCATTTTATGGGTGCAGTTAAAGTGTATTCTCAAGATTTTAAAGAAGCTATAAAATATCTTAATATGGCTTTAAATTTAGATGAAAGTCAAAATTGGACACATTATTATAAGGCAGAGTGTTTAAGAAATTTAGGTGATTTTCATGATGCATTGCAATGTTATGAAGATTGCTTGAAGATAACAAAAGAAAATACCGATGCTTTAGTGGGAAAAATTCAGTGCTTAGAAGAGCTAAAAGAATACAAGCAAGCTTTAGAGTGTACTAAAGAATTATTAAAGCTTGATGAAGAAAATGAGTTTGCATTAAAAAATCAAAATGTTTTCATGCAAAAATTAAAACAGCAAAATAAAAAGTGGTGGCAAATTTGGAATTAAATTAGAGTTTGTTGATATATTCTTCAATATCTTTTTTGATTTTGTCTTTTTTGTCTTTTAAAGCTTGTTTTTTATTTTTATACTCTGTTTTACTCATATAATCTTTTTGTTTTTTTAATTCTTTTAACTCTTGTTCGATCTTTTCTATCTCTTGCTCTTTAAGTTTTTTAGCCTCTAATTTTTTATCATAAAAAAGAGGATCTTTTGTACAATCTGCCTGAACTTCTTTTAAGGCTAATTCTAAACTTAAAGCTTTTTCTTGATGATTGTAATTTTTAGCATAAACTATTTCTTTTTGAATTTGCTTTATTTTAACCTCACATTGCGTGGAAAATGCAAATGAGCAAAGTGTAAGTAAAATAAAAATTTTTCTCATATTATACCTTTTGTACCTTTTTAAAAATTTTTCTAAATTTTAAACCAAAATATTAAATATTTTTTATTTGGTATTTTTTATAAAAATATGAGTTTTAAATTTTGTTACATTTCCCCTTGCATCTATGTTAAACATTAAAGGTATAAAAGTTATAGTAGAGCTATTGTAAAGCTCATAATCTAGTTGAGAATTTTTTTGATAGGTTTTTAAAGTTTTATCAAAATCTATAATTTTTAAAATTTCTTGTTCTTGTAAGTAAAAATATAAAATATTATCTTGTATTTTCATTGAGTATTTAAAATTACTTTTATTAGTGAAATTAAATAATACTTCATCATAGTCTTTTTTTAATTTTAAGTATTCAGGATTAAAATTTTTATATATAGAAAGATTAGGATTGGAAAGTTTTGCTTGATTTTTTAAATGATTTAAATTATTTGCCTTTAAAAATTCATCAAAACTATAAGATTTATCATAATTTTTATCTAAATTATGTATAGTATTTTTAATATCTTTTATTTGATTATAGTATTGTTTGCTTTTAGAATAGTCAAGTTCTAGTTTTTTTTCTTGTATAATTTTTTCTAGTTTTTCTAATTGATATTTTTGAGAATATATACTTATATGGTTAGCAAAAAAACCTAAAAATAAAGATATTATTGCTAGTATGTAAAAAGAATACTTAGGTGCTTCATTTTGTTTAAATACGCTTAAAAAACTTGAAATTAAAAGCCATAAATTAAAAGTTAATACAGCTAAGCGTTCAGGTGTAAATCCATATTGTGTAATTCTAATTATAATAGCATAAAATACAAAACTTGTTAAAAATATTAAAAACACAAGAAAAATATAAAAAATAATTTTTTTAATTTTATAAAAAGATAAATTTATCCAAAAATTAAATAATAAAAAAACTCCAAACCAAAGACACAAATGAACGATACTAAGATTTTCTAAAAAGTTAAAAAGAACACCAATAGTATAACTAAAAAGCATAATAATATATAAAATGCTAAAAATATTAAGTATAAATATAAAAATTTTTTTAAATTTATAAGATGTAAAATTTCCAAGCAAAAATAAAGAGAAAAAACCTGCACTAAAAACCCAAAAAGACACAATGGTAGTGTTTAGATTAGATGAAGAAATATCAAATAAAAAGCAAAATGAAGTATAAAAAATTAATATAAATAAACCTAGAATAAGCCAAAAGCTTATACTGAAAAAAAGCGCTGCTAAAAAATAATGAAAATTGTTAAAATCGTATAATTTTCTTGCACATATTAAAGATATAAGTGTTAGTGCTAAAGATATATAAAGAGTATTTTGAGTGTAAAATAGCAAATAATCTTCATCTTGTTTGAAAATAAAGTGCAAAATTATATAGAAAATTAGCCCAAAAAATAAAATCCAAAAATTTGTTATACTTTTATAAGTCTGTGTTAAATTTTCTTTTGCTTTAAAAAATGTTTCACAAAAAATAATAAAAAGAGTTAAAAATAAAAAATCGCTACATTGATACGAATCATAAAAAAATCCTATAAAAAACCAAAAACATAAGTAGCAAATTGCACCAAATGGATGATTTTTTAAGGCTATATGAGTAGAATTAATAAAATTTTTAAACATGGATATTGTTTATTTCTTTGAGCAAAATTAATTTAAATCCCTCAAAGTCTGGTAAATTTAAATCCCTTACTTCTCTTTGTTGTTTTCCCCACATGCATTCAGGAAAAAAAGCATCTTCTTTAAAACGCGCCATAACATGAAAATGCACTCTTGGTACATAGTTTGCAAAGGAAGCTATGTTGATTTTTTCTGGGTTATAATGCTCTCTAAGGCTTAATTCGCAAGCTAAAACATACTGAAAAAGCATATTTTGTAAAAAGGTTGGACAATCACTTAATTCTCTGTAATTTTCTTTAGTAAAAATTTTTACCCAAGGAATTTGAGAATTTTCTTTTTCTATAAATAAATAATCATTTTCATAAATCATGCTAACTCTCAAGAAAAGACTAGGGTTATTCCTAGTCTTTTGATTATTTTTTTGGCCCTATCATTTTTGTAGGATCTACAAATTTAGCAAAGTCTTCCTCGCTTACTAAGCCAAGTTCCATAGCGCTTTCTTTTAAAGAAATGCCTTTTTTATGGGCATTTTTTGCTACTTTAGCTGCATTTTCATAACCAATGTGTGGATTTAATGCAGTTACTAGCATTAAAGAATTATGTAAATTATGATCTATTTTTTCTTTATTTGGCTCTATACCAACAGCACAGTGGATATTAAATGAGTGCATAGCATCAGCCAATAAATCAAGGCTTTGCAAGAAGTTATAAATAATCACAGGTTTAAAAACATTAAGCTCGAAATTTCCTTGGCTTGCTGCAAAACCAATTGCTGCATCATTTCCCATAACTTGTACTGCAACCATAGTTAAGGCTTCACACTGAGTAGGATTAACCTTACCTGGCATGATAGAACTTCCTGGTTCATTCTCAGGTATGTTTAACTCTCCAAGACCACATCTAGGACCACTTGCTAGCCATCTAATATCATTTGCTATTTTCATTAAATTCGCAGCTAAACCTTTCATAGCTCCATGGGTAAAATTAATTGCATCATGACTTGTTAGTGCATGGAATTTATTTGGACTTGAAATAAATTTAGTACCTATTAGCTTGCTTAATTCTTCGCTTACTTTTTCACTAAGTTCTGGATGAGCATTTAATCCTGTACCAACAGCTGTCCCGCCTATTGCAAGCTCTCTTAATGTAGGCAAAGAAGCGATGATTTGCTCTTTTGAATGAAGTAACATAGAGAGATATCCACTAAATTCTTGAGCTAGGGTAAGTGGTGTAGCATCTTGAAGGTGAGTTCTTCCTATTTTAATAATCCTTTCAAATTCTTTTACTTTCTTTTCAAAAGTGGCAATAAGCTCATCTAGAGCAGGGATAAGTTTTTTTTCTACTTGTTCTACTGAAACTATGCTCATAGCAGTTGGAAAAGTATCATTTGAGCTTTGGCTCATATTTACATGATCATTTGGGTGAACAAGTTTTTCTTTTCTAAAATCACCGCCCATAATTTCAGTAGCACGATTTGCTATAACTTCGTTCATATTCATATTGCTTTGAGTACCTGAACCTGTTTGCCATATTGCTAGTGGGAAGTTATCATCAAATTTTCCTGCTACAATTTCATCGCAAGCTTGCACAATAGCATTTTTTTTAGCATCGTCTAATTTGCCAAGTTTATTATTAACTAAAGCCAAAGATTTTTTAAGATTTGCAAAAGCATAAATTAAAACTTTTGGCATTTTTTCACAACCAATTTTAAAATTTTCAAAACTTCTTTCAGTTTGTGCACCCCAATATTTATCATTAGGAACTTTAATCTCTCCCATAGTATCGTGTTCGATTCTATATTCCATGGCTTTTCCTTGTAATAAAATAAGATATGATATTTAAACCAAATAAACCCTAAAGTTTGCTTATAATTTAAGAAGTATTTATAAAATTTTTTAAAAAAGTGTAGTTTTTTCAAAACTACACAAAATATTTATTCTACGGTAACACTTTTTGCTAAATTTCTTGGCATATCTACATCATTGCCAAGTCTTATAGAAACTTCTAAAGCAAGAAGCTGTAAGATCACCATCATTTCAAAAAATTCACACATATAGTGCTCTTGTTTTGAAGTTCTTATAAAATCATCGCTTAAGTCAAAATCAAGTGGAGAAATAGCAAGTAAGGTGGAATCCCTTGCAGCTAATTCTTCTACATTTGATTTGGTTTTTTCATAAAGGCAATTTTGTGGCATTAGTGCAACGGTAAAAAGCTCGCTATCTGCTAGAGCAATAGGCCCATGTTTCATTTCACCTGCTGGATATCCTTCAGCATGCAAGTATGAAATTTCTTTTAATTTTAAAGCCCCTTCTAATGCTAGTGGATAAAATACATCTCTTCCTATAAAGAAAAAGCCATGGCCATGTAGGTATCTTTTTGAAATTCTGTGTACTTTTTCATGCAAGTTTTGCTCAACTTTAACTATACTTGGTAAGCTTCTTAGAGCTTTGATTTCTTTACTCATATCTAAATTTGCTTTTTGTGCAAGATAGATTGCAAGCATCCATAAAGTTGCCACTTGAGTGGCAAAAGCTTTAGTTGAAGCCACACCTTTTTCAATGCCCGCTCTAGTAAGTAATGATATATCAGCTAAACGCACGATATTAGAATTATCCACATTACATATTGCTAAAGTTTTAACTCCTTGTGCTTTTGCTATTTTTAAAGCTTCAAGTGTATCAGCTGTTTCACCGCTTTGAGAGATTACTATAAAAAGAGTATTTTTGCCTATAATGGCTTCTCTGTATCTAAATTCACTTGCTACTTCAACTTTAGTTTTAATCTTTGCAAGTCTTTCAAGCAAATAAGCCCCGCTTAATGCTGCATGATAGCTTGTGCCACAAGCACAAAGTGTGATTTCATCTATGTTTTGCAAAAGAGTTTCATCTATATCTTCAAAAACAATCTGCTCACCTTGCAAGCGTCCCATTAAAACTTCGCCTAAAACTCTACTTTGCTCATAGATTTCTTTTTCCATAAAAAATCTATAACCATCTTTTTGAGCATAACTTTTATCTTGACTTAAAGCTACAAAAGTAGGTTGTATGCAAGCTTGATTATGGCAAATTTTGCATTCTTTTAAATTCACATATCCATAATCCCCATCTTCAAGATAAGCTACTTTATCCACTAAAGAAACTAATGGTGCATCACTTGATGCAAAATAATATTCATTGTCATCGCCATTTTTTCCGATGATGAGTGGCACTGCATTTTTAGCAAAATAAATTGTATTCGGATCTTTTTTACTTACAAGCAAGATTGCAAAAGCACCTTTTAGTTCAGCTATAGTCTTTTTAAAAGCTTCAAATGGTTCTAAATTGCTTGCATAGTATTCAAATAAATGTACAATAACTTCAGTGTCAGTTTGACTTAGAAAATTAGTACCTTCTTGTGTGAGTTTTGTTTTTAATTCTTGGTAATTTTCTATGATTCCATTATGTATTACACAAGAGTATTGTCCTAAATGTGGATGAGCATTTATTTCAGTTGGTTTTCCATGAGTTGCCCAACGCGTATGGCCTATAGCAAGTCCAAAGCCATCGCTATTAAAATTAGCAGTTTTATTGGCTAAATTTTCTAACTTTCCAACTGCTTTAAAAAAGTCTAACTCCCCGTCTTTCATTATTGCTATACCAGCGCTATCATAACCTCTATACTCAAGCTCTTTTAAGCCTTCTAATATGATTTTTTTCTTTTCTTTGGTTCCTATATATCCTACTATTCCACACATCTTTTACTCGCTTATTAGTGATTTAAGAATTTGATCTTTATGATCTTGCAAGCTTTCATTTTTATGCAAAATCAAAACATTTCGCGTTCTTTCCTTTATGGTTTGAATTTTTGCTGCACTTAAGATAATATCATATCTTGCAAGCACATCCATCACATAAGCCATTAAACCTTTTTGATCTTTTGTGTTTAAGGTTATTTTGGCATAGCTTTTGGAATAATTCATATCTAATTTTAATTCATCTTTTTTAATGTTTGGTTTTTTTGCTTTTTTTTGTACTTTTAAATGTAATTTAGAATTTAGTAAATTTTCTAAACTTTGCTTTTGAGTATCGCTTACTATATCTGAATATTCAAATTTCAAATAAACTTTTTCATCAAATAATTCAAAGAAACTCATAAAGATTAAATTCAAAGAACTTAAAGTATTGAGTATATTTTCAAGATTGTTTTTTCTGTTCATTATAAGCTCTAGGGTAAAATTATCTTGATTGTCAAGCCAAAAAGTAAAATTTTCTTTTTGTGCAATTTGCGTTATTTTAATGATTTTTTCAAAACTATTTTTTATAAAAAATAGATTGGATTTAATATGAGTGATATTATTTTGAGTGTGTTCATCAAGATCTAAAAAAGCCTTACTTCTTTTTAGAGTTTGTTCTTTTTTTACCCTTCTTTGGCTCTCATCAATTAAATTCTCATCCTCAAAGCCTTCTAGTGCATTTTGAAATAATCTTTCTAAGCTTTTATAATAAAAATGATTTTCTATGCCCAAAGCTTTAGCATTGCAAAAAGACAAAAGATGTAAGGTTTTTAAGGTATTTATATCATTTAATTTGGAAATAAAATTTAGAACAATAGTAGAATTATAAATATCTTCTTTTTCTATAATGTCTTTAAAAGCATTAAAATTTTTATATAATCTTAAGCCAAAATCTAAAAGTTCATTATCAACTTGGAATTTTCCTATATAAGCCCTATAAATATTTGCTAAAGAAATTTCATTTTCTTCATGAATAGCACTTAAAAGTATGGTGAGTTTTATTATTAAAAGTGTATTTTCATCAAAGTTATAATCTTTTTCTTCAAAGTATTTTAAGCAAAGTAATGCTCTATCTAATGCACTATAAACACCTTCTTCTTCAAGTAAGAATTTGCTTTGAGTAAGAGGTTTGCAAAAATCTTTTAAAATATTAGCATCAGCAAGAAGTTTTAAAAGAGCAAAAGAATGCTTTCTTTCTAAAATTTTCTTGAATAATTCTAAATTTTCATCTTTGTTTTCTGCTCTTTTTAATGCGAAAATGAGTTTGATGTCAAAATTATAATCTTTATCATCTAATTTTAAAAGTTGATTTAATATCAAACTTAGGTTTTCACTTTTATTAGAATAAGTAAAAAAGCTATCTTGTGTTTCATAAAGTTCATTATCTTTATAGTGTTTTTCTTGGATGCACCTTGCTAAAAATTGCGTATAAATTCCACAAGTTTGCATACATTGCATAGCTTTTTGAATAAGTATGGATTTAAGATCTAAATTTTTCTTTTCTTTTTTTTGCATTAAGTTAGCAAGTTCTTGTGAATTTTGTATTAAAAATAAGTTAGTGTTTTTACCTTCTAAAAGATTCATTGCGCATTTAAGTGAAAATAAAAAATCACTTGCAAGTTTAAATTCACTTAATTCTTTTTCGTTGATAAAATTAAGCATATAGTTTTTAGGAGAATCTTTAAATAATATACTTAAATTTTCTATATCAAGTTGCTCATCTAAACCACCAAAATTTTTATTAATATCAAATTCTTGTTTGATTAAAGGTTGATGATAAGGGTTTAATTCTTGTAAGATTTTTAAAGCAAATTCTTCTTTTAATTCATCTTGAGCTTGAGAAATTTTTTCTTTGATTTGTTTGAATAAAATTTTAGATCCGCAAATATAACGATATTGTAAAATATTTTGTTTTAGCTCGTTTTTAGCTATATTATAAAGTCCATTTATTTCACAAATTTGATAATTGATATTTAAATTAATATCATTTAGTGAAGTAATAAATGCTTTCATTAAAGGCTTGATATTATAAGCTTTTATATCTTTATAAATAAGTAATAAATCAACATTTTCTTTTATACTTAAATTCATTTTAGCATATTGTTTAATAGCGATAATACAAAAAGGGAATTTATCATTATGCGGAAAATAATCATCAAAAAAATCATTCAAAACAAGCTCGTAAACATCTTCTATAAAACGACCAATTTCTTTAGAGTGGTAAAAACTAAACGAGCCTTGTTTTAAAAAAAGCCTAGAGCAATAAGCTTCATAATCTTTTAAAGAATTTTTTAATTTTTGAATTTTTTGTATATCCATAACTTGATAATAATCCTTATTTAATTTTCCAGTATCATACCAAAAATACTTTGTATTAAATTTTAAGTAAGTTAAAATTATAATTGTAATTTAAATTTAAAAAATGGTAAGAATATGCAAACAATTATAGAAAAACTAGAAAATCAAGAAAGATTAAACGAAGAAGAAGCTAACAAGCTTTGGGATTTAGAGCTTTTTACTTTAGGCAAATATGCACAAAGAATTCGAACTAATTTGCATGGTAAAAAGGTTTATTTTAATATCAATCGACATATTAATCCTACAAATATATGTGCAGATACTTGTAAATTTTGTGCTTTTTCAGCACATAGGAAAAATCCTAATCCTTACACTATGACACATGAAGAAATAATGAAAATAGTTGATGAGACAGTTTTAAGAGATACTAAAGAAATTCATATCGTTTCAGCGCATAATAAAAACACTTCATGGCAGTGGTATTTGGAAATTTTTAAAATGATTAAAGAAAAATATCCATTTTTACATATTAAAGCCCTAACCGCTGCTGAGATTGATTTTTTAAGCAGGGCTTTTAATATGAGCTATGAAGAAGTGATAGAAAAAATGCTTGAATACGGCGTTGATTCTATGCCAGGTGGTGGGGCTGAAATTTTTGATGAGGAAGTTAGAAAAAAAATTTGTCATGGTAAAGTAAGTAGTGAAAATTGGTTAAAAATTCATAAACTTTGGCATGAAAAAGGCAGACAAAGTAACGCCACAATGCTTTTTGGGCATATAGAAAGCAGAGAAAATAGAATTAATCATATGATAAGATTGAGAAATCTTCAAGATCAAACTGGTGGTTTTAATGCTTTTATTCCTTTGGTTTGGCAACAAGATAATAGTTTTATTACAGGTAAAAAACCACTTGGCTCGGTAGAAATTTTAAAAACCTTAGCTATTGCAAGGATAGTGCTTGATAATATTAAAAATATCAAAGCTTATTGGGCAACCATGGGTATAAATTTAGCTATGGTGGCTCAAGATTTTGGTGCAAATGATTTAGATGGTACTATAGAAAAAGAAAGTATACAAAGTGCAGGTGGGGCGAAAAGTTCAAATGGCTTGAGTTTAAAAACTTTTATAGAAATGATTCAAAGCTCAGGTTATATAGCAATAGAACGAGATAGTTTGTATAATGAATTAAAAACTTATTAAGGATAAAAATGGATTTTTTTAAACTTAAAGAACATAATAGTGATATAAAAACTGAAATTTATGCAGGTATTGCTACTTTTTTAGCAATGATTTATATCATACCGGTTAATGCAAATATTATGAGTAATTCAGGTATGCCATTAGAAGCTTTAATTGTTGCAACCGCTTTAGTAACTATTATAGCTACTGCTTTTAGCGCTTTTTTCTCTAATACTCCTGTGGCTATGAGTGTGGGTATGGGGTTAAATGCGTATTTTACTTTTAGCGTGTGTAATACCTATCAAATTCCTTGGCAAAGTGCTTTGGGGGCTGTGTTTTTATCAGGTGTTGTTTTTACTTTATTATCTTTTACTAATTTTAGAATTTGGGTGATAAAAAGCATACCAAATGATTTAAGAAAAGCCATATCAGCAGGTATTGGAACCTTTATAGCCTTTATGGGGCTTGTGCAAATGGGGATTATCACTAAAAGCGAAGCAACTTTAGTGGGTTTGGGCGATTTTTCAAGTACTAAAGTGCTTTTTGGATTATTTGGTTTGTTTTTGGTTTTTGTTTTTTGGGCTTGGAGGATTAAAGCTGCGTTCATCTTAGCTGTTTTTGTAAGTGCTTTGTGTGCTTGGATTTTTGGTATCGATGGAGCCAAGTTTCCTGAGCAACTTTTATCTTTGCCAGTTATTAGTGGAGATAATGGTTTAAGTGCTATATTTGGTAAGCTTGATATTAAAGGAGCTTTAGAGCTTAGTATGATTCCTATAGTACTTACTTTTTTTGTTACCCAGCTTTTTGATAGCGTAGGTACAATCACAGGTGTAGGTTCAAGAGGAAAAATATTTGATGATCCAAAGCAAGGTGAGAAAAAATTAGGTAAAACCTTAGGTGCTGATGCAGCAAGTTCAGCTATGGGGGCAGTTGTTGGAACTTCTACTGTAACTGCTTTTGTGGAAAGTTCAGCAGGGGTGGAAGCAGGAGGTAGGACAGGACTTACAGCTTTAGTTACTGCTATATGTTTTGTTTTTACCTTATTTTTATTGCCAGTATTTAAAGCCATTCCTGCAAATTCTATTTATCCTATTTTGGTGCTTGTTGGTGTTTTAATGTTTATGGAAGTTGCAAATATTAATTTTAAAGATAAAGCTATAGCAGTAAGTGCATTTTTTATTATTATCATGATGCCACTGACTTATTCTATTACTACAGGTTTTGCTTTTGGATTTATTGCGTATTTATTTATGCGTATCATGCAAAAAGAATTCGATAAAATCAATCTTGGTATTATTGTATTAAGTGTGATTTCATTACTAGTATTTTTATTACAATTTTTATAGGAAGTGATTATGTATTATTATGCTTATGAAGAATTTCAAAAAGAAATTATTCCTTTTACACGCAAAATTAAGGAAGAATTTAATCCTGATGTATTACTTGCCATTGCAAGAGGTGGTATGACTTTGGGTCATTTTTTAGCAGAAGGTATGGGAAATAGAAATTTATTTTCTTTAAATTCTATTCACTATGAAGACACTCAAAAGTTAGATACGATTAAAATTTTTAATATTCCTGATCTTAGTTCATATAAAAAAATTCTTTTAGTAGATGATATTATAGATAGTGGCGAAACTATGATAGAAATCAAAAGAGTTTTAATGAAAAAATATCCTCATTTAGAACTTAAAGTAGCAAGTGTTTTTTATAAACCTTCAGCATTATTAATCCCTGAGTTTTATATAAAAGAGGCTAAAGAGTGGATTGACTTTTTTTGGAGTATTAAAATTTAGCTTTAAATCAAATACAAATGCTATAATATATATTGACTTTATTTTGTTAAGAAAGGATGTCTTATGAGTTTAACAAGAAGAAAATTTCTAAAAGGACTTGCTGCTACTTCAGCGATTGCTTCGGTTAATCCTTTAATAGCTGCAAGTGAGGGAACTAAATTTTATGATACTAAAAAAATTCCTCATGCTACTCACTTTGGTGCTTTTTGGGCTGAAGTAAATTCAGAAGGAAAACTTGTAAAAGTTACACCACAACAATCTGACAAACATCCTTCTATTATCACTGATGCTATCATTGATAGAACTTATTCAGATACCAGGGTAAAATATCCTTGTGTTAGAAAAAGTTTTTTAGAAGGTAAAAAAAGACCCAAATTAAGAGGTAAAGAACCTTTTGTAAGAGTGAGCTGGGAAAAAGCTTTAGAGCTTGTATTGCAAAAATTAAAAGAAACTCCTATTGAAAATTTATTTAATGCAAGTTATGGCGCTTGGGGGCATGTAGGTTTATTGCACAATTGTAACTCGGTAGCAGGAAGATTTTTCAATACCGCTTTAGGTGGCCACATCGGCACTGATGGGGAGTATAGCAATGGAGCTGCTGGTAAGGTTAATGCTAGTATAGTAGGGGATTTAGAAGTTTATTCTTTACAAACTTCTCATGAGGTGATTTTAGAAAATACCCAAGTTTATGTTTTATGGGGAGCTGATCTTTATAAATGTAACCAAATTGACTTTAAAGTTGCAAATCGTGGTAATGATGAGTATTATAAAAAATACAGCAAATCAAATATCAAATTTATTAGCATTGATCCTCAATACACTCAAACAGCAGAAATTTTAAATGCCCAGTGGATTAAAATTCGCCCAAATACCGATGTAGCTTTAATGCTTGGTATGATGAATTATTTATATAAAAGTGGAAAATACGATAAAAAATTCATTGAAAAATACACTGATGGTTTTGACAAATTCTTACCTTATTTACTTGGAAAAACTGATGGTATTGATAAAACTCCAGCTTGGGCTGCAAATATTACCGGTGTTGAAGAAAAAGTTATTACCGCATTAGCGGATACTTTTGTAAAAAATAGAACTTTCTTGGCAGGTAACTGGGCTATGCAAAGAGCGCACCATGGCGAACAAGCTGATTGGACTTTAATGGTTTTAGCTTCTATGATAGGTCAAGTAGGTTTGCCTGGTGGCGGATTTGGTTTTTCAATGCATTATTCAGGCGGAGGACAAGCATTTTCAGGTGTAAGATTACCAGTAGGTTTACCACAAGGTAAAAATAATCTTGATACTAATATCCCTGCAAGTAGAATTTCAGAAGCAATATTAAATCCAGGTAAAACAGTTAAATTTAAAGGTAAGGAAATTACTTATCCAAAAATCAAACTTATGTATGTAGTAGGTGCTTCTGTATTGGGTCACCATCCAGATACTAATGAGCTTATCAAAGCATTAAGAACTCTTGATACATTAATCGTGCATGAGCCTTGGTGGACACCTATGGCAAAAATGGCTGATATTGTATTGCCTTCAACTACAACTTTAGAAAGAGATGATATTAGTTTTGGTGGTTCTTATTCGCAAGATTATGTTTATGCTATGAAAAAAGTAATTGAGCCTTATTTTGAAAGTAGAAATGATTATGATATTTTTGAAGAATTGGCAAAAAGAATAGGTGAAAGAGAGCATAAAAAATTCACCGGAAATAAAACAAAGCAACAATGGCTTGAAGGTTTTTACGGCAGAAGTGATTGTCCTTATTATATGGAATTTGCTGATTTTTGGAAACAAGGATTTATTCATTTTGAAGCTCCAAAAGAAGCTTATAACTTTGTAAGACACTCTGAATTTAGAGCCGATCCTGTAGCAAATAAACTTGCAACAGAAAGTGGAAAAATTCAAATTTATTCACCAAAATTTGAAAAATACAATTTAGAAGATTTTAAAGCACATCCAACTTGGTTTGAACCAGCTGAGTGGTTAGGTAATGAAAAATTAGTTAAAAAATATCCTTTCCATTTGTTAAGCCCGCATCCAAGATATAGAGTACATTCTCAGCTTGATAATACTTGGGTAAGAGATTTGTATAAAATTCAAGGTAGAGAGCCTGTGGTGATTAATACAAATGATGCTAAAAAACTTGGTATTACACACGGAGAAGTTGTAGAAGTATATAATGATCGTGGATCACTTTTAGCAGGGGCTTTTGTAACAGATAATATTATGGAAGGGGTTATTAGTATCCAAGAGGGTGCTTGGTATGACCCTGAAGATGTAAGCGATAGCAAGCCAAGATGTAATGCAGGTCATGTAAATGTTTTAACAAGTTCAAGACCAACTTCAACTATGGCTCAAGCAACTAGTGTTAATACTTGTCTAGTGGGCATTAAAAAGCTAAAAGAGGTTATAAAACCTTATAACTCAACTACACCACCAGAAATTATAGGAGCTTAATAAATGAAGAAGATTATATTAGTATTGACTTTTTTAGCTAGTGCTTTATTTGCTAAAGATATGTTTATTTTTAATGAAAAAGTAGATCTTTTAGATAGTGCTAGTAAAAAAGTGGTAGGGCAAATTTATGAAGGCTCTAAAGTAGAGCTTATAAAAGAAGAGGGTGAATATTCTTTGATCAAAGTTAAAGGTGAGGTTGTGGAGACAAATCCAAAAAGCCTTGCTTATACTAAAGATGGAATTTATCTTTTGCTTACTTTAAATGCTAAAAATGCAAGCAATGAAATGGAATTTTTAGTTAAAAGTAAAGATTTAACTGATCAAGAAATTCTTGCTTGGGATGAGATAGAATTAACTTATTATGATACTTGTACAAGTTGTCATGCAGCGCATAAGCCAAAAGAACATTTAATGGAAGAATGGGATGCATACTTATCTGCTATGCAAGGGTTTGCAAAAATTACTGATGCAGAAAAAGATAGAATTTTAAGATTTTTACAATCTCACGCAAGTAATGGTCCTGTAAAACTTGACTAATCAAAAATGAAAAGGTATTTGCTAGCCGTTTTATTTTTTGATTTTTGTGCTTTATTGTATGGCATAAGTACTTTATCTATAAGCTACAATGAAGCACAAATTTATTTTTATGATCATAGCTTAATTGCTATGATCGCTAGATTTGGTACTACTCTTTTTGGTCAAAATGACTTTGGGTTAAGACTACCTTTTGTTTTATTGCATTCTTTAAGTTGTATTTTATTATATATTTTAGCTTTAAAATATACCAAAACTTCTTTTGATGCCTTTATTTCTGTGGTGCTTTTTATATTACTCCCTGGTAGTGTAGCTAGTGCTTTGCTTATTAATGAATCAAGCATTGTGATATTTTTTACGCTTTTAATTTTAGTATTATTTGAATACAAGAAAATATTTTTATTTTATGTTTTATTAGTTTTAGTTCTTTTTGTAGATGGAAATTTTGCAATTTTATACTTATCTTTTTTCTTTTTTGCTATTTATAAAAAAGATAAATTACTTATTATATGTTCTTTGATTTTATTTGCTATCGCAATGAGTGTTTATGGATTTGATGCAAGTGGAAAGCCTAAGGGGTATTTTTTGGATACTTTGGGTATTTTTGCAGCTTGTTTTTCGCCTTTGATTTTTCTTTATTTTTTTTATGTTGTTTATAGAATTCTTTTACAAGATGATAAGCCACTTTTATGGTTTATTAGTGCAAGCACTTTTGTTTTTTGTTTAATTTTTTCTATAAGACAAAGGCTTTTTTTAGAAGATTTTTTACCTTTTTGTGTAGTTTGTACGCCTTTATTGATTCGTTATTTAATGTCTTCTTATCGTTCAAGAATGCCACAATTGCGCCTAAAACATAAAATTTTTATAGAATGTTCTTTGATATTTTTATTATTTTTTTATCTTGGTATTATTTTTAATCAAAGTTTTTATTATTTATTAAAAGATCCTAAAAAACATTTTGCCTATGATTATCACATAGCTAAAGAATTAGCTTTAAATTTAAAACAACACAATCTCACGCATATTGCTATACAAGATAAAGAATTAGCCTTAAGACTTAAATTTTATGGTATTTCTAAGGGTAAATTAGAACTTTATTCTAGTAAAAAAGCTAGTAAAATCTATGTTAGTTTAGGTAAGCATAAAGTGTATTATTCTATAAAATGAAACAAGCTTTTACTTTAATAGAACTAGTTTTTGTTTGTATAATATTATCCTTATTATTTTCTATGGCTTATGTTTATTATAAACCTGATTATTTGCGTTTGGGAGCTGAGCAAGTTTTAAATGATATTAAATACACAAGACATTTAGCTTTAATGCAAAATGATTTTAGAGTTAAAGAATTTAACATTGCTAAACGAGAGTGGTTTAAGGCTAAATGGCAGCTGTATTTTATACGCTCAAAATCTGCCACTAATAATGAACAAACCTATACCATTTTTTTAGATAAAAACGGTGATGGCAATGCAAATATAGGTAAAAATATGATCAATAAAGATAGAGAAATAGCTGTTGATCTTATCAATCCAGATATATTAATGAACTCAGGTCAAAGTGGAGTGATAAATCAAAATGATTTCAAAGCAAATTTAAAATATAATATAGAAAAAACTTATGGTATATCTAAAGTTTTATTTGAAGGTGCTTGTAAAGGAAGTACGCGTTTAGTTTTTGATGATTATGGTCGTTTATATACGCCTTTAAAAAATGCTACACGTGTTTATGATAAACTTGTTTCTTTTAATAATGATTGCATTATAAGATTATCTAATAACCAAAATGAGCATATATGTATTGTTATAAATTCCATTAGTGGCTATGCTTATATTCCTAAATTTTCTTTAAATAAATCACAAAATATTATACTTAATAATAAAAACACCTACTGTCATGCCTTGTAAGATGTATTGATGGTGTATCATGCTAACCCAGTTTCCAAACATTAACTATCAAAGAGCATAATTACATCTGTAAAAGCAAACATTCATAGATAACTCCTTAGTTTTTAAAGATCTAGTTTTTGCTAGATCTTTAAAGATATTTAGTTTTAAATATGAATGAAATTATTTATTTAAGATAAAATAGGAATAAAATTTAAATTACAATTTTAAAGATTTAACTTAATTATAGTTTGATTATCTAAACTATAATCATTATATACTAATAATTATAGTATAACGACATACTATAACTTCAAATATATATCCCAATAAATACATATTTTTGTTTACTTTAAGAATTCTCATATAAAACTATGATATAATACAAGCCATAGTTTTAATTTTAATAAGGAGAATTCTCATGAAACTAGTTAAACTTAGTTTAGTAGCAGCTTTAGCTGCAGGTGCTTTTTCAGCAGCTAACGCTGTTTCACTTGAAGAAGCAATAAAAGATGTTGATGTATCAGGTATGTTCAGATACAGATTTGAATCTGATAGAATGGATATTGGGAATAATCAAACTACTGGCGGTTATAATAATCCTGGTAATAGCAACAACACACACAAGTTTAAATCTCAATTAAACTTCAAAGCAGCTTTAGATGATAACTTTAAAGCTTTTGTTCAATTCCAATACAGCACTAGTGAATTAGGCTATGGTAATGTAAAAGATGAAAATGGTGAAATTGCTAAAAAAGTTGGAACAAACACTCACGACACTTTTGCTGTTAACCAAGCTTACTTAGAATACACTAATGAAGCTTATGCTACAAATGTAATTTTCGGTAAAATGGAAATTAATTCTATTTGGACTGATGATGCAGTAGGTACAGGAGCTAAAGTTCTTAACAATTCTATCGAAGGTTTAACTTTTGCTGGTTATTGGTTTGATAGCTTCAATGATGAAGATGATGGTGATTTCGGTGGTACTAAATTAAATAATTCATCTTTATATGGTGCTGCTGTATTAGGTGATTTTGATCCATTTGCTTTCCAATTATGGGCTGCTTATTCAGCAAATAACGCATTCTTATATGCAGTAGATGCTAGCTATAAATTTGCATTTAATGATATGAATTTCAAAATCCAAGGTCAATATTTAGGAAATAGCTTAGACAGCGATTTTGAAAAATTCTATAGTAATAATGTAGATAATGGTAACTTCTATGCAGCTAAATTCAGTGGTGATATCTCTGCATTTGATTTCCAAGCCGGTGTAGTTGGTTATGGTGAAAAAGATAAAGAAACTCTTGTAACTTTAGAAGATTTAGGTAGAGTTATTGCTCCAGGCAAACAAATTTTCTATTCTGAAGGTAGCGATTTAAGAGGTGATATGGGTGAAAACTTCTTCTACTTTGCAGGTTTAGGTTATACTTTTGCTGAAACTTTAAGAGTGGGATTTGACTATATTGGTGGTAAATCTGAACAAGTTGGCTATGATATAGATAAATACGAAATGGTTGGAAGCGTATCTTATGCTTATAGTCCAAAACTTACATTTAGTGGATTCTATTCTTACCTAAATGAAGACTTAAATAAACAAGGTGTTAATGATAGAGATGATCAATATATCAGACTTGAAGCTCTATACAAATTCTAATTATAAAAGCTAAGCCTTTTGGCTTAGCTTACTATATCTAAAATTATTTCTTCTTTTAATCCTTGTATTTTAATTTCTTTTATTTTTAAATCATTAGGTAGGTTTTCTAGTAAAGCTTCTTTGCTATGTATATTTTTACTTGCTAGTATTCTTAATATTTTACCCCTATAAGCCTTTGCAAAATGACTTAAAGTTTTGGAATTTTTTAAAAAAGTGAGGGTGGTAAAAGGTTGTTTAAGGGTGTAAAATTTTTCATAAAATTTGGCTCTAAGATCGATTATTAATTCATTTTCTAAAAAATTATCAAGCTCACTGGAAAAATTTTCTTTATAAAATTTTTCTATATTAAAATCTTTGATTTTCTCTCCTTGTTTTAATTTATAATAAGGTATTAAATCTTTTGCTAAAATAGGACCAAAAAGATTTGAAAATATTAATACATTTTCATCTATATATTTTTTAGAAATTTCATCCAAGCTCTCATAATTTAAATATTCAAAAGCAACACCATTGTATCTTTGAATCGCTTTAGTTGTATCTTTTTTTAATATATTTTGGCTAAGATCATATAATTCATCTTTATCTTTGATACCAAAAAATTTTTCAAGAACATTTTTATCACATTCTTTAATAAAATTTTTGTATTGAGTAATTACTCCAAGTCTTTTATCGTATAACCTGCTAAATATGAATGATTTTTCATCTAAACAAGTATGCGTATTTATCTTACTTTTTCCTTCGCTAGGTGAAAATAAAATTTTCATAATAAATCCTTTATTTTTTAAAAATTATACAAAATTATTTAAAACACTTGACATTAATTCAAAATTACACTATAATTCAACTTTATTTTTTGCTGGTTTAGCTCAGTTGGTAGAGCAGCTGCCTTGTAAGCAGCAGGTCGGGGGTTCAAGTCCCTTAACCAGCTCCATTGTTAATAGCAGTGTTTGACCAGAAATAAAAAGCATTATTATTCATGGTGAGTTACTCAAGTGGCCAACGAGGGCAGACTGTAAATCTGCTGGCTTTCGCCTTCCGTGGTTCGAATCCACGACTCACCACCATTGCTTTGCGGGAGTAGCTCAGTTGGCTAGAGCATCAGCCTTCCAAGCTGAGGGTCGCGGGTTCGAGTCCCGTTTCCCGCTCCAACCTTATTTTGGTAGAGTGAAACTGGGAGCTGTTTTTAAATTCAGAATTTCTAGCAGTTTCAAATTTCCAAAATTTTATAGTTTATGTTTTTAATTTTTCTGAGCGCTCGTATGGCTCAGAGGTAGAGCACTCCCTTGGTAAGGGAGAGGTCGCGGGTTCAAGTCCCGCTATGAGCTCCATTGATTTCAAAAGATTATAAAACATAAATTAGTATTTGTATGTAAATTTTATATGGAGGAAAAAGATGGCTAAAGAAAAATTTTCACGTAATAAGCCTCACGTAAATATTGGTACTATTGGTCACGTTGACCACGGTAAAACTACTTTAACAGCTGCTATCTCTGCTGTTCTTTCAAGAAGAGGTTTGGCTGAGCTTAAAGATTATGATAATATCGATAACGCTCCTGAAGAAAAAGAGCGTGGTATTACTATTGCTACTTCTCACATTGAGTATGAAACAGAAAATCGTCACTATGCTCACGTAGATTGCCCAGGTCACGCTGACTATGTTAAAAACATGATTACTGGTGCTGCTCAAATGGACGGTGCTATTCTTGTTGTTTCTGCAGCAGATGGTCCAATGCCACAAACTAGAGAGCATATCTTACTTTCTCGTCAAGTAGGTGTACCATATATTGTTGTTTTCATGAACAAAGCTGATATGGTTGATGATGCTGAGTTGTTAGAATTAGTTGAAATGGAAATTAGAGAATTATTAAGTTCTTATGATTTCCCAGGAGATGATACTCCAATTATTTCAGGTTCTGCTTTACAAGCTCTTGAAGAAGCAAAAGCTGGACAAGATGGTGAATGGTCTAAAAAAATCTTAGATCTTATGGCAGCAGTTGATGAGTATATTCCAACTCCGGCTCGTGATACAGATAAAGATTTCTTAATGCCTATCGAAGACGTATTCTCAATTTCAGGTCGTGGTACAGTTGTTACCGGTAGAATTGAAAAAGGTATTGTTAAAGTTGGTGATACTATTGAAATCGTTGGTATTAGAGAAACACAAAGCACTACAGTAACTGGTGTTGAAATGTTTAGAAAAGAAATGGATCAAGGTGAAGCAGGAGATAACGTTGGTGTTCTTCTTCGTGGAACTAAAAAAGAAGATGTTCTTCGTGGTATGGTTCTTGCTAAACCTAAATCAATCACTCCTCACACTGATTTTGAAGCAGAAGTTTATATTTTAAATAAAGATGAAGGTGGACGCCACACCCCATTCTTTAATAACTATAGACCACAATTTTATGTAAGAACAACTGATGTTACTGGTTCTATCCAACTTGCAGAAGGCGTTGAAATGGTTATGCCAGGAGATAATGTTAGAATTACCGTAAGTCTTATTGCACCAGTTGCACTTGAAGAAGGTACTCGTTTTGCTATCCGTGAAGGTGGCCGTACTGTTGGTTCAGGTGTTGTTTCTAAAATTATTAAATAATTTAAGCGAGATTTAATCTCGCTTTTTAAGGAATAAAAATGAGAATTAAAGTTGGTTTAAAATGTGAAGAATGTGGCGATATTAATTATAGCACTTTTAAAAATAGTAAAAATACAACTGAAAAGTTAGAATTAAAAAAATATTGTCCAAGATTGAAAAAACATACAATTCATAAAGAAGTTAAATTAAAAAGTTAAGGCTTTTATAAAAAAGCCCTTAGGGCAATAGCTCCAACGGTAGAGCGCCGGATTCCAAATCCGATTGTTGGGGGTTCGAATCCCTCTTGCCCTGCCACAAAATAAGGTAAAATATGGAAAAACTAATAACTTATTTTAAATTGTCAAAAGCTGAATTAGGAAAAGTGATTTGGCCTTTGAAAGAGCAAGTTAGAAATGCTTATATTACAGTTTTTGTAGTTGTTACTGTTGTTTCATTATTTTTAGCATTGGTTGATTTGATTATGTCATTTTCATTATCTAAGATTATAGGATAAAAAAATGAATCATAAATGGTATGCAATTCAAACTTATGCAGGTAGTGAGATGGCTGTAAAAAGAGCCATAGAAAATTTAGTTAGAGATCATGGAATTCAAGAACAATTATTAGAAGTAATTGTTCCAACTGAAGATGTGATTGAATTTAAAAATGGTAAAGAAAAAATAAGCGAAAGAAGTTTATATTCGGGTTATGTATTTGCTAATATAGACTTATCAACAGAGCTTTGGCATAAAATTCAGTCTTTACCAAAGGTTGGTCGTTTTATAGGTGAAAGTAAAAAACCAACCCCATTAAGTGAAAAAGATATCAATCTTATTTTAGAAAAGGTGAAAAACAAAGCAGCACCTAAGCCTAAAATTTCATTTGATAAAGAAGAAAGTGTAAGAATAACTGAAGGTCCTTTTGCAAACTTTGTTGGTATTGTAGAGGAATATGATATGGTTAGAGGCGTTTTAAAGCTAAATGTTTCTATATTTGGTAGATCAACTCCAGTAGAAATCTTATACTCTCAAGTTGAAAAAATAGTTTGATTATATAGTAAGTAAAGGAGAAAGGTTATGGCTAAAAAAGTCGTAGGAGAAATTAAATTACAAATAGCTGCTACTAAGGCTAATCCATCGCCTCCAGTTGGTCCTGCTTTGGGTCAACAAGGTGTTAATATTATGGAATTTTGTAAGGCATTTAATGAAAGAACAAAGGATATGGCTGGTTTTAATATCCCCGTTGTTATTACTGTTTATGCAGATAAAAGCTTTACATTTATAACAAAACAACCACCAGCTACAGATTTAATTAAAAAAGCTGCAGGTATTTCTAAAGGTGCAGATAATCCTTTAAAAAATAAAGTAGGTAAATTAACTAAAGCACAGGTTTTAGAAATTGTGGATAAAAAGATCGCTGATATGAATACAAAAGATAGAGAGCAAGCTGCTAAGATTATTATGGGTTCTGCTCGTTCTATGGGTGTTGAAATCGTAGATTAATACTCTTTACCGCCAAGAGTTTAAAAAGGCGGTAGCACTTTATATAAAATGCGGAGAAAATTGATGTCTAAAAATACTAAAAGATTTACAGAATTATTAAAAAAAATAGATTCAAATAAAAACTATTTAATGGATGAGGCAGTAAGTACAGTAAAAACTCTTGCTTCTGCTAAATTTGATGAAACAGTTGAAATTGCTTTAAAACTAAATGTTGATCCAAGACATGCAGATCAAATGGTAAGAGGTAGTGTTGTTTTACCTTGTGGTACAGGTAAAAAAGTTCGTGTTGCTGTTATTGCAAAAGATGCAAAAGCTGATGAAGCGAAAAATGCAGGTGCTGATATTGTTGGTAGTGATGATTTAGTAGAAGAAATTCAAAAAGGTAATATGAATTTTGATGTTTTAATTGCTACGCCAAATTTAATGGGTCTAGTAGGTAAAGTGGGTCGTATTTTAGGACCTAAAGGTTTGATGCCAAATCCCAAAACAGGTACAGTAACAATGGATGTTGCTCAAGCTGTTAATAATGCTAAAAATGGACAAGTTAATTTCCGTGTTGATAAACAAGGAAACATCCATGCAGGCTTAGGTAAAGTTAGTTTTACCCAAGAGCAATTAAAAGAAAATATGACAGCATTTGTGAAAGCTATTAATAAGCATAAACCAGCTGCTGCAAAAGGAAGATATATTAAAAATGCTAGTCTTTCTTTAACTATGAGTCCTTCTCTTTCTCTTGATACTCAAGAATTACTTGATACAAAATAAAATTAATGAGAGTTTTTCTCTCATTAATAAAAATTAGATAAGATAATATCTTTTATTTTATCTAATTTTTATCTTAGATTGGAGATAGCCGAGGTCTTAAGACTTAATTAGATTTTCTGCTCTGCTTGAAATCACCGGTCGGAAAGGAGTAAAGAATGACTAAAAGCCAAAAAATTGAACTTGTTTCTAAGCTTGAAGAGGGTTTTAAGGCTAGTGAAGCTGTTGTAGTTTGTAACTACAAAGGTTTAAATACTAAAAAACTTGAAGAGTTAAGAAATAATGCGAGAGAAATGGATGTTAAAGTTCAAATTATTAAAAATACTTTAGCAAGTATTGCTCTTAAAAATGCCGGCAAAGATGGAATGGAACTTAAAGATACAAATATTTATCTTTGGGGTGAAGACCAATTAAATGTTTCAAAAGTTGCTGATAAATTTAGCGAAGCTAATCAAACATTTGAAATCAAAACCGCATTTATTGATGGTGAAGTTGCTTCAGTAGATAAAGTTAAAGCTTTAGCTAAAATGCCTTCTCGCAATGAATTACTTGCTATGCTTTTGCAAGTTTGGAATGCACCAATCACCAATTTTACAATTGGATTGAATGCATTAAAAGAAAAAAAAGAAGCTGAATAAAATTAAAAAGGATAAAAAATGGCAATTACTAAAGAAGATGTATTAGAATTTATTTCTAACCTAAGTGTTCTTGAACTTTCAGAATTAGTAAAAGAATTTGAAGAAAAATTTGGTGTTTCTGCTGCTCCAGTTATGGTTGCAGGTGCTGCTGTTGCAGGTGCTGCTGGCGGTGCTGCTGAAGAAAAAACTGAATTTGACATCGTATTACAAGATGGTGGCGATAAAAAAATCAATGTAATTAAAGTTGTTCGTGCTTTAACTGGTCTTGGACTAAAAGAAGCAAAAGATGCTGTTGAACAAACTCCATCAGTTCTTAAAGAAGGTGTTAGTAAAGCTGAAGCTGAAGAAGCTAAAAAACAACTTGAAGAAGCTGGCGCTAAGGTTGAGCTTAAATAATTTTTTTTGTTTTAAAAGAAAGGATTTTGTGTCCTTTCTTGTTTTCCTTTAATTAGGATTCTTTCTTTCAATACTTTTACCATGGGGTATAATAATATGTTAAATTCACAATCAGGAAATCGTTTAAGAATAGACTTCTCGAATGTTCCACAACAAATAGACATTCCAAATTTATTACAATTACAAAAAAAAAGTTTCGATTATTTTTTAAACATAGATGCGAAAAATTCAGAAAGTGGAATTGAAAAAGTATTTAAATCTATTTTTCCAATTCATGATCCACAAAATAGATTAAGTTTAGAATATGTAAGTAGTGAAGTAGGTAAACCTAAGTACACTATTAGAGAGTGTATGGAAAGAGGTTTGACTTATTCTGTAAATTTAAAAATGAAAATCCGTTTAACTTTGCATGAAAAAGATGAAAAAACGGGTGAAAAAATTGGTATAAAAGATATTAAAGAACAAGAAATTTATATTAGAGAAATTCCTTTAATGACAGATAGAATTTCTTTCATAATTAATGGAGTTGAAAGGGTTGTAGTAAATCAACTTCATAGAAGTCCGGGCGTTATATTTAAAGAAGAAGAAAGTTCTACTGTTGCAAATAAATTAGTATATACAGCCCAAATTATACCAGATCGTGGTTCTTGGCTTTATTTTGAATATGATGCTAAAGATGTGCTTTATGTGCGTATTAATAAAAGAAGAAAAGTGCCTATTACAATTTTATTTAGAGCACTTGGTTATAAAAAACAAGACATTATAAAATTATTTTACCCTATACAAACTATTTATGTCAAAAAAGATAAATTTTTAACAGAGTTTAATCCAAATGACTTTTTAGATAGAGTTGAGTATGACTTAAAAGATGAAAAAGGTAATGTAGTTCATCAAGCTGGTAAAAGAATGACAAAGAAAAAGGCTGAACAGCTTGTAAAAGATGGGGTTAAATGGGTTGAATATCCAGTTGAAATTTTAACAAACAGATATTTAGCTAATCCTATTATTAATAAAGAAACTGGCGAGGTTTTATTTGATTCTTTAACGCTATTAGATGAGGGAAAACTAGCAAAAATTAAAGAAGAAAAACAGTTTGATATTGCTAATGACTTAGCTAATGGAGTAGATGCTGCTATTATTAATTCTTTCATTCAAGATAATGAAACTTTAAAATTATTAAAACAAACAGAAAATATAGATGATGAGAACGATTTAGCAGCTATTAGAATTTATAAAGTAATGAGACCAGGCGAACCGGTAGTAAAAGATGCTGCAAAAGCTTTTGTAAATGATTTATTTTTTAATCCTGAAAGATATGATCTAACAAAAGTTGGTCGTATGAAAATGAATCATAAGTTAGGTTTAGATACGCCTGAATATGTTACGGTTTTAACTAATGAAGATATAGTAAAAACTGCAAAATATTTAATTAAAGTAAAAAATGGTAGAGGACATATTGATGATAGAGACCATTTAGGCAATCGTCGTATAAGATCAATTGGAGAACTTTTAGCTAATGAACTTCATGTAGGTCTTGCTAAAATGCAAAAATCAATCAGAGATAAATTTACGGCTTTAAATACAGATATTGATAAAGTAATGCCTTATGATTTGATTAATCCTAAGACAATTACTGTAACAATTATGGAATTTTTTACCGGCGGTCAATTATCTCAATTTATGGATCAAACAAATCCATTGAGTGAAGTGACTCATAAACGTCGTCTATCAGCGCTTGGTGAAGGTGGTTTAGTAAAAGAAAGAGCAGGTTTTGAGGTACGTGATGTTCATGCAACGCATTATGGAAGAATTTGTCCTGTTGAAACTCCAGAAGGTCAGAACATTGGGTTGATTAATACGCTTTCAACTTATGCTAAAGTAAATGATTTAGGTTTTGTTGAAGCACCTTATAAGAAAGTGGAAAATGGAAAAGTAAGTAATGAAATTGTTTACTTGACTGCTACTCAAGAAGAGGGCTTGGTGATTGCAGCTGCTTCAACTAAAATTGATGAAAAAGGTAATATTGTTGAGGAATTTGTTGAGGCAAGACAAGATGGTGAAACAATCCTAGCAAGAAGAGAAGAAGTGCATTTGATTGACCTTTGTTCAGGTATGATAGTAGGGGTTGCAGCATCATTAATCCCATTCTTAGAACACGATGATGCAAACAGAGCTTTAATGGGTTCGAATATGCAACGTCAAGCAGTGCCTTTACTAACTGCACAAGCACCTATAGTAGGTACTGGTATGGAAAAAATCATTGCGCGTGATGCTTGGGAGGCTATTAAAGCTAAAAGAGCAGGAATTGTAGAAAAAGTTGATAATAAAAATATTTTTATTTTGGGTGAAGATGAAAATGGGCCATTTATAGATCATTACAAAATGGAAAAAAATCTAAGAACAAATCAAAATACAACTTTTACGCAGCATCCAATTGTTAAAAAAGGAGATTTTGTTCAAGCAGGTCAAATTATTGCAGATGGCCCAAGTATGGATCAAGGCGAACTTGCTATTGGTAAGAATGCCTTAATCGCATTTATGCCATGGCATGGGTATAACTATGAAGATGCTATTGTAATTAGTGAGAAAATTTTACGTGAAGATACTTTTACTAGTGTTCATATTTATGAAAAAGAAGTAGAGGCTAGAGAGCTTAAAGATGGTGTAGAAGAAATTACAAAAGACATTCCAAATGTAAAAGAAGAAGATTTAGCACATCTTGATGAGAGTGGTATCGCTAAAATAGGAACCCATATAAAGCCTGGTATGATTTTAGTTGGTAAAGTTTCACCTAAGGGTGAAGTAAAACCTACACCTGAAGAAAGATTATTAAGAGCTATTTTTGGTGAAAAAGCTGGGCATGTTGTAAACAAATCTTTATACGCAACTGCCTCATTAGAAGGTGTTGTTGTAGATGTAAAAATCTTCACTAAAAAAGGTTATGAAAAAGATGCGCGCGCTATAAAAGCTTACGATGATGAAAAATTAAATCTTGAAAAAGAACACCATGATAGACTTTTAATGATGGATAGAGAAGAAACTTTAAGAGTGTGCTCTTTGCTTTCTAAATCAGCTTTAAATTCAGATGAAGAAATAAATGGTGTTAAATATAAAAAAGGCTCTAAAGTAGAAATTGCAGAATTAGAAAAAATTAATCGTTTTGCATTAAATTCTTTAGTTAAAGCTTATTCTAAAGAAGTGCAAAAAGAATATGATGATTTAAAAAATCATTTCCAAAATGAGAAGAAAAAACTTAAAACAGAGCATGATGAAAAATTAGAGATTTTAGAAAAAGATGATATTTTACCAAGTGGAGTAGTAAAACTTGTTAAAGTATACATCGCGACTAAGAGAAAATTAAAAGTTGGGGATAAGATGGCAGGACGCCATGGAAATAAAGGTATTGTATCTAATATCGTTCCAGAAGTTGATATGCCATATTTACCTGATGGAAGACCTATTGATATAGCTTTAAATCCTTTGGGTGTTCCAAGCCGTATGAACATAGGACAAATTCTTGAGAGTCACTTAGGGATTGTTGGTATGAAACTAGGTGATCAAATTCAAGAAATTTTTGATAGAAAACAAAAAGATTTTGTAAAAGAATTACGTGAAAAAATTCTTGAAATTTGTAGTGTATCTAGACTTGAACTAGAAAAGAAATTTGTACAAACTTTAAATGATGAGCAACTTATTTCTTATGCAAGGGATTGGGTCAAAGGAGTGAAATTTGCTACTCCTGTATTTGAAGGTGTAACGGTTGAAGAATTTGGTAAGCTTTTTGAAATGGCTAAAATAGCTATGGATGGAAAAAGCGAACTTTATGATGGAAGAACTGGTGAAAAAATGGCAGAACGTGTACATGTTGGATGTATGTATATGCTTAAATTGCATCACTTGGTAGATGAAAAAGTTCACGCAAGAAGTACCGGGCCTTATAGTCTTGTAACACAACAACCAGTTGGCGGTAAGGCTTTATTTGGTGGACAAAGATTTGGTGAGATGGAAGTTTGGGCTCTTGAGGCTTATGGAGCAGCTCATACTCTAAGAGAGATGTTAACCATAAAATCTGACGATGTTGAAGGTAGATTTAGTGCTTATAAAGCTTTAACAAAAGGCGAGAATGTTCCAGCAACAGGTATTCCAGAGACATTCTTTGTACTTACAAATGAATTAAAATCTCTTGCTTTAGATGTTGAAATTTTTGATAAGGATGAGAATAATGAGTAAATTTAAACCTATCGAAATAAAAGAAGATGGTAGACCTAGAGACTTTGAAGCTTTTCAATTAAGACTTGCAAGTCCTGAAAAAATCAAATCATGGTCTTATGGTGAAGTAAAAAAACCAGAAACAATTAATTATAGAACCTTAAAGCCTGAAAGAGACGGTCTTTTTTGTGCTAAAATTTTTGGACCGGTAAGAGATTATGAGTGTCTTTGTGGTAAGTATAAAAAAATGCGTTTTAAAGGTATTAAGTGTGAAAAATGTGGTGTTGAAGTTACTAGTTCTAAAGTACGCCGTTCAAGAATGGGACATATTGAATTAGTTACACCGGTAGCTCATATTTGGTATGTAAATTCTTTGCCAAGTCGTATTGGTACTTTACTTGGCGTAAAGATGAAAGACTTAGAGCGCGTATTGTATTATGAAGCATATATAGTAGAAAGTCCAGGTGATGCATACTATGATAATGAAAATACCAAAAAAGTTGAATTTTGTGATGTATTAAATGAAGAGCAATATTTAAATTTAATGCAGCGCTACGAAAGCAGTGGTTTTAAAGCTAGAATGGGTGGCGAAGTTGTTAGAGATTTGCTAGCAAATTTGGATCTTGTTGGGCTTTTAAATAAATTAAAAGAAGATATTGCAGCAACTAATTCAGAAGCAAAGAAAAAAACTATTATTAAACGCTTAAAAGTGGTAGAAAATTTCTTAAATAGTAATCTAAATACTAATACAAATAGTGATGAAGTAGTTCCAAATCGTCCTGAGTGGATGATGATTACAAATTTACCTGTATTACCACCTGATTTAAGACCTTTGGTAGCTTTAGATGGTGGAAAATTTGCAGTTTCTGATGTGAATGATTTATATAGAAGGGTTATTAATAGAAATACACGCTTGAAAAGACTTATGGAGCTTGATGCACCTGAAATTATCATTAGAAATGAAAAAAGAATGCTACAAGAAGCAGTTGATGCTTTATTTGATAATGGTAGAAGAGCAAATGCAGTTAAAGGCGCAAATAAACGTCCATTAAAATCTTTAAGTGAAATCATCAAAGGAAAACAAGGTCGTTTCAGACAAAATCTACTTGGTAAAAGAGTGGATTTTTCAGGTCGTAGTGTTATTGTTGTTGGACCAAAACTCAGAATGGATCAATGTGGCTTGCCTAAAAAAATGGCTTTAGAATTATTTAAACCACATTTGTTAGCTAAGCTTGAAGAAAAAGGTTATGCAACTACTGTAAAACAAGCTAAAAAAATGATTGAAAATAAAACCAATGAAGTTTGGGAGTGTTTAGAAGAGGTTGTTAAAGGTCATCCTGTAATGCTCAACCGTGCACCAACCTTACATAAGCTTTCTATCCAAGCTTTCCATCCCGTACTTGTAGAAGGCAAAGCAATTCAACTTCATCCATTGGTGTGTGCAGCATTTAATGCTGACTTTGATGGGGATCAAATGGCTGTGCATGTGCCTTTATCTCAAGAAGCAATAGCTGAGTGTAAAGTATTAATGCTTTCATCTATGAATATCTTGCTTCCAGCAAGCGGTCGTTCTGTGACTGTACCTTCTCAAGATATGGTTTTGGGAATTTATTATCTATCTTTAGAAAAAGATGGTGCTAAGGGTGAGCATAAAATTTGTACAGGTATTGAAGAGGTTATGATTGCTCTAGAAGCAAAATCTTTAGATATTCATGCAAGTATTAGAAGCGTAGTTGATGGAAGAAAAATCACAACAACTGCAGGAAGATTAATCATTAAATCTATCTTACCTGATTTTGTTCCAGAGAATATGTGGAATAAAGTCATGAAGAAAAAAGATATTGCAGCTTTGGTTGATTATGTTTATAAAGAAGGTGGACTTGAAGTAAGTGCTAGCTTTTTAGATAAACTAAAAGATCTTGGTTTTGAATATGCAACAAAAGCAGGTATTTCTATTTCAATTGCTGATATTATTGTACCTGATCAAAAGCAAAAAAGTATAGAAGAAGCTAAAAAACAAGTAAGAGAAATCCAAAATTCATATAATTTAGGTTTGATTACTTCAGGTGAAAGATATAATAAGATTATTGATATTTGGAAAAGCACTAATAATGTCTTATCAAAAGATATGATGGAGTTGATTAAAAAAGACAAAGAAGGATTTAACTCTATTTATATGATGGCAGATTCTGGTGCTAGGGGTTCAGCGGCTCAAATTTCACAGCTTGCTGCGATGAGGGGTCTTATGGCTAAACCTGATGGTTCTATTATTGAAACACCGATTATTTCGAACTTCCGTGAAGGACTAAATGTTCTTGAATATTTCATTTCAACTCACGGTGCTAGAAAAGGTCTTGCAGATACAGCGTTAAAAACAGCAAATGCAGGTTATTTGACAAGAAAACTTATCGATGTGGCGCAAAATGTAAAAGTTACAATGGAAGATTGTGGCGCACATGAGGGTGTTGAGATTAATGAAATTACCGCAGATGGTGTTGTGATTGAAACCTTAGAAGAAAGAATTTTAGGAAGAGTTTTAGCTGAAAATATTATTGATTCTATTACTAATGAGATTTTGTTCTCAGAAGGTACTTTAGTAGATGAGGAAAAAGCTAGGATTATTGTTGAAAGTGGAGTAAAGAGTGTAAGCATTAGAACTCCTATTACTTGTAAAGCTAAAAAAGGAGTTTGTTCTAAATGCTATGGTATTAATCTAGGTGAAGGAAAATTAGTTAAACCAGGTGAGGCTGTAGGTATTATATCTGCTCAATCAATTGGTGAGCCAGGAACACAGCTTACGCTAAGAACTTTCCATAGTGGTGGTACTGCTAGCACAGATTTGCAAGATCGTCAAGTGGTAGCACACAAAGAAGGATTTGTAAGATTTTATAATCTTAATACCTATCAAGATAGACAAGGTAAAACTATAGTGGCTAATCATCGCAATGCTGCTATTTTACTTGTTGAGCCAAAAATCAAAGCTCCATTTAAGGGAACTATCCATATTGAGCATGCATATGAAGATGTGGTGGTTAGCGTTAAAGCAAAAAACAATGAAGCTAAATTTATATTAAGAAAATATGACTTAGCGAAAGCTAATGAGCTTGCGGGTGTAAGTGGTAATATTGAAGGTAAATTATATATCCCATATAGCGATGGTGCTGAAGTAGCTGAAAATGAAAGTATTGTAGAAGTAATCAAAGAGGGTTGGAATATACCAAACCGTATCCCTTATGCGAGTGAATTGCTAGTAAAAGATGGTGATCCTATTACTCAAGATATTATAGCTGGTGCAAAAGGTACTTTGAAGTTTTATATGCTTAAAGGGGATGGCTTAGATAGAATTAGAGATCTTAAAAAAGGTGATGTGGTTAAAGAAAAAGGTGTTTTTGTTGTTATTGCTGATGAAAATGATAGAGAAGCAAAAAGACACTATATACCAAGAGATTCTGTGATTGAATTTGATGATAGTGCTTTTGTGGATAATCCTAAAACTATCATAGCAAAATCAAGTAAAGAAGATAAAACTATCATTGCTGAATGGGATGCATATAATAATACTGTAATTGCAGAAGTTGCAGGTACAATTAACTTTGAAGATATTGAGTCAGGCTATAGTGCTGATGAGCAAATTGATGAAGCAACCGGTAAAAGATCTCTTGTTATTAATGAGTATTTACCAAGTGGAGTACGTCCAGCATTATTAATCATAGGTGAAAATGATAAAGTAGTGCGTTATCAACTCGAACCAAAAACTGTTATTTATGTAAATGATGGTGATAAGGTTAAGCAAGCTGACATCCTAGCTAAAACACCAAAGGCAGCTGCTAAATCAAAAGATATTACTGGAGGTCTTCCAAGGGTATCTGAATTGTTTGAAGCAAGAAAGCCAAAAAATACTGCTGTTGTGGCTGAAATTGACGGGGTTGTTAGATTTGATAAACCTTTAAGATCAAAAGAAAGAATTATTATCCAAGCAGAAGATGGAAGCAGTGCAGAGTATTTAATTGATAAATCAAAACGCATTCAAGTAAGAGATGGTGAATTTATCCATGCGGGTGAAAAATTAACCGATGGAGTTATTTCAAGTCATGATGTGCTTAGAATTTTAGGTGAAAAAGCATTGCATTATTATCTTATTTCTGAAATTCAGCAAGTTTATCGTGGTCAAGGTGTTGTGATTTCTGATAAGCATATTGAAATCATTGTATCGCAAATGCTAAGACAAGTAAAAATTGTTGATAGTGGTCATACAAACTTTATTGTGGGTGATTTGGTTTCAAGAAGAAAATTCAGAGAAGAAAATGAAAGAATTTTAAGATATGGCGGTGAACCTGCTGTGGCTGAGCCTGTATTGCTTGGGGTTACAAGAGCAGCTATTGGAAGTGATAGCGTGATTTCAGCTGCTTCATTCCAAGAAACAACAAAAGTTTTAACAGAAGCAAGTATTGCAGGTAAATTTGACTATCTCGAAGATCTAAAAGAAAATGTAATCTTAGGTCGTATGATTCCTGTTGGTACAGGTCTTTATGGAGATCAAAATTTAAAACTTAAGCAACAAAATTAATTTTAATCCTAGCAATTTCGCTAGGATTTTTTAAAGTATTTTATGTTTAAAATAATTGATTTAGAACGATATAAAAGAAAAGAATATTTTAACTTTTATGCTCACAATATTCCTTGCTCGTTTGAAATTACTGTTAAATTAGATATTAGTTCTTTTTATTATTTTATTAAAAACAATAATTATGAATTTTACCCTTGTTTTATCCACACTATTAGTAAAAGTATAAATGCTTTTGATAATTTTAAATTCAGTCTAGATCAAAACAAACAACTAATATGTTATGATATTATCCATCCTTCTTATGCTATTTTTCATAAGGACTCCAAAACTTTTTCTGTTCTTTGGACTTTCTATAAAGAAAATTTAAATGATTTTTTATCTTTATATGAAGAGGATAAACAATTAATAAAAAACAATAAAAGTATGTTTTTAAAAGAACCTATAGAAAATCTTTTTAATATTTCTGCTATTCCTTGGATAATTTTTGAAAATTTTTCTTTACACTTACCAAAAAAAGAGCAATATTTCTTTCCTATTATAACAAGTGGAAAGATTATAAAAGAAAATAAAAAATTTCTCATTCCTTTTAGTATTAATGTTAATCATGCCACTAATGATACTTATCACATTTATTTGTTTTTAGAAAAACTTCAAGAAAACCTTAATAGTTTATAATTTTATAAGTAAAATTTAGATATTATCCAAAGTTTATTATTTTATTAATGAAAGGAATTACTGTGCCAACCATAAATCAATTGGTTAGAAAAGAGCGCAAAAAAGTTTTAGAAAAATCTAAATCACCAGCGCTTAAAAATTGCCCACAAAGAAGGGGAGTTTGCACTAGGGTTTATACAACAACTCCTAAAAAACCAAACTCAGCGTTAAGAAAAGTTGCCAAAGTAAGACTTACAAGTGGCTTTGAAGTTATTAGTTATATCGGTGGTGAAGGTCATAACCTACAAGAACACAGCATTGTTTTGGTGCGTGGTGGTAGGGTAAAAGACTTACCAGGTGTTAAGTATCATATTGTTCGTGGTGCCTTAGATACTGCAGGTGTTGCAAAAAGAACTGTTTCTCGTTCTAAATATGGTGCAAAACGCCCTAAAGCAGCGGCTAAGTAATAAGATTGCAGACAAATCCGTTAGATTTGATTTTGTTTGAGTAAAATTATAAATTTGAAGGAAAATTATGAGAAGAAGAAAAGCTCCGGTAAGAGAAGTCTTGCCAGATCCGATTTATGGAAATAAAGTAATCACAAAATTCATTAATTCTTTAATGTATGATGGTAAAAAAAGTACAGCTACTACTATTATGTATGGTGCTTTAGAAACTATCGATAAAAAAGGTGGAGAGAAAAAAGGTATAGAAATTTTTAATGATGCTATTGAAAATATCAAGCCTTTATTAGAAGTTAAATCTCGTCGTGTTGGTGGTGCTACTTATCAAGTTCCGGTAGAAGTACGCCCAGCTAGACAACAAGCTTTAGCTATAAGATGGATTATTTCTTTTGCTAGAAAAAGAAGTGAAAGAACTATGATTGAAAAATTAGCAGCTGAATTATTAGACGCAGCTAATAGTAAAGGCGCTTCATTTAAGAAGAAAGAAGATACTTATAAAATGGCAGAAGCTAATAAAGCATTTGCTCATTATCGCTGGTAAGAGGAGTAAAATATGTCAAGAAGTACTCCTTTAAAAAGAGTTAGAAATATAGGTATCGCAGCTCACATTGACGCAGGTAAAACAACTACTAGTGAGAGAATTCTTTTCTTTACGGGTATGAGTCATAAAATTGGTGAGGTACATGATGGCGCAGCTACAATGGACTGGATGGAGCAAGAAAAAGAAAGAGGTATTACAATTACTTCTGCTGCTACAACTTGTTTTTGGAAAAATCACCAAATCAACCTTATAGACACTCCAGGCCACGTTGACTTTACAATCGAAGTTGAAAGATCAATGCGTGTTTTAGATGGCGCTGTGGCAGTATTTTGTTCAGTAGGTGGAGTTCAACCACAATCAGAAACTGTTTGGAGACAAGCTAATAAATACGGTGTTCCAAGAATTGTTTTTGTAAATAAAATGGATAGAATTGGTGCAAATTTCTTTAATGTAGAAGAGCAAATTAAAAATCGCTTAAAAGGCAACCCGGTTCCACTTCAAATTCCAATTGGTGCTGAAGATAATTTCAAAGGTGTGATTGATCTTATCACTATGAAAGCTTTAGTATGGGAAGATGAAAGCAAGCCAACTGATTATGTAGAAAAAGAAATTCCAGCTGAGCTCAAAGAAAAGGCTGAAGAATATCGTGTAAAAATGATAGAAGCAGTTTCTGAAACAAGTGATGAGTTAATGGAAAAATATTTAGGTGGTGAAGAGCTTACTCAAGAAGAAATCAAAGCAGGTATTAAAGCAGGATGTTTAAGTCTTTCTATGGTTCCTATGCTTTGCGGTACGGCTTTTAAAAACAAAGGTGTTCAACCATTGCTTGATGCTGTTGTTGCTTATTTACCAGCTCCTGATGAAGTTGCTAATATCAAAGGTGAGTATGAAGATGGTACAGAAGTTTCTGTAAAATCAACTGATGATGGTGAATTTGCAGGTCTTGCATTTAAAATTATGACTGACCCGTTTGTTGGACAATTAACTTTCGTTCGTGTGTATAGAGGAAGTCTAGAAAGTGGTTCTTATGCATATAATTCAACAAAAGATAAAAAAGAAAGAATTGGTCGTCTTTTGAAAATGCACTCTAATAAAAGAGAAGAGATTAAAACTTTATATGCAGGAGAAATTGGAGCGGTTGTTGGTCTTAAAGACACACTAACTGGTGATACTTTAGCAAGTGAAAAAGATAAAGTTATTTTAGAGAGAATGGATTTTCCAGATCCTGTTATTTCAGTTGCTGTTGAGCCTAAAACAAAAGCAGATCAAGAAAAAATGTCTATTGCTTTAAATAAATTAGCTCAAGAAGATCCAAGCTTTAGAGTTTCTACAGATGAAGAAAGTGGTCAAACCATCATTTCAGGTATGGGTGAGCTTCACTTGGAAATCATTGTTGATAGAATGCTTCGTGAGTTTAAAGTTGAAGCAGAAGTTGGTCAACCTCAAGTTGCTTACCGTGAAACTATTAGAAAAACAGTTGAGCAAGAATACAAATACGCTAAACAATCAGGTGGTCGTGGTCAGTATGGTCATGTATTCTTAAGACTTGAGCCGCTTGAGCCAGGTAGTGGATATGAGTTTGTAAATGATATCAAAGGTGGGGTAATTCCAAAAGAATATATTCCAGCGGTTGATAAAGGTATACAAGAAGCATTACAAAATGGTGTTTTAGCGGGATATCCTGTTGAAGATGTTAAAGTAACTGTTTATGATGGAAGTTACCATGAAGTGGATTCTTCTGAAATGGCATTTAAACTTGCAGCTTCTATGGGCTTTAAAGAAGGTGCTAGAAAAGCAGGTGCAGTAATCTTAGAACCTATGATGAAAGTTGAAGTTGAAACTCCAGAAGAATACATGGGTGATGTTATTGGAGATTTAAATAAACGTCGTGGTCAAGTAAATTCAATGGATGAAAGAGGTGGTAATAAAATTATTACAGCATTTTGTCCTTTGGCTGAGATGTTTGGTTACTCAACTGATCTTAGAAGTCAAACTCAAGGCCGTGCTACTTATTCTATGGAATTTGATCATTATGATGAAGTTCCAAAAAACGTTTCTGAAGAAATTATTAAAAAAAGAAATGGTTAATCTATCAAGATGGGCAAAAAGCTCATCTTGAATTATTTATGTCCTTTTGAATTAATTAAATTAATTGCTTCTTTATTAATTTCATATGCTTTTCCAAAACCTTTAACATATCTTCCATTTTTTAGTATCAGCTGAAATAAATGAAAATCTTTCATATTTTTAATGACCTGAATTACTTCTTTATTGTTTTCATTTTCATAAGTATTTAATACTTGCTCAAAGAGTTGATTATCTCTTGTTATTTCTATACATTCTATTCTAAATTTAAGTCTTTTTCTTGCAAAGATTGACATGCAATCTTTTTCATCTTCTATAAACATAATTTCTATGTTTTTATTATTGTGTTTAAATCCTTCAAAATGTTCAGCAATTTCACTAATGTAAATATAAAAATCATTTTTTATTTTTATAATAGGAGCATATGAACATATAGTTTGATTATTTAAATTTAAAGAAGATATCATAATGCTTTTGCATTCTTGTATAAATTGATTAATTTCATCATGTAATTGCATATACTTTCCTTTGTAGGTTAGAATGGATAAGATTGAGGACTGTATGAGAGTAAAAGAAGAGTTTATCACTCTTCTTCATCAGTATTTTTGCGTACAACTTTAATGCGTTCTATACTATTTCCATCCATCTTTTTGACTTCATAGTAGCAGAATTCATCTTCTATTCTATCTCCAACAACCGGCAAGCGTCCTAAGAGATTGAAAACATATCCACCTATAGTGACTTGTTCTAGCTCTTCATTAAAGCGTATATTAAGCATTTCTTCCACTTCACTAATTTCATATCTTCCTTGAAATTCATAAATGTTTTCCGCAAGTTTTTTAAAATGTGGACTAGAATCATCATGTTCATCGTTAATATCTCCAACGATTTCTTCCATAATATCTTCCATGGTTAAAAGTCCAGCTGTACCACCATATTCATCCACTACTAATGCTGTGTGCACTTGTTCTTTATTCATCATGAAAAGGACTTTAGATATGCTGATATTTTCTGGAACTAAGATCATTTTGATTAAAAAATCATCTAAATTTTTCTTATCTTTACTAAGTTCATTTTGCATGATATCTCTAATGTGTACCATACCCAAAATGATATCTTTAGAACCATCTATATATGGAAAGCGTGTGTGTTTGTACTGACAAACTATTTGCATATTTTCTTCATAGCTTTTTTGTTTGTTAAGACATATCATATCTTTTCTAGGTGTCATGATTTCTTTTGCCACTGTATCTGAAAAATCAACAGCATTGCGTATGATTTCAGTTTCAAACTCATCTAAAACTCCACCTTTTTGGCTTTCACTTGCAATAAATTTAATTTCTTCTTCAGAGTGGCTTAATTCATGTTCTTTGGCAGGTTTAATACCTATAACTTTTAAAGAAATTGCAGCTAAAAAGTCAAATGTTTTGATGAAAGGTAGGAAAAGCAACCAAAATAAATGCAATGGTCTTGCAACCCATAAAACAGCTTTATCTGCAATAGCAATAGCAACGCTCTTTGGAACTAACTCACCTAATACAACATGCAATAATGTGATAATAGCAAAAGCAATAACAAATGCTATAGTATGAATTAATGCTGGAGTTAAGCCTAAAGTTGCCAAAGGAACTTCAAGAATTTTAGCAATAGCGGGTTCACCTATCCAACCAAGAGCAAGAGAGCTTAGTGTAATACCAAGTTGGCAAGCACTTAAATAAGTATCTAATTTTGAAGTTACTTCTAAAGCTTTTTTTGCATTGCGTTTTTTTTCTTTTACCATTTCTTCAAGTTTTGATCTACGTACTTTAACAATAGCAAATTCAGATAAAACAAAAAATCCATTTAAAAGCACTAAAGCTAATGCAACAAGAATCATAAAAGTAGAATAGCCTACATCAATTGAGGCAATAGCGGGTAATGTTTGATTTAAGTCTAAAGATTGACTGGGGTCCAAAAAAACTCCTTTAATAAAATTTTTGCAAAATTATATCAAATCAAAACTATAAAATTAGCTTAAAATAAATGATATATTTTAAATTAATTTATGTTTTCTATATTCAATATTTTTCTCAAATTCATCTAAACGTTTATAAATGCTACGCAATTGAGTAATAGTTGTCCAATTGGTGATAAAAATACTAAATGAGGATCTAACTTGATCAAAAGCATTGCCAACTTGTATGATAATTCCAAGTTGTATAAGTCCTAAAAACAAGCTTGGAGCCATGATTAAAAAAGGTACTATAACCATGATTTGCTCAAATAGATAAAGCCATATATTAAAATATCCATAATGCAAAAATAATCTTTTATAATTGATTTTAAGTCCAGTAAATAAACTTAAAATACTTTCATCGCTCGCATAATTTTTTCTATCATCTTCAGCAAAAACAAGTTCTTTTCTAAAAGCAGCTTCGGCTTTTTGATTATTATATTCAAGACCAGGTAATTTAATACCAACAAACCATGATATAACAAGTCCTCCCAAAGAAACCAAAAATGCAATCCATACTAAAGAGCCATTAATGTCTTTTAAAATAGGTAAATTAACATGCGCACTCAACATCCACAAAATCGGCACAAAAGCAATTAAAGTCATAATTGCTTTGACGAAAGCTAATCCTAAGCTTTCTATGATTTTTGAAAAATTATAAATATCTTCTTGAATTCTTTGTGAACTACCTTCTATGTTATCATCTTTTTTTTGCCAAAATTTAATATAATCAAAAGTCATAGCCTCGCGCCATTTAAAGGCATAAATACTTCCAAAATATTGTGTGATAGTAGCGATTAATACATAAGGCAATGCTAAATATAAAAATTGTTTAATAAAATGATAAAAGTCATCTATGCTATGATTTTTCGCATCTTGTAAAACATCATAAAATTCCTTATACCATTCATTTATTGCAACATTAATGGAAGTTTGAGCAAGTAAAGAGGCTAGCAAAAAAAACAAACCCAAATAAGCCCACAATACCCATTTTTTTGAATAAAAAAAAGATTTAAACATTTAAATTTCTTTTAACATTTTTTCATAATGTTTTATTGTATGTTTTTTTACTTTAAAAATCACACTAAAAATCACAATAAAACAACTTGCAACTAAAAATCCAGGAATGATTTCATAAATTGCTATAAAATTTGAACCAAAATGTTTATAAAATATAACAGTTAAGGCCCCACTAGCCATTCCAGCTATCGCGCCTTCTTTGCTCATATTTTTATAAAATAAAGAAAATAAAATAACACTTCCAAAGCTTGCACCAAAACCAGCCCAAGCGTAAGAAACTATACTTAAAATTTGACTTTGAGTATCAAGTGAAAGTATAAAAGCTAAGCAAGCAACAGTTAAAACACCTAAACGTGATAATAAAGTAATATTTTTATCATTTGTTTTTCTTTTTAAAATTTGTGTATAAAAATCTTGCACCAAGCTAGAAGCGCACACTAGTAGTTGAGAACTTGCAGTACTCATAATAGCTGCTAAAATTGCACTGAGTAAAATTCCTGCTACCCAAGGATTAAAAAGTACTTGAGACATTACGATAAATATTCTTTCAGGATCATTTAAATTAAGATTAAATTTAGCTATATAAGCAATACCTAAAAATCCTATCATAGCAGCGCCAAATAAAGAAACTACCATCCAAGTTATACCTATAAAAGTTGCAGTAGGAATTTCTTTTACATTTTTTATAGAAATAAAACGAATTAAAATGTGAGGTTGACCAAAATAACCAAGCCCCCATGCTAGGGTTGATACTACGACTAACCAACCACCACCATCTAAACCAAAGGCTTGGGGTTTTACATCATTTATAGTAGAAAAAGCTTCGCCAAAGCCACCAAGTTCAAAAATCATCACAAAAGGAATGATAATTAATGAACTCATCATTAAAAGTCCTTGTATCATATCAGTCCAGCATACAGCTTTATAACCACCTAAAAAAGTGTATAAAACAATAACCAAAAATCCAATACTCAAGGCAAAAATATAAGGTAAATTAAATACACTTTCAAAAAGCTTAGCACCACTTACTAATCCAGCGCTAATGTAAATAGTAAAAAATACCAAAATAACTACCGCGCAAATGCTTCTTAAAATATGCTTATCATCATGAAAGCGATTTTCAAAAAAATCAGGAATTGTAATACATTCTTTGGCTATTTGAGAAAAAATTTTTAATCTTTTGGCAACAAAAGTCCAGTTTAAAAACATACCAAAACTTAAGCCTATGGCTATATAAATTTGTCCTAAACCAGCTGCATATAAAGCACCAGGAAAAGCCATTAAAAGCCAACTACTCATATCAGAAGCGCCTGCACTTAAGGCAGATATTACAGGCCCCATGGAAGCATTACCAACAAAATAATCTTTACTGTTTTGATTTTTTTTGTAAAAATATAAACCTATAAAAAGCATTAAAAATGCATAGGTAATAAAAGTAATAACAATAGGATAAGAAAGTTCCACACTTTGCAAATTCATAAGTGTCCTTAAAAAATTTAAAAAATTATCATTTTACTTGTTTTGGTTTAAAAAAACATTATAAAAATTATTTTTATTTTTTATTTCAATGCTTTATAAAGTTTTTTTGTTACAATTTTCTAAAAAATTTAAGGAAAAATGATGAAAAATCTTTTGATTATAGGAGCAGGCGGTGTAAGTCGCGTTGCAACTGTAAAATGTGCGATGAATAGTGATGTTTTTAGTAAAATAACTCTAGCAAGTAGAACTAAAAGCAAATGTGATGAAATAGCAGCTTTTATAAAAGAGCGTTTAGGTATAGAAATTCAAACTGAGCAAATAGACGCAGATGACACTGCTGCTGTTGTAGAACTTATCAAAAAAACAGGAGCTGAAATTTTATTAAATGTGGCTTTACCTTATCAGGATCTTACTTTAATGGATGCGTGTATTCAAACTAATATCCACTATATAGATACTGCAAATTATGAACATCCTGATTTAGCTAAATTTGAATATAAAGAACAATGGGCAAGAAATGATAAGTTTAAACAAGCAGGAATTTTAGGACTTTTAGGCAGTGGTTTTGATCCAGGTGTTACTAATGTATTTTGTGCTTATGCACAGCAAAATTTGTTTGATGAAATTCATTATATAGATATATTAGACTGTAATGCCGGAGATCATGGCTATGCCTTTGCAACTAATTTTAACCCTGAAATTAACTTAAGAGAGGTTTCTGCTAAAGGTCGTTACTGGGAAAATGGAAAATGGATAGAAACTGAACCTATGGAAATAAAAATGGAGTGGGATTATCCTGAAGTAGGAGTAAAGGATAGCTATTTGCTTTATCATGAAGAGCTTGAAAGCTTAGTAAAAAATATCAAAGGCTTAAAAAGAATAAGATTTTTCATGACTTTTGGACAAAGCTATTTAACTCATATGAAATGTCTTGAAAATGTTGGTATGCTAGGTATTAAGCCTGTTATGCATCAAGGCAAAGAAATAATACCAATAGAATTTTTAAAAACATTACTTCCTGATCCTGCTAGTTTAGGCCCTCGCACCAAAGGCTATACTAATATAGGTTGTGTGATTCGTGGTGTAAAGAATGGAAAAGATAGACAAGTTTATATTTACAATGTTTGTAATCACGAAGAATGCTTTAAAGAAACTGGAGCACAAGCTGTGAGCTATACTACTGGAGTTCCTGCAATGATAGGAACAAAGTTAATCGCTAAAGGAATTTGGCAAGGAAAAGGCGTGTTTAACATGGAAGAATTTGATGCTAAATCTTTTATGGATGAGTTAAATACTCAAGGACTTCCTTGGAAAATTATAGAAATGGAGCCAAATTTAGGAAAATAATCTCAAGTCTTTTTTGACTTGAGAAAGTTTTAATAATGATGCAATTATTATTAAGTATAGATTGGACACCTTTTTTAGTTTCCATAAAACTTTCTATTATTACTTGTGTAATTTTGTTTTGCTTTTGTGTTCCTCTTGCTTGGGTTTTTACTTTTAAGCAATTTAGAGCAAAAAAAATTCTAGAAACTATAATAACCTTACCTTTAGTTTTACCACCATCTGTTGTTGGTTTTTACTTATTGATTCTATTTTCAAAATACTCTTTTTTTGGAGAATTTTTAGAAAAACACTTTAATATCACCTTAGCTTTTACCTTTGAAGGTTTGGTGATAGCAAGTTGTATTTATTCTTTACCTTTTATGTTTAATCCTTTATATAATGCAATGTCTATGATTTCTAAAAATATTATAGAGGCTAGTTTTTCTTTGGGAAAAAATTCTTTCACTACACTTTTAAAAGTAATCTTACCTAGTATCAAACCATCTATACTCAGTGCTTTGGTAATAAGTTTTGCACATACTATGGGTGAGTTTGGTATAGTCTTAATGATAGGTGGTTCTTTAAGTGGAGAAACAAAAGTAGCTAGTATTGCTATATATGAAAGTATGGAAAATTTAGATTTTGTCACAGCCCATATTTATAGTCTCATACTTTTAATTTTTAGTTTTATTGTTTTATTAAGTGTGAATTTATTAAAAAATAAATAACAAAGACTTATTTTATTGTGTAATAAAATATATATAATTAAGAATTTCAATCATTGAAAATAAATTATGTTAATAATTATAAGTGTCTATTTAAATTTTTCTATTTCTTCTAAAATTTCGTTTTCAATGTTCAGTAAATCTTCATATGTTTTTTTATGATATTCTAAAAGACTATCATATTTAAAACCAAGCATTACTATGCGATATAAATTTGGTTTATATTTTCTCCAATTATATAAAGTACTAACATCAATATCTAATTCATATGCCATATCTCGCTTTGTTTTCTTCAAACCTATATCCTTAAATTACAATAAATAAATTGTATAAAGTTTTTTCTTTATTAAAAACAATTGAAATATTCAATGAAAAATAATAAAATAATTGAAATATTAAATATATATTAAGTTATGTTGTGAAATAATTCAAAATAAAATTATGAAAATTAAAATAAAAAGGATTAAAATGATTGGTTTAGATTTGTATTATTCAATAGAAAGCAAACTTCCAAGAAAATATCATTGGTTTACAAATTGGTACATAAAATTTGAAAAACCCAAAATTTCTAATGAAGAATTAAAACTGAAGTTTGAAAAACTAAATAATACACAATTAAATGAAGTTGCGTTTAAATTATCAAATACAAAAATTTTAAATCCAACAAAGGTTTTTTGGCTTTATAATTTTATATTTGGTGCATTAGGTGTTGCTAGATTTGCTATAGGGCATTTTAAAATTGGTTTATTTAGACTTATATTTACAATAATAGCTATCGTTGTTTCATTTTTCTTAAATATGAATCCTTATGATCCTTTAATAGGTTTATTATATATATTCTTTTACTATGGAGGTCATGGACTGTGGATAGCTGATTTGTTTATGGTTGGAGTAAGTCTTAGAAATCAAAATATAGAAAAAATTAATAATATTCTTGATGAAATTTTAGCAAAGGATAATGTGTGAATGCTGAAAACATAAAGCCTTTTATGGAAAGTGAAAAATATCCTTTTGATATTATTTTTAAAGATGATTTATTTGAAGCAGCTATTGGAGAAGCATCAACAAATAAAAATGAAATTTCAATAGGTATTAAAACATTAACCAAGAATTTTTCTTATAATAAAAATTCTTGTTATTATATTTTCTCATCTCATTTTGGAATTGAATTCTTAAAAATTTTTATTGGCGAAAATAATAAATATAATCATAAAATTTTAAATACTATAGAACAAATAAGGAGTTTTAATGAAAATAATAAAAATATTAATTAGCATAATGTTTGTTTTTTTCTTTAGTGCTTGTTATGATACAACACCAAAATGTGATGATAAAGTAGCATTAAAACTTTTAGAAGAATTAACTAAGGAAGAATTTGAAAGTATCTATATAGAAAGTTTAAATCTTACTGGAGTTGGAAATTTTGGTGCAAATACAAATGAATTAGCAAATAAATATAAAGAATATTTGAAAAATGTCAAAGTTGATTTTGTAAATTTCAGAACTCAAGAAGAAAATATTAAATATAAATATAAACATTGCCAAGTAGACATTAAGGCAAATTTCCCAAATACACCTGATGGGATAAAAGCACCTTCTAATTTAGTAAAAAATTTATTAGGACGAGAACTAAAAGATAAATATAAAACTATTGTTAATGGAAATGGTATGGAAGAGTTAAGTTTATATTATAGAGTACAGCTTAGCGATGATAACAAGCATGTTAATGTTGAATTGTTAGATTATTGATTAATATTTACATGTATATTTACAAGGATTAATAAGTTTTATTAATCCTTTTTCAAGCATTTCGTGATTGTTGAATTTTACTCTAAATACTTACAATAAAATACAGCACTTCATCTACATAGGACAAAAATAATTTACACTAAAGGTCTAATAAGCCTTTAGCTTGCTCTTTTTGTTATTGTGCTACCACACACCATCAACCAACATCCCAATCCTTTTTTTGCTAAACTCTAATACTTATATTATAATCCATCCCCTCCAAGCTTTCAATATCAAACCTACTATATATTACATATCATAATACACATTTCTATTCTTTCTCTATTCTTTCTCTATTCTTTCTCTATTCTTTCTCTATTCTTTCTCTATTCTTTCTCTATTCTTTCTCTATTCTTTCTCTATTCTTTCTCTATTCTTTCTCTATTCTTTCTCTATTCTTTCTCTATTCTTTCTCTATTCTTTCTCTATTCTTTCTCTATTCTTTCTCTATTCTTTCTCTATTCTTTCTCTATTCTTTCTCTATTCTTTCTCTATTCTTTCTCTATTCTTTCTCTATTCTTTCTCTATTCTTTCTTCACTCCCCCCCCCCTTTTTTTTTTCTTTTTTTTAACTATAATTTACACACTTGTACTACCATAAATAACAAATATAAACTCATCCTAAAACAAATTTCTTTAAATGTCTAATCTACATTTAATAAAACTTTAAGCTTTTATTGCTATAATTTCATTTCCTTTTTAAACGAAAGGGTTTTAAAAAGATAAGACTTTTTGTCTTAATTTTTTAGTATTTGTTCTTTAAATTATTAATATTGTTAATCAAATCTTATAGTCAATCTTTGAAATCTAAATAAGTGATCGATTGAGCCAGAAAGATTTATTTTTAAATCTTAACAATCAACTTTTTCTTTGAAGAAAAAGATTAAACTTTTCCAATTATTTTTTTATGGAGAGTTTGATCCTGGCTCAGAGTGAACGCTGGCGGCGTGCCTAATACATGCAAGTCGAACGATGAAGCTTTTAGCTTGCTAGAAGTGGATTAGTGGCGCACGGGTGAGTAAGGTATAGTTAATCTGCCCTACACAAGAGGACAACAGTTGGAAACGACTGCTAATACTCTATACTCCTGCTTAACACAAGTTGAGTAGGGAAAGTTTTTTCGGTGTAGGATGAGACTATATAGTATCAGCTAGTTGGTGAGGTAATGGCTCACCAAGGCTATGACGCTTAACTGGTCTGAGAGGATGATCAGTCACACTGGAACTGAGACACGGTCCAGACTCCTACGGGAGGCAGCAGTAGGGAATATTGCGCAATGGGGGAAACCCTGACGCAGCAACGCCGCGTGGAGGATGACACTTTTCGGAGCGTAAACTCCTTTTCTTAGGGAAGAATTCTGACGGTACCTAAGGAATAAGCACCGGCTAACTCCGTGCCAGCAGCCGCGGTAATACGGAGGGTGCAAGCGTTACTCGGAATCACTGGGCGTAAAGGGCGCGTAGGCGGATTATCAAGTCTCTTGTGAAATCCAACGGCTTAACCGTTGAACTGCTTGGGAAACTGGTAGTCTAGAGTGAGGGAGAGGCAGATGGAATTGGTGGTGTAGGGGTAAAATCCGTAGATATCACCAAGAATACCCATTGCGAAGGCGATCTGCTGGAACTTAACTGACGCTAAGGCGCGAAAGCGTGGGGAGCAAACAGGATTAGATACCCTGGTAGTCCACGCCCTAAACGATGTACACTAGTTGTTGGGGTGCTAGTCATCTCAGTAATGCAGCTAACGCATTAAGTGTACCGCCTGGGGAGTACGGTCGCAAGATTAAAACTCAAAGGAATAGACGGGGACCCGCACAAGCGGTGGAGCATGTGGTTTAATTCGAAGATACGCGAAGAACCTTACCTGGGCTTGATATCCTAAGAACCTTTTAGAGATAAGAGGGTGCTAGCTTGCTAGAACTTAGAGACAGGTGCTGCACGGCTGTCGTCAGCTCGTGTCGTGAGATGTTGGGTTAAGTCCCGCAACGAGCGCAACCCACGTATTTAGTTGCTAACGGTTCGGCCGAGCACTCTAAATAGACTGCCTTCGTAAGGAGGAGGAAGGTGTGGACGACGTCAAGTCATCATGGCCCTTATGCCCAGGGCGACACACGTGCTACAATGGCATATACAATGAGACGCAATACCGCGAGGTGGAGCAAATCTATAAAATATGTCCCAGTTCGGATTGTTCTCTGCAACTCGAGAGCATGAAGCCGGAATCGCTAGTAATCGTAGATCAGCCATGCTACGGTGAATACGTTCCCGGGTCTTGTACTCACCGCCCGTCACACCATGGGAGTTGATTTCACTCGAAGCCGGAATACTAAACTAGTTACCGTCCACAGTGGAATCAGCGACTGGGGTGAAGTCGTAACAAGGTAACCGTAGGAGAACCTGCGGTTGGATCACCTCCTTTCTAGAGTACAAACTGATAAGTCTCACAACTATCAGTTCACATATAGACTCAATCATCCTTGTTTAGATTTCAAAGATTGATGAAAAGCTAATTTTGGGGAATTAGCTCAGCTGGGAGAGCGCCTGCTTTGCACGCAGGAGGTCAGCGGTTCGATCCCGCTATTCTCCACCATTTATTAAGGGCCTATAGCTCAGCTGGTTAGAGTGCACCCCTGATAAGGGTGAGGTCACAAGTTCAAGTCTTGTTAGGCCCACCATAAAAAGATTTGTTTATCAATTATATAATAAAGTTTTAAAACTTAAAGCAAGTATATAACTAATAATAAAGCAGCAATTAAAGTAAAATACTTTATTGTTTATGTTTTTAAATTATTTAAACTCTTTATATATACTTCCTTTAGGTTTTAAGACCTAAGCTAAATAAATAATAGAATATTTTATATATTAGATTAGTTATTTAATGTTATTTGAATTATCATTGTTAAGAGTCACAAGCAAGTTTTAATAAAAACAATTTTACAGGACTTGTTAAAGGATAAAACCTAACTATCTTTTCTTTAGCTTTTAGTTAAAGACAAGTTTTAAACTCACAGCTTAGTGAGACTAATTTGTTTAGTTTTATTAAGTGTTTAAATGCTTTCCGTCTTAAGATAGCAAAGTCTTATCATAAAAACTTTAACAAGGAAGTGATGCGTTTTAGAATGAATTTAAAAGGTAAGCTATTAAGAGCGAATGGTGGATGCCTTGGCTGGTAAAGGCGATGAAGGACGTACTAGACTGCGATAAGCTACGGGGAGCTGTCAAGAAGCTTTGATCCGTAGATTTCCGAATGGGGCAACCCAGTATATAGAGATATATACTACCATAATGGAGCGAACGTAGGGAATTGAAACATCTTAGTACCTACAGGAAAAGAAATCAATAGAGATTGCGTCAGTAGCGGCGAGCGAAAGCGCAAGAGGGCAAACCCAGTGCTTGCACTGGGGGTTGTAGGACTGCAATGTGCAATAGGTGAGGTTAGTAGAACACTCTGGAAAGTGTAGCCATAGAGGGTGATAGTCCCGTATACGAAAACCAAACCTTAGCTAGCAGTATCCTGAGTAGGGCGGGACACGAGGAATCCTGTCTGAAGCTGGGTCGACCACGATCCAACCCTAAATACTACTACCAGACCGATAGTGCACAAGTACCGTGAGGGAAAGGTGAAAAGAACTGAGGTGATCAGAGTGAAATAGAACCTGAAACCATTTGCTTACAATCATTCAGAGCACTATGTAGCAATACAGTGTGATGGACTGCCTTTTGCATAATGAGCCTGCGAGTTGTGGTGTCTGGCAAGGTTAAGCACACGCGAAGCCGTAGCGAAAGCGAGTCTGAATAGGGCGCTTAAGTCAGATGCTGCAGACCCGAAACGAAGTGATCTATCCATGAGCAAGTTGAAGCTAGTGTAAGAACTAGTGGAGGACTGAACCGATAGGCGTTGAAAAGCCCCGGATGACTTGTGGATAGGGGTGAAAGGCCAATCAAACTTCGTGATAGCTGGTTCTCTCCGAAATATATTTAGGTATAGCGTTGTGTCGTAGTATAAGGGGGTAGAGCACTGAATGGGCTAGGGCATACACCAATGTACCAAACCCTATCAAACTCCGAATACCTTATATGTAATCACAGCAGTCAGGCGGCGAGTGATAAAATCCGTCGTCAAGAGGGAAACAACCCAGACTACCAGCTAAGGTCCCTAAATCTTACTTAAGTGGAAAACGATGTGAAGTTACTTAAACAACCAGGAGGTTGGCTTAGAAGCAGCCATCCTTTAAAGAAAGCGTAATAGCTCACTGGTCTAGTGATTTTGCGCGGAAAATATAACGGGGCTAAAGTAAGTACCGAAGCTGTAGACTTGATTTTATCAAGTGGTAGGAGAGCGTTCTATTTGCGCCGAAGGTATACCGGTAAGGAGTGCTGGAGCGAATAGAAGTGAGCATGCAGGCATGAGTAGCGATAATTAATGTGAGAATCATTAACGCCGTAAACCCAAGGTTTCCTACGCGATGCTCGTCATCGTAGGGTTAGTCGGGTCCTAAGTCGAGTCCGAAAGGGGTAGACGATGGCAAATTGGTTAATATTCCAATACCAACATTAGTGTGCGATGGAAGGACGCTTAGGGCTAAGCAAGCTAGCGGATGGAAGTGCTAGTCTAAGGTCGTAGGAGGTTATATAGGCAAATCCGTATAACAATACTCTGAGAACTGAAAGGCTCTTCAAAGTCTTCGGACAGCGAGGAGAATTGCTGATGCCGTCGAGCCAAGAAAAGTTTCTAAGTTTAGCTAATGTTGCCCGTACCGTAAACCGACACAGGTGGGTGGGATGAGTATTCTAAGGCGCGTGGAAGAACTCTCTTTAAGGAACTCTGCAAAATAGCACCGTATCTTCGGTATAAGGTGTGGTTCGCTTCGTATTAGGATTTACTCCGAAAGCGAAGAAACTTACAACAAAGAGTCCCTCCCGACTGTTTACCAAAAACACAGCACTCTGCTAACTCGTAAGAGGATGTATAGGGTGTGACGCCTGCCCGGTGCTCGAAGGTTAATTGATGGGGTTAGCATTAGCGAAGCTCTTGATCGAAGCCCGAGTAAACGGCGGCCGTAACTATAACGGTCCTAAGGTAGCGAAATTCCTTGTCGGTTAAATACCGACCTGCATGAATGGCGTAACGAGATGGGAGCTGTCTCAAAGAGGGATCCAGTGAAATTGTAGTGGAGGTGAAAATTCCTCCTACCCGCGGCAAGACGGAAAGACCCCGTGGACCTTTACTACAGCTTGACACTGCTATTTGGATAAGAATGTGCAGGATAGGTGGGAGGCTTTGAGTATATGACGCCAGTTGTATATGAGCCGTTGTTGAGATACCACTCTTTCTTATTTGGGTAGCTAACCAGCTTGAGTTATCCTCAAGTGGGACAATGTCTGGTGGGTAGTTTGACTGGGGCGGTCGCCTCCCAAATAATAACGGAGGCTTACAAAGGTTGGCTCAGAACGGTTGGAAATCGTTCGTAGAGTATAAAGGTATAAGCCAGCTTAACTGCAAGACATACAAGTCAAGCAGAGACGAAAGTCGGTCTTAGTGATCCGGTGGTTCTGTGTGGAAGGGCCATCGCTCAAAGGATAAAAGGTACCCCGGGGATAACAGGCTGATCTCCCCAAGAGCTCACATCGACGGGGAGGTTTGGCACCTCGATGTCGGCTCATCGCATCCTGGGGCTGGAGCAGGTCCCAAGGGTATGGCTGTTCGCCATTTAAAGCGGTACGCGAGCTGGGTTCAGAACGTCGTGAGACAGTTCGGTCCCTATCTGCCGTGGGCGTAAGAAGATTGAAGAGATTTGACCCTAGTACGAGAGGACCGGGTTGAACAAACCACTGGTGTAGCTGTTGTTCTGCCAAGAGCATCGCAGCGTAGCTAAGTTTGGAACGGATAAACGCTGAAAGCATCTAAGCGTGAAGCCAACTCTAAGATGAATCTTCTCTAAGCTCTCTAGAAGACTACTAGTTTGATAGGCTGGGTGTGTAATGGATGAAAGTCCTTTAGCTGACCAGTACTAATAGAGCGTTTGGCTTATCTTATTTAAGCATCACTTCCTTGTTAAGGTTTTTAATAAAGCTTTGAACGTTTTTATATGAAAACTATATTAGCTTATAAAATCTTACAAGTAAAGTTTATATTAGAACTTGCTCTTAACATTGTTTTTTAAGTATTCTAAAACAATAAAGTGATTAGTTTAGTAAAATATCTAAATATAAGAATAAGATGAAAGCTAAAAATGATTTTAAATCTAGTTTTTATTATGCTATATTAAATAGAATATTTAAATAACAATGTCCGTGATTATACAGATGTGGAGACGCCTTGCTCCATCCCGAACCAAGAAGCTAAGCACATCGTGGGTGATGATACTACGCCTTACTGGCAGGGGGAAAGTAGCTCATTGCGGACTTGTTAATTCTACTTATTATTCTTACTTTATATATAATTTAATTCATATTTTTTTATTTTTAAATTTTTATGGTTTTAGATTATATTTCTTATATTTCTTATATTTCTTATATTTCTTATATTTCTTATATTTCTTATATTTCTTATATTTCTTTCTTATCGCTCTTAATTATTTATAGTTTTTTTATTTTTAAAGGTTGATAATTTTTTAGTGATTTACGTTGGAATATTTTTTGCTTTTTGCAATTTATAAATTTATTCAGGAGCATAAATATGTTTCGTATAGAGGAAAATCGATTTTTTAATCACTCATATGATGTTTTTAGTTCAAAACAAAAAAATGAAAAACAAACTGTGCAATCCCATCAAGAACAAGCATTTTCACTTGAATTAAATTCAAGCATCCAAGAAGAAAATAGCTTATATGATAGACCTTTAAAGGAATTGTTTCAAGAAGCAAAAGAAGCTTCAGAGAATGCCTTGAAAGAATACAGAGAGGAAATGTATTATAATAAAGAGACCGGTAAATATGAGAAAAAATTTACAGAAAGTAATGAAAAATACAAAGAAAAGATAAAAGAGAAAATAGAAGAACAAATTAAAGAAAATATACAAAATAGTTTGCAAGATAAAATTTCTCATATCAATATTCAATTAAGTCCTAAGCAGTTAATAGCACAAGCACAATTTGAGGAAAAGCAAAAAGCAACTCTTAAAACATCAGATGTTTTTATGTAATTATTTAAGACAAAGGAGAATTATGAAAAAAATTATTAGTGTTTTAGCATTATCAAGTATAGCTTTAATTGGTGGAGATAAATTATTGAATATTTATGAAAGTCCTACTTGTGGATGTTGTGATCTTTGGGCTAATTATATGAAAGATAAAGGCTATAAAGTGCAAATACATAAAAGCGAGGATTTTTTAAAAATAAAAGAAAAAATGAATATTCAACCTATGTATCAAAGTTGCCATACCGGTGTGATTGATGGTTATGCCATAGAAGGACATGTTCCTGAAGATGCAGTTGCTTGGCTTTTGAAAAATAAACCTGAAGATGTTATAGGTATTTCTGCTCCTGGTATGCCTCAAGGAAGTCCTGGGATGGAGCAAGGTTATGAAGAAGAGTATCCTGTGGTTTTAATGCTTAAAAATGGAGATTATAAAATTTATGGGATCTATAAAGGACATAATTTAATCACGACAAACTAAGCAATTTTGCTTAGTTTATTTTATATATTAATGGTATTCTTATATGAAAAGTTTTTTCATATTGTGGAAAATTCTTGGACGCTATACGTATAGTTTCTAAGGCACTATCGTTCAATAATTTATATTTTGATGGTTTTAATATTTTTAAGTTTAATAGATTTTTATCTTTAGTCCATGTGAATTCTGCTAAAATTTCACCACTCATTCGCATTTTTTTGGCTTGCCTAGGATAGATTAAAGCTTCATCTATAGCTTGTTTGATTTCTTTTAAAAGTTCATTGTTATTAGTTAAAAATATGCTTTCTTGAGAAGTTATTGGAGTGTTTTTTTCTTGGGTTAAAGTTTTTTGAGGTTTTATTTCTTCATTTAATTGATTTGTTATCTTGATATTAGCTAAAGTATTTACTTTTTTAGGTTGAATAACAGACTTTTCTTTTGTTTGTTCTAGCTTTTTTACTTTTTCTTGTTTAGGCTGTTTGGTTTTTGCTCTAGGGGAATCTTGTAAAAATTGTTTTATAGCTATATTAAATTTTTCTTCTTTTGAAGAGTTATGTTGTATATGCAAAAAATTCTTAGTATAAATAAAAACAAAAAATAAAGGCAAAAAGAGAAATAAAGTGATAAAAAAGGATTGATTTTTATGATTATTTATAAATGTTTTCATCTTTTTTGCTCTGTTAAAATTTGAAAATTTTCATGATTTTTATTTTTTAAAATATCAATAATTTTTACAAAACTTTCAAATTTTGCTTCTTTATCACTTTTTAACTCTACTAATGTTTTAGAATCTATAGTGTTAAATTTTACTTTTATTTCTTCTAGGGAGATTGCTTTTTTATCGATATAAAATTTATTTTCTTTATCAATCAAAATGCTCACTTTGTTTTTGTTTTCATTTATGGAATTTGAATGTTCACTTTGTGGTAGATTGATTTTGATTTCACCATGCGCGATAAAAGTGGATATGCTTAAAATAATAGCTAGTAAAACAAGCATTATGTCTATAAAAGGAATGATGTTTAAACCTTCATTTTTTGGTAGTTTAAGCATTTTTATCCTTAAAAATACGATATGCATTACTCAAAGTTGATATTTTTCTAAGTAGCCCATTGTAAGCCATTAAAGAAGGGATAGCAACTAAAATTCCTAATGCTGTAGCCTTTAATGCCAATGATAAACCAATAACAATAGATTTAACATCAATATTCCCACTTGCACCCATGTCGTAAAATGTAATCATAATTCCCACTACAGTTCCCAAAAGTCCTACATAAGGAGCATTAGTGTAAATAATATAAAGCATGGTGAGGTTTTCACTAATTGCATCATCAAATTTTTCTTGACACTGGTAATCATTTAGCTTAATTTTTCTAAAAAACAATATACGTTCTATAGTGCACCATATGGCAATAAATGCCATTATCCCTAAAACAATAAATATAATTAAGTCAATATAAGTTTTTAAAAATTCCATCATACCCTCATTTTAAAAATTTTTGTGATTATATTACTAAAAGTTAAATTTTTTATTAATAACAATTATCATAATTGATACAATAAATTTATTTTAAATTAATAATTATTATCATAATATTCCAGTTTTGAAAATTTATTTACAAGAAAGGAAATAATGAAAAAACATTGTTTATCATTTTGTGTTGCTAGTTTTTTGGTCTGCAATGCTTTATCGCAAGAAGTTTTATTAGATAGCTCCATAGTAAGTGCTTCTGGTTTTTCTCAAGATATTAAAGAAGCCCCTGCTACTATAAATGTGATTAGTAAAAGAGATTTAGAAAATAAGCCTTATAGAGATGTTGCCGAAGCTATTGCTGATATTCCCGGTGTGGATTTATTTGCTAGCAAAGGAAAAACTGGATCTTATAATATTACCATGAGAGGTATTACTGGATATACTTTAATTTTAATTGATGGGCGCCGTCAAGGGATAGGCGGAGAAGTGGGGCCTAATGGTTTTAATGAAATTTCAAATTCATTCCTACCTCCAATTTCTAGCATAGAAAGAATAGAAGTAATCAAAGGACCAATGAGTACTTTATATGGTTCTGAAGCTTTAGGTGGTGTTGTAAATATCATTACAAAAAAAGTAAGCGATAAATGGGAAACATCAGTTAGTTTAGATAGTATTTTTAATGCGCATAAAGAATGGGGTAATACTTATGGTACAAGCATATATTCTAGCGGTCCATTGATGAATGATCATTTAGGACTTACTTTGCGTTTTAGAGAATTTTATAGGGAGCAATCCAATGTTGAATTTAGCAATGGGAGCGGTCAAAGAGTGCAAGGTGATCAGGCTCAAAGTCCTACAAAAGCCAATAATTTTAATTTAGGAACTCGGTTAAATTATTTAGTAGATGATTATAATACTTTGATATTTGACATTGATTTTTCAAGAAATCATTATGATAACAAAAAAGGCCAACTAGGCACATTAACAAAACCAACAGATAAAAATGATGGCTCTTTAACAGGTGGTTATACAGACACTATGCAAGTGGATAAGTTGGTAACTTATTTAGGTCATGAGGGTGTGTATGAAGATTTTTCGATTACTTCTACCTTGCAGTATAACCGTGTAAGTAACGATGGGCGTGAGGTGATTGGCCAAGCAAATCAGCCATTTCTGGGACAAAATAGAGATATAGTTGCTGAAGATATTATTTTAGATACAAGATCAGTTATACCTTTAGGCCAAAGTCATATTTTAAGCGTTGGTGGTGAATATAGACTTGAAAAAATGCAAGATAAAATCGCTAATCCTGCGAATTTTGATCAATATTTATTGGCTTTTTTTGCAGAAGATGAATATAGCATAAGAGATGATTTGAGATTTACTTTTGGTGCAAGATATAATTATCATGAAATTTTTGGAAATAATATTTCACCAAGAGCTTATTTAGTTTATAATCCTACTAGCGAGCTTACTTTAAAAGGTGGTGTTTCAACGGGTTTTAGAACTCCATATGCTAATAGATTGATAGCTGGTGCTTATAATTATAGTGGACAGGGTAAATATCCTATGTATGGAAATCCAAATCTAAAAGAAGAAACATCGCTTAATTATGAATTAGCCGCTGTTTATAATAATGATTTACTTTATATTTCAGCCATTGGGTTTTTGACAAATTTTAAAGATAAAATTTCTAGTCAAAAATTTAGCAAAAATAGTATGATTTCGGGTATTGGAAAATGTGAAGCTGATACATGTTATCAAGCGATTAATCATGGTAAGGTTGAATATAAGGGTATAGAGCTTGGAGCGGGGATTACTCCTATAGAACATTTAAATTTAGATTTAGCTTACACTTATCTTGATAGTGAAGTAAAAGATGCACAAGATAAGACTGTGATAGGAAAGCCAGAAGTTGATAGTTTAAAACACAATATCATGTTAAAAGCAAGTTATAATATCTTTAATAAATTCACTCCATGGGTAAAAGGTGAGTGGCAAATAGATCGTTATATGGGTGATACAAATATTAATAGAGAATACTATCAAGATGTCTTTTTAGCTTCTATGGGCGTGCGTTATGATATCAATAAAAATTGGAATATTAATGCAGCAATTTATAATCTTTTTGATAAAAGTTTTACAAATGATTGGGAATCTTATAAAAACAAAGGTGAAGATACTTGGGTAAATACTTATAATCGTATAGAAGAGGGAAGAAGAATTTATATTTCAATCAATGGTAGTTTTTAATTTTGTATTATTGGGGAACCAAAGAGTTTATTAAGAGCTTCTTTGGTTTCGTCTTTAGGATTGTATTTTTTAGCGTCTTTTTTAAAATTTTCAAAATGCTCATTTAAATTCGGAGTGCTTTTTACTTCTTGTTTTATGGGAGTTTTGAATATATCTTGTAGTTTTTGAGTATCTATGGTTTCTATTTTTTGGATTTTAATTTGTGTTTTTTCTCCAAAAAGCTCATGAAGTAATGTTTTGATTAATTTAAAACCATTGTTTAAAACTATTCTATCATCATCTTTAGCATGTGAGCTAATACTTAAAATATCATCTTCAAAAGAAACAAACTGCGTGGTTTTTTTGAAAACTTCAGCTAAGTCATAATCTCTTTTATATATTGCTTTTAAGAGATTTTCATAAGGACTAAGCTTTTCTTCTTTAAGGGTTTGTTGAATAGAAGGAATTTCTTGTTGTTTTGGATTTGGCATTCTATCTTGTTTTGAACTTTTAATAGCCTCATCAATGCTTTTTAGATAAGTTGCCTCTATAAGCATGAAAGCCATAACGCAAAGCACAAAACTATCATCATCACTAGAATTTAACATAGTCTTAGCGCGTGAAAGAATTCTAAAAAATCTTTCATAAATTAACATAGAAAAAAGATTATTTTTGGCAAAAAATGCTTCTTTTAAAAAAAATATCATCTCATCAATAATATTGCTTGCTTCATAATCTTCAAATTCTTTTAAAAACTCAAGAACTTTATCTTTATCATTAGCTAAAATAGCTTGATAAAATCCTTCAATTTTAGCTGGATCTAAAAAGCCTAGCATCGCAGTGATTTTTTGTGTTTGTATATCATTTTGACAATATACTATGGCTTGATCTAGTAAGGTCAGAGTATCTCTTAAAGAACCATTTCCACTTCTTGCAATGAGTTTTAAAGCTTCTTTTTCATAATTGATATTTTCGTTTTCCAAAACCCACTCAAGATGATTTAAGATATCATGAGTAGAAATTTGCTTAAATCTAAAATGCTGTGTTCTTGAAAGAACTGTGGCAGGAAGTTTTAAGGGATCGGTTGTTGCTAGTATAAATTTTACATAACTTGGTGGTTCTTCTAAGGTTTTAAGCAAAGCATTTGCAGCTTGTGGGGTGAGCATATGCACTTCATCGATAATAAAAATTTTAAACCTAGCTAAAGATGGAGCATATTTGACTTGCTCGATAAGCTCTTGTATATCTTCTAAGCTTCTATGGCTTGCAGCATCCATTTCTATAATGTCTATATTAGAGCCATTAAGTGAAGATAAACATTGAGAACATTCACCACAAGGGTTAGCACTTGGTCCATTTTCACATACTAGAGCTCTTGAAAAAATTCTTGCACTTGAAGTCTTTCCGCTTCCGCGTAACCCTGAGAATAAGTAAGCGTGCGCTAAACGGTTATTTTCAAGAGCATATTTTAAGCTTGTAGAAACAGTATTTTGCCCTACAAGTTCATTGAAATTTTTTGGTCTGTATTTAACAGCAAGAGCTTGAAGCATTGCTACTCATTCATGATAGATAATAACTCTTCATTGCTTTTGGTTTTTAGCATTTTAGAGTATAAAAATTTTAATGCTTCTATATCATCCATTTGTGAAATAGCTGATCTAATTGCCCAAATTTTTTGAAGTTTTTCAACACCTTGGAGCAATTCTTCTTTTCTAGTACCTGATTTTATGATGTTAATTGCAGGGTAAATTCTTCTGTCTGAAATATTTCTATCAAGAACGATTTCACTATTTCCTGTTCCTTTAAATTCTTCAAAAATTACTTCATCCATTCTTGAACCTGTTTCTATCAAAGCAGTTGCTATAATGGTTAATGAGCCACCGTGTTCTATATTTCTAGCTGCACCAAAAAAGCGTTTTGGTTTATGTAAGGCATTTGCATCGACCCCGCCGCTTAAAACCTTACCGCTACTTGGAGTAGCAGTATTATAAGCTCTTGCTAATCTTGTAATAGAATCAAGTAAGATAATGACATCTTTACCTGTTTCTACCATCCTTTTTGCTTTTTCTATAACAAGTTCAGCTACTCTAACATGATTATAAGCAGGTAAGTCAAAAGTAGAGCTAAAAACCTCACCTTTAACACATCTTTGCATATCTGTAACTTCTTCAGGGCGCTCATCTACTAAAAGTACAATCAAATGAGCCTCTGGGTGATTTTTAGCAATAGCAGTAGCTAGTTCTTTCATTAGCTCAGTTTTACCAGTTCTTGGAGGTGCTACGATTAAGCTTCTTTGGCCTTTTCCTATAGGGGCAAATAAATCAAGCATTCTACCTGTTAGTTTTAAAGGATCGTATTCTAATTTGATTTTTTCAGTTGGAAAAATTGGAGTAAGATTGTCAAATAAAGGTCTTTCTCTAGCTTCTTTTAATGGAAGATAATTAATCGCTTCAATTTTTAACAAAGCATAGTATTTTTCTTGATCTTTTGGTTCTCTAACTTGACCGGTAACTATATCTCCAACACGCAGAGCAAATTTGCGAATTTGTGAGTTTGATACATAAGCATCATTTACACTATCGCTTAAATTTGAATCCATTCCACGCAAAAAGCCATAGCCTTCAGGTGAAATTTCTAAAATTCCTGTAAAGAGTATAAAGCCGCCTTTTTTGGTTTGTGCTTTTAGAATTTCAAAAATAAGATCTTGCCTTCTAAATTCTCTTGGGTTTTCTATTTCTGCTTCATTAGCAATTTTAACTAAGCTTTCTAGATCAAGCAACTTTAAATCTTCTATCTTATAACCTTCCACTGGAATGTGTGTTCTTTGGTGTTGTTTTTTTTCTTTTGTATTTTCCATATATCCTCTAAAATGTAGAAAATGTAGTATTTAATAATGAATAAGAGATTTTATTCAAAAAAACGCTTCTTTGTCAAATTTTTAAAATTATAATATAGCTTTGTAAATAATTTTTAAAATAGTGATTTTAAAAAAATGATAAAATATTGTAAAAAATTATTAAAGAAAGTATAAGATGAAATGCAAACACTGCCAATTAAACTTTAGACAAGATCAAATGATAAAAAAAAATGGAAATTATTTTTGCTGCAAGGGCTGTGAGAGTGTTTATGAGATTTTACAAGAAAATAATTTGGAAGAATTTTATGAAAAACTTGGCAATCAAACCCTAACTCCTGCCATAATAGAACATAATGTTAAAGATTATGAAAAATACATACAAAAAACCAAAGAAGGTTTTAGTGAGATTTTTTTACTTATAGAAGAAATTCATTGTGCTGCCTGTGTTTGGCTTAATGAAAAAATTCTCATTAAAAGTGAAGGGGTAATAGAAGTTGATATTAATTCTATTACTCATAAAGCTAGAATTGTTTTTGATGAAAAAAGCATAAATTTAGCAAAAATTATCCAAAGCATAGAAAGTATTGGTTATAAAGCTAGTGTGTATTTGCCTACAAAGAATGAACAAAGAGCAACTCAAACCAAAAGAGATTTTTATGCAAAATTAATAGTTGCTATAGCTTGTGTGATGAATATTATGTGGATATCTGTAGCTAAGTATGCTGGATTTTTTAGTGGCATGGAAGCTGATACTAAGGATATTTTGCATTTTGCTGAATTTTTACTTTGTACCCCTGTACTTTTTTACACAGGCTCAATCTTTTATAAAAATGCCTATTATGCTTTGAAATTTAAAAGTGTTAATATGGATACTTTGGTAATTAGTGGGGCAAGTTTAGCTTATATATATTCAATATGGGCAATGTTTTCAAGAGCTTCGCAAGTGTATTTTGATTCTGTGGCAATGATTATTTGTTTTGTTTTTATAGGAAAATACTTAGAGCTTTTAAGTAAGAAAAAAGCTCTTGATACGCTTGATCATTTACGATCGTTTTTAAGTAGTGAAGTAAGGGTTTTAAAAAATGATAAAATAGAAAATATCGATGTAGAAGAAGTGCAAATAGGAGATATTATAGAATTAAAAGAAGGCGATAGGGTTTTAATAGATGGAGTGTGTATTAGTGGTAATATTAGCTTGGATATGTCTAGTTTAAGTGGAGAGAGTTTACCACTTGATGCGCAAAAAGATGATATGATTTATTCTGCTTCTTTGGTTTTAAGCGGGAATGCATTATATAAGGCAAATGCACTTTATAAGGATTCTAAATTAGCTAGGATTATTAATTTACTTGAAAACTCAAGTTCAAAAAAAGCCAAAATAGAAAAAATAGTACAGCAAGTAAGTAAGTATTTTTCACCTATTATCTTAACTTGTGCTTTATTTTGCTTTGCTTTTACTTTTTTTGTGTTAAATTTGGGTTTTGAAGAAGCTATGATACGTATGGTTTCTGTGTTAATTATAGCTTGTCCATGCGCTTTGGCTTTGGCTACACCGGTGAGTTCTTTAGTGGCAATTAGTGCTGGTTTGAAAGAAAAAATTTTATTTAAAGAAGCAGGTGTTGTGGAGGATTTGAGTAAATGTAATGTGGCTGTGTTTGATAAAACAGGGGTTTTAACAAAGGCTAGTTTAGAGGTTAAAAAAAGCTTTTTGGATGAGAGGTTGGATAAAAATGAATTATTAAATTTCTTACACCTAACTAACCACCCAGTGGCTAAAAGTATTTTGAAATTTTTAGATGAAAAAATCGATAGCAGAATAGAATTTGAAAAAGTTCAAAATTTTCAAGCAAGAGGTTATAAAGCCTTTTTGGGCAAAGATGAATTTTTGGGAGGAAATGAGAAATTTTTCAAAGAAAATCATATACAAGTACAAGAATTTCAAATCACGCATTTTATATTTGCTAAAAATAAAATTATATTAGCAACTTTTGAGTTAGAAGATAGTGTGAGAGAAAGTTCTGAGGAGTTGATTAGATTTATGAAAGAATGTAAAATGCAAATTTACATGTTAAGCGGTGATAATTTATCTGCTGTGAGTAAGGTGGCTGAAAAATTAAAAATAAATAATTTCAAAGCATCGTGTATGCCAGAAGATAAAATGCAAATAATAGCTAATTTAAATCAAACAGGTAAGGTTTTAATGGTAGGAGATGGGATAAATGATGCTTTAGCGCTTTCTTATGCAGGTGTTGGGGTTTCTTTAAAAGAAGGTTCTGAGCTTGCTATGGAAAATAGTGATATTATATTGTTAAAAAATGACCTAAAAAGCTTACAAAAAGCCATACAAATAGCTAAAAAAACTTATCAAATTATTAAACAAAATTTGGCTTTTTCTTTATTTTATAATGCCTTGAGCATGCCTTTAGCTTTTTTTGGTTTGATTAATCCTTTAATTGCGGCTTTATCAATGTCTTTTAGTAGTATAATAGTGATTTTAAATGCTTTAAGGATTAAAAAATGAACGGTGTTTTAATGATGATGATAGGCGTTTCTTTGGTTGCTTTGTTTTTGGCAATTTGCGCTTTGCTTTGGGGTATAAAGAATAAACAATTTGATGATGATTATAAATTTACTACTTTAAATGATAGTGAAGAAGCTTTAAATGATGCGGTGATTTTAGAAAAAAGAAAAAAAGAAGCTTTGGAAAAGAACAAAAAACAGCCATAAAGGCTGTTAAATTATTTTTTTAAGCTTTCGATATATTCTTCAATTGCTTTGAAATCTGCTTCTGTTAAACCTTTAAGGTTGATTTTCATGATAGCACCTTGACCATAAGCATTTCTTTTACCTGCTGCATAGTCTTTCATGTATTGCAATCTTTCAGCTGCAGTTAAAGAATTTAAAGCAGGAACTTTGTTAAGATAAACTTTATCTGCTTTAGCACCATGACATACTGCACATTTTTTGTAAAGTGTAGCACCATCTGCAGCAAAAGCTGAAACACCAAGACATGCTAAAGCTGATAAAACAAGTAGCTTTTTCATTGTATTACTCCTATATAAATTGAAAATAAAATGTTTTTAATTATAAGCTTTTTTTATTTAAAGTCGCTTAAAATTTTTTTTACTTGATAAATTATAAAAATCTTAATAAAAATACATTATAATTTTTTTATGAAAACAAAGGCGTTATTTTTAGATAGAGATGGGATTATTAATATAGATAAAAAATACGTTCATAAGATCAGTGATTTTGAATTTTGTGATGGTATTTTTGAACTTTGTGAATTTTTTCAAAAGCAAAATTTTTTAATTTTTGTAGCTACTAATCAATCAGGCATTGCTAGAGCTTATTATAATGAAAAAGATTTTGAAATTTTAAGCTCGTATATGCTAGGTGAGTTTTTGAAAAAAGGCATTAAAATAGAAAAAATTTATCACTGCCCGCATTTAGAAAATTGTGAATGTCGTAAGCCAAAACCTGGCATGCTTTTAAAAGCACAAAAAGAATTTAATATAGATTTTTCACAATCTTTTTTTATAGGGGATAATTTAAGCGATATGCAAGCTGGAATTAATGCTGGTGTAAAAAATCTGTTTTTGATTAATGAAAATTATAATGACGATAAAAACTATAAGGTTTTTAAAAATTTAAAAGAACTTTTGCATTATTTAAAGGATAGAAAATGAAAATAGTGATAACGGGTGGAGCAGGTTTTATAGGCTCTGCACTTGCTTTAGAACTTCAAGATAAACATGAAGTTTTGATTGTAGATAAAATGCGTTCAAGCGTTATTTTTGAAAATGGAAATTTAGAAAGTTTTGGTCATTTTAAAAATATTTTAGATTTTGAAGGCGAACTTTATGTGGGTGATATTAACGATGAAAAAACTTTAGAGGTTATAAAAGATTTTAAACCTGATGTGATCTTTCATAAGGCCGCAATTTCAGATACAACTGTTTATGATCAAAACAAAGTTTTAAAGACTAATTTAAACACTTTTAAAGATTTTATAGAACTTGCTTTGGAGCTTAATGCAAAATTAATCTATGCAAGTTCAGCTTCAGTTTATGGAGATGCTCCAAGCCCGCAAACTGTAAATTTAAGTGAAGCCCCTAAAAATCCTTACGCATTTTCAAAGCTAATGATGGATAAATTAGCAAAAAAATACTTTGATAAAATGCATATAGTTGGGCTTAGATATTTTAATGTATATGGTAAGGGAGAATTTTTTAAAAATAGTACTGCTTCTATGATTTTACAATTTGGACATCAAATTTTAGCGGGTAAAAGCCCGCGTTTATTTGAAGGAAGTGATCAAATTTATCGTGATTTTATATATATTAAAGATGTCGTGAGTGCAAATTTGCAAGCTTTAGAAGCAAAAAGTGGAATTTATAATGTAGCTACAGGCAAGGCAAGAACTTTTCAAGATATAGTAGATATTTTACAAAAAGAATTAAACACTAATTATCCTTGTGAGTATATTCCTAATCCTTATAAAAACGCTTATCAATTTCATACTCAAGCAAAATTAGATGAGAGTTTTTCATATAAAGCTAAATTTAGTCTTGAAGAGGGAATAAAAGATTATTTAGATGAGATTAAAAGGCTTTATGAAAAGGAAGTAAATGCTTGATTTTTTAAGTTCTAAAAAGCCAAAAATTTTAGTTGTTGGGGATTTTATGGTGGATCGTTATATATGGTGTGATTGCACTAGAATTTCTCCAGAAGCTCCTGTAATGGTGGTGAAATCACAAAAAGAAGATAAAAGATTAGGTGGGGCTGGTAATGTGTATGCAAATTTAAAAAGTCTTGGTGCTGAGGTTTTTGCTCTAGGACTTGTGGGTAATGATGAGAGTGGGAGATTTTTAAAAGAGAATTTAAATGCAAGATTATTAGTAGAAAAAGATAGAAAAACCCCTCTTAAGAGTAGGGTTTTATCACATTCTCAGCAAGTTTTAAGGCTTGATGATGAGAATGATTTTGATACTAAATTAGAAGATGAAATTATTCAAGAATATAAAAAAATCGCAAAAGATTATGATGCGATTGTTTTGAGTGATTATGCCAAAGGGGTTTTAACTTCAAAAGTAACAAAAGCTTTGATAGAGCATGCAAATACTTTAAATTTACCTATTTTGATTGATCCAAAAGGAAGTGATTTTAGTAAATATCAAAATGCAACCTTACTAACTCCAAATAAAAAAGAAGCTATTCAAGCTTTGGGTGTAGAAAAAATTGATAATTTAGAAAAAGCTTTAAAAAAATTAAAAGATGATTTAAATCTAACTTATTCTATTATAACTTTATCTGAAGAAGGAATAGCACTTTTTGATGAAAAATTACATATTATTCCCGCAAAAGCCTTGGAGGTTTATGATGTAACAGGGGCTGGAGATAGTGTTATAGCTATGCTTGCTTATGCTTTGGCTTTAAAAGTTGATATTATAAAAGCGTGCGAACTAGCAAATGATGCAGCAGCTGTTGTGGTAGCAAAAGTAGGAAGTGTGAGTGTAAGTTTAGAAGAGATAAAAAACCTCAAAAAAGCTTCTTTTGAAGATAAAATTAAAAGCAAAGAAGAGCTTGTAAAATTGCTACAAAACCAAAAAGTAGTTTTTACCAACGGATGTTTTGATATTGTGCATTATGGCCATATAAAATATCTTGAAAAAGCTAAAAAATTAGGAGATATCTTAGTTGTAGGTTTAAATTCAGATGAAAGCATAAAAAGATTAAAAGGAAATTCAAGACCTATAAATTTAGAGTTTCAACGTGCATGTATGCTTGCGAGTATGTATTTTGTAGATTATGTAGTGATTTTTAATGAAGATACTCCTTATGAATTAATAGAGTTTTTAAAACCTGATGTGCTAGTTAAAGGAGCTGATTATAAAGACAAAGAAGTGGTGGGTTCAAATTTAGTAAAAAAAGTAGAATTGATTGACTTTGAAGACGGATTTAGCACTACCAATATAATTAATAGGATTGCAAATGATAAATAAAATCGAAAAGGAATTTATTCAACATCGAAAAACCTTAGAGCAAAGTTTAAATTTAAAAGAGCAAATTGCTATGGTTGCTCAAGAGTTAAAAATGTGCTTGAAAAGCGGTGGAAAAATTTTAATTTGTGGAAATGGTGGAAGCGCTGCAGATAGCCAACATTTTGCAGCTGAACTTAGCGGAAGATATAAAAAAGAAAGAAAGGCTTTAGCTGCTATTGCTCTAAGCACTGATACTTCTGCTTTAAGCGCTATAGGAAATGATTATGGTTTTGAATTTGTTTTTTCAAGGCAAGTTGAAGCTTTAGCTAGCGATAATGATATATTGATTGGGATTTCTACTAGTGGAAAAAGTCCAAATGTGATCAAAGCTTTTGAAAAGGCCAAAGAAATTGGTGCTAAATGTATAGGGCTTAGTGGAAAAGGTGGTGGAGTGATGAATGAATTATGTGAGCATAATATAGTCATTTCAAGTGATGATACAGCTAGAATTCAAGAAATGCATATTTTAATTATACATTGTTTATGTGATTTGATAGAAGAAGAATATTAAGTTTGGGTTATTTTCCCAAACTTAAATAATATTCAATTTGATCTTTTTGTAAAATTCTAATTAGATTTGTACTTCCTGCAACACCTATTGGAAAACCTGCGGTAAGAGTGTAAACCCCATCTTTTTTCATAAGGCCTTTTTCGACTCCAAGTTTTACAGAATTGCTTAAAAGTTCTGTTAAATTTTCATGTTTTTCTATTAATATAGCAGGTTGAACTCCCCAAACTATACTTAAAAAATTTAAAGCTTTTTTGGAATGAGTGATAGCTATGATATCCATTTTTGGACGATATCTTGCTGTTTTAACCGCGGAAGCACCACTACTTGTGATGGTAAAAATTGCATTTGCATTTAAATCGGTTGCTAGTTGTGTGCTTGATTTAGCGATAATATCGGTTTCATTGAAACATTTAAAGGTTTCAAATTTTTCATAAGGATAGTTTTTTTCTGTTTCTATAATGGTTTGAGTCATAATATCAACCGCATTTGCCGGATCAATCCCTACCGCGCTTTCTTCACTAAGCATAACCGCATCAGTACCATCAAGCACAGCATTAGCAACATCTGAAATTTCAGCTCTTGTGGCAGTTTTGGATTTTGCAAGTGAAAAAAGCATTTGAGTAGCAGTAATGACAGGTTTATTAGCTTCATTGGCTTTTTTAATGATGAGTTTTTGTATATTTGGCACTCTATAATAAGGCACTTCAATGCCTAAATCCCCTCTTGCTACCATTATACCATCACTACAATTTATGATTTCATCGATATTTTCAACAGCATCAAATTTTTCTATTTTTGCAAAAATAGCAATTTTAGCATTATTTTCATCAAGTATTTTTTTAACTTCATCAATATCATGAGCATTTTGCACAAAAGAGATGGCTAAAAAGTCAACATCGTTTTTAATGCCCCATGCAAGATCGTCTTTATCTTTTTGGGTGATAACATCGATATTAATTTTTGTATTAGGAAAATTAATTCCCTTGTTTGAACTAAGCACCCCGCTATTTTCTACTTGAGTTTGGATAAAATCTTTTTCAACTTGTACTACTTTGGTTTTGATGGAGCCATCACAAAGATAGATGTATTCTCCTACCTTTAGCATAGAAAGAATTTCAGGATGATTAATACAGACTTTATAATGTTCGTTAGAAAGTTTTTCTCCTTCAAAAGTATCCTTGTAAAAGTCTAGTCTATCTCCATTTTTTAATTCAAAAGCTTCTGGAATTTTTAAAGTTCTAATTTTTGGCCCACTAATATCTTGCAAAATTCCAATTCTTGCATTAAGTTCAGTTGCTACTTTTCTAATAGTAGCTAGATTTTGACTATGATACTCATGGGTTCCATGTGAAAAATTTAAACGAAAAACATTCACTCCATTAATAATCATTTGTCTTATTGTAGCTTCGTTTTCACTTGCTGGTCCAATCGTTGCAACTATTTTTGTTTTTTTTAGCATTTCTTATCCTTTTTATAGTAGTTCGCTAGTAAATAAATCCTCATTAAAATTAGCACCCAAGTATTGACAAATAAGTTTTGCATCTCTATAGCCATTACCAAGACAACTTGTAGCACCTGGACTTGGGGTCATGTTGAAAATTATACCTGGAATTTCAGTAATACTTGCTTCTCCAAGCATTAATTCTCCTGCCTTTTTATCAAGCACTTGAGGGCGTACTCCACCAAAATTTTTAGCATAGTATATATCATCTGTTTTCAAACTAGGAACTATTTTTCTTGCATCTTTTACAAAAAGTCTTTTGTTAATGTAAGGAATTTCAAATAAATAATTATAAAGAATATAGTTTCTAATAGTAGAATCTTTAAAAAGATTAAGGCAAATTTTGACTACATTCATGTCTAAGTTAAGTGTTTTGAAAAATTCAGGTAGTGATTTAAAACCATGGTATCTTTCTAACATAGGGATAACTAAGGCAGTAGGGCCAAAGCGTGTATTCATATTAGCTAATAAATCAGGATCGCCATGTAGCGCAGCAAATGGTAGTTTTGGATTTTGCACCATGTAAACTTTACCATTTAAAATTTTTCTTTTAGACATATAAAAACTTCCTGCAACCGGAAAGCAAGATTTATCTAATCCTATACCCATTTTATGCGCTAAAAATAAAGAATGCGCTCCTGCATTTACTATAATAGATTTCGCACTATATTCTTTAAAATCTTTTGTTTTGATATAAAAAATATCATCTTTTTTTTCTATAAACACAACTTCTTGATTGTAGGCAACATGAGTATTTTTTTCTTGTTTGCAAGCTTGCTCTATAAGATTTTGACTCATCAAGCCAAAATCTACTGTAGTATAAACCGCTCCTGCTTCTACACCCATAGCTACTACTTCATCGGTTCTATTATTCACGCCATCTTCACCCAATACAACATTAGGTTCTATTTGCTTGATTTTATCTTTGGTATAAAATTTAATATAAGGATATAATTCTTTAAATTCTTCATATCTATTTTTCATATACTCGCATTCTTTGTCTCCAACTGCAAGTGCGAGTTTTTGGTGTGAGTGCATAAACTTATTTTGTGCATTTTGCAAAAGACCATATTTTACAATCATATCTGCTGTTGTTTTAACTTTTTTTGCTTTTTCTAAAGTGTAATTTGTCTCTATATCACCACAGTGGATAGTTTGTGAATTGCTTGTGCTATGGCTATTTAAAGTTGCAGCGCTATTGTATTTTTCTAACAAAGCAATATTTTGAATATTTGTGTATCTAGCCAGCTCATAAAATACTGCAGCACCAGAAATCCCACCGCCAATTACCACGGTATCAAAATGTTTTTGATCCATTGTTATCAATTCCTTTTGTGTGTTTGATTTTGCTAATAATATCAAAATATAGTTGTTTTGGGTAAATAAATTTTATAATTTCAAGTGCAGGGGTGTAGAAATAAATTTTAAAGTATAAAATTTTCACAAACAGCTTTTTTCATACCTCTAAAAATTAAAAATTTATCATAAATTGCATAGTCGAAAAAATTCGCAAGAAATTGCCCATCTCCTCCTGTAAAATATAATTTTTTATCATATGCACTATCTTTTATAAGCAAATATATGCTTTTAAAAACTCCATAACTTAAAGCATCAACGGTTTTTTGAGGGAAAGCATCAAAATTAATTTGTGTGTTTAGCTCGTATCTTAAACGTGATGAAATATTGGAAAAAGATTTTTTGTAGCTTTCAATACCTGGGAGTATAAATCCCCCAAGATGAATAGAATTAGAAATAATATCTACAGTTATTGCAGAACCCGCATCAACTACAACACCATCTTCTATAGTGTAACATGCTGCTATTCTATCAACCCCTAAATTCTTATAAATAGTATCAAAATTAAAATATGGGGCAAGATTGATAAATAAAGGATTTTGCTCTAATCTTTGCTCTAAATTCGGATTTACATTGATATAAAATACTTTTTGTGTAGGTTCGTATTGTAAAAACTGCTCAATACTCATAGAATAAAATTTTTGTTCATTTAGAAAACTAGCGGTTGTATTGCCAATATCACATAAAAGCATAATTTTTAATCCCTTTGGTAGCTAGATATTCTTTTGCTTTAGAACAAATTAAAGCTTGGTGAAATATAAAATAATTTTGAAAATTTAAGTTTAGAGTTTGGCTTAGATTTTGAAAAATATCTTCAAAATCTAAACTTTCTTTTATTAAAATTTTACTTTTTGCAAAAGAAAATAAAATTAAACAACACTGTTTATTTGTATTCTCTCCATAAATACAAATTAATTTTTTCTTTTTACTAAAAGCATGGATATCTAAGGATTTAGTATTTTTTAAAACAATCCCATATTTTATAAGAATATCGCTAAGCTCTTGATTCATTTTAGTTTAATTGTAAAAATTTGTTTTGAAAGAAAAATTTACCATTAGCCATAAAACTTTTTTTATCAACGGCTTCACTTAGTTTATATACTGTATAATCTTTCAAATTTGTATTTAGCTTGATCAAATAACCTGTTTTTTCAAAAATATACAAAGAGTCATTGTACAAGGTGCTTTTAGAAAACAGAGCAAACTGAAATTTTATTTCATCGATTTTTCTAAGATTATAATCATTTTTAATAACTCTTCCATCTTTTGTTAGTACAAAAATTTCATTATCATTAGTGTTTACTTCTTTAATATTTTCGTTTAAATATAAGGTTCTGTTTGGAGTAACAACGATGATTTTTTGTGCAGTTGCAGCAATCATAGTATCATTTTTAACATGAAGATAGATGATATTGTTAAAAAATTCTTCACTGCTTACTAAAATTTCTTTACTCACTTTTAGTGAGCTTTTACTAAGTATGGCTAATTTTCCATTAAGCATAGGATATATGATAATGGTATTTAAAAAATAAGGATTAGCATAACGACTGTCTTGAGCATAGGCTGTGCCAAGATTTTGAAGTATTTTAATACCAAGATTTTTATTTGCATATACTAAGGTATTGCTAGCTAAAATTAAAGCTATATCATCTCCATCTATACTTGCACTCACTACACTTTCATTAAATTTATGAGAAAATAATTCATTACCTTGTAAATTTAAAATCTTAAAATTTCCATTATCATCACCAATAAGAATCTCTTCTTGTTGCATATTTATAATATGATAATTTTTATCTAGTTTAAAATTAATAATATTTCCTATGGTATCTATAAAGGAATTATTGTTTAATTGTGCTATATTGTTGTTGAAATTTATAATCTTACCATTAATACTTTGAGAGCTATAAGGAAGCTGCTCTACTTGTGTTGGTTGATAATACTCCCTTTTTGTGCCACAAGCACTAAAAAATATTAAAGTAATGATAAATAAATAAAAATGTTTCATTTTATTCCTTGATAATGTTTTAAACTTGTAATAATCTGCCATAAGGGAGAATTTATAGGTATTTTATTAAATTCTATATCTGCATTTTTAAAATCATTTTGTTTTAGAAATTCAAAACCTGCCAACAAGGTATTATAATCTTTCAAAAAGTCTGATTTTTGATTGTTTTGAGCAAGCACTATTTGTTTTAACAAAGGATCTATGTTAAGACTTAAAATTTGATTAAGATCTTGATTATTTTGATTCATCATGAATATGGTGTATAGATTTGCATTTTTTTGTTTTAATTCTTCAAGTAATTTTTGGTCTGAAGGATTTTTCAATAAGTTGTTAAAAATCATATTACTTTCTTGGATATTACTTTCTTGTTTTAGATTGTAAAAATAACTTCCACTAAGATATGCAATTAAAAGTACAATGATTACAATGAAATAGTATTTGTATTTTTTTATAAAGCGCTCAGATTTGATAAAATTTTCCATCATCTGCTCTTGAGAGCTTAATTCTACTTGAACCGCTTTTAGGTTTTCTTTTAAAGCCATATTTTCCCTTTTTTAGCAAGAATAAACATTATTTATTGTTTTAAGTCTATAATTGTAACATATAAAAATGAAAAAATAAATGATTTTATGTTATAATTTTTAACCTAAAAAGAGTTTTCTTGAGTTAAAAATTAAGATTAAGGTAAATTATGCAAATTGATGATAAATTATTGACCAAACTTGAAAAACTAAGTGCTTTAAAAATTGCCGATGATAAAAGACAAGAATTGGAAGAACAATTAAGTCAGATTGTTAATTTTGTAGAAAAATTAGATGAGCTAAAACTTGATGATGTCGAAGCTATGACTAGCACTACAAATGCTGCAACGCCATTTAGACTAGATGAAAGTAGAAAATCTGATGTGATAGATACGGTTAGCAAGCATGCTCCAAATTCTCAAGATGGATTTTTTGTAGTCCCTAAGATAATTGAATAAAATATTTGGAGTTTAATATAGATGGAAAATTTTTCTTGGTTTGATGTATTTGTTTTAGGTTTAACTGTGATTTTAGGTTTAAAAGGTTTGGTAAGTGGTTTGTTTAAGGAAATTTTTGGTTTATTGGGTATAGTTGGCGGGGTTTTACTTGCTTCAAGATATGCTAAAGAAGTAGCAGAAATTATTAATAATAATTTTTATGCAATTGAAAATGAAAATCTTGCGGTTTTTGCGGGATTTTTGGTTTTGTTAATTGTAATTTGGGTAGCTTGTATGGCTTTAGGAAATATACTATCAAAGATTTTTAGTATGAGCGGTCTTGGTTTTATAGATCGTATAGGTGGATTTTTATTTGGCAGTGCTAAAATATTTTTGATTTTTGCAATTTTAGTGGCTTGTATTAATAATATAGAATTTTTAAATGCAAGTTTAGAAAAGTATGCTAAAAATAGCTATACGCTAGATCTACTTAGACAAACAGGTGATTTTATAATGAATACTGATTTTACTCAAAATGGTTTAGATAAAATACAAGAACAAATTATAGATTCTAATTTAAGTCTAAATTCGGAGGTAAATAATGCAAATTGAAAATATAGAATATGATGTTTTGCTTGAGCGTTTTAAAAAAACACTTAAAGATAATGGTCTAAAATATACTAAACAAAGAGAAGTGCTTTTAAAAACTTTATATAATAGCGATATGCATTATACTCCAGAAAGTCTATACGTAGAAATAAAGCAAAAAAATCCCGAATTAAATGTAGGCATTGCAACAGTTTATAGAACTTTAAATTTATTAGAAGAATCTGGTATGGCTACTTCTATATCTTTTGGTGCTTCAGGGAAGAAATTTGAACTTGCAAATAAACCTCACCATGATCATTTGATTTGTAAAAGTTGCGGCGAGATTGTAGAATTTGAAAATCCTATTATCGAACAACAACAAATGTTAATCGCAAAAGAATATAATTTTAAATTAACAGGACATTTAATGCAACTTTATGGCCTATGTCCACAATGCAGTAAAAAATAAAGGTATATTTAATGTTTGATAATATTTTAGAGCAACAAAAAATTCAAAAAGCGCAAGAGTTAAAAGAATTAGGAATCAACCCTTATCCGCACTTTTTAAAAAAAGAAATGAGTATAAGTGAATATAAGGCTAAATTCACCTATATTAAAAATATAGAAAATCAGCGCGATGAAAATGCTCATGGAGTATTAGCAGGAAGATTAAAGCTTCTTAGGATAGCTGGCAAATCAGTATTTGCTAATATAGAAGATGAGCAAGATAGTTTACAAATTTATTTTAATCAAAACATTTTAGGGGAAGAGTACTTTGCCATTTTAAAAAAATATCTTGAAGTAGGGGATATTGTTTTGGTTAAAGGTTTTCCTTTTATAACAAAAACAGGAGAATTCAGTCTTCATGTAGAACAAATTCAAATAGCTACAAAAGCCATAGTGCCTTTACCAGAAAAATATCATGGGTTGACAGATATTGAGCAAAGATATAGAAAAAGATATCTTGATATGATTATGAATAGCGAGGTAAGAAAAGATTTTATTTTGCGTTCTAAAATCGTTTCTTATATTAGATCTTTTTTTGATAACAAAGGATTTTTGGAAGTTGAAACACCAATGATGCATCCTATTGCAGGGGGAGCAAATGCAAAGCCTTTTGTAACTTATCACAATGCTTTGGGTGTGGAAAGATTTTTAAGAATTGCCCCAGAATTATATCTAAAACGTTTGATTGTAGGCGGTTTCGAGGCAGTTTATGAGATTAATAGATGTTTTAGAAATGAAGGGATGGATTTAACACACAATCCTGAATTTACTACAATCGAGTTTTATTGGGCTTATCATAATTATCATGATTTAATGGATTTAACAGAAGAGCTTTTTGCTATGCTTTTAGATAAGTTAAATTTAGATAAAAAACTTGAATTTGATGAAAAAATAATTGATTTTTCTAAGCCATTTGAAAGAATTACTTATAAAGACGCATTAAAAAAATATGGCGGTTTGAATGATGAGCTTATTGACAATAAAGAATTAATATTGGAAAAGCTAAAAAAAGATGGATTTGAAGCCAATGAAAAATTGGAATTAGGCCATTTGCAAGCTGAACTTTTTGATAATTATGTTGAAGATAAATTGATCAATCCTACTTTTGTGATAGATTTTCCTATTTCTATAAGTCCTTTATCTAGAAGAAGTGATAAAGATATAGATATTGCTGAAAGATTTGAGTTGTTTATCGCAGGTAGAGAAATTGCAAATGGATTTAATGAGCTTAATGATCCGCTAGATCAATATGAGAGATTTTTAAAACAAATTGAAGCTAAAAATGCAGGCGATGAAGAAGCATGTGAGATGGATGAGGATTTTGTTAATGCGCTAGGCTATGCTATGGCACCAACTGCGGGGCAAGGTATTGGAATAGATAGATTAGTTATGCTTTTAATTAATAAAAAATCAATTCGTGATGTAGTGCTTTTCCCGGCTATGAGACCACTTAAAAATGAGATAAAAGGAGAGTAAATGTTGGAAAAATTTGATAAAGAAATTTTTGATTTAACCCAAAAAGAGTTAGCAAGACAATGCGATGGTCTTGAAATGATAGCAAGTGAAAATTTTACCATACCAGAAGTTATGGAAGTTATGGGAAGTATTTTAACAAACAAATATGCAGAAGGCTATCCTGGTAAAAGATATTATGGTGGATGTGAATTTGTAGATGAGATTGAAACGATTGCTATAGAAAGATGTAAAAAACTTTTTAATTGTAATTTTGCCAATGTACAACCTAGCTCAGGTTCACAAGCAAATCAAGGTGTGTATATGGCATTATTAAATCCTGGTGATAGAATTTTGGGTATGGATTTAAGCCATGGAGGACACTTAACTCATGGTTCTAAAGTAAGTTCCTCTGGAAAAGTTTATGAAAGCTTTTTTTATGGAGTTGAGCTTGATGGAAGAATTAATTATGATAAAGTTAGAGAGATAGCAAAAGAAGTTAAGCCAAAACTTATTGTTTGTGGTGCTAGTGCTTATCCTAGAGTGATCGATTTTGCCAAATTTAGAGAAATAGCAGATGAGGTTGGCGCATACTTGTTTGCTGATATTGCGCATATTGCAGGTTTGGTTGTAGCAGGTGAACATCCTAGTCCATTCCCTTATGCTCATGTTGTAAGTTCTACTACACATAAAACTTTAAGAGGTCCAAGAGGTGGGATTATTATGTGTAATGATGAAGAAATTGCCAAAAAAATCAATTCCGCAATTTTCCCAGGTATTCAAGGTGGTCCATTAATGCATGTAATTGCTGCTAAGGCAGTTGGGTTTAAATATAATTTGAGTGATGAGTGGAAAATTTATGCTAAGCAAATCATTAAAAATACTGCTACTTTGGCACAAGTTTTAATAGATAGAAAATATGATTTAGTCAGTGGTGGTACTGATAATCATTTGATTTTATTAAGTTTTTTAAATAAAGAATTTAGTGGTAAAGATGCAGATTTAGCGCTAGAAAGAGCAGGTATTACAGCTAATAAAAATACTGTTCCAGGTGAAACTAGAAGCCCCTTTGTAACGAGCGGTTTAAGACTTGGAACAGCAGCTTTAACAGCTAGAGGTTTTAAAGAAGAGCAAATTACTATTGTTGCAAATTATATAGCTGATATTTTAGATGATATACAAAATACTAAACTACAAGAGGAAATTAAGATTAAACTAAAGGATTTAGCAAGTAATTTTATTATTTATGAAAGGGCTTTATTTTGATTACAACAATGGATTTAGCTTTAATTAAAATGGTTACAAGCCATTATTATATAAAGCGTGATACTATAGTAAATAAATACGAATACAAAGGTAGAATTTTCTTTGATAAATTTGAAAAAGTCAATGCCCCATTAACCGCTAGTGTTATACAAGAGCATATGGAAAAAAAGATAATCGTGGCGCATTCTTTGATCAATAGTTTTGATAAGGTTGAAAATATTGTATTTGATTATAACGGTTTTAATGCGGAGCGTTTTTGGCATAGAGCACAGCTTGTTTTAAGAGAAGAAGGCTTTATTAATTTTACTGCTTATAGAACAAGAACTAATAATCATTTGCATTTGTATATTCATAAAGGACATACAACCTTTAACGAGGCTTGTTCTTTGGGTTCAAAACTATCTTTGCTTTTTTCTCAAAAGATGCCAGTGGAGTGGAAGGTTTTTCCTAGTATGGATATACCTAGAGAATTTAATATATTAACCTTGCCTTATGAAGTTTATCAAAAAGAACGCGGTGCTTCTTGGTCTAAACATATGTAATTTGAAAGGATGAAAAATGGAAGAAAAAAATAAAAACGAATTTGATGATATAATTTTGCAAAAAAGCAATAAAAGCGAAAAACTTAAAAAAATTTTACTTAGATCAATTATTTTAATCATTGTATTTTTGGTTGTTATGATAGTAATGAAGCTAATTAATGACCCAGGTGAAGAAAAAGCATTACAAATGCCATCGGAACCACAAGAGCAAGCTGCTTATGAAAATAATTTTAATTCTTTGCCTATTACAGATAGTGCTAAAGAAGAGGATGAATTTGAAGCCTTAGCTAGAAAATTAAAAGAAGAGAGCTCTTTGAATGATACAAATACTACCATAGAAGAAAAGCAAGAAGCTCCAAGCAATAGTGTTTTAGATCAAATTACAGTAGAGCCAAAAGAAGAGCCAGCTAAGGTGGAAGAAAAACAAGAAGAGACTAAATCTATAGAAAAATCTATAGAAAAACCGACTCAAAAACCTTCTGAAAAACCAAAAAATAATATAGTTGAACAACAAAAAGTTCCAGAGCAAAGCAATACGAATGAATTATTTGAAAGTATTAAAACACCAAATGTTCAAACACAACTTCCTTCAGGTGCTTATATTCAAGTTTTTTCTTTAAATAGTTTAGATCCTAAATCAAAAGAGTTAAATATACTTAAAGAAAATGGATATGATTATAAAATTTATAAAACAACAGTAAATGGCAAAGAGCTAACGAAAGTTTTAGTTGGGCCTTATAAAGAGAGTGAGTTAAAGGCTGAATTAGAAAAAGTACGTTCCAAAATCGCAAAAGGTGCTTTTACATTTAGAGTAAAATGAAAACTTTTGCAGTTATAGGTGATCCTATTATGCATTCTAAATCTCCAAGAATGCATAATAATGCCTTGCAAGCTCTCAAAGAAGATGCAGTTTATACAAGATATCATCTAAAAGATAAAGCAAAACTAAAAGAGATTATTCAAAAGTTAGATGGTGCTAATATCACCATACCTTTTAAAGAAGCAGCTTATGTAATAGCTGATTTTAAAGATGAAAGTGTTATACATATAGGCTCTGCTAATACTTTATTAAATAAAGATAATAAAATTTATGCTTATAATACAGATTATTTGGGATTTTTAAAAGCGATTGAAGATTTTTCTTTCATTAAAAATGCTTTGATTCTGGGTGCTGGGGGTACAGCTAAAGCTTTGGCATATGCCTTAAAATCTATAAATATTGAAGTTGCAGTAGCAAATCGTTCTAGCGCTAGATTTGAAAATTTAGCTAACTATCCATGTTTTTTATATAATCAACTTGATTTAAGTAAAAAATTTGATTTGATAATTAATACAACTAGCGCAGGTTTAAATGATGAGAAACTACCTTGTCAAGAAGAGATTTTAAAAGGTATTTTTCAGCATGCCAAATATGCTTTTGATGTGATTTATGGTAAAAATACACCTTTTTTAAAGTTAGCAAGAGAAAATGGCTTAAAAATAAAAGATGGCACACAAATGCTTTTATGGCAAGGTGTTTTTGCTCTTGAGTTATTTTTAGAATGTCAAAAAACAGAAGAAATTTTTAAAGCCATGGAAATGGCTTTAAAACTTCCTCAGTGACTAAACCAAGATTTGATTTTATCAAACAAGCTTTCTTGCTCTATAAAGGCTTCTTCATCTGCTAAGCCAAAACTTTTCTCAAGTTGCAATAGTAGATTTTTTTGTTCATCAGTAAGCGTTTTTGGAAACTTTATTTCAATTTGTACAATATGTGAGCCTAATTTTCCATTGTGAATGTTTTTAACACCTTCATTGGCTAATTCGAATTTTTGTTTATCTTTTGCACCTACTGGAAGCTTAAGATTAGCCTCGCCTCTTATAGTAGAAACTTTAATAGTCTTACCAAGAGCAGCTTGGGTAAAAAATACGGGTACTATGGTATAGATATCATCATCATGTCTGATAAATTTATCATCATCTTCTACGATGATTTTGATATATAAATCACCTCTTTGAGAAGAATTTGGAAGCTCATTTGCTTTATTTTGTACTCTAAGACTCATACCACTGTCTATACCTTCTGGTATATCAAGTTCTATGTGATCTTTAATTTCTTCATAGCCATTACCATGACATATTTTACATTTATCTTTTATAATCTGACCACTACCTTTACAATAATCACAGCTTTGCACAAAAGTCATAAAGCCTTGTCTAACACCAACTTGCCCTTTTCCTCCGCAATGAGGACAAGTATCTAATTTTCCATTTTCTGAGCCACTTCCTTTGCATGATTTACAAAAACTTTTATAGGTAAAATCGATCGTTTTTTTGCAACCAAAAATAGCTTCTTTAAAGCTAATTTTTGCTGTTATTTTTAAATCTTGAGGATATTTATCTCCTTTTTCTTTTTTACGCGTTGAGCTGCCAAAACCAAATCCATCTCCAAAAAAGCTCGAGAATATATCCCCTAAATCAACATCTCCAAAACCACCAAAACCACCGGCTTGACCTTTAAGTCCTTCTTTTCCGTATCTATCATATATACTTCTTTTTTCATCATTGCTAAGCACCTCATAAGCTTCGTTTACAAGCTTAAATTTTTCTTCTGCTTCTTTATCTCCTTGATTTCTATCGGGATGATATTTTAAAGCCATCTTTCTATATGCTTTTTTTATGGTTTCTTTATCTGAAGTTTGGGAAATTTCTAGTATTTCATAATAATTAAGTTTCACTTCTTTCCTCTCTTGAAAAATTAATATTGTAATTTTAGCAAAAAAATAAATGAATAGTTAAATTATGTGTTATAATGTTAAGTTTGTAACATATTTTCACTAAAGGGGTAGAGATGATTAATGTTTTAATGATCGAAGATGATCCAGATTTTGCAGAGTTTTTGGCAGAATATTTGGCCCAGTTTAATATAAAAGTTACTAATTATGAAGATCCGTATTTGGGGATGAGTGCTGGTATAAAAAACTATGATTGTTTAATTCTTGATTTAACTTTACCTGGGCTTGATGGTCTTGAAGTTTGTCGTGAAATAAGAGAAAAATATAGTATTCCTATTATTATTTCTTCAGCTAGAAGTGATTTGAGTGATAAAATTGTAGGACTTCAAATAGGTGCAGATGATTACCTGCCAAAACCATATGATCCAAAAGAAATGCATGCAAGAATTATGAGTTTGATTCGTCGTTCTAAACGAACCAATGAAACTCCTGAGAAAATAATCAATTCAGCATTTAAAATTGATGAAAAAAGACATGAGATAAGTTACAATGATGAGGTTTTGGTTTTAACTCCTGCTGAGTATGAAATTTTAAGCTATATGATAAGACAACATGGTTTTTCGGTTAGCAGAGAACAACTTGTGTATCATTGCAAAAGCTTAAAAGATAAAGATTCTAAAAGCTTAGATGTTATTATTGGTAGACTTAGAACTAAAATTGGTGATAGTTCAAAAGCACCAAAACATATTTTTTCAGTTAGAGGAATAGGATATAAATTGATAGGATGAAAGTAACTATTAATCTTAAAATTACCGTTCTTTTTGCAACAGCTTTTTTGTTTGTTTGTGCTTTGTTTGTGCTTTTAGGAAAGGTTCAGATTGATTCTTATTTAACTAACGAGCAAGGAAGACAAAAAGATATTGTGGAAAAAATAATATACAATTTAGAAAGAAAAGAAGGTTTTTCAATACATGAGTATCTTCTTTCTAAATCTTTTAAGTTAGTTGAAAATGATCGCAGTGTAAAACATATCATTGCAAAAGGCGAAAAGGTATTTAGGATTAATTCTTTATACGGAAGTTTTTCTTCTATTATTTATCATAATCAAATTTTTTTCTATGTAGAAAGGTTGAATACAAAACATCTTTATGAATTAAATGCTTCTACGCGTTTAGAATATTTATTTTTATTAAGTTTCTTTTTTAGTTTGATTTTGATTGTATTTTTATATTTTTCAGTATTAAGATCTTTAATGCCTTTAAAAATTCTAAAAAAGAAAATCAAAAATATTAGCGCAGGTAAAATTGAGCCTTTATCTGAATACTCTCAGATTAATGATGAAATTTCAGAAATATCTTTTGAATTTGACCATGCTATTAATAAAATTCAAGAGCTTGTAAAATCAAGGCAGTTTTTTTTAAGAATGATTATGCATGAGCTTAAAACGCCTATTGGTAAAGGTAGAATAGTATGTGAAATGCTAGATAATCAAAAGCAAAAAGATCGCCTAGTGGCGATTTTTGAAAGACTTGAATTGTTGATTGATGAATTTGGGAAAATTGAAAAAGTCTTATCAAGAAATTGTCAACTTAATTTGCAAACCTATCATTTGAGTTTGATTTTGGAGCAAGCTGAAGATTATTTAATGAGGGATGATTTTTATCAAAAAGTAAAAATCTCCTATAAAGAAGATACTATGATAATTGCTGATCTAGAACTCTTTTCCTTAATGCTTAAAAATTTAATTGATAATGCTATTAAGTATTCAGATGATAAAGCGTGTGAGATTATATGCTCTGGAGATTATATAATTGTTAGAAATAAAGGGATGCAGCTTAAAAAAACTTTTGATTATTATTTAAAACCTTTTGTAAGAGAACAAAATACCCAAGTAGAGGGAATGGGGCTAGGACTTTATATTATTAATAATATTTGCAATCTTCACGGTTATAATTTAACTTACAGCTATGAAGATGGCTATCATACTTTTAAAATTGTTTTTTCGAGGTTAAAATAATTTGAAAGGCTTGGAAAAATTTAATGAGCTAGTATCTACCTTTTCTGCTTTGCCTACTATAGGGAAAAAATCCGCTTTAAGACTTGCATATCATGTTTGCATAAAAGATCCTTTACTAGGTTCTAAGCTTGCTTATCATATTGAAGAATCAATTAGAATGATAAAAAAGTGCGCACAATGTGGTGCTTTAAGTGAAAATGAATTATGTGAAGTTTGTTCTAATATAGAAAGAAATCATAGTATTATTTGCATAGTTCAAGATTCTAAAGATGTCTTGGTTTTAGAAGATAGTGGAAGTTATGATGGGCTTTATTTTGTACTTGATAATACAAGTGAAGAAAACATTATAAAATTAAGAAGTATGATTGAGTATAATAAAACCACAGAAATATTTTTTGCTTTCACACAAGGTTTAAATTCTGATGCTATTGTCTTTTTTATAGAAGAAAAATTAAAAGATTTAAATTTGAGTTTTTCTCAAATAGCTCAAGGTATTCCAAGTGGTGTTAGCTTGGAAAATGTTGATTTTATATCTTTGCATAAAGCTATAAATCACAGAACTAAGCTTGATTGATATATTGTTTTAACAATGCTAACCATTCGCTTTTATTAATATCATTTAAGATTAAATTTGCAAAATTACAATCTTTAACTCTGTTTTTGGAAAAAAGCAAAATTACAATTTGCGGATTTTTTATCTTATACTCTTGTAAAATTTGACTAATATGTGTTAGATCAAATTTTATAACTTCATAGTCTACTAAAATTAATTTAAATCTAAATTGTAATGCCTTTTTAAAGTCACTTAAATTATCTATAGTTTGATTATGGGAACAAAATTGATTAGTTATGTTTAAAATAAGATCATTTTCAAAGTAAGAAGATTTAAAAATTAAAACATTATAATAATCTCTTACAGTGTAATACTCTTGCGTAAAATGAATATTTAAAAAATCAACAATCTCCTCAATATGAATTTCTTCAAAAGTGAAATTTAAAACATCATCTATTTTTTCCTTTGAAACGATAAAAGAATAATTTTTATCATCTTTTTGGTTGTGTTTGAATAAAATTTCACTACTAATACCCATTTTAAGCAAAATAGACTGCAATAGAAAATTTTCATTTTTGTTGTTATTGATAATACCTGCATGTATGTTTTTAAAGCGTCTGTACTCTAAGTTGGGTTTATAATCATTGATAAAAGGTTTTAATATATAAGCAGAATTATCTAGATATAGATACCTCAAGCCGTGGACAAGATATTGATAATTTTGTTCTAAATGTAGATTTTCCCTTTTTTGCTCATGCAATTTTTTATTCATTAAATCCAACGATAATTTTAAATTTTCTTTTAATTCTTCTAAAGAGTTTGATTTTGGTAAGGAAAAATATTTTTCTATCTCTTGAATCAAGGTTTTATCTTTTTTGTTTTTATGATTTTTTGAGATTATATAAATACAGGCAATAATAAAAATCAAAATGCTTATAAAAGCATAAATGAAGAATAATTTTTGATCCATAGGATATAAAAAATAATAATTTAAAAAACATAAAATTAAAGTCAAAACACTAATAAATAATATCATAAATTTTCCTTGATTAATTTAGCTATTTTTGCATTGGAAAGTGATTTTAATTCATCAAAGCTAGCTTTGCTAATCTCATTAAAACTACCATAATAATCTAAAAATTTTTTAATATACCCTTGGGAAATTCCAAGTTGTATTAATCTAGAACTTTGCAAATCTTGTTTTCTTTTTGTTTTTTGATGAAAACTAATTGCAAAGCGATGTGCCTCATCGCGTAATTTTTGCAAAAATTGTAATTTTTTATCATCAGTAGAAAGTTGAATTTTGCCTTCTTGGGTATAAATTTTATCTTTCGCGCTTCCTTTTGCCCTGTAAGCTTTTGCATCTATTTTTTCTTTAGAAATTGCTAAAACATCTACATTTGCCCCAGAGCTTTTGATGATATCATTGGCTAGCTTTAATAAAGCATCTCCTCCATCAATTAACCATAAATCAGGCGGGGTATTTTTGTCAAATGACAAAGCCCTTTTGCTAAGGATTTGAAGCATTTGATCGTAATCATTTTTATAGGATAAATGGTAGTGTCTATAAGAACTTTTGTCAAATTTTCCATCTTTATAGGCTACCAAAGCACCGACATTTGCTTCACCTTGCATATGAGAATTGTCAAAAATTTCTATATAATTAGGATAATTTTGTAGGTTAAAAAATTCTTTTAATTCTTTTAAAAACAAATAATCATCACTTTTTAAGTGCTTTTGTATGTGTATTTTTGCATTTTCTAATGCAAGTTCACATAAGGCTTTTTTTTCACCAAGTTTTGGAGTCTTAAGATGAAATTTTTTAGAAAACCTTTCACTAAGTAAATTTTGCAAAAGGTTCATGTCTTCAAATTCTTCATGCGTATAAATTCGGGTTGAATTTATTGGGCTATCTTGGGTATAATTTTCTAATATGTATTGCTTATATACTGCATTTAGGTCAAATTCATCTTGATGATTTAGAGTTAGCACTTTATGGTTTGAGCTAATTATTCTGCCATTATTTATAACAAAACGCACCATAGAGAGTATATTTACTTCATGATATATGGCAAAAACATCAAAATCTTCTAATTTTGCAAGGTCTATTTGTATTTTTACGCTTAAATCTTCTATTGTTTTGATTTGATCTCTTATAATAGCTGCTTCTTCGTAGTTTTCATTTTTTGCATATTCAAGCATTTTATTTTCTAAATTTTTTGTTAAAGATAAGGGATTTAAAAGGGCTTGAGTGGCCTTTTGGATAATTTTTTCATAATCTTGTTTGGAAATTTTTTGCTCACATGGTCCTTTGCAACGCTTGATTTGATAAAAAAGGCAAAGTTCTTTACAAGATTTTTTTTGTCTTAGCTCAAATGATAAATACAAAGCATTTAAAAGCTCTTTTGCTCCTTTAAAAAAGGGACCAAAATATTTTATTTTATTTTTTTTGATAATTTTTCTTGTAATCTCAAATCTTGGAAAATCTTCATTTAAATCTATATAAATATAAGGGTAGGTTTTATCATCTCTTAATAATATATTATATTTTGGATGAAGTTGTTTTATAAAAGAATTTTCTAGTATTAAAGCATCAGCCTCACTTTTTGTAGTGATAAATTCTAAATGATGTGTTTGGCTAATCATTTTTTGAATTCTTAAGCTATTTTTAGGATTAGGACTAAGTTTTGGAGTGAAGTTAAAATAACTTCTAACGCGGTTTTTTAAATTCTTGGCTTTACCTACATATAAAAGTTTACCTTGAATATCAAAGTATTGATACACACCAGGTAAATCTGGTAAGGTTTTGAGTTCATTTTCAAGCATTTTTTATAAGCTTTCGTAGTTCTTCAAATTTGTTATGTAAAATAGGATTTTCAAAATTATTTTTAAAATTTCCATTAGAAAGCTCTAAGTGAACCTTTTTATGTTCATTGGTAGTATTATTTTTAGAAATAAAGTTTTGATCACTGAGTATTTTTATGTTTTCTACCTTTGCAAAATTACTCATTGGTCTAGCTAAAGTATAGTTTTTTATGAGACTTTTAATTATTTTTTTGGTATTATCGTGATTTAATTCCATATATGCAATGTGGTGCTTAACTAAAATAATCAAGGTATTATTTTTTATAAAGAGTTTGGTAATCATTTGTTGGTGATTGTAATTAAATAAATTTAAAAACTCTTTATACTGAAAAAATATTTTTAAAGGTTTATAATGATTAAAATCAGCAAGCTCGTTGATAATGTAATGACTCGTTTTGATTTTCATTTAATTATTCTAACATTTTTTTTATTAATATTTCTAAATGCATGCGGCTATAAGGATGCTCCATTTTATGAGATAAAGGATAATAATGGCAGTGCAAAGGAAATAAAAAAATTCCAATCTTTGGAGAGTGAAATATGAGTAAAATACTTTTTTTACTTTGTTTTGGTGTTAGTTTTTTGTTAGCTAGTCAAACGCATGAGCTAAATTTAGCTTTTAGTGCTTTAGGTATAGGTATTTTAATAATTTTTATATTAGGTTATTATTTTATCGCAGCAGAAGAGAAATATCATATCAATAAAACTAAGCCCGCTTTATTTATAGGAACTTTTTCTTTTATTATCATTGGTATATATATGGTGATGAATGATTTAGACACACAAATACTTGAAGAAAGTGTAAATCATCTTATTTTGGAAATTGCACAAATTGTGTTTTTCTTAATAGCTGCTATGACTTTTATAGAAGCCTTGATAGAAAGATCGGTTTTTGAAACTTTAAAATACAAACTTGTAAGCAAGGGTTATACTTATAGAAAATTATTTTGGCTAACAGGTGTTTTAGCTTTTTTTATCTCCCCAATTGCAGATAATCTTACAACTGCTTTGATTTTATCTACTGTGCTTTTAACCATAGATAAAAATAATAAAGAATTTTTAATTCCAGGCGCTATAAATATTGTCGTTGCAGCTAATGCTGGTGGAGCTTGGTCGCCTTTTGGTGATATTACTACTTTGATGGTTTGGACAGCAAAAAAAGCCACGTTTTTTGAATTTTTTGCTCTTTTTCCTGCTTCTTTTATTGGTTGGTTACTTACTGCTTATTTATTATCACGTTATGTGCCTAATATTAAGCCAAATTTTCACAAAGATAATTTAGAAAAAGTTGAGATTAAACCAGGTGGTAAAGTTTTTATTGTGCTTGGTTTTTTAACTATAGCTTTAGCGGTATTTATTCATAGTATTTGCGATTTACCTGCAATGTGGGGTATGATTTTTGGTCTTTCATTGCTTAGTTTGTATATGTATTTTTTCAACAGAAGGCAAGGCAAAAAAGATTTAAATATTTTTCATTATATGACGCGTATTGAGATGGATACTTTATTATTTTTCTTTGGTATTCTATCTGCTGTTGGCGCTTTACATTTTGTTGGTTGGCTTGCTTATGCTTCTGATCTTTATGCAAAATTTGGAGCTACTAGTATTAATATAGGAGTAGGATTTTTATCTGCTATTGTTGATAATGTTCCAGTTATGAGTGCGGTATTAAAGGCAAATCCGAGCATGGATGATACTCAATGGCTTTTAGTAACTCTTACAGCAGGAATAGGGGGATCTTTGATTAGCTTTGGTTCGGCTGCTGGAGTAGGGGTAATGGGTAAAATGAAGGGAGTTTATACTTTTAATGCTCATTTAAAATATGCATGGACGATTTTGGTTGGCTATATAATATCTATTATAGTTTGGTATGTACAATTTCAATTGTTAAATTTGTAAAGGAGTTAGATGAAAAAAGCAGATATTTTGGTTTTGGACTTTGGTTCACAATACACACAACTCATTGCTAGAAGATTAAGAGAGCAAGGTGTGTATGCAGAAATTTTACCTTTTAATGTAAGTTTAGATGAGATTAAAGCTAAAGAGCCTAAGGGTATCATTTTAAGTGGTGGGCCAGCTAGTGTATATGCAAATGATGCTTATTTTTGTGATAAGGGTGTTTTTGATTTAAATATACCAGTTTTAGGAATATGCTATGGTATGCAACTTATGGCGCATCATTTTGGAGCAAATGTTGCCCCAGCGGGCCATAAAGAATATGGTAAAGCAACTATAGATATTCAAAATGATAGTGATTTATTTAAAAATTTACCTAAAAAGCAAACGGTATGGATGAGCCACTCTGATAAGGTCGAGAATTTGCCACAAGGTTTTGAGGTTTTAGCGACTAGCGAAAATAGTCCATTTTGTGTATTTGGAGATGAGAAGCGTAAATTTTTTGCTTTACAATTTCACCCTGAAGTACAACATAGCGAATTTGGAAAAAGTATCTTGAAAAATTTTGCTAAGTATGCATGTAATTGTGATAGTGTATGGAATATGGGATCTTTTGCAAAAACTCAAGCGCAAAAAATCAAAGAAGAAGTAGGAAATGATAAAGTGCTTTGTGCAGTAAGTGGTGGGGTTGATAGTAGTGTGGTGGCTGCATTATTAGCAAGTGCGATAAAAGATCAAGTAGTAGTTGTTTTTGTTGATAATGGTCTTTTAAGAAGTGGTGAAAAAGAACAAGTTGAGTATATGTTTAGACACACCTTGGGTATTGATTTAATTAGTATTGATGCTAGAGAGATTTTCTTAAGTCGTTTAGCAGGAATAAGAGATCCTGAACAAAAGAGAAAAATCATAGGAAATACTTTCATAGAAGTTTTTGAAGAAGAAGCTAAAAAACATAAAGATGTAAAATATCTAGCACAAGGAACTTTGTATACTGATATTATCGAAAGTTCGGTTGTAGGAGCTAGTAAGACTATAAAATCTCATCATAATGTGGGTGGTTTACCTGAAAAGATGAATTTAAAACTCATCGAGCCTTTAAAGGAAATTTTTAAAGATGAGGTAAGAGCTTTGGGAATGGAGCTTGGCTTAAGTAAAGATGTAGTTTATCGCCACCCTTTCCCAGGGCCAGGTCTTGCTATACGTATAATGGGCGAGGTAAATGAGCCTAGCTTGGAGCTTTTAAGAAAAGCAGATGTTATTTTGATTGAAGAATTAAAAAGCAGTGGCTGGTATGATAAGACATGGCAAGCTTTTTGTGTGCTTTTAAACGTGCAAAGTGTTGGTGTAATGGGTGATAATAGAACCTATGATAATGCAGTTTGTGTGCGTGTTGTTAATGCAAGCGATGGTATGACCGCAACTTTTTCTCATTTACCTTATGAATTATTAGAAAATATTTCACGTCGTATTATTAATGAAGTAGAAGGAATCAATCGCGTAGTATATGATATTTCTAGTAAGCCACCAGCAACGATTGAATGGGAATGATTATTTAGTGCAAAAATAAACAAAAGCAGGGGGGAGATTTTGCCAAATGATGGGTGAAATTTCTACCTTACTAAAAGTGGCAAAAAGTTTTTTCTTAAAAGCTCTCCCTTTTGGCGTTGGGAGTATATAAGCAAATGTTGCAAAACAACCATTTTCCTCTAAAGCATCATGAATGGATTTTAGCAATAAATCTTGTTCTTTGGAATTTAATAAAGCCCAAGGAATTCCTGAGATAATTAAATCTACACTATTGATCGCTCTTTTTTCTAGCATATTTGGTAAAAATTCTGCTGAGTTGACTTCTATATCTATATTTTTTATATTTTGCTTTAATTTTTTTGCCATGTGAGGATTGATTTCTACGGCAAAAAATCTTGCATTATGGCTTTTTTGTTTGAGGATATACTTTGTAAAACTTCCTGTACCAGGCCCTATTTCAACGATATTTTTTGCATGTTGGACATGAGAAGTTATGAGTTTACTTAATTTTTTAGAGCTTGCGCAAAATGCACCTGTTTGTTTTGGGTTTTTAAAATATTGATATAAAAACATAAATAAAATACCTAAAGACGTTTATTTTGTGAAATTTTAAAATATAATTGTAAATTTATGAAAACAAAGTTAGAATAAGAATTGAATTTTTCTTTAAATCAAGGATTTGGATATGCACGGAAAAATAATGGTTTATGTGGATGCTACTGGAAGAGGAACAGTAATCAATCTAGCAAAAACATTTTTTGAATTTAATAAACACGCATGGCATGATAAAAGAAGTATGCCAACGGTTGGTATGTTTGTTGAATTTAGATCCGATGGAAAGCATATTACCGATTTACGTCCTTCTAAATTTCAAGAATTTACAGATGGTGATTTTATCAAAGAAAGAGATTTCTGGAAAACAGATAGTGATGATGAATTAGAAGATTTAAGACTAACAAGACGCGATGCTTATGTTCAAGAACTTTATAGAGAAACAGATTATGATAATCTTGATAAAATCACATTAAATTTAACTATCCCACAAGCCATTCAAAGATATTTTTATAATGAAACCTTGTCAATTAATGCGGTAAAAGACATTAACACAGATGAGGTGCCATATATTATTGATTTTTTTGCTATGAAGCGTTTTTTATATAAGGCTTTAGATACTTTATTATTTTCGGATAACACTATCAATCAAGCCGATTTTTCTGCAATGAAAAATATCATAGTACACCTTGAAATGTCATATAAAGATATGAAAGACAAGCAAAAGCATATCGATATGGAACGCTTATATGAAGAGGTTTTTTTATCTCATCAGTGTCATTATCAAGCACTTCTTGCTTCGATCGACAATAGAAAAAATAGAAAATTAGCACTTGATCGTCAAATGAGTACTTTAATAACAGATATAAAATCAAAACAAGCAAGATTAGAAGCAGAAGGTGGAAAAAAACACCATGAACTAGAAGAAATGATACAAGATAAAAAACAAAAATTAATAGAATTAAAAAATGAAGCTGATTATTTTACTAAAAGTGTAGAAAGATTAGAGTTGATAAAAAAATCTTTCTATGAAAAAAATTTTACTATTTTTAGTAATAGTTTTAATATGGCAAGAGAAAAGCTTTTTGAAAAGATTAAGCAGGGTTTAAATATATGTGCAACAAAACTAGACATAGAAATTTGGAAAAAATCTTTAAAATCAACAAGCATTAAAAACTCTTATTTTAAAACAGCAAGTGAAATTTCTTTTTGTACACTTTCTTTTGCTGAGCTTTATTTAAACAGACTAAATAAACATGCTTTAAATCCAAATGATCAATTGTTATTTTCATATGTAAAGAAAGTAAAAAAAGAATGCGAAAAGAATTTTCTAGTTGTAACTTCTAATCCTGATTTATATGTTAATATGAAGATTCAAATTTTTGCAATGAATCCTTATTATGTAGTCAAGCATGCACCTAAGAAAGTAAATTACCAAGGGTTAATGAAAAACACTGAATTTGATATAGTTTATGTCGATGAAAAGACTATATGGGCGCCTGTTGCTGATGTTATTTTGGAAGGAAAATATTTTTTAAAGAAAGATTCTAAGACAAAATTTAAGATTTTATAAAAACCTTTTAAACGCTATTTTTAAGTTTTCTTAGTTATAATTATACTGCCTAAATGGTTCGATATGGTATTAAAGAGGATCCAACACATTAATTATAAGCTGTGATGTGTGATTTACCGTGTTCTGTGACTTCGTTTGAGTTTTGAAAAAAAGCGAGAAGCTGCAGCCTTTAAAAATCACCTAATGGCATACTTTGACTTTTTGAGGGTCAGACACTTATACTCCGGCCATTTGGGTTTTTGTAATATTTTTAAGGAAAATAATGAAAATTTTAATACTAGGAAGCGGTGCTAGGGAGTATTCTATCGCTTTGGCTCTTCAAAAAACAAATGATAATTTAGAATTTTATTTTGCTCCAGGAAATGGTGCTACTGCTAAAATAGGAACAAATCTTAACATGAAAGATCCTAAAGTTATAACAGCTTATGCAAAAGCATCCGAGATTGATCTTTGCATAGTTGGAAGTGAAAATTTTTTAGCAGAGGGTATAGTAGATCTTTTTAAAGAAAACAATATTGCTATTTTTGGGCCTACTAAAGCTGCTGCTATGTTGGAAGCTTCAAAATCTTTTATGAAGAGTTTTTTAAAAAAATATAAAATCAAAACAGCTAAATTTTTAAACACAACTGATTATGAAAAAGCTAAGAAATTTATCACATCTTTAACACCTCCTATTGTTGTAAAAGCAGATGGTTTATGTGCTGGTAAAGGTGTGATTATCGCGCAAAGTCATGAAGAAGCTTTAGAAACTACTAAAAATATGCTAAGTGGAGAAAGCTTTGGGGAAGCTGGAAAAATTGTTGTGATTGAGGAATATCTTGATGGTTTTGAATTAAGCGTATTTGCGGTTTGCGATGGAAATGATTTTATATTGTTGCCTGCAGCACAAGATCATAAAAGATTATTAGATAATGATAAAGGGCCTAATACGGGTGGCATGGGGGCTTATGCTCCAAGTACTTTAGCAAGTGAAAGTTTGTTAGAGCAAGTGAAGAAAGATATAGTGGCGCCAACTCTTAAAGGCATGAAAGAAGAAGGTGCTGAATTTGTTGGAGTGTTGTTTATAGGCTTGATGGTCGTAAATAATAAACCTTATGTTTTAGAGTATAATGTGCGTTTTGGTGATCCTGAATGTGAGGTTTTGATGCCTTTAATAGAAAATCCTTTGGATTTATTTTTAGCATGTGTGAATAAAAATCTTGCTAATACTCATATAAAAATTAAAAATGAATTTGCTGTGGGTGTGGTTTGTGCAAGTAAAAATTATCCTTACAAGGACTCACCAAAAGCTTTGATTGAGATAGGTGATATTCCACAAAATTCTCATATTTCTTATGCTGGTGTGAGTTTAGAAGATGATAAATTATATGCCAGCGGTGGTCGAGTGTTGGTTTGTGTGGGAACTGGAAAAAGCATTGAAGAAGCTCAAAAAAACGCTTATATGCTTTGTGAAAATGTCCATTTTAAAGGAAAACAATATAGAAAAGATATTGCCTTTCAGGTTCTTAAATGAGCACCAATCAAGAATTATTTGATAAGCTAGAAAAAGAAGAAATAAAAATAGCAAGTTTTAAAAAAAGATTTTTAGCTTATGTTGTTGATAGTTTTGTAATTTTGGGTATCGTAAGTATTATTTTGTTTGATAAAATTAATTCTATGCAAACTTATGAAGAAATTCATAATCTTTTAATGCGTTTTGCTGGTGGGATTTTGATTTTACAGTTTGCATACCATAGTTTATTTACTTATTTATATGGCGCAACTTTAGGAAAAATGCTTTTGAAGATCATGGTGATTGATCAAGAATTGCTAGATAAACCAAATTTTACTCAAAGCGCTCTAAGAGCAGGTGTAAGACAAATTAGTGATATGTTGTATGGTTTAGGATTTGCTTGGGCTTTGAGTAATATTGTTTTGAAAACTTGGCATGATTATGCAGCCAAAACAGTGGTGATAGATCTTGCGTAAAATATTGCTTTCTTTAGTTTGCATAGGGAGTTTATATGCTTCTAAGGTAGACATTTATGCTTTAGATGTTGTAAAAATAAATGATATCATAGAAGCAAAAAACAATGTGGTTGTAGTTTCTGATTTGTATTTAATAACCGCAAGCGAGGCTAAATTTAATGAAACAACTAAAGATTTAGAATTGTTTGGTGATGTAAATATCTTACGAGGACAAAAAGAAAGAACTAATTCTACTTATACTAAAATTAATCTTAAAGATAATACAACAGCTTTTAAAAATTTATTTTTTTCAAATAACGATTTAGAGGTTTGGTTGCAATGCCATCAAGCAGATTTAAATGATAAATTTGTTGTAACTAAAAAATCGGTTGTTTCTAGTTGTAATGTTGAAAATCCTGATTGGGAAATTCGTTTTGATGAGGGTAAATTAAATAAAGAGAGTAATTTTTTACATCTTTATAATGCAAAATTATATGTAAAAAATACCCCTGTGATGTATTTGCCGTATTTTGGTTTTAGCGTAGACACTAAAAGAAAAAGTGGTTTGTTAATTCCTCAGGTGGTTTTAAAACAAAGTGAGGGGTTATATTATAACCAACCAATCTATTATGTTATTGATGATAATGCAGATATTCAATTTGAACCTCAAATTAGAACAAAAAGAGGTTATGGATTATACTCAACTTTAAGATTTATTGATGGTCCTTATTCTCAAGGTGAAATTAGCGGTGGTGTTTTTGGAGAAAAATCAAGCTATAAAAAAGAAGAAAATTTAAAAAACAAAGAACATTATGGTTTAGAGATTAAATATTCAAGTGAAGCTTTATTCAAGAGCCTTTTGAGTGATGAATTTCAAGAAGGCTTATGGATTGATGCTACTTATTTAAATGATGTAGATTATATGAACTTAAGCTCTAGTGCAAAAACTGAAGCTTCTTTGGTTACCTCAAAAATAAATTATTTCTTATCTGATGATGATAATTATTATGGTGCTTATGCAAAGTATTATATAGATACTTCTAAAATTAGTAACAAAGATACCATGCAAGAATACCCTTCTTTTCAATATCATAGATACTTAAATGGTTTTTTTGATAACTATATACAGTATAGCTTAGATGCTTCTTTTCATAGATATTATAGACATACGGGTATTTATGCTAAAACTTTAGATTTTGATTTGCCTTTAATTTATCACACAAGTTTTTTGGATGATTTTTTAAATTTTGCCTTTACAGAAAGAATTTATGCAAATTTTGTAGATTATTCTAATACAGACAGTAAAAATCAAGAGCATTTGTTTAGAAATTCACATAATTTTTCTTTATATACAGATCTTTCTAAACCTTATGAAAATTTTTATCATACCTTATATTTAGGTGCTAATTATTTTATACCTGGAGCCAAATCAGGTAAGATTACTGAGGATTTTATAGAATTAAAAGATGATCCTGAGCAGTTTAATTTTTCGATGTATCAATATTTTTATAGTGCTTTAGGCAAAAAAAAACTATATCATAGTTTGAAGGCTAAATATTTTACCAAAGAAGGTAGTTTTGGTGGTTTTGATAATGTTGTGGAATATTTTTATAATGATTATATAAGTTTAAGAAATGAGGCAGAATATTCAGGTGTAGATAATCACTTTGATAAAGTATTTAGTGAAGTCTTATTTGATTATGGTGAGTGGAAAGTTAGTTTAAATCATGCTTATAGAATATATGAAAAAGAAAAATATAATTTTTTAGGAACTAAAGCTCAGTATGATATAAATACTAACTATCAAATATTTGGTGGTTTGTGGTTTGATCTAAATAAAGATCCTGAAAAATGGGAGATAGGTTATACTTATCAAAGAAAGTGTTGGAATTATTCTTTGATGTATCGTAAGGATATTTCACCTAAACTTACTAGTGGTGGGATTAGCGCTAAAGATCAAAGCGGTGTATATTTTATGTTTAATTTTTATCCTTTGGGTGGAGTATCTTATGATTTTTCTTTGGAAGAAAATGAAAGGTCTATATAATGTTTTTTGAAGATGAAAAAGAAGCACTTGAAAGATTATATGATTTACTTCCATTAAATAAATTAAAAGATTACATCATTATTACTCCTTCTTTAAAATCTATAGTTTTTGTTGATGCGTTGGCAAAAAAATTAGAAATACCCTATGATTTTTTATTTACAGAGCAAATCAAAGCTCCTAATAATGATGAATGTCAAATAGCTATGATTAGTGAAACAAAAGAATTGGTTTATAATGAAGCCTTGGTTAAGGCTTTTGATATAAGCTTAGATTATATTTATGGTGAGGCAAATAGGACTTATGAGGAAAAAATTTTAAAGAATGTATATCGTTATAGAAAAGGTAATCTTTTAAAAGATTTAAAAGGAAAAAATATTTTAATGTTACATGAGGGATGTGAGAGTGGGATTACTGCTTCTTCATGTATAAAAAGTTTGTTAAAAGAAGAGGTTAGTAGTATTATTTATGCCACTGCTTTAATGCCAAGTGATGTATATGATTATATTAGTGTTTTTGCAGATGAGGTTTATTGTGTGCAAAAAATTGATCATTTTGTAGATATTGAGTTTTATTTTAAAAATAAAACGATTTTGCAAGCTCACGAAATTTTAGATATTTTAGAAGAAAGCAGGTATTATTTACCTTTAAAAAAATAAATTTATATCTGAGCAATAAGTTGTTTAGATATAAATTTATAGGCAAAATAAAAACAGGCTTTTTAAGTTTTAGTTTTTAAAATTTAAAAAGCTTATTTGGTTTTGCCTATGATAAAAATTTAAAGGAAAATCATGCGACATGAAATAAATATCAATAATCACCTTGAAATATTTGATACCGATAAAGTGGCAAAACAAGCAGCAGGTGCAGTTTTAATGCAAGAAAAAAATGCAGTAGTTTTAGCAACTGTAGCAAGAGAAGAAAAAATGGTAGAAGAGGATTTTTTACCTCTTACAGTACAATATATAGAAAAAGCTTATGCAGCAGGTAAAATTCCAGGAGGTTATGTAAAAAGAGAAACTAAGCCAGGTGACAATGAAACATTGAGTGCTAGGATTATAGATAGAAGTTTAAGACCTCTTTTTCCAAAAGGATATGCATATCCAACCCAAATTGTTGTAATGGTTCTTTCTGCTGATCCTGAAGTAGATTTACAAGTGATGAGTTTAAATGCCGCAAGCATTGCTTTGTATTTAAGTGATATCCCTATTAAAGCACCAGTTTGTGGTGTAAGAATAGGTCGTATAAACAATGAATTTGTTTTAAATCCAAGTAATAGTGAGTTAAAAAATAGCACCCTAGATCTTTATGTAGCAGGCGTTAAAGATGAGCTTTTAATGATAGAAATGAGAGCTTTGGCAAACAAGCAAGATGATAAACACCGTATGAATGAACTTAGCGAAGATGATACTTTAAAGGCTTTAGATTTTGCAAGTAGCGCAATCTTACGTGGTTCCAATGAATATGAAAAAGCATTTGCTGCTTATAGGAAAAATTCTAAACTCGAGTTTAAAATAGAGTCAGATAATATTCAAATTATTGACTATATAAAAAATACTTATATAACAAAACTCAAAATTGCTATTAACCAAATGGCAAAAAGTGAAAGAGCAAGTGAAATTTTACAAATAGCAAAAGAGATTGAAAGTGAATCTATGGCTATTGAAAACGAATGGAAATTTGAAGATATTGAAAAAGCTTTACATGTATGCAAAAGAGAACTTATTAGAAACCAAATTATTAATGAAAATAAAAGAGCGGATGGTAGAGGTTTAAAGGATGTTAGAAAAATAGACATAGAAACAAATATTTTACCAAGTGCACATGGATCTTGTCTTTTTACTAGAGGGCAAACCCAGGCCTTAGTTGTGGCCACCTTGGGAAATGATAATGATGCGCAAATGTCAGATATGCTTACAGAAAAAAATCCAATTTGTGAAAAATTTATGGTTAATTATAATTTTCCAGGTTTTTCGGTGGGTGAAGCTAGCCCTATAAAAGCTCCTGGTAGAAGAGAGCTTGGCCATGGAAATTTAGCAAAAAGAGCTTTGTATCCTAGTGTTGATACAGATTATGTTCATACGATTCGTTTGGTTTCTGAAATTTTAGAAAGTAATGGCTCTAGTTCTATGGCTACTGTTTGTGGTGGTGCATTGGCTTTAAGAGCTGCAGGAGTAAAAAGTGAAAAACTGGTAGCAGGTGTGGCGATGGGGCTTGTTTTTGAAGATGAAAAATATGCTATTTTAACCGATATCATGGGACTTGAAGATCATGATGGAGATATGGATTTTAAAGTGGCAGGAAGCTATGATGGAATCACTGCTTTGCAGATGGATATAAAACTTGGTGGTATAGAGCAACAGGTTTTAAAAGAGGCTTTATATCAAGCAAAAGAAGCTAGGGAACACATTTTGCAATTAATGGAAGAGGCTAATCAAAACATAGTTGTCAATGAAGCTATTTTGCCAAAGATTGAAATTTTTAATGTAGATCCAAATAAAATTCCTGATATTATAGGTCAAGGTGGTAAAACCATTAAAGAAATCATTGAAAAATTTGAAGTTAATATTGATTTAGACAGAGATAAAGGTGAGGTTAAAATAGCAGGAATTGATCATGATTTGATTTCTCAAAGTAAAGAGTATATATTAAATTTACTTCACTCTAAAGGTTCTAACAAAAAGCGCGACAAAAAGGAAATGCCTAAGTTTGATATCGGAGAAGAATTTTTAGGACGAGTTCAAAAGGTTGTAGAATTTGGAGTTTTTGTAGAGCTTAAAGAAGGCGTGGATGGTTTATTACATAATTCTAAGATTAAAGAAAAGTTAGAGGTAGGATATGAAATTAAAGTTAAAGTTGCAGAAATCAAAAATGGAAAAGTATCTTTAGATTTAGCCTAAATTTTGAGCATATTAAAAAATATACTCAAAATTTTATATTATATCTTGACAAAAGAATATTCTTTTGGCATAATTTCGTTTTTTGATTGTCTCGTTAGCTCAGCCGGTAGAGCATCTCCCTTTTAAGGAGGGGGCCGTTGGTTCGAATCCAACACGGGACACCACTAAATCTTTATGGTCGCTTAGCTCAGTTGGTAGAGCGCCACCCTTACAAGGTGGATGTCATAAGTTCGAGTCTTATAGTGACCACCATTCTTTTATTGTTTTAGGTGCGGCGGTAGTTCAGCTGGTTAGAATATCGGCCTGTCACGCCGGAGGTCGCGGGTTCGAGCCCCGTCCGCCGCGCCATTGTCTCGTTAGCTCAGCCGGTAGAGCATCTCCCTTTTAAGGAGGGGGCCGTTGGTTCGAATCCAACACGGGACACCACTAAATCTTTATGGTCGCTTAGCTCAGTTGGTAGAGCGCCACCCTTACAAGGTGGATGTCATAAGTTCGAGTCTTATAGTGACCACCATTCTTTTATTGTTTTAGGTGCGGCGGTAGTTCAGCTGGTTAGAATATCGGCCTGTCACGCCGGAGGTCGCGGGTTCGAGCCCCGTCCGCCGCGCCATTGTCTCGTTAGCTCAGCCGGTAGAGCATCTCCCTTTTAAGGAGGGGGCCGTTGGTTCGAATCCAACACGGGACACCACTTATTGACCCTTTCGTCTAGTGGCTCAGGACGTCACTCTCTCTGTGTGATAACAGAGGTTCAAATCCTCTAGGGGTCGCCATGAATGCATATCGTAATCAAATACAATAGATTAAAATTTACTTTACTCCTCTTTTTCGTATTTTTCTAATCATTCACCCATAACACACCTATAAAACCCACTCTATCTTTTTTCCTTCTTTTTCTCAACAGCTCTTCCTTTTTTATTTTCTAAAAATAATTTTCTTTTCTCAACAATCTCCTGCCCCCCCCTTTTTTTTCTTTTTTTTAACTATAATTTACACACTTGTACTACCATAAATAACAAATATAAACTCATCCTAAAACAAATTTCTTTAAATGTCTAATCTACATTTAATAAAACTTTAAGCTTTTATTGCTATAATTTCATTTCCTTTTTAAACGAAAGGGTTTTAAAAAGATAAGACTTTTTGTCTTAATTTTTTAGTATTTGTTCTTTAAATTATTAATATTGTTAATCAAATCTTATAGTCAATCTTTGAAATCTAAATAAGTGATCGATTGAGCCAGAAAGATTTATTTTTAAATCTTAACAATCAACTTTTTCTTTGAAGAAAAAGATTAAACTTTTCCAATTATTTTTTTATGGAGAGTTTGATCCTGGCTCAGAGTGAACGCTGGCGGCGTGCCTAATACATGCAAGTCGAACGATGAAGCTTTTAGCTTGCTAGAAGTGGATTAGTGGCGCACGGGTGAGTAAGGTATAGTTAATCTGCCCTACACAAGAGGACAACAGTTGGAAACGACTGCTAATACTCTATACTCCTGCTTAACACAAGTTGAGTAGGGAAAGTTTTTTCGGTGTAGGATGAGACTATATAGTATCAGCTAGTTGGTGAGGTAATGGCTCACCAAGGCTATGACGCTTAACTGGTCTGAGAGGATGATCAGTCACACTGGAACTGAGACACGGTCCAGACTCCTACGGGAGGCAGCAGTAGGGAATATTGCGCAATGGGGGAAACCCTGACGCAGCAACGCCGCGTGGAGGATGACACTTTTCGGAGCGTAAACTCCTTTTCTTAGGGAAGAATTCTGACGGTACCTAAGGAATAAGCACCGGCTAACTCCGTGCCAGCAGCCGCGGTAATACGGAGGGTGCAAGCGTTACTCGGAATCACTGGGCGTAAAGGGCGCGTAGGCGGATTATCAAGTCTCTTGTGAAATCCAACGGCTTAACCGTTGAACTGCTTGGGAAACTGGTAGTCTAGAGTGAGGGAGAGGCAGATGGAATTGGTGGTGTAGGGGTAAAATCCGTAGATATCACCAAGAATACCCATTGCGAAGGCGATCTGCTGGAACTTAACTGACGCTAAGGCGCGAAAGCGTGGGGAGCAAACAGGATTAGATACCCTGGTAGTCCACGCCCTAAACGATGTACACTAGTTGTTGGGGTGCTAGTCATCTCAGTAATGCAGCTAACGCATTAAGTGTACCGCCTGGGGAGTACGGTCGCAAGATTAAAACTCAAAGGAATAGACGGGGACCCGCACAAGCGGTGGAGCATGTGGTTTAATTCGAAGATACGCGAAGAACCTTACCTGGGCTTGATATCCTAAGAACCTTTTAGAGATAAGAGGGTGCTAGCTTGCTAGAACTTAGAGACAGGTGCTGCACGGCTGTCGTCAGCTCGTGTCGTGAGATGTTGGGTTAAGTCCCGCAACGAGCGCAACCCACGTATTTAGTTGCTAACGGTTCGGCCGAGCACTCTAAATAGACTGCCTTCGTAAGGAGGAGGAAGGTGTGGACGACGTCAAGTCATCATGGCCCTTATGCCCAGGGCGACACACGTGCTACAATGGCATATACAATGAGACGCAATACCGCGAGGTGGAGCAAATCTATAAAATATGTCCCAGTTCGGATTGTTCTCTGCAACTCGAGAGCATGAAGCCGGAATCGCTAGTAATCGTAGATCAGCCATGCTACGGTGAATACGTTCCCGGGTCTTGTACTCACCGCCCGTCACACCATGGGAGTTGATTTCACTCGAAGCCGGAATACTAAACTAGTTACCGTCCACAGTGGAATCAGCGACTGGGGTGAAGTCGTAACAAGGTAACCGTAGGAGAACCTGCGGTTGGATCACCTCCTTTCTAGAGTACAAACTGATAAGTCTCACAACTATCAGTTCACATATAGACTCAATCATCCTTGTTTAGATTTCAAAGATTGATGAAAAGCTAATTTTGGGGAATTAGCTCAGCTGGGAGAGCGCCTGCTTTGCACGCAGGAGGTCAGCGGTTCGATCCCGCTATTCTCCACCATTTATTAAGGGCCTATAGCTCAGCTGGTTAGAGTGCACCCCTGATAAGGGTGAGGTCACAAGTTCAAGTCTTGTTAGGCCCACCATAAAAAGATTTGTTTATCAATTATATAATAAAGTTTTAAAACTTAAAGCAAGTATATAACTAATAATAAAGCAGCAATTAAAGTAAAATACTTTATTGTTTATGTTTTTAAATTATTTAAACTCTTTATATATACTTCCTTTAGGTTTTAAGACCTAAGCTAAATAAATAATAGAATATTTTATATATTAGATTAGTTATTTAATGTTATTTGAATTATCATTGTTAAGAGTCACAAGCAAGTTTTAATAAAAACAATTTTACAGGACTTGTTAAAGGATAAAACCTAACTATCTTTTCTTTAGCTTTTAGTTAAAGACAAGTTTTAAACTCACAGCTTAGTGAGACTAATTTGTTTAGTTTTATTAAGTGTTTAAATGCTTTCCGTCTTAAGATAGCAAAGTCTTATCATAAAAACTTTAACAAGGAAGTGATGCGTTTTAGAATGAATTTAAAAGGTAAGCTATTAAGAGCGAATGGTGGATGCCTTGGCTGGTAAAGGCGATGAAGGACGTACTAGACTGCGATAAGCTACGGGGAGCTGTCAAGAAGCTTTGATCCGTAGATTTCCGAATGGGGCAACCCAGTATATAGAGATATATACTACCATAATGGAGCGAACGTAGGGAATTGAAACATCTTAGTACCTACAGGAAAAGAAATCAATAGAGATTGCGTCAGTAGCGGCGAGCGAAAGCGCAAGAGGGCAAACCCAGTGCTTGCACTGGGGTTGTAGGACTGCAATGTGCAATAGGTGAGGTTAGTAGAACACTCTGGAAAGTGTAGCCATAGAGGGTGATAGTCCCGTATACGAAAACCAAACCTTAGCTAGCAGTATCCTGAGTAGGGCGGGACACGAGGAATCCTGTCTGAAGCTGGGTCGACCACGATCCAACCCTAAATACTACTACCAGACCGATAGTGCACAAGTACCGTGAGGGAAAGGTGAAAAGAACTGAGGTGATCAGAGTGAAATAGAACCTGAAACCATTTGCTTACAATCATTCAGAGCACTATGTAGCAATACAGTGTGATGGACTGCCTTTTGCATAATGAGCCTGCGAGTTGTGGTGTCTGGCAAGGTTAAGCACACGCGAAGCCGTAGCGAAAGCGAGTCTGAATAGGGCGCTTAAGTCAGATGCTGCAGACCCGAAACGAAGTGATCTATCCATGAGCAAGTTGAAGCTAGTGTAAGAACTAGTGGAGGACTGAACCGATAGGCGTTGAAAAGCCCCCGGATGACTTGTGGATAGGGGTGAAAGGCCAATCAAACTTCGTGATAGCTGGTTCTCTCCGAAATATATTTAGGTATAGCGTTGTGTCGTAGTATAAGGGGTAGAGCACTGAATGGGCTAGGGCATACACCAATGTACCAAACCCTATCAAACTCCGAATACCTTATATGTAATCACAGCAGTCAGGCGGCGAGTGATAAAATCCGTCGTCAAGAGGGAAACAACCCAGACTACCAGCTAAGGTCCCTAAATCTTACTTAAGTGGAAAACGATGTGAAGTTACTTAAACAACCAGGAGGTTGGCTTAGAAGCAGCCATCCTTTAAAGAAAGCGTAATAGCTCACTGGTCTAGTGATTTTGCGCGGAAAATATAACGGGGCTAAAGTAAGTACCGAAGCTGTAGACTTGATTTTATCAAGTGGTAGGAGAGCGTTCTATTTGCGCCGAAGGTATACCGGTAAGGAGTGCTGGAGCGAATAGAAGTGAGCATGCAGGCATGAGTAGCGATAATTAATGTGAGAATCATTAACGCCGTAAACCCAAGGTTTCCTACGCGATGCTCGTCATCGTAGGGTTAGTCGGGTCCTAAGTCGAGTCCGAAAGGGGTAGACGATGGCAAATTGGTTAATATTCCAATACCAACATTAGTGTGCGATGGAAGGACGCTTAGGGCTAAGCAAGCTAGCGGATGGAAGTGCTAGTCTAAGGTCGTAGGAGGTTATATAGGCAAATCCGTATAACAATACTCTGAGAACTGAAAGGCTCTTCAAAGTCTTCGGACAGCGAGGAGAATTGCTGATGCCGTCGAGCCAAGAAAAGTTTCTAAGTTTAGCTAATGTTGCCCGTACCGTAAACCGACACAGGTGGGTGGGATGAGTATTCTAAGGCGCGTGGAAGAACTCTCTTTAAGGAACTCTGCAAAATAGCACCGTATCTTCGGTATAAGGTGTGGTTCGCTTCGTATTAGGATTTACTCCGAAAGCGAAGAAACTTACAACAAAGAGTCCCTCCCGACTGTTTACCAAAAACACAGCACTCTGCTAACTCGTAAGAGGATGTATAGGGTGTGACGCCTGCCCGGTGCTCGAAGGTTAATTGATGGGGTTAGCATTAGCGAAGCTCTTGATCGAAGCCCGAGTAAACGGCGGCCGTAACTATAACGGTCCTAAGGTAGCGAAATTCCTTGTCGGTTAAATACCGACCTGCATGAATGGCGTAACGAGATGGGAGCTGTCTCAAAGAGGGATCCAGTGAAATTGTAGTGGAGGTGAAAATTCCTCCTACCCGCGGCAAGACGGAAAGACCCCGTGGACCTTTACTACAGCTTGACACTGCTATTTGGATAAGAATGTGCAGGATAGGTGGGAGGCTTTGAGTATATGACGCCAGTTGTATATGAGCCGTTGTTGAGATACCACTCTTTCTTATTTGGGTAGCTAACCAGCTTGAGTTATCCTCAAGTGGGACAATGTCTGGTGGGTAGTTTGACTGGGGCGGTCGCCTCCCAAATAATAACGGAGGCTTACAAAGGTTGGCTCAGAACGGTTGGAAATCGTTCGTAGAGTATAAAGGTATAAGCCAGCTTAACTGCAAGACATACAAGTCAAGCAGAGACGAAAGTCGGTCTTAGTGATCCGGTGGTTCTGTGTGGAAGGGCCATCGCTCAAAGGATAAAAGGTACCCCGGGGATAACAGGCTGATCTCCCCCAAGAGCTCACATCGACGGGGAGGTTTGGCACCTCGATGTCGGCTCATCGCATCCTGGGGCTGGAGCAGGTCCCAAGGGTATGGCTGTTCGCCATTTAAAGCGGTACGCGAGCTGGGTTCAGAACGTCGTGAGACAGTTCGGTCCCTATCTGCCGTGGGCGTAAGAAGATTGAAGAGATTTGACCCTAGTACGAGAGGACCGGGTTGAACAAACCACTGGTGTAGCTGTTGTTCTGCCAAGAGCATCGCAGCGTAGCTAAGTTTGGAACGGATAAACGCTGAAAGCATCTAAGCGTGAAGCCAACTCTAAGATGAATCTTCTCTAAGCTCTCTAGAAGACTACTAGTTTGATAGGCTGGGTGTGTAATGGATGAAAGTCCTTTAGCTGACCAGTACTAATAGAGCGTTTGGCTTATCTTATTTAAGCATCACTTCCTTGTTAAGGTTTTTAATAAAGCTTTGAACGTTTTTATATGAAAACTATATTAGCTTATAAAATCTTACAAGTAAAGTTTATATTAGAACTTGCTCTTAACATTGTTTTTTAAGTATTCTAAAACAATAAAGTGATTAGTTTAGTAAAATATCTAAATATAAGAATAAGATGAAAGCTAAAAATGATTTTAATCTAGTTTTTATTATGCTATATTAAATAGAATATTTAAATAACAATGTCCGTGATTATACAGATGTGGAGACGCCTTGCTCCATCCCGAACCAAGAAGCTAAGCACATCGTGGGTGATGATACTACGCCTTACTGGCAGGGGGAAAGTAGCTCATTGCGGACTTGTTAATTCTACTTATTATTCTTACTTTATATATAATTTAATTCATATTTTTTTATTTTTAAATTTTTATGGTTTTAGATTATATTTCTTATATTTCTTATATTTCTTATATTTCTTATATTTCTTATATTTCTTATATTTCTTATATTTCTTATATTTCTTATATTTCTTATATTTCTTATATTTCTTATATTTCTTATATTTCTTATATTTCTTATATTTCTTATATTTCTTTCTTATCGCTCTTAATTATTTATAGTTTTTTTATTTTTATGGGTTTTAATGACTTAACTTTTGGTTTTTGGGTGGTTGGGTAGTTGTATTTATGTTAGCATATGGTTAGATAAAATATTTATCAAGAATTAAATATTTGGTTGTTTTAGCTGTTTGTTATGGTTTTTTTGTGTTGCTGGTTATTGAATTGTTTTAATGGCTTATTTGGTGGGTTTATTTTATTTTTTATGGTTTTTATTTAGTGGTTTAGTTAGCTTGGTTGTTGACTGCAGATAGTTTTTAATTTCTAGTTTTTAGTTGTTTGTTTGTGAAAATTTTTAATTAATTTGTTTGATTAGGTGGGGTATTTACTAAGAATTAGAGGGTTTGATTTTTTGATGAAATTTTAAATGAAAAGTTTTGATATAATAAAACTATATAAGGATGTATGATGTTAGATAATAAGTATGATGATAATATTTTTTTTGATAAATATGCCTTAATGCTAAGATCTAAAGTGGGGTTGGATGGTGCTAGTGAATGGGAAGATTTTAAAATATGGTTGCCAAGCTTAAAGGATAAAGTTATATTAGACTTAGGTTGTGGATATGGATGGCATAGTATTTATGCTTTAGAAAATGGCGCTAAAGAAGTTTTTACTATTGATTTATCTTTAAAAATGTTAGATAAAGCTAAGATTAAAACAAGTAAATATAAAAATAAAATATCCTTTTATAGAGGTTCTTGTGAAGAAATAAATAAAATCACTGATTTGCAAAATATAAAATTTGATATAGTTATTAGTTCTTTAGTTTTTTATTATATAAAGGATTATGAAAAATTAATTTTTAATATTTCAAAACTTCTTAATAAAAATATTAGTTTGGTTTTTAGTGTTGAGCATCCCGTTTTTACTGCAAATATTTCCCAAGATTTTATATATGAAAATAATGAGGATATTCAATATTTTCCTGTTAAAAATTATTTTTATGAAAATAAAAATAAATATAATTTTTTAGGCGAGGATGTGGTTAAATATCATCGTACCTTAACAAGTTATATTTCTCCATTATTGCAAAATAATTTTAAAATAACTAATATTATTGAGCTAAAGCTTTCTAATAAAATTATCAATCTTTTTCCTGAATTCAAAAATGAATTTAAAAAAAAAGAATGACATAGACCAATGATGTTGATAATAGCTTGTATGAAAGAGTAGTTTGAACTTGGTTGTAGATAAATTAATATTTTTTTTAAAAAATAACAATGTATTTTTAAGCGGTGGTGCAGGTGTTGGTAAGTCTTTTTTAACTATGGAGCTTATAAAATCTTATAGAGTTCAAGGAAAAATTGTTATTGTATTGGGTTCTACTGCGCTTAGCGCTTTTAATATAGGTGGGGTTACTTTACATAGTTTTTTTGCTTTTAAAAGATGTCAAAATTATGATGAATTATATTATGAAGATAGAAAGCAAAAAGATAAACTAGAAAAATTAAAGAGAATTTTAAAACAATGCGATTTATTGGTTATTGATGAAATCTCTATGGTAAGTGCTTCGTTGATGGAAATGATTTATTATAGATTATCAAGAAGTGGTTTTAATGGTAAAATTTTATTAGTTGGAGATTTTTTTCAACTTCCACCCGTGGTTAACCATAAAGAAAATCAAATTCAAAGTACTTTATTTCAAAATACTTTATATGCTTTTTCTTCGCAAGCCTGGAATGATCTGAAATTTATTAATTTAAAACTTAGTATTGCAAAAAGAACTTTAGATAAACAATTTTATGAATATTTGTTTTTTCTTAGAATGGGCGAAGCAAATAAAGAAATATTGAATTTCTTTAAAAAAATGTTAATTAGTTCAAAAAATTTACTTGAGTATATGGATAAGTATACTTTATTGTGCGCTACCAATAAAAAGACTAATCATATTAATACTGAAAAATTAAATCTTTTACAAGGTAAAGAAAGTATATTTAAGGCAAAAGCTGAAAAACTAGATTGTACTTTAGATGATAAAACTTACGAGCAGTGGATTAATGGACTTAATTCTTTGAGTGAGTTAAAATTGAAAATAGGCGCTAAGATTATTTTTTGTGTGAATAATAAAGAAGAAAATTATTATAATGGGGAACAAGGTGTTGTTTTAGATTTTATAAAAGATAAAGGGCAAGAATATATTCTGATAGAAAAAAATAATGGTGAAAGATTGAAATTAAAACCATATGAATATATTTTAGAAGAGTATGAGTTAGATAAAGATGAAAAACTAGAAGTTAAGATAAAAGCTAAATTTATTCAATTTCCTATAAAACTAGCCTATGCTATAACAATCCATAAATCTCAAGGTATGAGTATAGATAAATTAGTATGTGATATTGATGGAATTTTTGAAAAAGGCCAATTATATGTATGTTTATCAAGAGCCATTAATCCAAGTAATTTAAAAATAATATATAATTATAAAATGCCTTTTGAGGATTATTTTTTAAAAATTTTAAAATTTGATAAAGAGGTAAAACGATTTTATCTGCAAGAAAAGTTTATAAATTTAGAAGAAGATAGGGAGTGATTATGAGATGGGTAGTAATTTTATTTTTTTCTTTTTGTAGTATTTATGCTAATTCTTTAAGTATAGAAGATTTTAGAACGGATTTGTATTCAAAAGCCGGAAATAATACTTTAAAAAAGATTGAAATGACTTTAGATTTTGAGGGAGAAAATTTAGAACAAAAGAAAATTATAGATGCATTAAATACTATTGTATCTAGTTATTTTTATGAAGATTTGTTCACAGAGGTGGGTAAAAACAACTTCAAAGAAACTTTGCTTAAATTTAGCAATAAAAAATACAAAACTCAAATAAAAAACATTTATATTTTAAAAATTAACTCAGTGGCTCAATTTGATATAGAAGAACTGAAGCGTTTTGTAAAAGATTTAGAAAAAAAAGAAGAAGATTTAAAAGAAACTGCTAAGCAAGAAGAAATTCAAAATATTATTCAAGTTGCTAAAACTTCAGATCAAAATAATACCCAGCCAAAAGACATAAATGCTACTCAAACAAACAGTATTAAAGATAGTAATATAAGTTTTAATCAAGATGTTAATACAAGCAAAGAAGCTATGGATATGATTTTAAAAACTATGGAAAACGCTCAAATGCAAATGTTGGCACCAAGCAAAGAACAAGATTTGTTTAAAGAGATACCATTTTGATTAATGGATTATATCAAAATGGCTTGGGATTTTTGGTATAAAAATATTATCGTTGATATTTTGATCAAATTTTTGGTTGTAAAAATAAATACTAACTAAATTTCCTAATTCATCTTTATAAGAAATACTGTTAAGGCTACCGTTTTCTAGTTTGATATTATATATGATATTTTCGTATTTTGCTTCATAGTTTTCGTGAGATATTAATTTTGCATTTTTAAAAATTACTTGAAGATTTGGTAAATTTTGCAATTGAGTGTAAATGGCTTGTTCTAATTCAGGTTCTATGATAACAACTTCTTTGTTGTTGATATAAATTTGCTTTTTATTTGGTTTAGTATAATTCCAAAAGGCTTTATTTTGAGTAATGATAAAATTTCCTTTATAATTTAGCGAAGAATTATTACTTTGCACTTTTTGTTCAAAATCACTGCTGAAATTTTTAAAATTTATATCGAAAGCAAAAATATTACAAGTAAATATCATTAAAAATATAAAATATTTCATAATTATCCTTTAAAAATTTTGTAAATTATATAAAATTTATGCAAATAAAATTTTATATAGTTCTAATTAAAATCAAGGTATAATCTAGCATATATTTTTTGTAATTAAAGGTAAAAAAATGTTTTCTAGTGTATTTAAAGCAATATTTGGCACAAAAAACGATCGAGAAGTAAAAAAATATTTAAAGAGAGTTGCACAAATTAATGCTTTAGAGTCAAAATACCAAAATTTAAGTGATGATGAATTAAAACAAAAATTTATAGATTTTAAAACACAAATTCAAAAAGAAGAAAAAACTTTAGATCAAATATTAAATGATGTTTTTGCAATAGTTAGAGAAGTAGGAAAAAGAACGCTTAATATGCGCCATTTTGATGTGCAATTAATCGGTGGTATGGTTTTACATGAGGGAAAAATCGCTGAAATGAAAACCGGGGAAGGTAAAACCTTGGTTGCAACTTTACCTGTTGTATTAAATGCTATGAGCGGTAAGGGTGTGCATGTAGTTACTGTAAATGATTATTTAGCCAAAAGAGATGCAGAGCAAATGAGTGCTATTTATAATTTTTTAGGTTTTAGTGTCGGAGTAATACTTTCAGAGCAAAATAGCGATGAGGCACATAAAAAAGCTTATGAGTGTGATATAACTTATGGTACAAATAATGAATTTGGCTTTGATTATTTGCGTGATAATATGAAATTTTCAAAGCTTGAAAAAGTACAAAGAGAGCATAATTTTGTTATAGTTGATGAAGTAGATAGTATTTTAATAGATGAAGCAAGAACTCCACTTATAATAAGCGGGCCTACAAATAGGACTTTAGATGGTTATATTAAAGCAAATGAAGTAGCAAAACAAATGCAAAAAGGTCAAGCAGCGGCCACTCCTCAAGAATTACCAAGTGGAGATTTTGTTGTTGATGAGAAAAATAGAACTATTATGATTACAGAGGCTGGAATTTCTAAAGCAGAAAAATTATTTGGAGTGGAAAATTTATATAGCTTAGATAATGCAATATTAGCCCATCAGCTTGATCAGGCCTTAAAAGCACATAATTTATTTGAAAAAGATGTGCATTATGTATTAAGAGATAAAGAAGTTATAATTGTTGATGAATTTACGGGAAGGTTAAGTGAAGGAAGACGCTTTAGTGATGGTTTGCATCAAGCATTAGAGGCTAAAGAAGGGGTTAAAATTCAAGAAGAGAGCCAAACTTTAGCAGATATTACTTTCCAAAATTATTTTAGAATGTATAAAAAATTAGCAGGTATGACAGGTACTGCACAAACTGAGGCAACAGAATTTTCTCAAATATATAATTTAGATGTGGTTTCCATACCTACAAATATACAGGTTGCAAGAATAGATAAAGATGATTTGATTTATAAAACACAGGAAGAAAAATTTAAAGCAGTTATTGAAGAAATAAAAAAAGCAAACGCAAAAGGTCAACCGGTTTTAGTAGGGACTGCAAGTATTGAAAGAAGTGAAGTATTTCATAACATGCTTGTAAAAGAACGCATTCCTCATCATGTGCTTAATGCTAAAAATCACGAGCAAGAAGCTTTGATTATTCAAGATGCGGGTAAAAAAGGTGCAGTAACTATAGCTACTAATATGGCAGGTCGTGGCGTTGATATAAAAATAGATGATGAAATAAGAGCTTTAGGAGGGCTTTATATCATAGGAACTGAACGCCATGAAAGCAGAAGAATAGATAATCAACTTCGTGGTCGTGCAGGGCGTCAAGGCGATCCTGGTGTAAGTAGGTTTTATTTAAGTTTAGAGGATAATCTTTTGAGAATTTTTGGTGGCGATCGCATTAAAAATATCATGGAAAGATTAGGTATAGAAGAGGGTGAACATATAGAAAGTCGCATTGTTACAAGAGCTGTAGAAAATGCTCAAAAAAAAGTTGAAAGTTTACATTTTGAAAGTAGAAAACATTTGCTTGAATATGATGATGTGGCTAATGAACAAAGAAAGACCATCTATAATTATAGAAATGAATTACTAGATGAAGAATTTGATTTGCAAGATAAAATTTTAAAAAATATTGCTGAATATAGCAATCATTTAGTAAGTCAAATTTATCTAAATGCGGAGCTTGAGGATGATGTTAAACATTTTGAAAGCTTAAAGCAAAAAGTAAGTTATGAGTGTAACCTTGAACTAAACGAAGTTGATTTTAAAGATTTGGGTGTAATTGAAATAGAAAATAAATTAAGTGAAATTTTAGAAAAAGCTTATAAAGATAAAATGAGTATTATTGAAGATAAGGAAGCTAGAAGAATTGAAAGAATTTTATATCTTCAAATTTTAGATAATCTATGGAGAGAGCATTTATACCAAATGGATATTTTAAAAACTGGTATAGGTTTAAGAAGTTATAATCAAAAAGATCCTTTAGTGGAATATAAAAAAGAAAGTTATAATCTTTTCATGGAACTTGTTGAGCGTATTAAATTTGACAGTTTAAAATTGTTATTTAATGTAGTTTTTACTCAAAAAGAAGCACAAAATTTTGAAGAAAAAAGCCATGAGCAAAATGAGCAGTTTTTATCAAATACTACAGAAAGTGGTGTTAATGAAAACGGTGAAGCACAAATTACTAAAGTACCTAGAAATTCACTTTGTCCTTGTGGTAGTGGAAAAAAATATAAAGAATGTCATGGTAAAAGTGGTCCTAAAAAAGGTATTTTAGCTTAAGGTTTGAGATGAATTTAGTTATAGTTGAAGATGATATAAATATGAGAAAATCACTCGAAATAGCTTTGGGTGAGTATGAAGAATTTGCTATAAAATCTTATAAATCAGCAACTGAAGCGCTAAAAAAACTTAATGATGATGTTGATTTAATTATTACAGATATTAATATGCCGGGTATGGATGGTATTGAATTTGTACAAGCTTGTGAGAATAAATATGATTTTATCATTATCACAGGCAATGCAACGCTAAATCGCGCTATAGAAGCGGTAAGGCTTGGAGTAAAAGATTTTCTAGTAAAACCATTTGATATCAATACTTTAGTAACTGCAATAAAACGCGCAAAAATAATTCAAGAAAAGATTTCTAAAAAAACAAATAAAAAGACTACTAAAAAAGAAGAAAATCAAGATTTTTATGGTACTTCTAAGGCTTTGGAAAATTGTTTAAATTTGGCTTTAAAAGCTGCCAAAACAGATGCTAGTGTACTTTTTTTTGGAGAAAGTGGGGTAGGTAAAGAAGTTTTTGCAAATTTTGTACATAAAAATTCAAAAAGAGCGCAAAAGCCTTTTGTAGCAATTAATATGGCGGCAATTCCATCAAATTTGATTGAAAGTGAGCTTTTTGGTTTTGAAAAAGGTGCGTTTACTGATGCTAATACTACTAAAATAGGATTGTTTGAGCTTGCTAATGAAGGTACTTTATTTTTAGATGAAATAGGTGAAATGCCTTATGAAATTCAAGCAAAATTATTAAGAGCTTTACAAGAAAAAGAAATTACAAGATTAGGGAGTACTAAAAGTATAAAGATTGATGTAAGAATTATCAGTGCAACAAATGCTCATATAGAAAAAAAGATTGCAGATAATGAATTTAGACAAGATTTATATTATAGACTTAATACTATTCCTATTAATATACCACCGCTAAGAGAGCGTCAAGAAGAAATTTTGCAAATCGCGCAAAAGGTATTACTTGATACGTGTAAAGAATATGATTTTAATGAGAAAACTTTAAGCCAAGAAGCGCAAGATGCTTTACTAGCTTATGATTTTCCAGGTAATATTAGAGAATTGATTTCTATTATACAAAGAGCTTGCATTTTAAGTGAAAATGATGAGATTAGTGCTCAAGATTTATTTTTGGAAAGTAGAAAGAGTAAAGATATTAAAAATCTTGAAAAAGAATTGATTTTAGAAGCTTTAAAAAATTCGCAAGATATTACAGAAGCAGCTAAACTTATAGGGATGAGTGAGAAAATTTTTAGCGAAAAAATGAAAAAATACAATATTACTTAAAAAGGACGGACAATGAAAAAAATAGCTATTGTAGGTGCAACAGGAGCAGTTGGTGAAGAACTTTTAAATGTCTTAGATGAGCTTGATTTTCCAGTTGAAAGTATTTTGCCATTAGCAAGTGCAAAAAGCGCAGGTAGTGAAATAGAATTTAGAGGTAAAGGCTATAAAGTAAAAGAATTAACTCCAAGTGTTTTTAAAGAAAATCCTGTGGATATTGTTTTTTTTAGCGCTGGAGGAAATATAAGTGCTGAGTATGCAAAATATGCAGTGGAATGTGGTGCTGTAGTGATTGATAATACGAGCCATTTTAGAATGGACGAGAATGTTCCTTTGGTGGTACCTGAATGCAATAGTGAAGATATTAAAGATTGGGAAAAAACAGGGATTATTGCTAATCCAAATTGCTCTACCATACAAATGGTACATGTTTTAAAACCACTTGATGATGTATTTAATTTAAAAAGAGTAGATGTAAGTACTTATCAAGCAGCAAGTGGCGCAGGTAAAGAAGGTATGGAAGAACTAGTTCAAGGAATGCAAAGTTTTTTTGCTTTTAAATTAGATGAATTTGAAGCAAAAACCTTTCCATATACTTTGGCTTTAAATTTGATTCCTCAAATTGATGTTTTTAGCGACAATGGCTACACTAAAGAAGAATTAAAAATGGTGAATGAAACGCAAAAAATATTGCATAAAAAACTTGAAATTTCAGCAACTTGCGTAAGAGTTCCTGTGCTTAGAAGTCATAGTGAAGCCATTACTATGCATTTTGAAAAAGATGTTGATGTTGCTAAAGTTAGAGAGATACTTTCTAAAGCACCAAGTGTTGTTGTGATTGATGATGTAGAAAATAAAAAATATCCTATGCCGCTTTTTACAAGTGATACTAACGAAACTTATGTAGGAAGAATTAGACGTGATATTAATCATAAAAACATTTTACACTTATGGTGTGTGGCTGATCAAATTCGTGTAGGAGCTGCTACAAATGCAGTGCGTATTGCACAAAAATGGCTAGAATTGGTTTAAAAAGGGGAAAAATGTTAGAAAGATTTTTTGAAAATTTATTAGTTAAGAGTCGTTTGGTTACTATTTTACCTGTAATTTTTGGTTTAATAGGAGCTTTTGTTTTATTTTTTATCGCAAGTTATGATGTGATTAAAGTTTTAAAATATGTATTTGAATATTTTACACTTGCAAAGTCAAATATTGATTTACATGAAGATATTGTAGGATTAATTATTGGAGCTGTAGATTTATATTTAATGGCTTTGGTTTTGTTTATTTTTTCTTTTGGAATTTATGAATTATTTATTAGCGAAATAGAAGAATTTAAACAAACCAAACAATCTAAAGTTTTAGAAGTGCATAGCTTAGATCAACTAAAAGATAAACTTGCTAAAGTTATTATTATGGTTTTGATTGTAAATTTCTTCCAAAGAATTTTACAAATGCAACTTAATACAGTTTTAGATATGACTTATTTGGCAGGTTCTATTTTGGCTCTTTGTGTAGGGCTTTATTTCTTGCATAAAAGCGATCATTAATAAGGAATAAAAATGATTTTTATTGATGCGTGTTTTAAAAAATCAACCCCTTATATTCCAGTTTGGATGATGCGTCAAGCAGGAAGGTATTTACCTGAGTACATGGAAGTTAGAGCAAGTGCCGGGGATTTTTTATCGCTTTGCAGGGACTATAAAAAAGCAAGTGAAGTTACTTTACAACCTGTGGATATTTTGGGTGTTGATGCGGCTATTATTTTTTCAGATATTTTAGTTGTACCTTTAGAAATGGGCATGGATTTAAAATTTGAAAAAGGCGAAGGGCCAGTATTTTCAAATCCCATTAAAACTAAGGAAGATTTGGAAAGATTAGATGTTGAAAAAAGTGTTAAAAATCTTTCTTATGTTTATGATGCACTAGCGCTTACTAGAGAAAAACTTGCGCATGATAAAGCTTTGATTGGTTTTTGTGGAAGTCCTTGGACTATTGCTACTTATATGATAGAGGGTGGTGGTAGTAAAAATTATGTAAAATGTAAAAAATTAGTTTATCAAAATCCTGAATTTTTACATCAAATTTTATCCAAACTTACTTTAGCTTTAAAGTATTATATTCAAGAACAAATTAAAGCAGGGGCTAATGCTATACAGATATTTGATAGTTGGGCAAGTGCTTTAGAAAAAGAGATGTTTTTTGAATTTTCTTTTAAATACATGCTTGAAATTGCTGATTTTATCAAAGAAAAATATCCACATATTCCCGTGATTTTATTTCCTAAAGGTGTTAGTGGATTTTTGGATGGTATAAATGGAAATTTTGATGTTTTTGGTGTAGATTGGAGTACGCCTTTAGAATTAGCAAAAGAAAAACTAGGCGCTAGATATACTTTACAGGGTAATATGGAGCCTTGTAGATTGTATGATAAAAAGGCGATCGAAGTAGGAGTGGATAAAATTTTAAATATCATGCAAGATAGTGCACATATTTTTAACCTTGGACATGGTATTTTGCCTGATATTCCTGTTGAAAATGCTAAATATTTTATCAAGCTAGTTCAAGAGAAATCTAAAAAGTGAATAAAATTACTTTTGGCCCCATAAGTTCAAGAAGATTTGGGCTTTCCTTAGGGATTGATTTAAGTCCAAATCAAAAGCAATGTAATTTCGATTGTGTATATTGTGAGTTGCAAGCTGCAAAACCTGTGGAAAAGTCTTTAGCATATCCAAAAATTCAAGATATCTTGGAACAAGTAGAGCAAGCTTTAGCTAGCGATGTGAAATTCGATTTTCTCACATTAACTGCAAATGGTGAACCTAGTCTGTATCCTTATTTAAAAGAATTAGTTTGTGAGTTAAATAAAATAAAACAAGATAAAAAACTTTTGATTTTAAGTAATGGCAGCGGTGTGTTAAATCCAAATGTATTTAATGCTTTATTGGATATTGATGTGGTTAAATTTAGTCTTGATAGTGCTAAAGAAAAAACATTTTATAGAATAGATAAAGCTCTAAAACAAATTAAACTTAAAACAATGATTGATAAAATGATTGCTTTTAGGGAAAAATTTCTAGGTGAGCTTGTTATGGAAGTTTTAGTTGTACAAGGCTTAAATGACAATAAAGAAGAAATGTTAGCTTTAAATGAAGTATTTGGTAAAATAAAGCCATTAAGAGTGGATTTTAGCACTATTGATAGACCTCCGGCTTATCCTGTTAAAGGTGTATCTATGGAAAAATTAGAAGAATTAAGTATGTATATTAATACCACCCCTGTTGTTCTTGCTAAGCATTATTATAAAGGTGAAAAAATTGATTTTAATACTCAAGAGCTTTTAAAAATGTTGCAACTTAGAGCTCAAAGTGAATTTGATGTTGAAAATAAATTCAGTCAATACAGTAAAGAATTATTAGAAAAATTAATTAAAGAGCAAAAAGTCGTTGTAAAAAATTTAGCAGGAGTGAATTTTTACAAAAAAATATAATTTTTTACGAAAAACTCTTGACAAGAGCATTTTTTTCTTATATAATATCATTTCTTATTTATTGATGTTCCGGATTAGCTCAGCGGTAGAGTAGTCGGCTGTTAACCGATTGGTCGTAGGTTCGAATCCTACATCCGGAGCCACTTCTTTTTAGATTATAATCTTGATTTTTATAAGTGTTAAGTAAATTATATGATTTTTATATAACTAGTATTTTCGTTATGAAAATACTAGTTTTTGATATCAAAAGTAAAGAATTTGCTTTCGAAATTATTGCCTACTTTTTCATACTGAAACATAGCAGGTTCTAGGTTTTGCACTTCATGGTATAAAAGTCCTAAAGCAAGCCTTGCTTCTAAGGTTTCTTCATTTTCTAATCTTGCAAGTTCAAGCAAAGCAATAGCTGAGTTTGGATTATTTGAACCTATTGCTGCAACTGCAGCTAAAAATAAAGTTTGAGCATCTTTAATTTTGTAATCATCTATTAAAATATTATAAAGTGTATATGCTTCTTGGTATTCTTTTGCAAATATATCTACATAAGCTAGAGCAAAGATTAATCCAATGGAATTTTTATTACTCATAGCTAGTCTTTTTTTAATATCATTTCTAACATGATTAAGCAAGCCTGTTATTTGCATAAGTGTTACATAGCTATCTTTAACTATCCCAGCCCCGCCAAATAAAGAATTATAATCAAGTTTGGTATTTAAAAAATACATTTGAGCTTGTTTGGCGTATTCTTTGATATTTAAGTTCATACTTTTGGAGTTAAAATATAAAATATTGCTAATAATATCCTCGCTTAATAAATCTTTTAATTCTTTTATTTTTTGGTTTCTTAGGGTTTCAAGATTATTGCCATTTGCAGCTATAATAGCAAATATTAACTCCAAAGGTGTGTTATTAGTATTTGAAAGATTATCTAGGTAAGGAATAGTAGCAGTAAAGTCATTTTTGGCCAAATATAGTAAATATTTGTATATATTATTGTTTTGATCAATGGTATTATCTGCTTGGAGATTTTCTAAAAGTTCATTAGCAAGTTTTGTATAATCTTTCTTTGCTAGATCCATACAATATATGCCAAAAATTCCTGCAATATAATTTTTAGGATTTAAATGATATGCGGTTGAAAAGTGCTTATAAGCATTGTTATAATCTTGTAATTGTGCATAAGTTAGGGCAAGATTATAATGAATTACATCATGAGCATGATAAATTTCACTTAAATTTTTAAATTCTTGATTAGCCTCTCTTAGATGAAAATTAAAAGCCAAGTTAATAGCATGAGATAATTCTATATTAACCCCTGATAAAGCCTTACTTTTAACAAGTAATTCATTTTCATACTCATATCCTTGTATAAAATTTCCCAAATCAGCCTTTGTAATAAGCTCCATGCTTTGTTTAACGTCAAAAACACGATATGGTGAAAAGTAAAACAGTAAATCATATATTTGTTGTTTTCCGGTAATTAATCTCTTAGCAAAATTTTGTTGGGCGATATCAATATTTGAAAAATTTCTTTTTAATCTCGTTTTGATATTATAGTATTTTGAACCTATATCTTTATCTTTAATGTAAAGAGCTTTTAAAATTTGTGCACCACTTTCAAATTGACCAGTTTTTAATTCAACTAAGGCTAAAGCAACCTTGCTTCTAGCTTCATGCTCTCCTATCTTTGAGGCTTTTTCAAGATATTCTTTAGCTTTTTGATAGTCTCCTGATTTTGCATATAATAAGCCTAAGGGTAAGCTTGCTTCATAATCTTCTTGTTTTTGTAGAAAATCAATGGCATTTTTTTCTGATTTTAATAAAGCATAAACTTTTGCTCCAAGATAGTAAGATTCACCTTGATAACCATTGATGTTGTTTGAGCGCATAAACATTTGTAAGGCTTCAGGGTAAAATCCTTGATAATAATTAATTAAACCTAGATAATAATCATACAAAGATGATTTGGAATCTTGTGGCAAATGCACTCTTGCTAAGTCAAGATAATAATTAAATTTTTCTTTATTACCAAGATTAAAATAGCACACAGCAGTGTTTATAGCAGCAGCTACCTTGTGCTCTTCTAATTCTAAAGATTGCTTGAAATTTTCAATTGCACTAGTATAATCTTTTTGTTTCATTTGGGCTACGCCAAGATTATAACTAGATAAGGATTGGTTAAAAATGTTAATGTTATTGTAAAGTTCTAAAGCGCTTTCTACATCACCTTTTTCATATAATAAATTTGCTTTTTGTACTACAAGATCTAATGCTGATTGTTTTACTTTAGTGATGCTTGAGCTAGTATTATCATCTAAAATTTGAGTATTTAAAATAGCTTGTTTATCTTCTTTGAAAACTATGAGTAAAATTAAAACTACAAGCAATATTAGAGCAAGACCTCCAAGCGCAAAAATTAAAATAATAAATTTTTTATCAAAAAGCTTTTTTTTCTCTTCAGGTTGCGGTGTTTGAGGTTCTTCTTCCACTCTTTGAAAGGTGCTTTCTTCTTCCTCTAATTCAGGAGGTATCATGCCAGGAGGGATAGCTTGTTCTTCTACTCCTGGATTTTCATCTAACTCAGAGAAAGCTTTTTCTTGATTGTCTTGTTCTTTAAGTGTTACTTCTTCAGCCATGTTTTCTCTTAAAAGTATTTTCTTAATACATCAGGAATTCTTATATTTCCATTTTTTTCTTGATAGTTTTCCATGATAGCTACCAAGGTTCTTCCAACAGCTAGCGAAGAGCCATTAAGCGTATGCACTAATTCGTTTTTGCCTTTATCGTTTTTAAAGCGAATTTTTGCACGTCTTGCTTGAAAATCTTTACAATTAGATACAGAGCTAATTTCACGGTATTTATTTTGTGATGGAAGCCAAACTTCTAAATCCACTGTTTTTGCAGCTGAAAAACCTAAATCTCCAGTACAAAGCATCAAATGTCTGTGTGCTAGACCTAAAGAACTTAGTAAATCACTAGCACAATTTAGCATTTCTTCAAACATTAACTCGCTTTGATCAGGCTTGCATATACTAACAAGCTCTACTTTTTCAAATTGATGTTGTCTTATAATACCTCTTGTGTCTCTACCCGCACTTCCTGCTTCTTGTCTAAAACAAGCGCTATAGCAAGTCATTTTTAAAGGCAATTCTTCTTGAGCTAAAATTTCATTAGAATAAAGATTGGTTACAGGAATTTCAGAAGTTGAGATGAGGTATAAATCATCATTTTCTACCTTATACATATCATCTTTAAATTTGGGAAGCTGTCCGGTACCATACATGGTTGCACTATTTACTAAAAATGGTACATTAACCAACTCAAAACCTCTACTTCTATTAAAATCTATCATATAATTTACTAAGGCTCTGTTTAACAAAGCTCCTTCATTTTTTAGCACACAAAAGCGACTTTGCGAGATTTTAACTCCTCTTGTAAAATCAAGCCAATTTAATTTTTCTCCTAAATCATGATGTTCTTTAATTTCAAAATCAAAACTAGGTGGAGTTAGAACTTTTTTTAATTCTACATTCTCATTCTCATCTTCTCCAAAAGGCACACAATCATCAGGGGTATTTGGTATTGCTAGAGCAATTTGCTCCAGTTTTTCTTCTAATTCATTAACGATTTTTGATTGAGTATTAATCTTTTCTTTATTTTGACTTAGTTGTGCTTTTAAGCTTTCTTTATCTTGTGCTGTTGCAAGTTCTTTGCTAAATTTGTTTTGAAAAGCTTGAAATTCTTCTAAAAGTGCTTTTTCTTTTTTTAAATTTATAAATAAATCACTCAGTTCTTTGAGCAAATTTTCATCCACTTTTTTAGCTTTTAATTTTTGTGCAATTTCATCGAAATTATTTTGTAAAAGTTTTAAATCTAACATTTTAACTCCTTTTATAGTCCTATTTTAGCATAAATTTTTTCCATTGTTTCTCGAGCTTGTTTTTTTGCTTTACTTGCTCCAAATTCTAAAATTTCCTCAATTTTAGAAGGATTGGCTAATAATTTTTCATATTCGCCCTTGGCCGAGGCAAAATACTCACTAATGATTTCATTTAAATACATTTTAAAATGTCCATAACCTTCGCCACCTTTTTCATAACGGCTTTTTAAAGTTTCTTGCTCTGTTTTGTCTAAAAACAATTTTGCGATTTTAAATATATTGCAATTTTGCCAATCTTTTGGATCTTCTAAAGCTGTACTATCTGTAACAATGGAAGAAATTTGTTTTTTAATAGCTTTTGGTGTATTAAAAATATCGATTGTATTTTGATAAGATTTGCTCATTTTGGCTCCATCAGTGCCAGGTACTACCGCAACTTCATTATTAACTTTAGCTTGAGGTAGAGTGAAAATTTCACCCCATTCGTTATTTACCTTTAAGGCTATATCTCTTGCTATTTCAACGTGTTGAATTTGATCTTTACCTACAGGAACTACTTGAGCATTAAAAAGCAAAATATCTGCAGCCATTAAAATAGGGTAAGAAAAAAGTCCATGGTTGGCATTTAAACCTTTGGTAATTTTATCTTTATAGCTATGTGCTCTTTCTAAAAGTCCCATTGGAGTAAATTGAGAAAGAATCCAATAAAGCTCCATTACTTCTTTTACATCACTTTGCAACCAAAACACACTTTTTTGCGGATCAATCCCTAAACTCAAAAAAGCTGCTGCAGCTTTGAGTGAATTTTGTCTGAGCTTTTCACCATCAAAACTTGAAGTCATAGCATGGTAATTTGCTATAAACATATACATTTGATTTTCTTCTTGCATATTTAGCATTTGTTTGATTGAGCCAAAATAATTGCCTATATGTAAGTTTCCACTTGGTTGCAATCCTGTAATAACTCTCATTTTACCTCTTTTTTAATCTCTTTGATAAGTTCTTTAATATTTTTGTTTTCAATATTAATTATAATATCTGCTTTTTTTTCATATTTTTTTGCCCTTTGATTAAAAAGAATTTTGGCATTATTTATATTTGCAAGTAAAGGCCTAGTGGCTAATTCTTCCGTGCTTAATCTTTGCAAAAGATAATCAAAGCTTGCTTTTAAATATATAATTATCCCAATATCTTTTAATTTTTTTTGTTCTATAAAACCACCACCACTTGCAATAGAGCAATCTTGCACACAAGTTAAAAAAGAAACAAGTTTTTTTTCTTCTTTACGGAATTTTTTTTCTCCATATGTTTTAAAAATTTCATCAATTTCAAGATTAAATTTTTCTTTGATTAAACTATCTGTATCTAAAAATATTTTATCGTATTTTTTAGCATAAGCTCTTGCTATGGTTGTTTTACCGCAGCCCATAAAGCCTACAAAAAGGAGATTATCCTTCTTGCTCATCTTTGCTACCTTTTTTTCTTGAAGCTAAAATCAAAGGAACACCTTCAAAATTAAATTGTTTTCTGATTTGATTTTGTAAATAGCGTTTATAACTAAAATGCAAGGCTTTTGGTCTATTCATGATTAGAGCTATTTTTGGAGGTGCTAAGTCATACTGCACAGCATAGTATATCTTAACTAGTTTTCCATAATCATGAGGTAATGGGTGTGCTCTTGTGGCCTCTTCTACTAAAGCATTTAATTTTGCTGTTGGAATTTTTTGCGTGAAATTTGCAAAAACTTCTAAAATTTTATCTAAAAGCACATGTACTCTTTTTCCACTTAAAGCCGATACACTTACAACAGGTGCATAAGCTAGAAATTTAAAACGATCTAGTTTTAATTCTTTTAAAGTTTTATCAAAATCAAGCTCGCTTTTATCCCATTTATTAAGCACGATAATCACACCTAAGCAATGTTTAGCAGCAAGTCCTGCGATACGCTCATCTAATTCGTTAAACCCCTCAGCTGCATCTAGAACTAAAAGTGCAATTTGAGCATTAGCTAGGGCGTATTCAGTTCTATTTAGCGCATAACGCTCCAAACCTTGTATTTTCCCGCGTTTTCTAATTCCTGCTGTATCTACAAACTCAATGATTCTATCTTTATGAATAATGCTTTCATTAACAGGATCAATTGTAGTGCCTGCTATATCACTTACCACGCTACGTTCTTCTTTAACTAAAGCATTTAAAAGACTGGATTTTCCTACATTTACCCTGCCGATAATTCCTACTTTAATATGGTTTTCATTGATGGTTTTTAGCTTAAAATCTCCGCTATTTTCATCAAAATTTTCTAAATAACTTTCAAAGTCTTCTTCTTCATCTGCATTTAAAAAGCTTTCATTTAAAAACTTACCAGCCCACATGCAAAGCTCATCAATACCTATATTATGTGTAACAGAGATATTAAAAACTTCTTTCACGCCAAAATTAGAAAATTCCCAAGATCTTTCTTCATCTTTTTTATTATCTATTTTATTAATCACTAAGGCTATAGGCTTGTTGAGTTTTTTCATTTCATAAAAAAAAGCTTTATCTTCATCATCAGGTAAAAATTTTCCATCTACCATATAAAAGATAATATCACTATTTTTAGCAGTTTTTAATGAATTTGCTTTAACATTTTTAAAAAGCTCATTGCTCTCATCAAGTCCACCACTATCTATCAATAAGGCTCTTTTACCATCAATTTCCACTTCTATTTTATTAGTATCTCTTGTAGTTCCACTGATATCACTGGTGATAGCTATGCGTTTTCTTGCAAGTCTATTAAAAAGACTTGATTTGCCGACATTTGGTTTTCCTATTAAAATAATACTTTGCATTAATACTCATTTTTAAATTTTTATTTGTGATTATATAAAAATTGCCTTAAAATTAAGCAAAAAAGACTAAAATAACGGGAATTTTTATATGGAATTTATATGTTAAGAATAGTTAAAAAAAATTTAGGTATATATTTTATGATTATTGCTTCCATAGAATTTGCACTTGTAGGCGCTTGTGCAAAAATTCTTAGTGAAGAATTATCATCGATTGAAATTATGTTTTTTAGAAATATCATAGGCACAGCTTTTATGCTTTATGCGCTTTCAAAATTAAATTTTCATAAAAGCGGCGGTCGTTTGGGTTTGCTTATTTTTAGAGGTGTTATAGGAACGATTGCCTTATATCTTTTCTTTTATAATGTTTCTAATATTTCTTTGGGTGGGGCTTTTGCTTTTCAAAAAACAGCACCGATTTTTATAGCTTTAATTGCTTTTTTATTTTTTAAAGAAAGTTTAGGGCTAAAAGCTTGTTTTGGGATTTTGATTGCTTTTATAGGGGTATTGTTAATTTGTCAGCCTTTTGCAGATAGTACTACGCATTCAGGTTTTGATTTGAAAAATAGCATTTTGGGAATTTTAAGTGGTTTTTGTGCAGCCTTGGCGCTAACTAGCGTAAGAGAGCTAAGAAAATCATATCCAGCGCCTTTTATAGCCTTATCTTTTGTTTTAATTGGTACTTTAATGCCTTTAATGTCTATGATTATAGGTTCTTTTTATGAAATAAAAGAACTTGATTTTTTAATTGCTCCTTTTGTGATGCCTAGTTTTAAAGCTTGGATTTTTATTATTTTAATGGGTGTTTTTGGAGCAATGTATCAAATTCATGTTACCAAAGCTTATGGGGTGGCGAAAAAGGCAGGAGTTGTTGCTGGGGTTAGTTATATAGATGTAGTTTTTACTTTATTTTTGGGCATATTATTAGGAGATGAATTTCCTAGTTTGATGGTTTTTGTAGGGATTTTTAGCATTGTTATAGGAGGAATTATTTTGGTTAGTAAGCAAATAAAAGGAAATAAAAATGGAAAATAAAACAGATTTAATTTATGGTTTAGAAGACAAACCGCCTTTTGCTAAAGCTTTTTTTGCTGCTTTGGTGCATTTGATGGCTATGTTTGTGGCTGTGATTACACCTGCTTTATTAATTTGCAAGGGTCTTGGAATAGACGATACTAATACAGCTAGAATTATATGCATGTCACTTTTTGCTTCAGGTGTTGCTTCGCTTTTACAGATTAAAACTTGGGGTCCTATAGGGAGTGGACTTTTATCTATTCAAGGGACTAGTTTTAACTTTGTTGCGCCTATTATACTAGGTGGGCTTGTTTTGAAAAATAATGGTTTATCACAAGAAGCAATGCTTGGGGCTATTTTTGGTACTTTAATGCTTTGTTCTACCACTGAAATGATTATTTCTCAAATTTTACCTTTTATTAGAAGAGTGATTTCGCCTTTGGTTTCAGGTATAGTAGTGATGATTATAGGTCTTAGTTTGATTAATGTTGGTCTTGTGAGTGCAGGAGGCGGATTTGCGGCTAAGGCAAGCGGTGAGTTTGGTTCTTTACAAAATTTATTATTAGCTGGAGTTGTGATTTTTAGCATTATTGTTTTAAATCGCTTTAATAATGCATATATAAGAATTTCTTCTTTGTTTATAGCTATGATAGTAGGGCTTTTAGTGGCTATGACTTTTGAAAATTTTAGCTTTAATTTTAATGAAAATTTACCTTTAATGTTTTTACCTGATCCTTTGCATTATGGTTTGAGTATTGATTATAATCTCATTTTACCTTTGATTTTGGTTTTTATGGTAACTTCTTTAGAAACAATTGGTGATATTAGTGCTACTAGTGAAGTTTCCAATCAGCCAGTCAAAGGTGAACTTTATGCAAAAAGATTAAAAGGTGGAGTTTTGGCAAATGGTTTTAATTCTTTTGTTTCGGCCTTTTTTAATACTTTTCCAAACTCATGTTTTGGGCAAAATAATGGCGTCATAGCTTTAACAGGTGTTGCAAGTCGCTATGTAGGGTTTATTGTAGCTTTTATGTTGATGATTTTGGGTTTATTTCCTATCGTGGCTGATATTACTTTGCAAATTCCAGAGCCTATTTTAGGTGGGGCAACTTTGGTGATGTTTGGTACTATAGCTGCAACGGGGGTTAGGATTATCTCTAAAGAAAATTTAAACCGTCGTTCTATTATCATCATAGCTATGAGTTTGGGTATAGGGCTTGGAGTTTCTAATAATCCTGATATTTTAGAATTTATGCCAATGTGGTTTAAAACTTTATTTTCTTCAGGGATTGCAGCAGGTGGGATTACAGCTATTATTTTAAATTTTGTTTTTCCTCTTGAAGAAAATAATAAAAATAAAGTAAAATAATAAAAAAACAAGGAAAAAATGATGAAAAAAATGATACTAATAGCAGGGCCTTGTGTGATAGAAAATGAAGAGCTTGTTTTTAAGGTTGCACAAGAGCTTGAATACTTTTTAAAAGATAATAGAATTGATTTTTATTTTAAATCAAGTTTTGATAAAGCAAATAGAACTAGTATTAATAGTTTTAGAGGGCCAGGCATCGAAAAAGGCTTGGAAATTTTGCAAAAAGTTAAAGATAAATTTGGTATGCAAATTTTAACTGATATTCATGAGAGTTCTCAAGCAAGTATTGCGGCTGAAGTTGTAGATGTTTTACAAATTCCAGCTTTTTTATGCAGACAAACTGATTTATTGGTGGCTGCTGCTAAAACAAAAGCCAAGGTAAATGTAAAAAAAGGGCAATTTTTAAATCCTGAAGATATTAAATACAGCGTGGCTAAAATTTTACAAACTAGAGGCATTAACGAAGAAGGGTTTGAAATAGCCAAAGAAAATGGTGTTTTTGTAGCTGAGAGGGGTTCGAGTTTTGGCTATGGAAATTTGGTTGTAGATATGAGAAGTTTGGTTATTATGAGAAAATATGCTCCAGTTGTTTTTGATGCTACTCATAGTGTACAAATGCCAGGAGCAAATGGTGGAAGTAGTGGAGGCAAAAGTGAATTTGTAGAGCCTTTAGCAAGAGCTGCAGCTAGTGTAGGTGTGGATGGATTTTTCTTTGAAACGCACATTGATCCTTGTAAGGCTTTATGTGATGGACCAAATATGCTTGATCTTTCAAGACTTAAAAATTGCGTAAATATGCTTTTAAAAATTCAAGAAATCATTTAAAAAGGAAAAATATGAAGATAATAGAGGGAAATTTAAGTTTAAAAGGTGATGAGAAAATTGCAATTATTAATGCAAGATTTAATCATATTATCACAGATCGTTTGGTTGAAGGTGCTAAAGATGCTTTTTTAAGACATGGAGGTAAGGAAGAGAACTTAAGTCTTATTTTAGTACCGGGTGCTTTTGAAATTCCTTTTGCATTAAAACAAGCTTGTGAGAGTAAAAAATTTGATGGAATTTGTTGTGTTGGAGCGGTAATTCGTGGAAGTACGCCACATTTTGATTATGTAGCAGCTGAAACTACTAAAGGTATAGCAAGCGTAGGGCTTGGAGCTAATGTGCCTGTAAGCTTTGGAGTTTTAACAACTGATACTTTAGAGCAAGCTATAGAAAGAGCAGGTAGTAAAGCAGGCAATAAAGGGTTTGAAGCTATGCTTACTGTGGTTGAAATGCTTAATTTGATCCAAAAAATTAAGGCTTAAAATGGCTACTAGACACCAAGTAAGACAAAGTATTGTTTCTTTGCTTTATGCCGCGCAGTTAAATCAAGAAAATAAAGATTTTATCAATGAATTTTTAGATGAGAAAAAAATTCGCAATGAGCAAAGAAAATTCACTCTAGATTTATATAATGGTATTAATGAGCAACTTACTTTGCTTGATGAGAAAATTAACGAATGCTTAAAAGAGCACAAGTTAGATGGAGTAGCTAGTATAGAAAAGGCTATTTTGCGTTTGGGTGCTTATGAGATTTTATTTACTTCTACGCAAAAAGCGATTATTATTAATGAAGCCATAGAGCTTGCAAAAGAAATGGCAGGGGATAATGCTCCTAAATTTATCAATGGTGTGCTAGATAAAATCAACAAGGAAGTGCAATGAAACTTTGTGTGGCTTTTGATGTGGCAAGTTATGATGAGTGTATAAATTTAGCCAAAGAATTAAAAGGTTTAGATCTTTGGGTTAAAATAGGGCTTAGATCGTATTTAAGAGATGGAGCGAAGCTTTTAGAAGCGATTAAAAAAGTGGATAATTTTAAAATCTTTTTAGATTTAAAGCTTTATGATATACCAAATACTATGGCAGATGCTTGTGAAGAACTTGCTAAGCTTGATGTGGATATGTTTAATATCCATGCAAGTGCAGGTAAAAGTGCTATGTGTATGATTATGGAGCGCTTAAATGCTTTAAGCAAAAGACCTTTGGTGCTTGCCGTATCTGCTTTAACTAGCTTTGATGAACAAGAATTTTTTAGTGTATATAGACAAAATATTAAACAAGCTGTTAAAGATTTTTCTAAAATTAGTTATGAAAGCGGTCTTGATGGTATGGTTTGCTCGGTATATGAAAGCTTGCTAATAAAAGAAAATACAAGTACAAATTTTATTACATTAACGCCTGGAATTCGTCCGTTTAAAGAAAATTCAGATGATCAAAAAAGAGTAGCTGATATACAGTGTGCTAAGGATAATTTGTCAGATTTTATTGTGGTTGGAAGACCTATTTATAAAGCAAAAGAACCCAGAAGGATTTGCGAGGATATATTAGAGTATTTAAAATAAGCCTTAAGGCTTATTTTAAATAAACTTTCATTTTTTTATTTTCTAAAATAATTCCTTCATCATCGTTAATGATTTTAAATTCTCCATTAAAGTATCTTAGGAAATTGTCTTCAAATTTCATAGATTCTTGATCGCAAAGCATTTTTGTTGAAGCAAGATTATCTTCTATTTTTATGCTACTTCCTTGATCTTTATAATTTCCAAAAAATCTATTACACCCTGCTGTTCCAAAAAGCCTTTTGTCTTTATTGTCAAAACTAATACTTGTTTTTATATTTTGAGGAAGCTTATAACTTTTTCCATTTGCTTCATAAGAACTTATGGTAAATTCTTTATTTTGTAAATCATCAACACTTAAATTTGCCACAGAACATCCACTAAAAACAGCTAAACTTGCTATACTTAATGTTATTATTTTTTTCATTTTTATTCTCCTTATACATGAAAATGTTTTAATTCGTTTTCTAAATTTTGACAAACTACATTTAACTCATGAGCAACATCAAGCAAAATTTTTGAAATTTCTTCATTTTTATCGCTTAATTTTACCGTTTCTTGCATTTTATCAAGTAAAGATTGTAAAGTTTCTTGTGTACTTGAGATTTTTCGCATACAAGCATTTGCTAAGTCTCTTGCATTTTCGTTGCAAACTTTTACTTCATTGGTTCCTTCTACTAGATCTTTTGCGTCTTGATTTAAAGAATTAATTTCTTTAGCATTATGTTTTAGTTCTTTGGAAACTTCATTAATACTATCTACTAATTGCTTGGTGACAATAGCAATATTTTTTAAAAAATCTTCCGAGCTTTGAGCAAGATTTCTTACATCTTCAGCAATAACTGAAAAACCACGACCAAATTCTCCAGCACGTGCAGCTTCAATACCTGCATTTAATGATAAAAGATTAGTTTTATCAGCAATTTCTCCCATCATATCAGAAGCTTTTTTAATCTCTTCTGCTTGTTTTTCCATAACTTCAACTTTTTGAGATAAAACATCTTCATTTTCTGCAACAACTCTTACTTTATCTACTACTTGATTTAATGAATCAAGCATGGTGTTTAAAACTTCAAAAGATTTTGTGTTTGCTTTATTTGCATTGTTTGAAAGTTCAGCAAGATCTTGTAATTCTGTATGAATTTGCTCGCTTAGATGATAAGATTCGTCAGTTTTTGTATGTCCTTCTTTTGTTCTATTTGCTAGATCAAGTGCGTTGGCATTTAAAAGTTTAGATTGCTTATCTACCATTTGAGAATTTTCATTAGTAGAAATCACTGTATTTTGAATTTTTTCAATAAATTGGTTGATGTAGGTGCAAGCTTTGCCTATTTCATCGGTGCTTTTTATGTTGATTCTTGCGCGTAAATCTCCATCACCACTGGCTAATTCTTTAGCGTGTTTTAAAAGATCTAAAACTGGATTACCTACAACTATTTTTAAAATATAAAGTACAGCAAAAACAGTAAAAAGTAAAGCAACACTAAAGATTATAATATAAGTTCTAGCTGAATTTGCTAAATCATCATCAATATGTTTTAAATCATTATACATATCCATGACACCTAAAACATCACCCTCTTTAGCATTGGCATGGCAAGCTAAACAACTTTCATTGGCAATTAATGGACGTACAAGTCTTAGATAATGTCCTTGATTATTATTGATTTCAATGGCTTGTATTTGTGGCTTGTTAAATTGTTCGTTGATGATACTTTCATTGCTTTTTGTAAAATGTTTCATTTCAAAAAGCTCAATGGTGCTTTTTGATGGATAAATTTTAATATCTTTTATGCCTTCAATCTCTCCAGCATCTTTTATAGCTTGTTCTATAATAACAGGATCACCTAAATTCATTGCCATTCTTAATGTTTGAAAAACAGAAGTGCTTAAGGTATCTAAATGTGCACGGCTGATTCTATCGGTCGTTTGCTGAGAATCTTTTTGTAAGATAATTTGCATGATAATAAAACTAATTAGCAATGTAGAAATCATTGCTAAAGATATCTTTGCGCCTATGCTTTTAAACATTTAAAGCTCCTTGTGTTAATGTAAAAAGTGTCTTATGCCACTAAAGTATAGTGCAATCCCATATTCATTAGCAGCTTGAATGATATCCTCATCTCTTATACTTCCTCCTGGTTCGATAATGGCCTTTACACCTATTTTGCTGGCCTCATCTATACTATCTCTAAATGGAAAGAAAGCTTCACTTGCCAAAACACAACCTTGTAAATCAAGCCCCATTTCCTTGGCTTTATTAATAGCTGCTTTAGCTGCATCAATACGACTTGTCATACCCATACCAATAGCTACCATAGCCCCATTTTTTACATATACTACATTGTTTGATTTGGTAAATGCGGCAATTTTCATAGCTATTTCAAGATCTTTTAATTCTTGTTCATTAGCTTTTCTTTCGCTTTTTAATACTGCATTTTTTAATTCATCTTCTTTAACTTCATCGCTATCTTGATATACAAAACCACCATCTATATGTTTAAAATCATATTTGTCATAAGCTCTAGTTAAAAATGGCGCTTTTTGTGTAAAGATTTTAATACGTTTTTTATCTTTAAAAATTTCCAAAGCATCATCGTCTACATTTGCTGCAATGATTACTTCTATATAAATTTCATTGATTTTTTGTGCTAACTCTTTGTCTAAGGTTCCATTGATAGCAACAACTCCTCCGTAAGCACTCAAGGTATCGCATTTAAGCGCATGAATATAGCTTTGGAGTAAGTTTTCTTTTATAGCAAAACCACAAGCATTTGCATGTTTTACAATGGCTACTGCTGGAGCTTTATCAAAAGCGCTTGCTAAATTTAAAGCCGCGTTAATATCGGTTAGATTATTAAAACTTACCTCACCTTTTAAGGTTGTAAAATTGTGCGTGAAAAAGTCATCAAATTCATATAAAGCACCTTTTTGATGAGGGTTTTCTCCATATCTTGTGTCAAATACTTTTTGACCTACAATAAATTTACTTGCACCAAAACCACCATTAAAACGCTCGTTCATATAATTTGCTATATAAGCATCATAGTTTGCTGTATGCTCATAGGCTTTGATCATCAATGCTCTTCTAAAATCAAGATTTAAAGTATTATCTTTTAAAGCCTGTATGATTTTGTCATAATCTAAAATATCACAAACTACAATGACATTTTTAAAGTTTTTCGCACCGCTACGTATCATAGCAGGGCCACCGATATCGATATTTTCTACAATCTCATCAAAATCTTGGGTTAAAATTGTAGTTTTTTTGAAAGGATATAAATTCACACAAAGTAAGTCTATGCTTTCTATATTATGCTCTTTAGCTTGCTTTTGGTGGCTTTCGTCTTCTCTTTTGTATAAAATTCCGCCATGAATTTTTGGGTGCAAGGTTTTTACACGTCCTTCAAACATTTCAGGACTTTGAGTAAAATCACTAACTTCTTGTACTTGCAGGTTGTTTTCTTTTAAAAGCTTATAAGTGCCTCCAGTAGATAAAAGCTCAAAACCTAATTTTGCAAGCTCACTAGCAAATTCCACTACTCCTTCTTTATCACTGACACTAATTAGTGCTTTCATTGATTTTTCCTTTCTATGTATTGTTTTAAAAATTCATAAGATTCATTAACTTCTTGAAATTTTTTTACACCTTCTTTTATTTTTGCTTCATCGCTGTTGTTTGCGTTTAAAATATCAGGATGATATTTTTTAGCAAGTTCTCTATAGCGTTTTTTAAGCTCTTGTAAATTTACATTTTCGCTTACACCTAAGATCTCGCATGCTTTTTGCAAATTCATACCCACCTTTTGAGTTTGCATAGAATTTAGAAGTCTTTCAAGTATATTTACATCAAGATTAAATGCTTTGACAATGGCTTTTAATACATCTTTTTTAGTGTTGTTAAGTTCTCCATCAATCAAGGCCATTGCTACCAAAACATTTAATATATTAATTCTTTCTTGTTGAGGTAAAGGTACTTCTTTGATGAGTTCTTTGGCTACCTCATAGGTGTCGTTTAAGGTGTTTTTGTGTTCATTAAAACTTTGTTTTAAAAATTCTCTTTCTCTTGAATCTTTGGCATTGTAATCAAGAATTTGTGAGATCATATTAGCTTCATTTTCACTAACCCTGCCATCACTTTTTGCTATTTTTGCTAAAAGTGCTATAACATAGTAGTTTAATCTTCTTTTAAATCCATCGATTCTTTCTTCGTGATAGCCTTGTTTAAAACCTTGAGAGAAACTTTTAGCTCCTTTTTTAAAAGAGCCTAAAAGATCATCTTTACCCCATGTTTTATAATACCAATAAAATGCCAAAATTGCCAATACGAGTAAAACAAAAAGCATTTTTATCCTAAATACTCATTAAATTTATCAAAATAAATTGTTTGTAGTTTTGCTAAAGATATCTTAATATCATCTAAAATGAAATCTTTTTCAGTTAAATTTCCAAGTTTTGTAAATTTAACTCCAATTTCATTTGCAAATTTGATAAATTTTTCTTCATTTTTAACGCCAACTATAACTCTTGTTGGGCTTTCTTCGAAAATAAAACTCTTATCTTCAAAATCAGTTTTTATTTCAATGCCTAAATTTGCTTTTGCACTCATTTTAGCTAAGGTAATAGCAAGACCGCCTATACCTATGCTATTAGCACAATCAAGTATTTTTGCTTCGTTTGCCTTTAATAGGAAATCCCATAGTTTTAATTCTGCACTAAAATCTATATCTTCAAGCTCTCCTGCTACTTTTTGATCTAGCACTTTAGCAATCAAAGATCCTCCAAAATTACCTTTGCTTTCTCCAAGTAGATAAATAGCGCTAGTATCTTTGCTAAAATATGATTTTAAAACATTTTCTGCTTTTTCATTTACCCCAACACAAGCTATGGTTGGACTTGGAAAAATACTTACTCCATCGGTTTCATTATATAAAGAAACATTTCCGCTTACTACAGGTGTATTGAGTTCTTTACAAGCTAATTTAATACCTTCGCAACCTTGGGCAAATTGCCACATTACTTCAGGGTTTTGTGGATTACCATAATTTAAACAATCACTAATTGCCAAAGGTCTAGCTCCTGAGCATGCTATTTTTCTTCCTGCGCTTGCAACAGCTGCTGCTGCACCGATTTTTGGATTTACATAGTTTAATCTTGAGTTACACTCAATGGCCATAGAAAGTAAGCAGTTGTTTTCTTTAATTCTAATACTATTAGCTCCTAAAGCTCCATTGCTTTTTAAAGTATTAGTTTGTACGCTTGAGTCAAATTGCTCGTAAATATAAGCTTTATTGCTAACATTTTCATCTGCAAGGAGTTTTTCAAATGCTTCTTGGGTAGGAATGTTGAGCTTAAATTGATAGTTTTTTATCTCATCTAGGTATTTTGGTTTATCTACAGGTCTATCAAGTATAGGTGCTTTTTCGCTTAATGGTTCAATAGGGATTAAGCCAACTAATTCATCATGCCAAAATAGTTCCATTCTGCCAGTATCGGTAACTTCGCCTATAATAGCTGCATCAAGCCCCCATTTGTTAAAAATTTCAATAACTTTTTCTTCATAGCCTTTTTTGGCGCAAATTAACATTCTTTCTTGAGATTCACTTAGCATTAACTCATAAGGAGTCATACCTTCTTCTCTCATAGGAGTTTTGTCAAGATAAAGTTTCATACCACTACCACTGCGTCCTGCCATTTCAAAAGAGCTTGAAGTAAGTCCTGCTGCACCCATATCTTGAATTCCAACTATATAATCAGTTTTGAAAAGTTCTAAGCAAGCTTCCATTAACAATTTTTCAGCAAATGGATCGCCAATTTGCACGGTCGGCCTTAAGCTTTTGCTAGATTCATTAAAACTATCACTTGCCATTACAGCTCCACCAAGCCCGTCACGACCAGTTTTTGAACCCACATAAATTACAGGATTGCCTATACCTTCAGCTTTTGCATAAAAAATATCTTCGATTTTGCAAGTTCCAAGCGCAAAAGCATTAACTAAGATATTTCCATTAAAACATTCATCAAAAGCACATTCTCCACCAATAGTAGGCACACCCATGCAATTACCATAGTGTGAAATTCCACTTACTACACCTTTAATTAAATATTTTTGATGTTTGCCTATTTTTTCATCGTGGATGTTGCCAAATTTTAATGAATTCATACCTGCGACAACTCTTGCGCCCATGGTAAAAACATCACGTAAAATTCCACCCACACCTGTTGCTGCACCTGCAAATGGCTCTATAAAGCTTGGATGATTATGACTTTCTACTTTAAATACAGCTGCCATTCCTTTGCCTATATCTATCACCCCAGCGTTTTCACCAGGGCCTTGGATTACCCAAGGAGCCTTGGTTGGAAAGCCATTAAGGTATTTTTTGCTTGATTTATATGAGCAATGTTCGCTCCACATAGCAGAAATTACTCCAAGCTCTAGTAAATTAGGTTCTCTACCTAGTATATTTAAAATTTCTTGATATTCCTCATCGCTAATTTTGTGTTGTTTTATAATTTCTTTATCCATTGTCTCTCCTTTTTATTTACCTAAACAAAAATTACTAAACATAGCATCTAAAATTTCATCTCTTTCAAAATCTTTTGTAAATTGGGCTATCTCTCCTATGGCTAAATTTAGTTCAAAAGCAAAAAGTTCTAAAGAACTTTCCTTTAATAAATCCCTTGCACGCAAAATAGCTTCGCTAGCATTCTTGCAAGCATTGAGTATTAAGGTATTACTAATTAGCATTCCATCGCCATCTAAAGTATTTAAGTATTCATTTAAATTTTCTTTAATGGCTTGGGTGTTTTCTTGAGCACAAATGCGTATACATGAAGCACTAATTTCATGTTTAAATTTGGTAACTAGGTCACTTTTGTTTAAAACATAAATGATTTTTTTATCACAATCTTTTAAAGCTTGTAAAATTTGCTCATCTTCTTCTTCAAATTCTTTAGATCCATCAAAAACAGCTATGATAATATCTGCTTCTTTAATACTTTCATAGCTTAGATTAACTCCGATTTTTTCTATCTCATCATCTGCATTTCTTATACCTGCTGTGTCGATGATTTTGATTAAATGTGAGCCTATTTTTAAACTTTCCTCGATACGATCTCTTGTAGTGCCTGCAATATTAGAAACAATAGCTCTATTAAAAGCTAAAAGTGAATTTAACAAGGAGCTTTTTCCTGCATTTGGCTTACCGATAATAGCAACTTTAAAGCCTTCTATAAGTCCTTTTTTGCTTAAAGAAATATCTACTATATCGCGCAAAAGTTTTGAATTTTTTTCACACATAGTAATGATTTGATCAAGTAAATCTTGTGGTAAGTCATCATCTGCATAATCAATGCTTGTTTCTACAAAAGCAAGGGTTTGAACAAGATCCATTCTAATGGTATTTAAAAATTTACTTAAATCACCTTTAATGTTTTTTGCTATGATATTTGCAGCACTTGTTGATTTTGACATGATGGCATCTTGTATACTCAAAGCTTTTAAAAGATCCATTTTGCCATTTAAGCAAGCTCTTTTGCTAAATTCTCCAGGGTTAGCAAGACGCGCTCCTACTAAAATAAGCTCATCAAGTAAAATTTCACTCAAAGAAAAACCCCCATGAAGTTGAAATTCTACTATATCTTCTCCTGTAAAAGAGTAGGGTGCTTTAAAATAAATTACTAAAGCTTCATCTAAGAAGTCATTGTTGTTTTTATAAAGTTTGCACAAGTGTGCATAGCGGGGCGTTAGTTCTTTCTTGTGGGTAATTTTCAATGCAAGCTCTAAAGCTTTTTCTCCACTTACTCTAATGATACTTATAGAGCCCACTCCATGGGCTGTGGCTATAGCAGCTATAGTGTCATTCATTCATTTTTCTTCAAAAAATCATTTACAACGATATATCTTTGATCATCATTTTGTTTAATAGCTACATATTTATTAGGAAAACGTTCTCTTAATTTTTCCAATGCAAGTTTTAGCCAAATTCCATCTAAAGGCTTTGTTTGAACTCTTCCTGCGCTCTCTACTTTTTCTATAAGAATTTTTAAATAATTTTCTATAGCTTGGGTTTGATTTTCTAAAAATTGAGCAATTTCTAGTCTTGGCTGAATTTTATATTTAGCACTAAGCCAATTATAAAGCAAATAAGAAAAAGCCTTATATCTGTGAGCCTCTTTTCCTATAAGCAAAGCTGCATCTTCTCCATCAAGTTTTATCAATACGCAGTTTTCATCCCAAACGCTAACTTGTATAACCTTGATATCAAAATCAAAAGTTGCCAGTAAATTTTCTAGTGAAATTTTTATTTCATCAATATAAGAAGCGATATTTTTTTCTTCTGGTGATTCTTTGTGAAATGAATCAAAAATAACATCATTTTTTACTTTATAATGCTCTTTAGTTGGAGCATTAGTTTCAAGTGGTTTTTGAAAACTTTCTCTGTGTTCTTTGTTGTGTTCATTTTTTTCAAGATTTTTTTGTGAATGTTTGATAAAGTTTTCATTTTGAAATTTTTTAGCTTTTTCTTGATAAGGTTTTTTGGTTTTTTTGTGTCCTTTGATACAAATAATAGCATTTTTTCTAAACAAACCAAAAAACCCTGCTTTAGCATGTTGAATAACTTCGTATTCTAAGTCAATCACAGAGCACTCAAGTTGTTTTGAGGCTTCTATGAGTGCAGTTTGTAAGTCTTTAGCTTCTATGTTCATGTTTAGCTATTTCCTCTTTTTTGTGGTTTTTGAAAAGTTTATTTACAATCACTTGTTGAATAAGTGAGCATATATTATTTACACACCAATACAAAGTTAAACCTGCTGGGAAGGTTAAGAAGAAGAAAGTGAAAATTAATGGTAAAAATTTCATAATCTTTTCTTGCATAGGATCTTGTATAGCCATTGGTGTGATAAGTTGTTGGATAAACATAGTTAGACCCATAAATATAGGTAAGATAAACCATGGATCCATCACAGATAAATCTGTAATCCAAAAAGCCCAAGGTGCAGCTTTTAATTCTATAGCATTTAGTAAAACTCTATAAATTGCAAAGAAAATTGGAATTTGAATAAGTATAGGCAAGCACCCACTCATAGGATTTGCACCATGTTTTTTATAAAGTTCCATCATATGCAAATTCATTTTTTGTGGATTGCCTTTATAACGCTCTCTGATTTCTTTCATTTTAGGTGCTAAATCTTTGAGTTTATTCATAGAAATCATTGATTTATAAGTAAGTGGGAAAAGAATAATACGCACAATTAAAGTCATCACTACAATAGCCCAACCCCAATTACCCATATAGCCATGTAAGAAATTTAAAAATTCAAACATAGGTTTAGCTATAAAAGTAAACCAACCATATTCTACAACATCATCTAAAGCTGCATGAATACTTCTTAAAATTTCATGCTCTTTTGAGCCAACATAACCACTTGCTTTAAAAGTATTTGTTGCGCTTGCAAAAACGATAGAGTTTTCGTGATTGTCTTTAGTAACTACAGCATTGAGTGGTTTTTCAAAATTATAAAAGAAAGCACTATAATAGCGATCTGAAGCTGCCATAAGAGTTACGTTAGAAAAACTTTCATCATTTTCTACATCACCATCTTCTAACATTGTGATTTTATCATCTTTGTCTAAGATTAAAACTCCATGTACTGTGTAGCTATCAACCGCTATATTTGGACGATAACCTGGAGTGATAAAATAAGCTGCATCTTTGCTTAAATTAACTTCTAAATCATAGTTTCCATATTTATGGAAAGTGATTTTTTTAGTTACTACTAAATCATTTAAATTTTGAGTAAGGATCAAGGTTGTGTTTTCATCACTTACGTTGATAGTTTTTTGGCTTGTGGTATATGGTATATTAAATGCTTCTTGATTGATTTTTGCATCACTAAATCTTATTTCTAATGGTAAAGGTGATAAAGAAGTATCTACTAGATTAATACTTTTGCCATTTTCATCTTTGTATTTTTCATCACTTAGATAAAATTTAGCTATTCTACCTAAAGAGTCAATATGTGCTTCAAAATGTTCACTTTTAACAACTGCTATTTCTTCTTTTTGATTAACACTAAGTTCTGTTTTTGGAGCTTGAGTGTTGGTATTTGTAGTGCTTTGTGGAGCTGAGTTATTTTGTTCTATTTGAGTGATATTTTGCTCAGTTTGTGGAGCTTTGGGGATAAAAAAATAATCATAAACTACAAAAAATAAAAATGATAATACAACAGCAATTAATATGCGTTTTTGTTGAGATAAATTTTCTGACACGGATTGTCCTTTGGAAATATAATCTTAATTAAAAAAAATTGATTATCGTTGCAAGGGATATAAAGATAATTGAGTTGTTTTAAAGCATTAAAACTAGGTTTAAAACATATACCTGAGTTTAGATTATTCTTGCGTATTTTAGGATAATCAATACCACCTTTAAAAAACGGATTGCATTTTAAAATTCTTAAAAAAACTGCACCAAATGCTTTAAAAATATTATTTTTTTTAAATTGCCATAAGGCATATTCAGAACAACTTGGGTAATACCTACAGCATTGTGGTTTAAAAGGGCTGATAAAGAGTTGATAAAATCTGATAAGTTTTAGACAAACTATTTTATGCATCCTATTTTTTTCAAACCCCATTTCAAGTTTTTTTCTAATTTTAAAAAAGGAATTTCGCTAATACTCGTTTTAGCTACAAGTATGTATTTTCCGTTTTCAACTTGATTTTTAACCTGAAAAAAAGCTGATCTTAAGAGCCTTTTGGCTCTATTTCTTACAACAGCTTTTCCAACTTTTTTACTAGCAACAACGGCGAATTTTTTTTCTTCGCTTAAAGAGTAAAAGATGATCATGCCTTCGCAATGCCATTTTTTACCTTCTTTATAAATTGCTGCAAACTCTCCTAAGTCGTTAATACTTAGAAAATCTTTTATACCGCTAATCTTTTTCTACCTTTAGCACGTCTAGCATTGATCACTTTGCGACCATTTTTGCTTTTCATACGTACACGAAAGCCGTGAGTTCTTTTTTTAGGAGTTTTATGTGGTTGATATGTTCTTTTCATATTTTTTCCTTAACTTAAAATAAAAAACAAAATAATAAGCGAGTATGTTAGCAAAATCTTACTTAAATCTGCTTTTAATTAAGAGTTATTTTAAAACTTTTTGCTAAATTTTGATTTTATTTTATAGATTAAGGAAAAATAATGGCTTTTGAAATTTGTGAGAGCAAAAAGGAAGATTTGGAAAAAATTTTAGAATTACTCAAAGAGCTTGCTATTCATGAAAATATGCTTGAAGATGTAAAATGCACAAGCAAAGAACTTGAAGAATCATTTTTTAAACATGAATATGCTAAGGCTTTGAGCCTAAAGGTTGATGGTGAGATAATAGGCTATGTGATGTATTATTTTACTTTTTCATCTTTTTGGGGTTTGGGTGGATTATACCTAGAAGATATTTACATACAGCCAAAATATAGAAAAAAAGGTTATGCTAGAGCTGTTTTTAAATATCTAGCGCAAATCTGTAAAGAAAAAAATCTTAAACGCTTAGAGTGGGTTTGTTTAAATGATAATGATTTAGGAATTGAATTTTATACCAAGTTAAATGCAAGACATATGAGTGAGTGGAGAACTTATCGTTTAGAGGGTGAAAATTTAGAAGCATTGATGTGATGAATAAACGCAGTTTGTATTATCTAAAAGCTTTTGGTTATGAATACTTTGATGAACAAAAGCAAATTAGACATTTTAACTTAAGTTTTAAAGAGTTAAATGAAAGAGTGAAAACTTGTAATCTTTGTCATTTTTCTAAATTAAGAAAGCATGGTTTAATGGAAAAAGAAGTCAAAAATGCTAAAATTCTGATTTATCAAGCTTTTATTGATAAAGAAGAAAATGAAAGTGGAAAGTTTTTTGCTTCTAAAAATAAACAAGAGTTTTTAAGATTATGTAAAGAGCTTTTAAATTTAAAAGAAGATGAGATATATTTTTCTTATATGTTTAAATGTTTTAGTAATTTTAAAATAGATGATCAAGCGCTAAAATTATGCTTGCCGTATTTTTATAACGAGCTTGATTTTGTAAAAGCAAAGATTATTTTATGTCTTGGTCAAGAAGCTTTTGCAAGTTTGGGTTTTGGGAACTTTCAAAAATACAAAGGGCAATGTATGCGTTTTAGTAATGCTTTGCTTTTGCCAAGTTATGATTTGAATTTTTTGAGTAAAAATCCTAGCTTTTATGCTGAATTTATAGAAGATATTAAAAAAATAAAAGGTTATTTATGAGAAAAAGTTTAGTTTGTTTGATGATGGGTTTTGTTTTAACTTTAAGTGCTTTTGCAAAAGAGCAAAAACCATCACCCATAGAACCTAGTGAGTCTTTTTATCCTAATTTAGAATTTCAAAATTGTGATAATGATTGTTTATTTACTTTGCTAGAAACAGGACTTTATTTTAATTTCTTATCAAGATTTAACAATGATAATGCAAATGAACTTTTGGTTAATATTTATACTAAACTTTTAAATTCCATCATAGATTTTGAAAAAAGAATTCAAAAAAATGCTAGTGTAAAATTAGCTATTATTTTGCCTGAACAAACGATTAAAAGCTATTCTAATACTATTATAAATTCAAGCATAGCGTATTTGCTAAGACAAAGAGCGCAGATAAAAGTAAAGGTGTTTTTAATAGGCACAGAAGATGAGAGTAAGATAGCTAAAGCTTTTAAGCAAGCTCAAGAAGAAAAATTTAATTATATCATTGCAGGTTTTACAGATAAGGGTGTGAAAAATTTATTAAAAGAAAATCTTGATTTAAATGTAAAAGTTTTCATACCTACTGCACATAAAAGAAATTTTGATATGCAAAATGAAAATGTGTATTTTGGAAGTATAGATTATCAAAAACAAATTCAAAAACTTTTAGAATATTCAAATGGTAAAAATATTATTTTTTCAGATGGAACACCTTTGGCAAATCGCTTAGATGAGAATGTTTTAAACGCAGGTAATGGTAGTGAGAAAATTTACACTATCAATAGTTCTAAATTTGATTTTAGAAGTATTTTAAATCAAAATAGAAGTTTTCAAGATTCTAGTATTATTTTAAATACTTCTTTGATTAAAACAGCGCTTATAAGCTCGCAAATAAGAACTTATGATATAGAGCCTTTTGTGTTATTATCAACTCAGATTAATTATAATCCTATTTTGCTAAGCTTAACGCAAATTAATGATAGAAAAAAACTTTTACTAGCAAATTCCATTTCTAATGAGGATCAAACTCTAAGCTATCTTAATGAGCTTTTTTCGCAAAATATCAACTACAACTGGATAGCGTATGCAACTAGCGTGGGGCTTGATTATTTTTATACGCAGTTTTTAGATAAAGACTCTCAAGGAATTTTTGATGAGAGCTTAAATGATAATCAATTTGACTATAAGGTTAAAATCATTCGCTCGCAAGGCTTAGGTTTTACTCCTTTGCAAAATCAGTAAAAACCTTAGCGATAGTCTCATCTATAGGGGCTACTTTTTCATTTTTTAAAAAAGCTAGGGTAAATTCAGCCTCAAAAAGTTTAGTATTTTCTTTATAAATTTCTTGCTTTATGCAAACTGAAGCTTTTTTAAGCTTTGTGATAAATGTTTTTACTTCTATGAGATCTCCAAGTTTAGCTGGTTTTAAAAAGCTACAATTTGCTTTAGTAAGTAGGAAATGTCCTGTATTTTTATCAAAAATTTCTGCGTTTTTTTGAAAAAATATCTCACTTCTTGCTCTTTCGCAAAATTTTAAGTAGTTGCTATGATACACAACTCCACCTGCGTCGGTATCTTCATAATAAATTCGTATTTGCATTTAAAATCCTTTAGTTTGGTATGATAGTGTCTCTTTTGAGCGGAGATTAGATACAATCCCCATAAGGTAAGGATTTTATATAATCTTCCATAAATTTCCAATCAGGAGTGTTGTCTGAAGCTACCGGAAGTTTGATTTTCATATCTTTTATTGTATTGCTATAAACAGCTCTTCCATATGAAAATTTAAATTTTTCATTATTTAAGAGTGTTGTAATAAATAACAGATGAAATTTGTTTAGTTGAATTTTTGGTATAAGTATATTAACTCTACCGTGACTTACAGCATAAAAATCTTTATCTCTATAAAAAGCATTACAAAACATATCCAAAGTAATGCTGTTTTTTTTGAATATTAAAGAATCTTTTTTGTTAGAAATTGTTGATTGTCCATTTGTATAGCAAAGTATTCCAAAGTTGTTTATTCCAGATGATATTAATGGATAAAAACCATTTTCACATTCATCATTTTTTAAATCACCTTTGGCAAGTTTTACATCAAAAAAATCTTGTACCAAAAAATATTTCCAATTATTAGTATCTAAAGAACTGTTTTTTGTTTGATTTTTAGTTTCTAAACTGTTTTTATATAGACTTTGTATTTGATTTTTTAAAGATTTTATGTAATCTTCCATAAATTTCCAATCAGGAATTCCATGTTTAGTTGAAGGTAATTTTATTTGATGAGTATTGAAATTTTTAATACGATATTGTCTTCCATATTCAAATCTATATTTATCTTGAGATATAATAGAAACAATAAATAGTTTAACAAAAGGTGAAATATTTTTTGTAATATCAATTTCATCTAGTACAATGATATTGTCATCACACGCAAAGTTATATGGTTGATAAAAACAATTACAAAACATATCTATGGTAATTTTATCTTTGTATATAATTACATCATTATCAATATAATCAGAAACTCCATTATTGTTTTCACCAGCTGTTATAAATGGGATGTTACCTTTTTTTCTATCGTTTATAGTTAATCTTTTACCACGAATGGGTAAAAATAAATCTTTTAAATAAAATACCTTCCATTCGGTTGTTTTTATACTACTCATTATTATCTCTTATTGTTATTTTATAAGCTAAGAAATTTCTAATTGTCTTTTCAAAATCATCTTGTGTTAAAGTTGAATAATCTGTTTCCATATAAGCTTCTGCTAGCCATTCATCATCAGCAGTTACTTTTCTAAGAACACTTAGCCCGCTTACCTCTTGTTTTTTGGCAAACAATTCAAGCCATAATTTTTCTTTTTCTTTCCATATGCCATTATTTTTCTCAACTCTACCTAGATATTTCTTTTTAATAAAACCATCATCTTTGAAATAACCAAAGAAAGTTTCTTTTATTAAAGCTTTGTCATGTTTAATACCTAGATTGAATATCATGCAACATGCGCAAGCGCTTGCCCCTGGGTGAAATATATCAGAAGGTAAAGTGAAAACAGCTTCTAAATGATGTTCTTGTAGCATAAGTTCTTTGTATTTTTTTATACTACTAGATGATCCGATGGCGCATTGTAAAGGTAATAATACAGCCAGTTTGCCTTTTTTAACATTTTTTGCTATTTCATAGACAAAATAAAAACCTTTTGAAGGATCTTCTTTTGATGTCCCCCAGTTATCGGTGTAGCTATTAGGACAAACTGATTTTTGAGCATTATAAGGCGGATTCATTAATACTTTATCAATACCCCATTCTTCAAATTTATCTAGCATGTTAAAACAGCTTTCTTGGTAAATATTGGAATTGCCATCACCGTGTATTAGCATATTTGTAGTTGCTAATCCAAAGGCTACTTCTTCTCGTTCAATACCATAAATATTCTTTTCTTTAACACCTTCTTTTTCTTCTAAAGTTTTGCAATCATCTATAGCATCTGTTAACGCTCGAACTAAAAAAGATCCGCTTCCACAGCAAGGATCTAGAACTTTACTTTTGTTATTTATTCCTATTGCTTTACACATAAATGAAACGATGTGGTCTGGTGTAAAAGCTTGGTTTTTGTCATCTTTTCCTACATATTTATTGAAAGTTGTAAAGAAAAGATTGAGTAAATCTTGTCCTTGTGTGGATTTTTCATTAATAAATGGGTATATATTTTTATGAATAAAAGATATGATTTCTCTAAAAACATTATCTTGTAATTGTCTAATGTCTTGTTGTTCTAATATTTTTTTATCAAGTATAGTTAGTTTTTCTGATTTATTAGGATTATTATTAAGCAATTGCTCTAATATTTCTTTAATACTGGCAATAATTTGTTTTGTACTTAAATTATCATATCTTAAATTATTTTTTATGGCTAAAAGACATGTTCCTACAAATTGACCACGTAACTTCTCTTTTATTCCATATTGATGTAATATTTCATTTAACTTATAAGTGTTTTTCATTACTTCTTCACGGTTATTGGTTGTTTGTGGTTTTAATAAATCTATATACTCTTTAAAGGTTTTGAGTGTTAATTCGTTGTTTAATAGATTGTTGCTATTAATTTCGTTTTTGTAAACTTTAATTCTATCATCGGTTGTGTTTGCTAATATACCGATAATTAAATGATTTGTTAGTTTTTTTTCATAGCTAACATAAGCTTGTAGTTGCTCTTTTGCACTATCAATATCTTTTGTGAAATCTTGTTTAGTTTCAACTAAAATTGTTATTTTTGACTCAATATCAACAAACCTTAAATCAACATTTGTGTAATAAGTTTTATTTTTTTGTCTTTTTATTTTTAATTCATCAAATTTTTTATTAATAATATTGAATGCTTTTTGGTAGCTAAATTCTCCATTTTCAACATTACTGCTAAGATATTTTTCGCCTATTGTATTGATAATTGCATTACGAGAAGCCATTTTATTCCTTGCTTTATGTTTTTACAGGTTATTTTATAAAAAATAATTATATAAAATCAAATTATATCTATTTAAAATAAAAGTATAACTTTATGATGTTGGTTGATTTTACATCTTGTGTTAAAATTGCATTTTAAAAATATAAAAGGAAAAAACATGCAAATAAATCAAAAAATTCATAAACTTATAATCTTTTTAGCCTTTATGTTTGCTATAAATGCACAAGCTCTTAGCGAAGGAAAAGAATACATTACTTTAAAAACACCTATCCCAAATGCACAAAATTCTCTAATAGAGGTGTTTTCTTATCGTTGCATTCATTGTTACACCCATCATCAATTTCACACTTTAGCAAAGGTTAAAGAGGCTTTGCCAAATTTAAAATATGATCTTTTTTCAGTAAGTTCTATGAGTGAGTATGGTGGGGCTTTAAATGAGATGTTTGCTTTAGCTTCTTTTAAAGAAAAAACCTTAGGTTTAGATGTTGCTAGTGAAAAAAGTCTTACCCATAAGCTTGCTGATGTGTATTTTGTAAGTCATTTTGAGCAAAAGTTAAATTTAAATAATCTTGATTTGTTTTATAAAATAGGTTTAAATGCTATTGGTGCTAGCAAAGAAGAATTGCAAAAATTTTTACAAACTAAAGAAGCTAAAGAACTTTTAGCTACTTATGATGTGGCTAATGAAATTTCAAGAAATTATGGCACACCTGCTTTTGTAGTAAATGGTAAATATCAAATCAACCCCGAATACATTACTTCTTTAGAAGAACTAATCCGTATAGTTAAAGAACTTTCAGTCAAATAATGCCTTTATTTTAAAGGTGTTATTGATCTTATAAAGGATAAGCATGAAAATTAAAAAAATTATCAGCTTAAGCTTACTAGCTAGTGTGGTTTTGGCGCCAAATTTAGCTTTAGCTGTAGGTGGAGCAAGTGGGGCTAAGATAGACTATCAAGTACAAGGACAAATTGGAGCTATAAAGCTTAATCCTTATGGTTTATCCCCGCTTAGTGCTGTGATTGTAGATGGAGGATATAGATTAAGCGATGTGAGTGTGACTATAGTTCCAAAGCCAAATGGACAAACCATATCTTATAAGGTAAGTTCTAATAAAATTAAAACTTATGGAGGAATTCCTATTTTTGGACTTTATCCATCGTATTTAAACACAGTAAAAGTAAGCTATACTAAAAGTGCTTTTGGAAAAAGTGAAAAAGTAATAGATGAGGTATATAAAATAGCAACAGGTGGGGTAAATATAGAGCCAAGTGGAAGTCTTATGCAAAGAGGTGTGCCTTTTGAAAAAGTGGAAGTATTTAAAGTAGATAAAGAATTTGAAGATAGATTGTATCTAGTAAATAATACTCCAGGAAAATATAGTGCAAAAAGCTCTCAAGCTATATGGAATAATCCAAGTGGTGGTGCTTTAGAATGGGATGAGGCTTCTAATGCCTTCATTGTCGATACAAAGGGTGAAATTCGTTGGTATTTAGATAATGATAAACTAATGGATAAAAACAATATTTATAATCGTGGTATCATGATGGGCTTTAGACAAAACTCAGATGGGGCGTTAAGCTTTGGATTTGGTCAAAGATATGTAAAATATGATTTAATGGGTAGAGAAATTTTTAACCGTCTTTTACCTTTTTCTTATATAGATTTTTCTCATTCTATGAGTCAAATGCCAAATGGAAATTATCTTTTAAGAGCGGCTTTGGCTAATGTTAAGCGTCCTGATGGTAAAAATGTACGTTCAGTGCGGGATGTGATAATAGAAGTTGATAAAAATGGTAATGTAGTAGATGAGTGGAGGCTTTTTGAAATTTTAGATCCATATAGAGCTAATATTATCAAAGTTTTAGATCAAGGTGCAGTTTGTTTAAATGTGGATGTTTCAAAAGCGGGTAAAACTCTAAGCAATGAAGAATTAGCTAAAATGGATACAAGTGAAATTTTTGGAGATATAGCAGGAACTGGAGTAGGGCGTAACTGGGCTCATGTAAATAGCGTAGATTATGATCCAAGCGATGATAGCATTATTATTTCAAGTCGCCATCAAAGTGCTATTATAAAAATTGGCCGTGATAAAAAAGTAAAATGGATATTAGGAGCACATAAGGGCTGGGGAGAAAAATATAAAAAAGCACTTTTACAACCTATTGATAAAAATGGAAAAAATATAATTTGTGAAGATGATTATAGTAAATGTCCTGGTTATAAAAATAAGGAAGGTGGTTTTGATTTTACATGGACACAGCACACTGCTTTTAGAATAGATGAAAAATCTAATAAAAGATATATTTACATTACAGCTTTTGACAATGGCGACGCAAGAGCTATAACACAACCTGCTTTTGCTTCGATGAAATATTCAAGAGCGGTTGTATATAAAATAGATCAAAAAAATAAAACCGTAGAACAAATTTGGGAATATGGTAAACAAAGAGGCAATAAATGGTTTTCGCCTATTACTTCTTTAGTTGAGTATTATAAAGATAAGAATTCGATTATGGTTTATAGCGCTAGCGCTGGCATGGCTTTTGATTTAAGTAAGGGTATTGCTATAGGAGAGCCAAAACCTGAAATAGATGAGTTTAAATGGGGAGCTAAAGAGCCTTCAGTGCAAATTCGCTTTAGTGGAGCAAGTGTTGGTTATCAGGCTATGCCTATTGATTTAGAAAAAGCATTTAAATAAAAAAGGGCTTTATAAAATAAGCCCTTTAATTTTATAAATATCCTGCGCCTAAAGCTAAGAAATAACCTACTATACAAGAAACAATTACACCAATTAAACCTGGTAAGATAAAGCTGTGGTTGATAACAAATTTACCTATTTTTGTAGTGCCTGATCTATCAAATTGTATAGTTGCAAGATCGCTTGGGTAGGTTGGTAAAATATAATATCCATAACAAGCTGCTGCAAAAGCAATGATAATGCCTGGCTCAACGCCAATTCCTAATGCAAGTGGCACAAAAGCTGCAATTGCTGCTGCTTGAGAATTAACAAATTTAGAAATTAATAAAAGCATAACTGCATAAGTCCAAGGGTGTTCTATAACAATATTTCCTAAAGATTCTTTCATCATAGGAGTGTGAACTGCAAACATAGTATCTGCCATCCAAGAAATTCCAAAAACAGCTACTAAAGCTATCATACCTGATTTAAAAATTTCATTTTTTGCAATTTTGCTTGCATCAAGCTTGGTAAAGATGATGAGTGCTGCACCTGCTAAAAGCATAAACATTTGAATGGTTGCAACCATATTCATAGGTTTAGTAACACCTTTTGAGGTAAATTGTGGTCTAAGTTCTGGGAAGGCTCCAAGTATAGCTACTATTGCAATAGCACCTAAGAAAATCCACATAGCTACCCATTGAATAGTTGGAAGTTGTTGGCCAAGAAGTGTTTTGCTATCGCCATAGATGTATTCTCTTTGCTCTGGATCTTTAATTCTAGCTTGAAATTCTTCATCTTTGTCAAGATCTTTTCCTCTAAACCAAGAAAAAATTCCTATAGCTAAAACACCCACTAAAGTAGAAGGTATAGTAATAGCAAGTAAATCTACATAGCCATCAAATCCCGCTAAAGGATGTTTGTTGATTTCTGGATTTAAAAGCAATGCAGTTAAACTTACAACAGCAACTGAAACAGGGCTTGCTATAATACCAAGTTGAGAAGAAATGCTAGAAGCAGCCATTGGTCTTTCTGGGCGTATGCCGTTTTTAATAGCAATGTCATAAATAATAGGCATCATAGTATAAACAACATGTCCGGTTCCACAAAGTATAGTTAAAAAGCAAGTTACAAAAGGAGCTAAGATAGTTAAAAATTTAGGATTTTTTCTTAAAACTCTTTCTGCAATTTGCAACATTACATCCAAACCACCACTAGCTTGTAAAGTTGCACTAGCAACAACAACAGCTAAGATAGTAAGCATAACATCAATAGAAGGTTTTCCAGGCGCTACAGCAAAACCAAAACTTAAAACTAATAAACCTATACCGCCTAATAAACCTAGAGCGATACCGCCTTTTTTTGCCCCATAAAAAAGACAAATGAGAACTACGGCTAGTTGGATACTAAATTGAGTGCCTTCGCTAAGGCTAGTTAGTATTTCCATACTCTCTCCTTGTTTTTAAAATATGCGAGAGTATAGTGTAAGTTTTATTAATAGTAAATAAAATTTTTTATTATTTAAATAAATATTTACCAATATTTTGAATTTGTTTGTCAAAATATTGGTTTTTTCTGTTTATTGGTAATTTTTTAAGATAGCAAAAAGAATTTTACTGATTTTTTCAATAGAAGCTATTTCGCATTTTTCATCTGTTGAGTGAGGGCTATGGATATTTGGGCCTATGGAACAACATTCTAGCGGTTGCTTTTCACTTATAATACCACATTCTAAACCAGCGTGTATAGTATAAAGCTTGGCGTTTGGATTTTCCTTTTTTAAATAACTTAGAATTTCTTCCCCAAAATTAGTATCTTTATTGGCCCAAGGCGGATAAAAATTTGCACTTGAAACTTCACAATTTTGCATTTTAAAATAAGTTAAGGTTTCAAATTCTATATTTTTAAGTTCTTGCAAATCATTTGATCTTGCAAAAAGTTCAAAATGAAATTTACCTTCTTTTTCATAAGCTAACGAAAGATTGATGCTTGTTTGGACTAAATTCAATTGATGATTAAAGGTTCTAACACCTTGTGCAAAAGCATTGATAAGATTTAAAATGATTTGAGAATTTTTATAATATGTTCTTTTGATTTTACCTATATAATTTACCTTAAAATGACTATTTTCTTTTGGAGGATTTTTAAAAAATGCTATGACTTTAGCATGTTTTGGTATAGAGTTGATTCTCTCGCCCGCGTTAAACTCGCAAAGTTCACCTTGGTTTTGAGTGATAAAACAACTTACTTCTTTAATAGAAGATTTAATATTTTTAACAATATCAATCCCTGAATGCCCACCTTTAAAATTAATTGCTTCTATTTCATAGCATTTACCTTCTTTTTCGCCTATTTCTAAATTTAAACTAGCAAAAATATCCACACCACCAGCACAACCTATAACAACTTCATCATCACTCTCATGGTCTAAATTTAACAGTTTGTTTGAAATTAAAATATGTGTAAGATTGTTTGCTCCACAAAGGCCAACTTCCTCATCATTGGTAAAAAGACATTCTATATTTTCAAAGTCTTTTAAAGCTTGCATCATTAATGACACCCCTATGCCATTATCTGCACCCAAACTTGAGTTTTTAGCTTTTAAATATCCATTTTCTTTATACATTTGTATATTTGGAGCCTCTCCCATGCAGACCATATCATAATGACTTTGTAAACAAATTTTAGGTTTTCCTTTATATGCATGGATATTACCTGCTTTATCAACGTTTACTTGGCAGTTTTGACTTTTAGCAAAATCAATAAGAAAATTTTTTAATTCTTCGGTTTTAAAACTACAATGAGGTATTTGAGTAATTTGTTTAAAATTTTGTATAATTTCTTGCATAAAATCTCCTTTTTGTTGTAATTATGGCATATTTTTATATAGATGAGGTTTAAATGAAATTTTCTAAAAAGCAAATTAAATTATTAATAACTTTACTAAAAGATCCAAAGAAATTTTTAATTGTACTTTTTTTATTTGCTTTTGCTTGTATTTTAAACTATGATGGTGGCTCACATATCAATGCTAAAGTAAGTCGTGTGATAGATGGAGACACTATTGAGGCTAAATTTGAAGATGAAGAACTTAAAATTAGACTTTTTGGTATAGATGCGCCTGAAAGTGATCAAGCTTATGGAAAAATGGCTACACAATTTTTAAATGCAATTGTGTTAAACAAAGAAGTGGTTTTGAATGTAAAAGACGAGGATAAATATGGTAGAATTTTAGCTATTATGTATTTAAATGATAAAGATATCAATCAAGTTATGGTTAAAAATGGTTTTGCTTGGGCTTATGAGCATTATAGTGATTTATATGTAAATGAGCAAAATTATGCCAAAGAAAATAAAAAAGGCTTATGGGTAGATGAAAATCCTATAGAACCTTACAAATGGCGTAAACAAATAAGATTAAAATAGGAAAAGAGATGTTTAAAAAAATATTTTTTATTGGGTTTTTAGCATTATTTTTTAGTGGTTGCTTTGTAAATGAAAGAGGAATTTCAAACCGCTTTTATGATGATTGCAAAGAATATTACGATGCAAGCGGGACTTACCATAAAGAATGCCCAAAGAATTGGGTGGATTTGCCTTTAACTCCCGATTCCTTTTAAAACAGCATTTAATTCTTCTGGAGTGGCATCTTGCTTAGAGGTTTCTTGTTGGTTTTGACTGCTGGAGCTTGTGCTTTGACTTTGCTTTAATTTAAATATATGATCATCTGTGGTAATTACTTGAAAAGATGCATCAAAAATTTTTATCTCATTTACAAAGCCAACTACTTTAACCTCTCTTTTTCTTGAGTCATCGCTAAATAGGGCGCTTGCTTCAAGATTTAGAATATCTCCAACTTTTAAAGGCGCATAAAAAAAACTTCTTGAGCCTATTAAGACGCTAAATTCTTTATTAATTGCAGCTTGAGCTATATAATTTGCTGCGTTAAATACAAAACCACTATGCACTAATCCTAATTCATCTACTGCCATATCATGGGTTGTGATTAGGATACCTTTAGCAAAATTTTTTTCTATATGCGAAATGCTTCCTGCTAAAGCATTATTTATCCCTGGACAAGTGATAAGTTCTGATTTAATACGATTTAATTCTTCAGGGTCTATTAGCTCTTCTATAGTAACAGCACTTACTGTTCTTGCCATTTTTACACCTTTAATTTAACATAAACTCTTTTTGGTGCTTCATAGCCTTCACAAGTTAAATTTGAGTCATTTTTATCTAAAAATTGATCTAAAGAATAAGAATCAATCCATTGTGTTTTTCTTTGTTCTTCAAAATCAGTTTGCTTAGTTGCTATAACTTCAAATTCACTAAATCCAGCTCTATAACACCAATTTCTTAAACCCAATATCGACGGAATGAAAAAAATATTTGGTATTTTTGAATAAGTTTTTTGAGGAATAAGTGCAATTTCTCTTTCATCTTCTATATACATAGTATCTAAAAAGACTATGCCGTCTTTATTTAAAGATTGCTTGAGTTGTTTTAGCATGGCTATAGGATCACTACGATGATAAATTACACCAAGACAAAAAATCACATCAAATTTTACGCCATAATTTGGTACATCAGCCACACCCAAAAGCTCATATTGTATAGGAGTTTTTGCAATAGAGTTTAAAAGTAAAAATTGCAAATAATACTTAATAGAAGGATCAAAACCTATGAGTTTTGAAGGATTAAATTCAAGCATTTTAAACATATAGTAACCATTATTACAGCCAATATCCGCAACCACTTTACCTTTGATTTCTTGCATATAAGGCTTTAATATATTAAATTTAATAAAACTTTGCCACTCTGTATCTATGAACAAATTATTGATTTTAAAAGGTCCTTTACGCCAAGGTTTTAATTCTAAGGCAATGTCTTTAATCTTATTATCTAAGCTTTTATCGCAAAAAATATCAAAACTTTCGTTTATAAGATAATTTGAGTTTTGAATTTTTGTGCTAAGTTTTTGAATTTTTTCATATAAAGGATGTTTTAAAACTTGCTTTAATAAAGCATTATTGTGCATATTTTTCCTTAAAAAACTCCCTTATTTGGGAGTTTTTATTATTGAAGTAGGCTTGCTAATTTAGTTTGTAGCATTACATTTGAGTGAGCATTTGCAAACAAAAACGCATTTTCTTTTAGGTAATTTGTATTAAAATCATTGATATTTTGTGCTAAGTCATTATTTTGTAATTTACTTTCAGCTTCTTTAGTGTTAATGCTAGTTTGTAAAGATGAGTTGATGTTAGAATGGATAGCATTGATCCCAGCACCAATATCTGCGCGTAAAGAACCTACTTGATCTTGGAAATCGCGAATTCCATTTTGGTTTTCAAGGCTTAAGTTTGCTGTGCTTGGTTGATTTAAATTAATGCTTTCAACCCCAGATCCAACAACAAAATCCATACTTTGGAATACATTTTTTCCATTAAAAGTCGCATTTGAAAATGCATCATTGATTGAACTTATAAGTTTATTTGCTTCAGTATTTAACATGCTTTTTTGTCTATCATTTAATGCAGCATTATTTGAGCGTACTGAAAGTTCGTTAAGTCTATCTGCAGTAGCTGAGATGTTATTTAATGTTGAATCAGCAATTTGTAAAACACCTACTGAATCATAAGCATTTAAAATACCTTGATCTATGGTGCTATACTGACTTCTTAAAGAGTCAGCTATGGCTAAATTTGCTCCATCGCTCCCATCTATAGCACGCATTGCGGCTATATTTTCTAAAGCTTTTTCTTGGCTTTTTTGCGCTTGATTTAAGTAATGGTTTTGTTGAGTTGTTCCTATATCGCCTATTTTCATCTTTGACTCCTTTTAAAGACTTGTTTTATTATATCATTTTTTTGTTTTAAAATTTAAAAAAAATAAAATTACTTGTGATAACATGATAATTTTCATCACAACTTCACTCGCACCATGAATTTTTATAAATTCTTGAGTCTTAGTTGCTTCTTCTCCTAAACTTTGTACTTCTAAAACATAAGCAGTGAAGTAAAATACAAAAAGCAAACTTAGTGCCAAAATGATTAAAGAAAGCATGAATTTTGAAAAATTTATTTTAAAAGTTAAATTTTTATCCTTAAATGAGAAAATTTCCATTAAAATAGATAAAACACCCACACCTAGCAAAACATAACCAAATTGTACAAAAATGTGTGTCATTAAAAGTCCGCTTTGAAAATGAGTTAAAACTCCTTCGCCTATGAATTTAGCAGGATAAAATATAGTCGGAGCTAAAAATACACCTATGCTAATTTCAATCCCAATTAAACTTGCTAGTAAAAATAAATATATTGATTTCATTATTTTCTCCTATAAAAAGATAATTATAGTCTAATTTTTTAAATTCCATGCAACAAAGGCTCTATCAAATCCATTATAATCTTGATAAAAAGTAGCTTTAAAATCGTTTTCTTCTAAAATTTTATTTAAAATTACTTTTTGATCATAACCAAACTCACATGCTAAGACTTTTGTGTTATGATTTTTGGCAAAAAGGATAATTTCATATAAAATTTCCCAACCTTTATCCCCGCCAAATAAAGCATTATGCGGTTCATTTTGCACCCATTTATCTAAAGGATAGTCATTTTTAATATAAGGTGGATTGGAAAAAATAAAGTCAAAATTTCCTTGCATATTTTTAAAATCACAAAGTTGAAAATCAATCAAATTTGAAACATTATGAAAATCTGCATTTTTTTTAGCAAGTTCCAATGCTTTTGGATTAATATCGCAAGCTTGTATAAAAATTTGCTTTAACTTTGCTAGGCAAATGCTTAAAATTCCACTTCCAAAGCCGATCTCAAGTATATTTTTAAAAGAGTTATAATCTAAAATTTCTAAGCATCTTTCAAGTAATATTTCACTATCAAAACGTGGTATTAAAACACCTTTTTCAATAAAAAAATCCAAACCATAAAACTGCGTTTTTTGAAATAAATATTCAAAAGGCTCGCCATTTAAAAACCTATCTACATATTCTAAAAAAACTTTTTCATCGATTTGAAATTCAGGATTTAAAAAAATCCAAGCCCTATCTTTTTGCAAAAGCTCACAAAGAATAAAAAGTATATATTCTTTGTGAGTAGGATCTTTTGTGTAAGCTTGCTTTAAAGCCTGTTTGATTGAAATCATTGCAAAGCTTTGATTCTATCATAAATACAAGGATGGCTTAGATGAAAGAAAGTGTAAATTTTACTTGTTTTAACAAAGGCTTTATTCTCTTTTGCTAAAGCTATGAGAGCATTTTTCATATCTTCTTTAGAGCTTAGTTTTGCTCCATGTAAGTCAGCGTTAAATTCATTTTTTTGACTCATTTTATTAAGTAGTGGAGAGATAATAAAAGTAAAAATATTTCCAAAAATCAATAAAAGCGCAAAAACTCCAGCATTTACTCCATCTAAGTGACTTTCAATATAAAAAAAGCTTGGCAAATGAGCAAAGATAAAAAATAAAGCAAAAAGCATCAAAGCACTAGAAAATAGCATTTTTAGTAAATCTTTATGCACAAAATGTCCTAACTCATGACCTAAAACAGCGATGAGCTCTTTTTCTTTTAAAGCATTTAAAAGCGTGTCAAAAAGCACTACTCTTTTACTTTTAAATAAACCACCAAAATAAGCATTTAATCTTTTATCCCTTTTGCTTGCATCAATAACATAAACACCATTTGCACTAAAGCCACATTTTTGCATTAAATTGGTGATTTTTTCTAATAAATTTTCATCTTCGAGTTTTTTCATTTTATTAAACATGGGTGCAATAAGTGTAGGATATATAAGATTTATAATAAGTATGATTATAAAGCTTAAAGCAAAAGCTACGATCCACCAGTATGTGCTAAAAAATTCAAAGCAAAATACTAAAACATAGATGATTAAAAAGCCAAAAATAAGCATTAGGACTAAAGATTTGATACTATCTTTAACAAAAAGTGCTAAAGTCATATTTGAAAAGCCGTGTTTTTTATCTTTTACAAAGCTTTCATAATAACTAAGTGGTAAATTTAAAATACTAATAATCAATAAAAATGCAAGTAAAAATAAAGTATTTTCCAAAGTAGAATTTTCTTTTATAAAATTTTCTTTTAAATATAAAAAGCCAAAGCTAATCCAAGAAATATTAATTATTAGATTATAAAGATTTGAAAAGATTTTGTATTTTTCATTTTCTATAGCGATATTTGCAGTATTTTTATAATCATGCTCATTTAAAATAATTGCTTGTTTTTCTCTTTCTTTTTTTAAAAAAGAAATTTGCATATAAGATATAAAAACCAAAAAAGCTGTATAAATACATAAAATAGATATTAAAGTCATAATTTTTCCTTAAATAAATTTGAGTAATTTTATCTTATTTAAAATATATAAAGTTAATCAGTACTTTCACTTTTTTCTAAAACCTCAAAATAAGCTTCTTCTAAAATACTAAGTTCATTTTCTAAGGAATTTAGTTTTTCATAAAGGGTATTTATACCTAGTTCTTGATAGATTGCAGGATTGCTTAGAGCATTTTTAATTTCTTTGATTTCTTCTTCTAATTTATGAATTTTATCAGGATATGAGTTTAAAATTTCATTTTCTTTATAGCTTAGTTTTTTACTTGATTTTTCTTTTGTTTTTACACTTGTTGTGGTGTTTGTTTCTAAACTTTTGGAAAATTCTTCAAAGTCTTTGTATTCTTTTTCATTTTCTAAATATTCGCTGTAAGAAAGAACTTCTATATTAATATTTGCATTATCTTCAAAAGCATAAAGTTTAGTTGCTATTTTATCAACAAAATATCTATCATGTGATACAAGCAAAATCGCACCTTCAAAAGAAAGTAAATATTCTTCTAAGATATTTATTGTAGCTATATCTAAATCATTTGTTGGTTCATCTAAGACTAATACATCATATTCTTTAGTAAAAAGCAAAGCTAATGCAACTCTATTTTTCTCACCCCCGCTTAACACACTCACACTTTGTTCTAAAAATTCTTTTGGAAATAAAAATTGTTTTAAATATCCATAAACATGCATATTTTTACCACGCACTTGAATGTGATCACCGCCATTTGGGCAAAAAATTTCTAAAAGTTTTTTATCAGTATTGAGTAAGCTTCTACTTTGATCAAAATAGCCTATTTTAACTTCACCTCTTTTAATTTCCCCGCTATCAAGCGGAATTTGATCAAGTAAAATTTTTAAAAAAGTAGATTTACCACAGCCATTTTTACCTACTATGGCTATGCGTTCACCTTGTAAAATTCGCGCATTAAAGTCTTTAAAAAGTGTCTTGTTGGCGATAGATTTTGAGATATTTTTGAGTTCAAAAAGCATTTTTTTACGATTTTGACTTTGAGTTTGATTGAAATTTTTGCTCGCTCTTTTGATTTCAAGTTGTAAGCGTTTGATAGCTCCTGGATTTTTCTTAGCCTCTTCGCGCATTTTTAAAATGCGCTCTTTGCGTCCTTCGTTGCGTTTAAGTCTAGCTTTAACTCCTCTTCTTAGCCATTCTTCTTCACTTTTTAGTTGCTTGAGTAAGGTTTCATGGCTTTTAGCTAAGGAAGCTAAAATAGCTGCTTTTTTTTCTAGATATTGCGTATATCCACCCTCAAAAATGCTTAATTTTCCTGCTTCTATTTCTACGCATTTTTGTGCTATTGCATCGATAAAATACCTATCATGAGAGATGAAAATAACACACATTTTAGAAACTTTTAATCTTTCTTCTAAAAAGCTACTCATATATACATCTAGATGATTAGTTGGCTCATCAAGCAATAATATATCAGGATTTTTCAGCAAAAGCGTGCAAAGTCCTACGCGTCTTATTTCTCCTCCGCTTAAAGAGCAAAGTGCTCTGTCTTTATACTCTAATAGTTTAAACTCTTCTAGTATTCTTTGTATTTTTTGGTCTAAATTCCATGCGTCTTTTGAATCTATAAATAAACTTAATTCGTCTACTTTTTTTAAATATTCTTTATTTTCTGGATCAAAAGCTAGTTTTTCATTATAGTTTTCAAATTCTTTTAAGGCTTGGTAAATTTCTTCAAGTTCTTTTTTGATGGCTTCGCTCACACTTAAGCTGCTTTCAAAGCTTACTTGTTGGCTTAGCATGCCTATGCTAGCATTATTTTGTTTGATTACTCTACCACTATCTAGTTTTAAACTTCCTATAAGAGCTTTTAAAAAGCTTGATTTTCCTTCGCCATTTTTGCCTATAATGGCGATTTTTTCTCCTAAATTTGCACTAAAATTTGCATTTTCTAAAACTATTTTTGTATTAAATTTCTTATTTGCATCGATTAAATCTATTAAAGCCAAATTTCTTTCCCAAATGTTTTTTGCGATTTTACTTTAAAAAGTATTAATTTTGCTTAAATAAAATTACACTATGAGAGTGTTTGTTTTTTTTACTTTATTAGTTTTATTTTTTGCTTTGGCGAATTGGTATATTTATAAAAGATTTTTAAGTAGGGTTGATTTTTTAAAACCTTATGAGAAGTTTGTATTAGCTCTTGTTTTAATAGTTTTTGCATGTGAATTAATCTTTTTTGTAAATATGCGCGGGGATTTTTTGCATGAAAAGCTTTATTATATTTTAGCGATTTTTCCTACTATTACCTGCTTTTTCTTGTTTTTTGGAGTGGTTTTTGAAATTGGCTCATGGATTTTCTTTAACGAAAATAAAAAAGAGCAAATTTTTAGCCTTCAAAGAAGAAAGTTTTTAAAATTAATTTTTGATTCTTGGCTTATTATACTTAGCGTTAGTATGGTGTTTAAAGGCTTTGTAAATGCTATCAGCGCGCCTAAGGTTAATGAGGTAGATATTAAAATTAAAAATTTAAAAGAAGATTTAAACATAGCTTTGCTTTCTGATGTGCATTTAGGGAAAAATTTAGGTGAAGATTTTTTAAAAACCTTAATTGATGAGGTTAATGCTTTAAATGCTGATATAATCATCATAGCTGGGGATTTAATCGATGCAGATATAGCTAGTATGACTTATATTAATTTATTAGAAAATTTTAAATCAAAATATGGTACTTATTTTGTATATGGAAATCATGAGTATTATAATGATATAAATGCAATAAGTAAAAAGCTTAAAACGCTTAAAAATTTCAAAGTTTTAGAAGATGAAAGTATTGATTTTGGTGATTTTACTTTAAGTGGGACTTTGGATTTGGCTGCTAAGCGTTTGGGATTTAAAGAAAGCAATATAGAAAAAATCAAAACTCAAATCAATCAAGAAAAGGTTAATATTTTAATCACACATCAGCCAAAATATGTAAAAACTTATGATGTGAGCGGGTTTGATTTAATTCTATCAGGACATACACATGCAGGACAAATTTTCCCTTTTTCTTTGCTAGTATATTTAGAGCAAGGCTTTGTGTATGGACTTTATAAATTAAGCAAAGATAGCTTGCTTTATGTAAGTAGTGGAGCTGGATTTTGGGGGCCTGCTGTGAGATTTTTAGCTCCTAGTGAGATAGCTTTGATTAGATTAAAAGGAGAATGAGTGGGATTTAGCAATAGCGCTTCAAAAATGTTTGGAATCGTAGCAAAATATAAATTTCCAAAAATCATACAAAAAAATATTAATAAAGCTTATGTAAATGCTTTTAATATCAATATGAGTGAATTTAAGCCTTTAGAAGAATATGAGAGCTTAAATGCTTTATTTACAAGAACTTTGTTAAATGAGCGAGAATTAGAAGATGGCTTTGTAAGTCCAAGTGATGGTAAAATTTTAGAACTTGGAAGTAGTTTTCAAAATGATTTAAAAGAAAATTTAGCCTTTAGCATTAAAGGTTCAAGTTATAGCATAGAAGAGCTTTTGAAAAATTCAGCTAGTAAAGAAGAATTAGAAAATGGCATAGATTATGTAAATATTTATTTATCTCCAAAAGATTATCATCATTATCATGCACCTTGTAATATGCAAATTTTAAGTGCTACATATATGAGTGGGGCTTTATTTAGTGTGAGTGAGGCAAAATTAGCTAAGATTATAAACCTTTATACTAAAAATGAAAGAGTAGTTTTAAAGTGCTTAGTGGAAGGAAAATTTATACTTTGGATGGTATTTGTGGGTGCGCTAAATGTAGGTAAAATGCACTTTAATTTTGATACTAGCATACAAACTAATGCTGCAAATTTTGATTTTACTCATACTTATGAAGATCTTTTTGTAAAAAAAGGCCAAAGGCTTGGAAATTTTGAGCTAGGTTCGACTATAGTTTTAATCGCCCAAAAAGGATTTTTAAAATTTAGTAAAAATGCCTATGAACAAGTTGAATTTTCTAAGAAGATTGCGGATTTTGTTTAATCTCATCTTCATTGGCAACTTTATATAAAAAGGCAAAAATTTCAGCCACTGCTTTATACATATTAGGTGGGATTTCATCGCCTAAGTCGAGTTTACTAAGTACTTCTACTAAGTCTTTGTCTTCTTTTATGGGTATGCCATTTTCTTTAGCTAAAGAGATGATTTTAGCAGCGTTTTCACCTTTAGCATTAGCTAGAATTTTTGGTGCATTTTGATCTTCTTTGTTATAGCCTAGTGCAACGGCTTTTTTTATTTTTTTAGCCATTTTTAAGCCCTTGTATCAAAACCCATATTAAAGTCATTGTATTCTTCTTGATTGTGAAATTTGCTTTTAACTATATCGCTGATGAAAAAATTAGAGCTTAGAAGTCCTACTTTAACTAAGGCTTTTTTTAGCTCATGTGCTCTTTCGTAAAGTTTTTTTCTAAAATTAGCATTTTCTATCATCATATTTATATCAATGTATTTATCATTGCTTAGAGATAAAAATACATTGATTTTTCCTAATTTTTCAAATTCAAGATTAATTTGTGCATAAAATTTATCTTTTTTACCGCGTTTAAAAACTACATTAGATTTTTCTAAATCATCCCAAAAGAAAGGTAAAAAAGTATGAATGCTATTATTAGCTAAAGATAAAAGTTGATTAAACTCAAGCTGAGCTATAAGACGATTTGCTTGATTTAGTATGCTTTCATTGTCTAAATTTTTAGCCAGATTAGAAACTTGTAAAAGAGTGGATTTGATATCTTTTTGCAATTCTGAAGAAATTTCTGCGGTATCTTTTGGAGTAATTTTTCCAAGATCTTTTATAGAAAGTTCTAATTTTTTTTCTATATTTTTTATATCATCTAAAGAATTTTTTGCTTCATAATTTTTAGGATCTAAAGCTTTTAAAACCTCATTGAGTTTTCTTCCTATTAGGCCTAGTTCTTTGTTTAGATTATTTAAAAGCTCTTCTTGTAAATTTTGACTAAAATTAAGGTTTTTACTTACATTTTGTTTGAAAATATCTTCTAGTAAAATTTTGCCTGAAGTGCTTTTAAATATATCTTCTAATTTAGTATTATTTGCTTGTAAATTTTGACTTTTACTATCATTTTTGCTTGGTTCTTCAGCATTTTTTTGTAGTGTTTTAGGATCTTCTTTGGGGTTTTCTTTGATATCTTTACTTTGTGGTGTTTTTTCTTCTTTTGTGTTTTGAATATCTTTATCCTTTGTCATGCTTTCTTGTTTTTGTTGAGTTTCTTTTTTATCCTCTGTGTTTTTTTGCGGAGTTTTTATTTCCTCTTTTAACTCTTCTTTGATGTCTTTAGTATGTGGAGTTTTATTTAAATTTTCTTGTGTTGTTTCAGTTTTGTTTTTGTGATTTTTTATATCTTTTAAAAGTGTTATAAGATCTTTAATACTTTGACTAATTTCTTTTAGTATATGCGTATTTTGAATTTTTATATTTTCAGGTTTGGCTAGTTCTTTATTGATAAGTGCTAAATTTTTATTAAGATTTTTAATGAAATTATTAGCAATATTTTGTAGCTTTTCTTGGCTAATGGAGTTTGGATTTTTATTGATATAGTTTTTAAAATTTTCTATTTTATCAAATAGTTTAAAAAGTGTCTTGTAGTTTGTATTTTCTAAAGAAATTTTATTATCTTTTTTGTGATTTTGTAAGATATGAATAAGTTCTTTTAAGGTGCTTGTGGTATCAAGATTTTTAAGATCTAAATTACTTATATCACGTTTTAGATTTTCACTAGTAGCCCCTTTTATGGTATTTAAAAGACTAAAAAAGCTTTGTGGTAAATTTTGCTCTTTTAAAGAATGATTGAGTTTTGCTTCTAAAAATACACCTGAATTTTTTACCAAGGATGAAAGATTTTTATTGTTGATATCTTTAGCAGGTTTGACTAGATCTTCTAAAACTTTAAGTAGTTTTTCAAATTCAGGATTTTTAGAAAGCTCAGCTTGAAGTTTTTTAACTTCATTGGCAAAATTAGGTGCAAAATTTAAATCTTTGTGATTTTTTAATACTGCTAAATCAGGATCTTTGTTGGTTTTGATTTGATCTAAGAGTTTATTTAATAATTCTTGTAATTTTTGATCGATTTTGCTTACATAATCTTTAGGTAATTTGACTTCAGGATCATTTTTAGAAAACAAAGGATTTTTTAAAGCATCATTGAGTGAGGTTTTTTTGTCTGATTTCTCACTTTTGTTGTCTTTGCTTGTTTCGTTTTTTGCAAATTGATTTTGATTATTAGAAATATTAGTTATCATCTAGCATTACCATATTACCTGGTTTTCTTTTAAATTTGGTTAGATTTTTAAATTTTGGTTTATCTATAGCAAAGGCAATTAAAACAGTTAATAAAACAATGTAAAAATACATAAAACCATTGCCTTCAAAATAATACATCAAAGTTCCAAGCACAGCAGGTGCAAACAAAGCACCAAAAGAATAAGTAAAAAGAACGGCTCTACCAAGTTCAACTCTTTTGCTAGAATCTTCAAGCATGTCATTTGCTCTAGCTAAAGAAAGAGCATATAAACAACACATTCCCATACCTAGTAAAAAGCCAAAAAAGTATTTTAAATAAATATTATAGCTTAATAATAAAATACAAAGCATAGCACTTAAAGCCGTAAAAGCACATAAAATAATAGCAAATTTACGACTAATTTTATCAGAAAGGGTTCCGATGAAAAGTTGAGATATAAACCCTCCTAACATGGTGCAAAATATAAAAATCGAAGCTTCTTTTGCGCCAAATCCTTGTATGAGTATAAATAAAGAAGCCATGGAGAAAAATCCATTTAAAAGCATACCTGCTATAAAGCTTGTCACTAAAGCTAAAGGCACTATATCAAAAACTTTAGGGATGGAAATTTTAGTTTTTTGTGGTAAAACCGGCTCTTTAATACGGATTAAAAATAAAGGAATAGAAGCAAACATAATAAAACTAGCGCTTAAAATAAATACTGTACTACTTGGGAAATCAAATGACATAAGTAAAATTCCAAAGCCTGATGATGAATAAAATACTACTTCATAAAAGGCTATTACTCTTGAGCGAATAGCATTTTTTGCTTTTTCATTAAGCCATGATTCTATGACCATTAAAAGTGCATAATAGCAAAAACCAAGCAAAAATCTCAAAACCATCCAAAAATATAGATTAGAGTTTAAACTATGAAGCATAGTAGCTATACCAAAAATGATGGCAAAAATTCCAAAAGATCTTATATGTCCTACTTTAGAGACTATCCTATGAGCACTAATAGTGCTTACCATAGCACCAAGAAAATAACAACTTCCTATTATCCCTATATAAAAATTACTAACATCGTTATGTTTTAAAATAATTGCTATAGAATTTACCGTTAAAGCACTTCCTATAAAAACAAAAATCATACCAAAAAACAATGCAGTTAATGATCTAATCGTTCTCTTTGAGCTTAACATTTTCTTATTAAAAAATTATATATTAATACCGCTATGGGTGTGACAAACATTGCACAAAACAAGGCAAAAATACTCATTAAGCCTTGAAACTCTAAAAATAAAAATCCTGCTATTAAAAACACATAAGCAAAAATTTTAAACAAAGAAAAAAAAGCTAATGCGTTTTTAAAAATACTTTTAAATTTTGGTTTTAAATCGTCATCTATATGGATAAATTTTATAATTTTTGGCAAAGAATATTGTTGTTTAGCAAAAATTTGCAAAGGCCTTTGTGTAAAATCATAATTTTTAGCTGCTTTAAAAATAAAATTTTTATAATTTAAAAAAGAGATTAGAATGATTAAATTTTGAGCTAAAAAGCCAAATTCAAAGCTTATAAAGGTTTTAAAGCTTAATTCTTTATAGAAAAAAACTCCTGCTAAGAAAAGTAAATTTAATCCTAGCAAGAGTTTTAGTAAAATTTTAGGCTTTAGGATCATTTTTTAAGTCTTTATAGCGATTTTCTTCTTTAAATTCCTCATAGCTTTTTACTTGTGCTTTGTAAGCTTTATAAACATTTAAAATCGCCGCAGCTACTCCTATAAACACTCCTACCCAAAAAAGCCAAGCTATACCAGTTAAATTTTTTAAAAAATAGCCTATGCCAACCCCGATTAAAACAGCTACAACCATGGATATGCCAAGGCTTAATCCATCTGCAGCTTCTATACCTTTACGAATGATTGTTTGTCTTTTATTCATAGGGTTTTAAAACTTTCTTGTGCTGCTTGTATGGTTTTATCAATGATTTTTTTATCCATACATTCACATATAAAACCTGTTTCAAATTGAGATGGTGCCAAATACACGCCTTTGCTTAGCATTTGTGCATGAAATTTAGCAAATAATTTAGTATCTGATTTTAAAGCATCTTGATAGTTATTAACAGGGTTTTCGCAAAAGAAAAATCCAAACATAGATCCAACACAATTAACTTGCAAAGGAATTTTACAATCATTTGCAGCTTCTTTAAGGCCTTGAGTAAGTCTTTTGCCTAGTTTTTCTAATTTTTCATATAAACCTTCATAATTCCTTGCTTTTTTTAAGCTCGCATAGCCTGAAGCCATAGCAAGAGGATTGCCACTTAGTGTTCCTGCTTGATATACCCCGCCCAAAGGACTTAATAAATCCATAATCTCAGCTCTTGCAGCAAAAGCAGCTGCAGGCATACCTCCGCCTATAACCTTACCAAAAGTTACTATATCAGCTTTTATATTATTAATTCCAAAAGAGCCTAGATATGAAGCTCTAAAGCCACTCATAACTTCATCAAAAATTAAAAGAATTTGATGCTCATCACATAGTTTTCTTAGCTCTTGTAAAAATTCTATTTTAGCAGGTACTAAACCCATATTTCCTGCAATTGGCTCTATAATAATACAAGCTATATTATCATCATTATTGATTAAGTTTTTAACACTATCAATGTCATTATAAATAGCCACTAAAGTGTTTTTAGCTACATCAGTTAAAACTCCTAGTGAACTTGGGGTATTAAAAGTAGCTGCACCACTTCCAGCGCTTACTAATAAAGAATCAGAATGCCCATGATAACATCCTTCAAATTTGATGATTTTATCTTTTTTGCTAAATCCTCTTGCAAGACGAATTGCACTCATAGTAGCTTCTGTACCACTGCTTACAAAGCGTATTTTGTCCAAATGCGGCCAATCTTTTAGGATAAATTTAGCTAATTTAGTTTCAGCTAGGGTTGGTGCGCCAAAGCTTGAACCATGTTCTAATGCTTTTTTACAAGCTTTTTCAATATCCTCATCACAATGTCCAAAAAGTAAAGGCCCCCAACTTTGTACATAATCTATATAAGTATTATCTTCTATATCACTAATATAAGCACCTTTTCCTTGCTTGATAAATAAAGGATTGCTACCTACATTTGCAAAAGCACGTACAGGAGAATCAACCCCGCCTGCTATATATTCACAAGCTTCTTCAAAGGCTTTTTTATTATTTTTCATTTTTTACTCCTTTTGTTGTTAGTAATATAATCATAAAGCGATTTCATCTCATCTTCTGTTAATGAGTAGGTTGGCATAATGCTTTTTGCTTCTTGTGGTTGACTTAGAATTTCTCTAAAACGTGTATAAGGAGTGTTTTTAATACTTGGCACTATAAAAGGAATTTTTTCTCCATTTTTAGTATAATATCCTAGTATTTGTTGTCCTCCATCACCATGGCATTTAGCACAACTTATACCTCTTGGATTTTTGTAAAGGGATTCTTGGTATTCTTTAGGTGAGATAAAATCTTCAGCCCAAACACCATAAACTATAAAAAACAAAAATAAAATAATTTTCATTTATCACCTTTAACAAAAAAGAAGTTTTATTATGATACAATTTTTTAAGTTAAAGAAAGCTATAAATTTAAGGAAAGAAATGACACTTTTAGATGGTAAAAAGCTAAGCGATGAGATAAAAAATAATCTAAAACAAGAAGTATTAGAACTTAAAACCCAAAGCATAGAGCCTTGTTTGGCTGTGATTTTAGTAGGTGAAGATCCTGCTAGTGCTACTTATGTGGGCTCTAAAGCAAAGGCTTGTGAGCAATGCGGGATTAAATCTTTGGTTTATAGACTTGATATAAATACAACTCAAAATGAACTTTTGGCTTTGATTAATACCTTAAATCATGATGATAGTGTTGATGGAATTTTGGTTCAGCTTCCATTACCAGCACATATTAATAAAGATATCATTCTAGAAAGTATTAATTTTAATAAAGATGTAGATGGTTTTCATCCTTTTAATGTTGGGAATTTAAATTTAAATTTAAAAGGTGGTTTTTTGCCATGTACGCCTTTGGGTGTTATGAAAATTTTAGAGCATTATGATATAAAATTACAAGGTGCTGATGTGGTTGTAATAGGAGCTTCTAATATAGTAGGTCGTCCTATGGCTACGCTTTTATTAAATGCTAATGCTAGTGTGAGTATTTGTCATATTTATACAAAAGATTTAAAAGCTTATACAAAAAATGCTGATATTATCATCGTAGCAGCAGGTTGTCCAAATCTTTTAAAAGAAGATATGGTTAAAGAGGGTGTGATAGTAGTTGATGTAGGGATCAATAGAGTTGATGGTAAAATAGTAGGTGATGTTGATTTTGAAAATGTAAGTAAAAAAGCTAGTTATATTACTCCTGTGCCAGGTGGGGTAGGACCTATGACTATAGCAATGCTTTTAGAAAATACTATAAAATCAGCTAAAAATAGGATTAAAAAATGAATTTTTTGAAAAAAATCTATAAATTCACGCAATCTTGGACAGGAACTTTAATAGTTGTTTTATTGATTATATTTTTCTTTATACAAGCTTTTACCATACCAAGTGGTTCTATGAAAAATACTTTATTAGTAGGGGATTTTTTATTTGTAAAAAAATTCTCCTATGGTATTCCAACTCCACATATTCCTTGGATAGAAGTACCTGTTTTACCTGATTTTAATAAAAATGGACATTTAGTAAGTGCTGAGGGTCCTAAAAGAGGAGATATTGTAGTATTTAGATATCCACATGAGCCAAAAATCCACTATGTAAAAAGATGTGTGGCTAAAGGTGGAGATGAGGTAATTTTTGCAAATAAAACCTTATATGTGCGTATGGTTGAGGGTGATGAGTATATGAAAGATTATTATCCTAATAAAACAAAAATCATAGGTGGAAAGCTTTTTGTAAAAGAACCTTTTGTAGAAAAAGGAATACATTATGATTCTAGAGTGGATATAGAAAGTGTGTTTTTTCGCTATTTAAATTTAGGTCAATTTGCTATGAAGCCTGCTTCTTTTGATGAATTAGGTGTTAATAATATTTATGGTTTTAATGCTTATTATTATAAGGTGCCTGAAAATGAGTATTTTATGATGGGTGATAACCGTGATCACTCTAGTGATAGTAGATTTTGGGGAAGTGTAGATTATAAATATATAGTTGGTCAACCTTGGTTTATTTATTTTTCATGGGATGAAAATAAAAAAGTTAGATGGGAAAGAGTAGGGCGTTTAGTTGAAACTATAGAAAAAGATGAGCGTTTTATCCATCATAATGAAAGCGATATAGAAGCTTTGGAATAATTACTCAAAGAAACAATGTAAAATTTTTATGTGTAGAAAATGTATAGTTTCTACACAAATTTATAAAAATATACACTCTTAATTTTATTCGTAGATTTTTTTAAGCTCCAAGTTGTAACAATTAACACAAATAAAAATCAAAGCAAAAAATAAAGGATAAGAAATGCTAAGTCAAAGATCTCAAAATTTAGGAGAATCCTTAACTTTAGTAATGACTGATATAGCCAAAACTTTAAAAGCAAATGGTGAAAAAGTTATTAGTTTTTCAGCAGGTGAGCCTGATTTTGATACTCCAGAAATCATTAAAAAAGCAGCAATTGAAGCTATTGAAAAAGGTTGTGGGGCTTATACACCTGTTGTTGGTATAAAAGAAGTTATAGAAGCTATACAATATAAATTTAAAAATGATAATAATTTAGAGTATAAAGCAAGTGAAATCATTACTAATGTTGGTGCTAAGCATTCTTTGTTTATGGCGATTGAGTGTTTAGTTGAAGAAGGTGATGAGGTTATTATACCAAGTCCTTATTGGGTGAGTTATCCTGAAATGGTAAAATTTGCAGGCGCAACTCCTGTATTTATAGAAGGTGAGGCAAAAAATGGCTTTAAAATTACTCCTGAGCAATTAAAACAAGCTATTACTCCAAAAACAAAGGTTTTGATGTTTAATTCCCCATCAAATCCTACAGGAGCAATATATTCTAAAGAAGAAATTACTGCTTTAGCTAAGGTTTTAGAAGGAACTAAAATCGTAGTTTTAAGTGATGAGATTTATGAAAAATTAGTTTATGATGGAGAATTTTGTGCTTTTGCACAAGTGGGCGAAGATGCTTTAAATAGAACTGTAAGTATTAATGGTCTTAGTAAATGCGGTGCTATGCCAGGATGGCGTTTTGGTTATATGGCAAGCAAAATGAGTGGGTTTAACAATGCTGTTAAAAAGTTGCAAGGGCAAAGCACTTCAAATATCTGCTCAATCATTCAGTATGCAGCTTTACCAGCTTTACTTGGAAAAGCAGATAGCGATATTGAAATGATGAGACAAGCCTTTTTAAAGCGTAGAGAATTAGCGTGTGAAATTTTATCTAAAAGCGATAAGTTAAAATTAGAACAAATTCCACAAGGAGCTTTTTATTTATTTATCTCTTGTAAAGAAGTTGATAGTGATTCTATGAGATTTTGTAAAAGATTATTAGAAGAACAAAAAGTAGCTTTGGTACCAGGTATTGGTTTTGGCATGGAAGGGTATTTTAGACTCTCTTATGCAACTAATGAAAAAGATATTATTGAAGGTTGTGAAAAAATCGTTGAATTTGTAAAAAACTACTAATTTCTTAAGCCTGTTAAAAACAGGCTTGCTTTCAAAAAACTTATAAGCAAGTCTTTGGTATGATTGTGCAAAAAATATAGGAAAATCAATGGAATTTGAAGTTCAATATAAAAGTGCAAATGCTAGAGCTTGTCGTATAAAAACTACACATAGTGAAATTTTAACTCCCATTTTTATGCCAGTTGGGACTTTAGCTGCGATTAAAAGTTTAGATGCTGTTGATATGAGTGAAATTTTAAATGCAAAAATTATTTTAGCAAATACTTATCATTTGTATTTAAGACCAGGTTCTAAGGTAATTAAACAAATGGGCGGCTTGCATGGTTTTAGTAAATTTGAAGGCTCATTTTTAACAGATAGTGGGGGTTTTCAAGCTTTTTCTTTAAGTAAAAATTCTAAACCTGATGAAAAAGGAATTCAATTTAAAAGTCATATTGACGGAAGTTTGCATTATTTTACCCCGCAAAGTGTTTTAGATGCACAGTATGATTTTAACTCAGACATTATGATGATTTTAGATGATTTAGTGGCTTTGCCTGCAAGCAAAGAAAGAATAGAGCTTTCTCTAAAACGCACTATAAAATGGGCAAAAGAGGCTATTGATTATCATAAGTTAAAACAAAGTCAAGGTGTGGGAATAGGGCAAAATATCTTTGGTATTATCCAAGGTGGGACTGATTTTGAAGCTAGAAAAATTTGTTCTCAAGCACTTTGTGAGATGGATTTTGATGGACTTGCTATAGGTGGATTGAGCGTAGGAGAAGAAAATGAGGCTATGTATGATACGGTTGAAGCTATGATGCCTTATGTTGATAGTAATCGTCCTAGGTATTTAATGGGAGTTGGCACACCTGAAGATTTGGTAGAAAATGTAGCAAGAGGTGTTGATATGTTTGATTGTGTAATGCCAACAAGAAATGCAAGAAATGGAACTTTGTTTACTAGCTTTGGAAAATTTAATATCAAAAAAGCAGAATTTATCACCGATCATGCCCCTATAGATAATAAATGTTCTTGCTATACATGTAAAAACTTTTCAAGGGCTTATTTAAATCATTTATTTAAAGCTAAAGAATTAACCTTTTTTAGACTTGCAAGTATTCATAATTTACATTACTATCTAAATTTGGTAAAGCAAATGCGTGAAGCTATTATCAAAGATGAATTTGAAAATTTTAGAAAAGAATTTTATAGGCAAAGAATATGTTAAATGACACTTTAAAACAAATTATTAATAATATTAATATATCAAATGCTTATTATGAGTTTGATGAATTTGATGTTTTTATGTTAGATATTGCTAAAAATTCTAGAAATATTTTTATTTTTAAAGATAATCAAATTTTTGAATACAAAGATGAAAATTTGATTTTATTTTCTAATGCAGAATTTATAGCCATATTAAAAGAAATTTTACAAAACGAAAAAGAAAAAAACAATACTATTAATCTCTCTATAGAAAAAAGAGAAGAGTTGATTTTGGAAAATAAAAAAGTTAAGAATTTTTTAACCAAATATTTTATATTAAAAGTTAAGCTTGGTAAAAGTTCTAAGATTGTTTCATCTGTGCTTGAAGCTTGTAAAATATGTCACAGCAAACAACACTTTATAAAGAAAAATTTAAAAACAATTATTTTGAATTTAGCAATTTTAGAAAGAAGCATAAAAGATAATATTTTGAGATTAGAAGGAATATATACTTATATTAATACTGCAAGAAGTGAAAAAATCAATAAAAATATTTATTTTTTGAGTATTATTTCTGCGATTTTTTTACCTTTAAATTTAATTGTTGGATTTTTTGGTATGAATACTAAAAATTTATTTCTATCTGAGAATGAATATGGAACCTACTATGTTCTGACTACAATTTTAGTTATATTTTTTATTTTATTTCTATGGTATCAATTTAAAGATAAAAAAGAATTAGATTTAGATGAATTTTCTGTAAAAAAGAAAAAGAAATGAGTGGTACGCCCAAGAGGATTCGAACCTCTGACCTTTTGAACCGCAATCAAATGCTCTATCCAGCTGAGCTATGGGCGCAAAATAAAAGAATAATTTTATCAAAAAATTCTTAAAATTAGCAAAAACAAGTAATTTTATAGAATTTTTATATTTTTATGCTAATCTTCTTTGAATAATATTTTAGCTTAAGGCAAAGTAATGATACATAAGATTTTAATAGCTAATAGAGGTGAGATTGCAGTAAGGGTAATCCGTGCTTGTAGGGATTTACATATAAAAAGTGTTGCTGTTTATACTGAACCTGATCATGAGTGTTTGCATGTAAAAGTTGCTGATGAAGCATATAGAATAGGAACTGATGCCATAAGAGGATATTTAGATGGTAAAAGAATAGTTGAAATTGCTAAAGCTTGCGGTGCTGATGCTATACATCCTGGATATGGCTTTTTAAGTGAAAATTATGAATTTGCTAAAGAATGTGAAGAAGCAGGGATTATCTTTATAGGGCCAAAATCAGATGTTATCCGTAAAATGGGAAATAAAAATATAGCAAGATATTTAATGAAAAAAAATGGAATTCCTGTGGTTCCAGGTACTGAAAAATTAAATCATTGTACATTAGAAGAGATAAAACTTCAAGCTTTAAAAATAGGCTATCCTGTGATTTTAAAAGCCAGTGGTGGCGGTGGTGGTAGAGGTATACGCGTAGTACATAAAGAAGAAGATTTAGAAAAATCTTTTGAAGCGTGTAAAAGAGAGGCATTAAGCTTTTTTAAAAATGATGAAGTTTTTATGGAAAAATATGTTATCAATCCAAGGCATATTGAGTTTCAAATTTTAGCAGATAATTATGGTAATATCATTCATCTTTGTGAAAGGGATTGTTCAATACAAAGAAGACATCAAAAAATCATTGAAATTGCACCTTGCCCAAGTATTTCAGAAAAACTAAGAAAAACCATAGGAGTTACTGCAGTAGCTGCTGCAAAAGCTGTGGGTTATACCAATGTTGGGACGGTTGAGTTTTTGCTTGATGATTATAATAGATTTTATTTTATGGAAATGAACACAAGAATTCAAGTAGAACACCCAATCACAGAAGAAATCACGGGGATTGATCTTATCACAAGACAAATTCGTATAGCAAATGGGGAAATTTTAGATCTTGAACAAAGTGATATAAAACCAAGAGGCTTTGCGATAGAAGCTAGAATTACAGCAGAAAATGTATGGAAAAATTTCATTCCAAGTCCGGGTAAAATCACAGAATATTTTCCAGCTTTAGGGCCATCTGTGAGAGTGGATAGTCATTTATATAAAGACTATACTGTGCCGCCTTATTATGATTCTTTGCTTGCAAAATTAATCGTTAAAGGCTCAAGTTATGATAGTGCAGTTAATAGACTTGAGAGGGCTTTGAAAGAATTTGTGATTGATGATATTAGAACAACTGTGCCATTTTTAATTGCAATTACCAAAATAAGAGAATTTAGAAGAGGGTATTTTGATACTTCTTTTATAGAAACACATATGGAAGAGCTTTTAGAAAAAACAGAAGACAGACACCAAGAAAACAAAGAAGAAGTAATTGCTGCTATAGCTGCGACTTTACAAAAGATAAAAGAAAGTAGACAATCATGAGTTTTTTAGATGAATTAAAAGATATAAAAAAAGCACTCCAAAAAGAACAAAGTCAAACAAAAAAAGATAAGGTTAAAGCGAGTAAAAGTGGAGTTAGTATGAAAAATACTGACTTGGGTGCTATACAAAAAGACTTAGCTAAGCAAAATGAAGATAAAAAACAAGAGCAAGAATTTGAAGATATGTTTTTAAAAGAAGAGCGTTTGGCTAATGAATTTATGGAATTTGTAAAAAATAGTGATATTAAAAAGATCTAATGAATAATATTATTGGTTTTTGTACTTTAGAAGAAGAATGTCCTTATCTTGAAAATAGATACTGTAGAAATGAGTATAATTATATATCTTTTATCACAAAAACACAAAATCAAGAGCTAGTTTCAAGAGGTTGGCGTCGCTTTGGTTCGTATTTTTCAAGACCAATATGTAATGATTGTAATGAGTGTCAAAATTTACGTATTTTGGTAGAAAACTTTCATTTTAGTAAAAGTTATCGCAGGGTTTTGAAAAAAAATACATCCACTAAAATAATTTTACAAAAACCTTCTTTAAGTGATGAGCATTTATTGCTTTATGAAAAATATCACCACTACCAAAAAGATAAAAGAAATTGGAAAATTTATGATCTAAATTTTAGAAAATATTATAATCTTTATGTAGATAATGCTGGTACTTTTGGATATGAGCTTGATTTTTATATAGATAATAAGTTAGTTTGTGTTGATTTGATTGATATTTTAGAAGATGGAATTTCTAGTATTTATTGTTTTTATGATCCAGATTTTTCTCATCTAAGTCTTGGTAAATACTCGCTTTTAACAGAAATCAAGCTTGCGCAATTAAAAAAATTAAAATATATTTATTTGGGATATTTTGTAAAAGGGTGTCAATCTTTAGCATATAAAGCCGATTATAGTCCAAATGAAATTTTAAAATACACTAGTGCTTTAAATGAGCAAGCATTTTTGTGGAGTTAGGTTTATAGAGAGGATTTTATGCAAGTAGTGCAAACTTTAGAATCAGTTAGTGTTAATACTGATGATTTTTTAATGTTTAAATATTTTCAAGATCTTATCCGTAAAAATTTTTCCAAAGTTATAGGTAATAAAAATAAAACCTTGTCTTTTTTTGTAGAAAATGAAATTCCTCAAAGAAGATATTTTTTAAAACTTGTTAATCACAAATATAAAAAAAATACTGGAAATCAAATTGATAATCTTGCTTTTGCACATTATAAAACTTTTAAATTAAATCTTGCTCAAGCAAATACTTTAAAGCCTGTAATCTTTGCTAAAATAGGTTTTGCGCAAAAGAATATTTTGATCACACTAAGTTCGAATGAAAAATTATTTGCTGTGTATTTAGAGCAGTATTTTAAAGATCATAAAAGTGTGTATGATGAAAAAAATTGTATTTTTTCAATAGAATACAAAGATGATAACACTTTAAATCTTTTAGAAATTTTAGCTAGCGTAAATGAACATTTGAAATATTGTGTTGATTTTACGATTAATGAAACTCAGCTTTTAGATTTTAGAAATAAAATGAAAAACAAAGCTAATAATAATTGGAAATTTAATGCCCTAGCTAAGCTTTTTGAAAATTATTTTCAAACCTTAGGGTGCAATTCTAGTGATGATTTTGCTACTATTAGACAAAATTATCTTAATTTGGTTAAAATATATCATCCTGATCGCCATCAATGTAAAAGCAAGATTGAACAAGCTTATTGCCGTGAAGAATTTGAGAAAATTCAGCTTGCTTATGAGAGTTTAAAATCTTTATATAAAAATAATACTTGATGCTAAAATAACATCATTTTAAGTTGTAATTTATTAAAATTAACTTTTTATAAAAATTTAGGGAATAATATTGGTTGCTGATAGAAAGTTATTTTTTTTAAGTTGCATTCTTATAACTATAGGAATACTTTTTTCATATTCTTTAAGTGCTTTTACTGTTCTTTATTTAGAATATAATGAATTTCACTTTTTTATCAGACAGCTTTTTTTTGGGCTTAGTGGTATAGCTATTATTTATTTTGTTTCAAGATTAAATCCTGATAGTAAAATGGCGCATTATTTAATGATAAGCGTTTTGCTCATCTCTTTCTTATTTATACTTATTTTACCTTTTTTGCCTACCTTTCTTGCTACTGCAGCAGGTGGTGCTAAAAGGTGGATTAGGCTTGGTCCTTTATCCATCTCTCCAGTTGAATTTTTTAAAATAGGTTTGATTTATTTCCTTGCTTGGTCTTATACAAGAAGGATTGATGATAGTAAAAAAGCAATCAAACATGAAATTTTAATTTTAATTCCTTATTTTATTTTAGCTGCTTTTGTTATTGGTTATATTTATATGACACAAAATGATTTAGGACAAAGTGTTATTTCTTTTTTCTTGGTTTTTGCTCTAGCTTTTTTTGCAGGAGCTAGTAAAAGACTTTTTGCTTTTGGTGTGGTTATTGTTGGAATGATTGGGGTTTTAGTAATCTTAAGTAATCAAAGAAGAATTCAGCGTATTTCTGCTTGGTGGGGAAATATCCAAGATGCGTTTTTACCTTTCTTTCCTGATTGGCTAGCAAGTGTTTTAAGAGTAAGTCACAACTCAGAGCCTTATCAAATTTCACATAGTTTGAATGCTATAGCTCATGGTGGATTTTTTGGAGAGGGTTTAGGACTTGGAACTTTTAAACTAGGATTTTTAAGTGAGGTTCATACGGATTTTGTCTTATCAGGGATTACTGAAGAGATAGGACTATTGGGATTAAGTATTATTTGTTTTATATATTTGATGGTAATACTTCGAATTTTCAGAATAGCAGGGCGTTGTGAAAATAAAGCTCATTTTTTGTTTTGTTCAGGCGTAGCTTTGCTTTTGTTGTTTTCATTTTTTATGAATGCTTTTGGAATTATTTCCTTGACTCCATTAAAAGGTGTTGCTGTACCACTTTTAAGCTATGGAGGTAGTTCAATGTGGTCTATTTGTCTTGGAATAGGTTATGTTTTAATGATTAGTAAAAAAGTGAAAATATAAATTTGTATTTATTTGTTAAAGCATTTATATAATATAATATTTTTAATATTTTATAAATAAAACTATATTATATTATTTTTTTATTGGTATATTAAAAATAAGGACATGCAAATGAAACACTTTTTAACATTGATGGATTTTACTAAAGAAGATATTTTAAATATTATTAATCATGCTGCTGATTTGAAAAAAAATCCAAAAAAATTATTGCAAGATAAAACCTTAGCAATGATTTTTGAAAAAAATTCTACGCGTACAAGGATGGCTTTTGAACTTGCGATTACAGAACTTGGTGGAAAAGCTATATATTTAAATAGTAATGATTTGCAACTTGGTAGAGGCGAATCTATTAAAGATACAGCTAGGGTTATTGGTTCTATGGTGGATTTTATAATGATGAGAGTAAAAAATCATGATAGTTTGGTAGAATTTGCAAGATATTCTAAAGCCCATGTTATTAATGGTTTAAGTGACCTTTATCATCCAACGCAGATTTTAGGAGATTTATTGACCATTAAAGAACAAGGTAAGGAAAAAGATAACAATTTAAAAATTGCTTTTATAGGAGATAGTAATAATGTATGTAATTCTTGGTTGATAGCTTCTGCGATTTTAGGTTATGAAATTAGTATAGCCATACCAAAAAATTATAGTATAAATACACAAGTTTGGAATTTTGCCACAAAAAAATCAGAAATTTCAGGTGCAAAAATTTCATTATTTTATAATAAATTTGAAGCTTTGAAAGACAAAGATGTTGTTGTGACTGATACATGGGTTTCAATGGGTGAAGAAGGTAAAAAAGAAAATAAAATAAAAGACTTTGATGGTTTTATGATTGACAATAAAGCGATGAAATATGCAAATAAAGACGCTATTTTGCTTCATTGTTTACCTGCATACAAAGGTTTTGAAGTTAGTGAAGAAATTTTTGAGAAGCATTCTAAAGTCATTTTTGAAGAAGCTGTAAATCGTCTTTATGTGGTTAAAGCACTTCTTTGTTTTTTAAAAAAATAATTATAATTTATTTTTTAAGAAATGAAATAAAAATTAAACTATGGAAATTAAAATATTAAAAAAATATTTTTTTTGATATAATTTTAGACAATTTACTAAAACAAAGGAGTGCTAATGAAAAAATACAGGCGTTTAAACACATTATAACTTTTATTAATTTAATCTTTAGGAGATAAAATGAAAAAAATATTATGTGTTGTTTTAATATTATTTGGTGTTTTGATTTTAAGTGCTTGTTCAAAACAAGTCGAAAATCAAGATAAAATTTTAAAGGTAGGTATAGAAGCAAGTTATCCACCATATGAATTTATGCAAGATGGAAAACTCAGTGGTTTTGATGTAGATATTATCCAGGAATTAGCAAAAAGAGCTAATTTTAAAATAGAATTTATTAATATGAGTTATGATGCTCTTATTCCAGCCTTAATGGGTAAAAAAATCGATCTTATCATTTCTTCTATGGGAATTACTCCTCAAAGAGCACAAAATGTTGATTTTAGTATTTCTTATTTTAAAGATAAAAATGTATATTTAAAACATAAAATTAGCAATTTTTCAAAAAAAGATGATTTAAAATCAAAAAATATTTGTGTTTTGCTAGGTTCTATCCAAGAAAATACTGCAAAGCAAATTTCAAATGCAGTTGTAGTAGCTAATGAAAGTATGCTAAATTGTTTTTTAAACTTAGATGCTCAAAAAATTGATGCTGTGGTAACTGATAAAGCAAGCGCTATGAATTTTTTAAAACAGTATCCTAACATAATTGCTTTTTATGAAGAAGATGATGGAAGTGAAGGTTTTGGTATAGCATTTAGAAAAAACGAATTTAAGGATTTAATTTCTAAAGTTAATCAACACTTAGAAGAAATGAAAAAAGATGGCACTTTAGAAAAATTTTTAGTTCAATATAATTTAAAGGATCAAAAATGAAAAAAATACTATATGTTGTTTTAGCGTTATTTGGTATATTGGCTTTAGGTGCTTGCTCAAGCGATAAAAATCAAGCTAGTGTTTCTAGTGAAAAAGTTTATAAAGTAGGTATAGCTGCAAATTATCCTCCTTTTGATTTTGTTAAAGATGCAAAAATTACCGGATTTGATGTTGATTTGCTAGAAGAGATTGCAAAAAGAGAAAATTTAAAACTTGAGTGGGTAAACATGAGTTTTGATGGTTTGATCCCTGCTTTAAAAGCTGGAAAGATTGATATGATAGCTTCTGCTATGAGTTCAACACCACAAAGACTCACTAGTATGGATTTTAGTGATACTTATTTTAATACTAAAAATTTATATTTAAAACTAAAAACAGATTCTAGTATTAGTGATAAACAAAGTTTGGAAGGTAAAAAAATAGGTGTTCAACTTGGAACCATCCAAGAAAGTGCTGCTAAGGCTATTCCAAATGCTCAAGTGGTGGCTAGCGAAGAAATGTTAGCTGCAATTTTGGCTTTAAAAGCTGGTAAAGTTGATGCGGTTTTAACAGATAAAGATATTGGTAAAGGTTATTTAAAAACTAATGAAGAATTAGAAGCATTTTTAGAAGAAAATGATGGAAGTTCAGGGTTTTGTATAGCTTTTGACAAAGGAAAACAAATTGAGCTTGTTCAAAAAATTAATGCAGGTTTAGAAAAAGTTAAAGCTGATGGTACTTACCAAAAAATCGTAGAAAAATACGATTTACAATAATTAACTTAAAGCCTTGATACTTGCTTTCAAGGCTTTAAAAAAATACTCTATATCTTCTTTTGTATGTGTATAATGAAAACCTACTCTTAGCCAACCTGGTTTAAATTTTAATTCTTGATTATCTTTTAAATTTAGCAAATCATGCCCATAAGGTCCTGCGCAAGCACAACCTGCTCTTGTTTCTATTTTATAGGTTTTGCTTAGTTTATAAGCTAAATCAAAAGGAGAAATTCCTTCTATATTAAAAGCAAAAATAGGCAATCTATGAGTGATATTTTTTGCATATAAGATCATTTTTGGAAAATTTATACATTGTTTTAAAAAATACTCACAAAGCTCTTTTTCTTTTTTTTCTATATTTTTTAAACCTATTTCATTGCGCACTTTAAAAGCTAAACTTGCTCTAATAAGTTGAATAATTCCAGGTGTACCACCTTCTTCTAAATTTTCAACTTCACATAAGTATTGCTGAGAAGTTCTTGAAACATAACCTACAGTTCCACCTGCAGCAAAACTAGGAGTATTACCACATAGATTTTTTTTAATAACAAGCAAGCCACAAGATCCTACACCACCAAGTAATTTATGAGAACTGATAAACACTGCATCATAAAATTTAGGATTTAAATTAGCATAAGGAGCTAAGGTGGAAATATCAAAGGCGACTATGCCATTATATTGTTTGATTAGAGTGTAGATTTTTTTATAATCACTTAAAATTCCTGTGACATTTGAAGCAGCGTTAAAGCTTGCTATGATTTGTCTGTTTTCAGATTTTTTTAATAATTTTTCCAAAAAAGCATAATCTAACTCGCCTTTTTTATCTAAAGGTATGCGAACGCATTCGCACAAAGCTTCTCTGAATGAAAGTTCGTTAGAATGATGCTCATAAGGTCCTACTATAACCAAAGGTAAGGTGTTTTTATCTACATTTTTAAAGTATTTTTCTTTAATAAGCGGGGGTATATATAAACCTAAAAGCTCTTGAAATTTTTTAATAGCAGCTGAAGATCCACTTCCGCAAGCTATAAGAGCAAATCTATCATCTAATTCAAGGTATTTTTTTAAATTTATTCTTGCATTTTCATAATGTTGTTGTGTGATGAAAGAATTTAAAGAGCTATCTGAATGTGTATTTGCATAAGTTGTAAGAATTTTTTTTATTTCTTTTTCTATACTTTTTAATGCTAAAGCACTAGCTGTAAAGTCAAAATAATATATGCCTTTTTTTAAAATAATATCTTGTTTTAATGTTTCAATATTCAAAAAAATCCCCCAAAAATTTGTTAAAATTATATCATACAAAATATTTAAAATAAGGATGTGGTTATAAATTTTAGTGATTTTTCAAAACGCTGTGAAACTTTGGAGCTTAAAAATATTTTTGATTTTTATAGTATTTTTGATGAGTTTGAATTTGATTTGAAATTAAGTTTATATGATAATATTTTAAATGTTTTTATTTTAAAAGCTTTTGATATTTTATTTTATTTAAATTTAGATGATAATGCTTTGAAGGCTTTGAGTGTTTTAAGTAAAAACGATAGAAAACGTTATTCTATCAATAAATCTATTCCGCATTTTCAAGCTCTAGGACTTGTTAGTAAACTTTTAGAAAAAAATATTTTAATTTTGGAAAAAAGTCAAGAAAAGCCTATTGTAAAAAATAAAAGACAAAAGATTAAAAAAGAATTACGTTCATATAGCATTCAAGATAAGGTTATTTTTAAAAATCAAGGATTGAGATTTTTCTTTTATTTTATATATCCTAATTTAAACTTAATTACAATGAAAAAATACAACGAGCTAATGGGGATAATCCAAGAAAATTTAGAAAAATATCAAAGCTTTACTTTTGAGCTTTTGTGCAAAGAATTTTTAGCTAAAAAGCTTAAGGTAGAGCAGGTGTATAGTTTTTGGAATTATTATTGTGAGATAGATCTTTATTATAAAAAAGAAAATTTTTGTGTTTTAGGTGAGGTTAAATTTAAAGAAAGAAAAATATGTAAAAATATTTTAAATACTTTAAAAAACAAAGCAAAACAGTTACAAATTCAACCTAATTTATATGTGCTTTTTTCAAAGAGTGGCTTTAGTAAAGAGCTTATTCTAAATAAGGAGCGTAATTTGCTTTTATATACTTTAGAAGATTTTCAATTTTTAATTAAGGATTAAATGTGGATGAGAAAATTTTAAAAAGTTTAGACTCTAGTGAAAAGGAAGATTTTCAAAAAGGTTTAAAATTTTTAATAGAGCAAACTTTTGTGGTAGAAAACGCTTACAATCAATTAATAAAAAATCATACAGAGCTAATGCAAACAATGAATGAAATTATAGAAGTTTTACCAATGGCTTTATGGGTTTTAGATACTAATAAAAAGATAACACTTCAAAATAATTTAGCCAATCAACAGCCAAAACTTTTAGAAAAAATTGATCTTGAAAAAACTCACTATGAGCTTGAATTTGATCATAAATTTTATTTAATAAAAGTCACTTCTCATGCTGATAAACTTATAGTTAGTGCAACTGATATTAGTGATGAAAAAAGGAATGAAAGATTAGCCAGTATGGGTACAGTAGCAGCGCACCTAGCGCATGAAATACGCAATCCTATTGGTTCTATTTCTTTATTGAGCTCAACTTTATTTGAAAGAAGCGAGTTAAAAAATAAGCATATAGTATTAGAAATTCAAAAGGCTATTTCTAGGGTGGAGCGTATTGTAAATTCTACTTTACTTTTTACAAAAGGGGTGCATGTTAATTTAAATGAATTTAATTTAAAAGAATTACAAGATGAATGCGAACAAGCTATTGGAGCTTATAATTATCTAGCTAATATTGATTTTACATTTGAATTTTTAGATTTAAAAATCAACGCAGATAAATCTTTGCTTGCTTTGGTTTTGCAAAATTTGCTTTATAATGCCATAGATGCTATTGAAGAAAGCGAAAATGATGATGGTTGTATAAAAGTTAAATGTGAGCAAAAAGAAGATAGAGTTGTTATTAAAGTTTATGATAATGGGGTAAGTATCAAAGATAAAAAAATGGTTTTTGAGGCTTTTAAAACAACTAAGTTAAAAGGTAATGGACTAGGGCTTTCTTTGTCAAAACAAATCATTGATGCACATAATGGAGTTTTAGGTTTTGATGAAAATCCAAAATGTTTTTTTATAGAGCTTAAAATTTAAGCTCTATAAAATAAATTTTTTCTTAAAATAATAAAAATATTTGTCCTCATAGCTCAGCTGGATAGAGCGCAGAATTCCTAATTCTGAGGCCGCAAGTTCAAACCTTGCTGGGGACACCACTTTAAGGAAAAAGATGTTTCATATAGTCTTGGTTGAGCCTCGCATACCACAAAATACAGGAAGTATAGGTAGAATGTGTTTTAATGCAGGATTTACTTTACATATTATCAACCCACTTTTTAATATTGATGAAAAGGCGGTTAAAAGAGCAGGACTTGATTATTGGAAAAAATTAAATCCTTTATTATGGAATAATTTAGAAGATTTTTTAAAAGAATATGAAAAATTTCAAGATAGATTTTTCTTTGCGACAACTAAAACTACTCAAGCTTATTTTGATGTAAATTATCAAAAAGGCGATTTTTTGTTTTTTGGAAGTGAAAGTTTTGGCTTGCCCATGGATTTAATGCAAAAAAAATGGGAAAATGCCATTACTATACCGATGAAAGATTGTGGTAGAAGTTTAAATTTAGCTACAAGTGTAGGTATAGTGAGTTATGAGGCTTTGAGGCAAAATTTTGCCTCTTTTGAAAAATTTTAATGATTTAAAACTTGATTTAAAAATTCTTTTAATCTTTCATTTTTTGGGTTTTCAAAAGCTATTTTAGGACATTCATCTACTGCTATAATGCCTTTATCCATAAAGAAAATTCGATTAGCTACATTTCTTGCAAATCCCATTTCATGTGTAACTACAAGCATGGTTAAGCCTTCTTTAGCCACTTCTTTCATGATGTTTAAAACTTCACCTATCATTTCAGGATCAAGAGCTGAAGTTGGTTCATCAAATAAAATCACATCAGGATTCATCATTAATGATCTTGCTATAGCAATACGCTGTTTTTGTCCACCTGAAAGCTTGTGAGGAAAATAATTTTCTTTATCACTTAAGCCAACTTTTTTGAGTAGTTCTCGTGCTTTTTTTACTGCTTCGTCTTTACTCATGATTTTTGTTTGTACCGGTGCTAGACATAAATTTTCTAAAACATTTTTATTGTTAAAAAGATTAAAATGTTGAAACACCATGCTTACTTTTTGACGAATTTTATTGATATCTGCTTTTTTACCAAGTATATTAACATCATTGATATAAATATTACCACTATCCGGTGTTTCAAGTTTATTTAAACAGCGCAAAAAAGTACTTTTTCCACCTCCACTAGGCCCTATAATAGCAATGATATCACCTTTATGTATTTCAACACTAATATCTTTTAAGACTTCTAAATCCCCGTATTTTTTAATTAAATTTTCTATTTTAATCATGTTTATTTAATCTCACTTCTATAATTCTTGCAATAAGTGTTAAAATTTTAACACTTATGTAATATACAAGTCCTGTAAAAATAATAGGTTTAGGATTGTAATAGATTGCTTGCAAGCTTTTGCTTTGCATGGTAATATCCATAACACTAATATAACCCACTATTGAAGTTTCTTTAAATAAAGAAATAAATTCATTCATCAAAGAAGGTAAAATGTTTTTAATTGCCTGTGGGAAAATGATTAGTCTCATAGAAGCAGAATAATTAAGCCCCATTGCTCTTGCTGCTTCCATTTGTCCTTTGTCTACGCTTTGAATTCCACTTCTTACGATTTCAGCTACATAAGCAGAACTATTAAGCCCAAGTGCTATAATGGCTACATAAAAATTATCACTCCAAGTAGCAAAAATCACTACTGAAAAAATCAAAAGTTGTAAAAGAATAGGAGTTCCACGTATAATATCGATGTATTCATCTATAATAAAATTTAAACTTTGGATTTCTAAAAATCTTAAAAATGCTAGAAAAAAACCAAGCACTATTCCTATTAAAATTCCACCCACTGTTAAACCAAGTGTTGTGAAATAACTATGAACATAAGCTTTAGTTTCTATGGTATAAGCATATTCACCTGTGGCTAAACCATTTTGATCTTTAACTTGTAAAATTTCAATAGGAAATGAGAAATAAGCCCAAAAAATAATAATGGCAAAAAATACAAAAAGTTTCATCGTATTTTGTTTCAACTTGCACACCTTGATAAATTTTTAAAATCTAAGTGTATAAAAATTAAGTTTTCTTTTTACTTAAAGGTATTTTGTGTGATATTATTGTTAATATTTTGAGTTAAAATTTCACATAGCTTTAAAAAATAAAATAAATTTAACCTAAAATTATATTTTTTTATAACAAATTCATTTTTTTATGATAAATTTGTATTCTGAAATTTATAAAAAAGGAGATAAATATGGATTTAATATCCCAATTTGTTGCCTTTGTGAATAATCAGTATTATTCTATTTTAGTAATTTTACTTATTGTCACGGGGTTTTATTATAGTTACTTGACTGGTTTTGTGCAATTTCGAATGCTTCCTTATGTGTTTGATATCTTAACGGAAAAGCAAGAAAAGCACGAAAAACACCATATTACTCCTTTTCAAGCTTTGATGATTTCAACAGCTTCAAGAGTTGGTATAGGAAATATCGCAGGTATCGCAGTAGCAGTTGTTTTGGGTGGACCAGGTGCTTTATTTTGGATGTGGGCTATGGCGTTTTTTGGTGGCGCCTCAGCTTTTGCAGAAAGTACTTTAGCGCAAGTTTATAAAAGCCGTGATGGTAAAAGTTTTAAAGGTGGTCCTGCTTATTATATTAGTAAAGCTTTAAATTTAAAATGGCTTGGAGCTGTTTTTGCGGTAATTTTAATCATCACTTATGCTTATGGATTTAATGGTCTTCAAAGTCAGACTATGACTTCGGCATTTGAGTTTTACTATAAAGGCATGGTTGACGCTAGTGAAGTAAGCTTTGCTCAAAGTTGGTGGCCTATTATAATAGGAGCAATTTTAGCTGTTTTTGCTGCTTATATGTTTTTTGGTGATCACACTAAAATAGGTAAAGTAAGCTCAGTTATTGTTCCTATTATGGCGATGATTTATGTTGGTTTATCTATCATAGCGATGTTTATGAATTTTGATAAAATTCCTGAAGTGTTTTCTATGATTTTTAAAAGTGCTTTTGATTTTGAAGCTATTTTTGGTGGATTTGCAGGTTCTGCTTTGGTTATAGGTATAAAAAGAGGGTTATTTTCTAATGAAGCAGGCATGGGTTCAGCGCCAAATGCAGCAGCTTCAGCTCTTACAACTCACCCTGCAAAACAAGGAGTTATTCAAGCATTTTCTGTGTTAATTGATGTGATTATTTGTACAAGTTCAGGATTTTTAGTGTTATTTTCACTTGCTTATGCAAATAATATCGGCGTAGATGGCAAGCCTATTTTAACAGCGCTACCTTTGGTGCAAGAATCTATGAAAGAATATTATGGAAATTTAGGTGTACATTTTACTACTGTTAGTATAGTTTTATTTGCCATTACTTCTTTGATAGGAAATTATTATTATGCTCAAGCAAATATTAAATACCTTACTCAAAATCCTATTATTATTAATCTTTTTAAAGCAAGCGCTGTACTTATGATTTTTATTGGTGCAAATATGGATTTAAAATTTGCGTGGGATTTGGCTGATACTACTATGGCATTTATGGCTACGATTAATATTATTTCTATTTTATTACTTGGTGGTATAGTGAAAAAGGTATTAAAAGACTTTAGCGAGCAAAAAAGACAAGGTAGAGATCCAGTGTTTAGTGCTTCAAAGCTTGGTATTAAAAACGCAGAGTGTTGGGACTAATGATAGATTATATTATTATTGCTTTGTTTATAGCTTTTATGGTTTTTCTTGTGTTTGGCTTTAACCGCCAAATGCAAGAAAAAGCCAAACAAAGAGAAGAAAAACTAAAAACAAAGAAAGATTTTAAAAAAAATAGGTAAAATACACTAAAAAATTTTTAAAAAAGAGTGTAAAATGAAATTGTTAATAGAAATAGGCACAGAAGAGCTTCCTGCTATTCCTTTATTGAAAGAACTTCCAAATATTACTAAAAAATGGGAAAAGATTTTACAAGAGTATCATTTAGAATCTGAATTTAAATTTTTCTATACTCCTAGAAGATTGGTTTTTATCCATGAAAATTTTAAAGAAAAACAAGATGATTCTTTTGTGGAATTTATAGGTGCGCCTAGATCGATAGCTTATAAAGATGGAGAGCTTACTCAAGCAGGACTTAGTTTTTTAGAAAAAAGTGGTTTAAAAGAAGAAGAACTTGAATTTAAAGAAATTAAAGGTAAAGAAGTTTTGTATTGTCAAAAACAAGTACAAGGCTTGCAAAGCAAGGTGGTTTTAGCTCAAATGATCGAGGCTTTTTTAAAAAGCTTGAGTTTTGGTAAAACTATGAGATGGGGCGATGGTAGCTTTGAATTTATTAGGGCTATCCGCTCGCTTTGTTGTGTTTTAAATGATGAATTGATTGAGTTTGAAAGCTATGGTGTTAAAAGTGCAAAAAGTACTTTTGTGCATAGAAATGTTAGTTATGATTTGATAGCTTTTGCAAATATTGATGAATATTTTAAAACTTTAGAGCAAAATTATATTATTTTAGATCAAGAACAAAGAAAAAAACTTATCATTGAACAGTTAAAGACACTTGAAAAAGAAAATGATATTACTATTGCAGAAGATGATGAGCTTTTAGCTGAAGTTGTAGCTATTACAGAGTATCCAAAAGCATTATTAGGGCATTTTGAAAAAGAGTATTTAGAAATCCCAAGTGAAGTAATCATTACCTCTATGAGAGAAAACCAACGTTATTTTGCTGTATTTAAAAATAATACTTTAAGTAATCATTTTATCGTAGTTTCTAATGCAGTTTGTAAAGATTATTCTAAAATCATTAATGGAAATGAAAGGGTGTTAAGAGCAAGATTAAGTGATGCGATGTTTTTTTGGAAAAATGACTTAGCACAAGGCTTAAATAATGATAAAATAAGCCAAATGGTCTATCTTGAAGGACTTGGAACCTTAAAAGATAAAATTATCAGAGAACAAAAAATCGCCGCTAAGCTTTGCGGGGTTTTTGCTAACACTCAAAAAGATGAAATTTTAAAAGCCATAGAATATTCAAAAGCTGATCTAAGTACTCAAATGGTGTATGAATTTACTGATCTTCAGGGTATTATGGGATCTTATTATGCTAAAGCTATGGGTATGAGTGATGAGCTTGCTTTGGCGATTAAAGAACAATACCTTCCAAATGGCGATAATTCAGCTATGCCAAGTAATGAATTTAGTTCTATCGTAGCTTTAGCTTATAAATTTGATACACTTATGGGGCTTTTTTCAATGGGGAAAATCCCAAGTGGTACAAAAGATCCTTATGCTTTAAGAAGAGCAGTAAATGGTGTTTTAAAAATTATTCTAGCTTTAAATAAAAATTTTGATCTTAAGGTATTTTTAGAAACAATAGCTAGTGAGTATAAAAGCTTTGATTTGAAAATTTTATTAGATTTTATCTTAGAGCGTTTATATACTTTTTACGAAGTAAATGCTTCTTTTGTTAAAGCTGTGCTTAGTTCTAAAACTTATGATGTTATTTATATTGATTCTTGTATTAGAGCTTTGATTCAAAGTGCAAATAAGGCAGATTTTAGTCAAAATTTTGCTACTTTTAAGCGTTTGGCAAATATTGCAGTGTTAAGCGAGGTTCAAATTAATGAAAATTTGTTTAACACTCAAGAGGAAAAAGATTTATATCAAGCTTTTATGCAGTGTAAAGTAAAAGAAAATAATACCCAAGAGCTTTTAGAGAGTCTTTTTGCGCTAAAACCACAAATTGATGCTTTTTTTGATAAAGTAATGATTAATGATAAAGATGAAAATATTAAAAACAATCGCCAAGCTTTGGTATGTGCAATTTATCGTGAGTTTTTAAAAATAGCCGATATTAAAGAGCTTAGTGTATGAGAAAAATTCTTTTTTTTCTTTGTTTTTGGGTTTTTACTTTAGAAGCTAGAGAGATTGATCTTGTAAAAGGTCAAGTAGTTTTTTTAGAATTTGATAAAAATAATTTTTTACAAGTTAGTTCAAATTTTAAAAAACTTCCTTTTTTTGAGTATAAAAATAAAGTTATTGTTAGTATAGCTATGCCTTATAAAAATCCTAAAGATAGAAAATTAATAGCTGAATTTAAAGATAATTCCAAAGAAGAAATTAATATAAAATTTAGCGAAGGAAATTACAAAAAAGAATTTTTAAAAGTTAGTGCTTCTAAGGTCAATCCACCTAAAGAAACACTTGATCGCATTAGCAAAGAATACCAAGAAGCTATTAAGGTTTATAATACCTATACTAATATGGCCTTATTTGAAGGCAATTTTGCATATCCTTTAGAAAGTAAAATTACAAGTGCTTTTGGAAAAGCAAGGTTGTTTAATGATACCCTTAAAAGTTATCATAGCGGAACTGATTTTAGAGCAGCAAGTGGGACAAAAATTTATGCTAGTAATGGTGGTATTGTAAGGATTGCTTCAAATCGTTACTATGCAGGAAATTCAGTGGTGATTGACCATGGATATGGGATTTATTCTCAGTATTATCATCTATCAAAACTTAATGTAAAAGCGGGACAAAAGGTAAAAAAAGGCGAGCTTATAGGTTTGAGTGGAGCTAGTGGTAGGGTTACAGGGCCACATTTGCATTTTGGAATTTTAGTCAATGGTGTGCAAGTTGATCCACTTGATTTTATAGCTAAATTTAATGCTTTATAATGATAGTTTTTAGTGAATTTTTTCAAAACTGGATTGATAAATATTACTCCCAAGCTGTGAGTGTTGGCAAAAATGGAGATTTTTATACCGTAGTTAGTGTGGGAAATCTTTTTGGGGTGCTCTTAGCTAATCATTTTTTAAAACTTATAGATGATAAAAAATTAACTTTACCGGTTGAAGTTATAGAAATAGGAGCAAATGAAGGGTATTTAATGCTTGATTTCATACAAGCTTTATACACACTTAGAGCTGATGTTTTAGAACAGATTGAATGTTTTATCATAGAGCCGCATGAAAAGTTAAGATGTATTCAAAAAAAACTTTTTGATGAGTATGATTTGGATGTGAAAATTTATAATTCTTTAGAAGAATGTCATTTTAAAAATGCTTTTTTTTATGCTAATGAATTATTTGATTGCTTTGCATGTGAACTTATAAATGATAAAAAAATGGCATATGTTGATGATGATTTAAACATTGTTTTTAAGCCTATGAGTGAAGATCTTTTAAAAGAATGTGAGAAATATACTATCACTAATAGTGAGCTTTGCATTTCTTATAAACCTTTTTTATCCAAATTAAAACAAACTTGTGAAAAACTAACTTTTGCATGTTTTGATTATGCAAAAAAAGAAGAAAAAATTAGTATTAGAATGTATAAAAATCACCAAGTGTATAATCTTTTTGAAGAGAATTTAAAAGATTTTTTTGCTAAAAGTGATATTACATATAATGTAAATTTTGATCATTTTTTGCAAGTTTTAAAAGAAGAGGGCTTTGAAGTGTTAGAATATAAAAATCAAAATCAAGCCTTAATTGACTTTGGTTTTGAAGAAATTGTCGAGCACGCTAAAACTACTAACCCCCTAATTTATAAAAACTTTATCAACCAAAGTAAAAATTTGATGTTTAACTTTGGCGATAAGTTTAAGTTTTTAGAATTTAAGCTTTAAAATCACTGCTTGTAATATCAAGTCCAAAACCTTTTAAGCCTATAAATTCTTTATCGGTATTTTGACTTAGAAGTTTGATTTTTGAAATTTTTAAATACCTTAAAATTTGCGCTCCTATGCCGTAATTTTTAAATTGTGTGTTTTCTTGTTTTTCATTTTTCATGAAAATGATTACACCACCTTTTTGGCTTAAAAACTCAATCTGTTTTAATAATTCATTAAATTTATTAGAAGTTAGAAGCTCAAAATCGCTTCCACTAAGATAAAATTTAACATTCTCACATTCTTTCAAAGCACCAAAACTAAAAGCTATATGTTCATTTTCATTATGATCTTTAAAAGTCATTTTTTTAGCTTTAAAACCCGCTAAAATACTGTCTTCTTCTTTGATTAAAGAAATCAAACTTTCATTTTTTAAACGATACTCGATTAAATCTGAAATAGTAATCATATTGATATCGTGTTTTTTGCAAAACTCAAGCAAATCACTTCTTCTAGCCATATCCCCATTATCTTTAACAATCTCACATATTACGCATGCTTCTTTTAATCCTGCTAAGCGACATAAATCTACTGTTCCCTCAGTGTGACCTGTTCTTTCTAAAACCCCACCTTTTTTTGCTATCAAAGGATTGATATGTCCAGGACGCACAAAATCACCTGCCTTTGCATTATCATCAACAAAAATTTTAATCGTCATATCTCTCTCATAAGCACTTACTCCTGTCGTTGCATTTTTTGCATCAACAGTGATAGTAAAAGCTGTTTCATGATTTGATGTATTTTTAGGTACCATTAAAGGTAGTTCAAATTTTTTAGCCAGATTTTCACTCAATGCTACACACACAACACCTCTTGCGTGAGTAATGGTAAAATTTATTTTTTCTTGTGAGCTAAATTGCGCAGGGAAAATCAAATCCCCTTCATTTTCTCTATCTTCTGCATCTACCATTACTAACATCTTACCATTTTGAAGTTCTTTTATAGCTTGTTCTATACTTATATATCCCATAAAAATCATTCCTTGATAATATTTTTTCAAATACTATCACATTTTTCTTGACATTATGTTAAAAATGGTATATAATACCACTTTTAATTTACAAAAATTGCTTTTTTTTGTTGGGGTATCGCCAAGCGGTAAGGCAACAGGTTTTGGTCCTGTCATTCAGGGGTTCGAATCCCTTTACCCCATCCACTTCATATGATGCCGCGAAGTAGAGCAGTGGTTAGCTCGTCGGGCTCATAACCCGAAGGTCGGGAGTTCAAATCTCCCCTTCGCAACCAATATTTTTTAATTTTTACTTATCTCTAAAATAAGTTAATTCAAAAATCATTTTTTACCTATTATAGTGATAATTTTTTCATAATGTTCTTGTTTTATGTTGCAAGTATTGTTTTCTTGATATAAACAAAGACAATTTAATATAGGTTTTAAGCTATTGTCTAATAGGGAAAAAGATATATCCTTTCTGTGTTCTACTCTTAGGAAATTTTGTAATATATTTTTATTTTTCTTGCAGTAATGACTAAAATTTATCTATGATTTTAAATCTTTTGGAAGATTAGTAGAAGCTGGAATTTTATTTTTTATATATGCATTAATATCTTGAGCTAGTTGAAAATCATCATATATATTATCAAGGTTATAATAAGGAAGTATTTTATTATCAATGATGTGTGTTTTGAAGTCTTTGATGGTTTCTGAAAGATTTTACTTGGTATTATCTTCAAGCTCTTGAGAGATGTGAGTAAGGTTATTTCTTAGATTTTTGATGCCTGTTAAAAGTTTGTATTAGGCCTATACTTCTTTTTTTATATCCTAAATTAAATATAAAATTTATAGCATCTTCATCGCTAACTCATGAAATAGAAGAGATTAAACTGTCTAGTTTAAAAAATTTGAAATAAAATAAAGTTTAGATTAAAAAAATACAAGAAGTGTAAAAATAAATGGTGGATTTAGCAGGCGTGTAATTTACCAACTAAACCCCTAAATATCCATACTTTAATGAAATATTTTTTCATTTGCACATACTTTTGCACATACTTTGTATTTTATTGTAAAAATGTGTAAAAAAGTGATATTATTTTACTAAATATATGGAAATAAGAAATAATTATGAAATTAATGGATTTAGCTAATCGTTTAGAAATAATTCTTAGAAAATATCTAAAAACTCATCATATTAGTTTTCACATTAAAGCTAATGATAGTTTATTTGACTCTGATTGGATTAAGCCAGTAAGTTTTGTTTTAGGGCATAGATATGCTTTTGTGGATATTCAAAAAAAAGATGATATATTAAAATTTTTAGAGTGTGAATTTCAAGGAAAGAATATTGTGGATTTAAATTCTAACAAAGAAAAATACTGCCTGACTAATGAAGAACAAGTGTTTAAATATATTCAAGAAACAATTTCAAAAATAGAATATTTGTTATCAGATGAATTACTAAAGTAGGTTAAATCTCATTTTAAAGATTTAACCCCTGATACAACTTTAGCTATTTCTTCAATAGAGAATAATACATAGCGAGATACTTCCATAGATTGTATTTTACCTTTTCTTCTTAGATTATCAATAGTTCCTGAAGAAACACCTAATACTTCAGCAAATTCTTTTTTGCTTAAAGTCATTTTTTTATACTTCTCAAACAAAAATTCTTTTGTTTCTAAATAGTTCTCATTCATGCTGATTGTCCTTTTTTGATAATCAATCGTGTGTTTATTATAACACTATTTTTATGCTAGTAAGAATTATTCTATAACTTAATACTCTTGTATACTTTTAAAATCAAATTTATAAAAATATACTTAATAAAAATCAGTTTAAAACTAAACTTTGTTTATTTTTAAAGTATATATACTTTATGAATCTTAACCACCTTTCAATTTCCATTAAACATTCTATATATTATTTTACCTATTGCCTAATTTATAAAAACACATAAACTATAATTAAATATATTTTTTTAATAAGTTATTTTAAGATTATAACAACTATTATCAAATTTATATAAAACTCTATATTTTAATTATCTAAAGAGTATAATAAGATATTTATACTCTTTATTTATTACCATATATAAGCTTAGTATTTATATTTTATATACTAAATATGTATAAACAGTATTTATATTCTTATATAAATACTGTTTATACATATCTACAAATACTTTAAACAATATAATAAAGTATAAATATAAAAGTTATAAAAGACTATTTATCCATTATCTTAAAAAAGTAAATAAAAGTAATTTTTGGTTTTATGTAAATAATAATAAATATATATGCATTTTTTTAATAAAAAATAAAAGTAATTTTGATTATAGTTTATAAATAATTATTATATTTGATAGTTTTTTGGCTAATTTTCAATATTTTTATAACTTTTTTATCGATTTTGTATTTTTTGTGTTATCATATTCTCATCACAGATAAAAATTAAATGTAGGTTATGGGGGGGGGATATGAAAAAAACACTTTTACTCGTTTTACTTAATTCACACTTTTCTTTTTTCTCAAATAATGATTTTAAAAAATCAAGATAAAATCATTATAGATAACAATCAAACTCTTGCTCTTAATCATGTAAATCATGATCAAAAGCAAATACTTAAAGAACATAATAGCATTGACCCAAGAGTTAAAAAGCTATTAGAAGAAAAACCAAAGAAAGATTCTAATCTTAGTAAAGAAGATGAAGAATTATCTAATAAGGTTATTAATACTATTCAAACCATAGGCAATATATATAATGCCAAAGATAATAAAGAAAGAGATGAGCTTATAAGAGATTTAGCAGGTAATTATTTAAGCTTACAAGCTAATACTTTAATCCAAGAATATTTACATGCTCTTAATCACTCCATTAATAGTGAGTTTAATTTAAACTATAATGACAGAGGTGGCTTAAGTGGTAATGCTAAAGTTCTTTTACCTATTATGAGTGAAGATAATCCAAAAATATCTTATTTTTTACAAAGCGGTATAGGTGGATATGAAAATAATAGAATCATAGGTCATTTTGGTGGTGATATAAGATATTATCCTAATGCGTTAGCATTAAATAATTCAGGCAATATCATGCTAGGATTAAATTTAGTTTATGATCATGATTTTAGTAGAGAACATAAAAGAATATCTTTGGGCTTTGAAAGTATGTTAGATACACTAGCTTTCCATGCTAATATTTATCAAAGATTAAGTGATTGGATTAATAGTTATGATTTTAAAAATGCAAATAATGATCTAACTTTCTTAGAACGCCCTGCTAATGGTTGGGATATGGGTATTAAATATGCTTTCCCTGCTATGAGCAATGTAGCTATTTTTGCTAATATGAGTAAATGGTATGGAGAAAAAGTAGCTCCATTTGGCAATGTAAACTGCTATGAAGATTTAGAAAAAAATCCTTTAGTGTATGAAGGAGGTATTACTTATTCACCTTGTCCAGCATTAACTTTTTCATTAAGTCATAAAAGAAGTAATGAAAGTGATAAACAAGGTACAAATATAGCTATGAATTTTAATATACCTTTAGACAAAGATGCCCTCAAACATGCTTTTGATACAAACTTAGCAGGTATAAATAACACTATTGAAGGCTCTAGAACTCATTTTATAGATAGAGATTATTCTATGGTGCTTGAATATAAAGCTATTAATAATGCTTATCATATTTCTTATTGTGGAAATTTAGGAGATAATACTCATTGTATTATGCTAAAAAATGGTTTTAACCAAGCAGTTAAAAATATTGCTATGAGTGTAACTCCTGAACAAAGAAGTGTAATCTTAAAGAATGGAAATCATTATATTACTGATGATAATGGAAAAGTTTTTGTAAAAATAATCCATGCTTATGGAGTTCATCAAACTAATTTAATTGCTAAGGCAGGGAATGCTCAAGAAAGTTTTCCTATTACTATTGTAGCACCAAGACAAGACTTTAAAGTATTTGCTAAACCTTCTAATATACAAAGACATGAAAAATCTCTAATCACATTTGCAGGAAGTGATTTAGCAAGTGATTTAGATATAAATTGGAAATTAATCGGCAAAGGAAGCTTAGAAAAAACTCCAAATTCAGATAAAACTGATAAAGATGGAAATTCAAATATTATCTATAAGCCTGATATAAATATGAAAGATAAAGAAAAGGCAACAATCATTGCTAATGTATTAGGAATTACTTTAAAAGCCTTTGTTCAAGTAGCAATTTATGGAGACAATGATATTATCTTAGATAAAACTACTATAGGTAATAAAGAAAAAGCTCATGCAAGTTATAAAAACTTACAAGCTAAAACTACTAAGGTTAAATGGAGCATACAAGGAGATAATGCTTTATTTATAAATAAAGATAAAACTACTAAAGAGCTTAATTTAATAGCTGATGAAAATGGTGAAAGTAATGTAGAAATCATAGGACTTAGTGGAAATGAAAAAGTAAAAATCATTGTTAAAAATATGAGCGATGAATTAGTAAAAGCAAAAAGTAAATTTTTAAAGATCAAAAATTATACAGCTACTATGGAGCTTCCTACTGGAAAAGACCCTGTAACTCATCAAGACTTTGAAAAAGGAATGATTGATTATAAAAGCGACTTTGAAGTAAAACTTAAAGGTTTAATGCCAAAAACAAAGGTTTCATGGAAAGCTAAAGATATACAAAGTAATAAAACTTTAAGAATTAGCAATGACAAAGAAAGCACAGCTGATGATAAAGGTGAGAGTAAGGTAGTATTTGAAGGAGTAAAAGATTTTAATATTAAAAGATTACAAATCATTGCTACTTATAATCAAAGTGCAGCTAGTACTCAAGAAATAAACGGAGAAATCAAACTCCACCAATACACCCCAAGCATTAATTTTAGTAAAGATAAAATCCATGCTTATGAAAGTGAAAACACCAAAGCTTTAAAAGATCCAAAACTTGATCATGTAGAAGTAACTTTAAAAGGTGGTAAGCCTAATGAGAAAGTAGAATGGAATTTAAGTGGGGATGCTACTTTAGGTAGTCATGATGCAACATTTAATGCTAGTGGTGAAGCTAAAGCAACTATTACTGCTAAAGCTCCATTTAAAGCTAATCCTACCATTAGTGTTAGCACCCTAGGTCAAAACCTCACTAAAACTATTACTTATGATGTTAGAAAATTTGATCCTGTATTTACATATCCAAGCTTTAAAGGTGAGTTAAATACTATAGATTATAAGAGCGATTTTAAAATTACTGTTAGTGGTTTATTGGCTGATAGCACTGTAAAAGTATTAAAAGATGAAAAAGTTACTCCTAAAAAAGATAACTTCATTGTAAATAATAAGGGTGAAACTACTTTAGAATTTAGTGGTATTAGTGATTATAGTATTAAAGATTTCAAGATTAGTATTGAATATTTAAAACAAGGAGATATAAAAGATACTAAGACAAGTGATACTATCAAACTCCACCAATACACCCCAAGCATTAATTTTAGTAAAGATAAAATCCATGCTTATGAAAGTGAAAACACCAAAGCTTTAAAAGATCCAAAACTTGATCATGTAGAAGTAACTTTAAAAGGTGGTAAGCCTAATGAGAAAGTAGAATGGAATTTAAGTGGGGATGCTACTTTAGGTAGTCATGATGCAACATTTAATGCTAGTGGTGAAGCTAAAGCAACTATTACTGCTAAAGCTCCATTTAAAGCTAATCCTACCATTAGTGTTAGCACCCTAGGTCAAAACCTCACTAAAACATTAACTTATGTAGATGGAACTATATATACTCCAAAAATAGAATATCCTTCTTATAGAGTAAGTTTCTGGAAAACATTAGATAAAACCATAGATTATGACTCAGATTATGTATTAAAAGTAAGCGGTCTATTACCAAATTCAACCATTGATAATATCAGTGGAAGTAAGGGAGTAAAAGCTAAAAAAGAAAGCTTTAATGTTAATGATAAAGGTGAAGCTACTTTAGAATTTAGTGGTATTAGTGATTATAGTGTTAAAGAACTTACTATTAAGTTTAGTTATATGAAATCAGTTATTACTAAGAGTGAAATAACTGCAGATAAAATTAAGCTTTATCAAAGAGAATTGAATTTAGAACTTGATAAAGAAACACTTTATACTCAAGAAGGAGATATAGTACACGCTGTATTAAAAGGTGGTAAAGAAGGTTCTAAAGTAGAATGGAATTTAAGTGGGGATGCTACTTTAGGTAGTCATGATGCAACATTTAATGCTAGTGGTGAAGCTAAAGCAACTATTACTTCTAAAGCTCCATTTAAAGATAATCCTGTAATTAGGGTAAGTGCTATGGGTAAAAATTTAAGTAAAGAATTAAAATATAAGAAGATTCCAATCCAATTATTTTTTAGTAAAACAGTGCTGACTCCATTATTGATTGAAATTGTGGATGTAACCGCAAAAGGCACTCCTAATGAAAAAATTAAATGGAGTATTACTGGTGATGGAGTACTTCCAAAAGAAGATCTGATTCCAAAATATTTTGATAGTGAGGGTTTTGCAAGGACTAAATTCAGGACAATTAATCCTAATACTCGTCCAATAACAGTAAGTGTTGAATATGAAGATGGAAGTGGAAAAGCTAGCAAAACAGCCGTATTTGATGGTCCAATTAGACCAAGAATAGATAGATATTCTATTTCATTTGATGCAGGTGCAACTATAGAACTGTATGGATTAGTCCCAAATTATACTGTAGAAGTTCAACCAGATCAGTATCTTGGTTATATTGATTTTGTCAATAAAGGCACACTTTATACTGATGATAAAGGGTCGGTTTATTTGAATTTTAAACCTATTAGAAGTGTCACTAAGCATACTGGTAGAGTTTTTAAACTTAAAGTGAAATATAAAGAATGGGACGGTTCTTATAAAGAAGCACTCATAGGAGATATTGAAGTGCAAAAACAAATTCATGCAACGTATGATTCTTGGAAAGACCCTAATTCGTGCTATATTAGTGCAACTTTAACACTAAGCAATGGGATTGCAGGAGAAGAGGTTAATTTTGATGGAACCAAACTTATCGTTGGTCTTGGTCAAACTGTGCCAATTATACAAAGATGGGATAAAAAATTTGATAATTCTGGTGAAGCAAAAGTTACAATATCAACCACATGGTGTACAAAACCAGCGACTGAAACTCCTTCTTTTTATATGAGATTTAATACTTTTGGTGTAAGTTCTTCAGATACAGAAGTAGTTTCTTTTGAGGGTGGAGATCATAAAGAAATTCGTTAGTTGGATATCTTTTATTGGAAGAAATTCAGCATATTTTATAGTAGAAAATAGGAAGGAATATATGCCATTTTACAATTTTGTACAATTTCTATCTCTGTTGGCTCAGCTTTCAGAGATAGATATTAAAATTCTTATGGAATATAAAGATTTATTGTTAAAAGCATTATCATCTTTAAATGAAATGAAAAGATTTGACGCAAAAGAATATATGTAGCTTGTTAACATTCTTGAAGAAACTTTTTTAGATAAACTTCAAGTGGATGAAAGTAAAAAGAAAGAAATTTGCAAAAATATCATCAAAATACTAAAAAATCACTGGAAAATGTTTTTTTGAAAACCAAGTTGTAATACAAAACTAATAAGAAATAATATAATAAAATGGTGGATTTAGCAGGACTCGAACCTGCGACCAACCGGTTATGAGCCGGTTGCTCTAACCAACTGAGCTATAAATCCGCCAGAAGTTAAAATAGAAATGTTATTATATCTTTATTTCCTTAATTTAAATTTAGAATTTTATTTTTACTGCTTTTTCTATTGCTAAATATCTAAAAGTTATTAAATTTTGTAAAATTCCAAAGAAAATCATAAAGGTAGCAAAAGAACTTCCCCCATGACTAAAAAATGGCATAGGTATACCAACAACAGGAGCAAAACCTATGGTCATTGATATATTTACTGCTACATATATGAAAATAAATAAAGCAATGCAATTTGTCACCACTCTTGTAAAATAATCATCTTTGAGCTTATAATTTAAACTCAATAAATGAAAAATGAGCAGGGTATAAAGCAATATGATTACAACCGCACCGATAAAACCAAATCTTTCAGACAAATATGCAAAAATAAAATCACTCGTAGAAATAGGTAAAAATTTAAAATGTGTTTGTGTGGCTTCATCGGCCTTTTTTCCGCTCAAACCACCACTTCCTATAGCGATGATGGATTGTTTTACATGGTAACTTGGCTCTTCAGCTAAGAAATCGTGAATTCTTTGTTTTTGATAAGGTTTTAGAAAGTCGCTGTAAATAACAGGCGAAGCTATAGCTATAGCTAAAAAAATGCTAAGCCAAATTTTATAATTTACTCCTATGATAAAAAGCGTTCCAAAGCCCACTATTAAAAGTACTAAAGCTGTTCCTAAATCAGGTTCTCCTGCTATAAGTAAAAATGGGAGTAAAATATAAAAACTTAGCTTTAAAAATTGTTTTAAACCATAGCCATTATGCGGTGGTGGGTTTTGATAAATCAAATAAGCTAACATTAAAATAAAAGAGGGTTTGAAAATTTCAGAAGGTTGTATGGTGAAATGCGTAAAAGGTATCTCAAGCCATCTTCTAGCCCCAAGTTTTTCAACACCAAAAATATCGACGCTCAAAAGCAAAGCTATATTGATCCAATATAACACAGGTATAAGCCACACTAATTTTCTTAAAGGTAAAAAGAAAAAAAACGCAAATCCTGCAAAACCTACTAAAGTATAGATAAATTGTTTTTCAGCTAAGCGTGTATTTGCTTCATAAATTAAAAGAAAAGATATAGCTATGATAGGCAATACTAAAAGAGGTTGAACAAAATCAAAATGCGTTAGAATTCTTCTATCAAGTTTTATCAAAACTACCCTTTTTACAAAATATTGTGTAATTATATGCTAAAATTACAAATTTTATCACAAGGAAATATAATATGCTAAAAATTTCATCACTTTGTGAAGAAAGATTGGATATTTTTTTATCAGATACACTTAAACAAAGTCGTTCGCAAGTTGCTAAACTAATCAAAGAAAATTGCATATATATTAATGAAAAAATAGAAAATAAAAGTTCTAAAAAAATAAAAAAAAAAGATGAAATAAGTATTTTTTTACCTTTAGCAAAAGAAGCCAAAGAAAGCTACACGCCTGAGTTTGATATAGAAAATTTATATGAAGATGATGATGTTTTAGTTTTAAACAAAGCTCCTAATGTTGTTGTGCATGGTGCAAGTAGCGTTAAAGAAGCGACTTTGGTGGATTGGCTTTTGCATAAAGGCTATACTTTATCAAATTTAAATGGAGAGCATAGAGCAGGGCTTGTGCATAGACTTGATAAAGGCACAAGCGGAGCTATCATCATAGCAAAAAACAATCAAACACATCAATTTTTAGCAAATCAGCTTTTAGATAAAAGTATGGGAAGATTTTATCTTGCTTTGAGTGACTTGCCTTTGAAAAATGATAAAATGAGCAATGAAAAAGCTATCATGCGTTGTCCTAATAATAGGCTTAAAAAAATTACTACAAATACCAAAAATCCTTTAGCAAAAAATGCAAAAACAGATTTTATAAATTTATTAAGTTCTAAAAACTGCTCTTTAATAGCTGCTAAATTATATACAGGAAGAACCCATCAAATCAGAGTGCATTTAGCAGATTTTAATCGCTATATTTTAGGAGATGAATTATACGGATATAAAGGAAAAATAAAGTATAATAGAGTAATGCTTCATGCGTATTTGATTTATTTTATTCATCCTAGGACTAAAGAGTTAATGTTTATAAAAGCTCCTATGTTTGATGATTTTTATCAAATTTTAAAAGAAAATTTTACACAAGGAGAGATAGATGAAAAAACTTCATTGGATTATCTTAAGTTCTGCTTTGGCTTTTAGTGCTTGTAGTACAACTATGAGTTCGCCTCAAATTGCTCAAGTAAATGATACTTTACCAAAAATTTCAAATATTAAAAGTATAAGTGATATTACAAGCATAGCTTTTGAATGGGAACCTTTGTATGATCAAAATATAGCAGGCTATTACATTTATAGAGCAAATGCAGCTGGTGCACCTATGGAGCTTATAGCAAAAATTAAAAATAAGTTTCAAACTCATTATACTGATACAAATTTAGAGCCAAATACAAGATATTATTATTCTATGAAAACCTTTAATGAGCTTGGACAAGTTTCTCAAGATGGTGTAAGCATAGAAGCTTTTACCAATAGAGTGATTGATCCAGTGCCTTTTGTGCAAGCTATTGTGGGTTTGCCAAATCGTGTAAAAATAGTTTGGAGACCGCATCCTGATGTAAGAGTAAATTCATATATCATTGAGCGTGCAAATATGAAAGATATGAAATTTAAAGAATTAACTAGGGTTAAAAATCGCTTAAGTGCTGAATATATAGATGATTCACTAAAGCCTGATGAGAGTTTTCAATATAGAATCATAGCTTTAACTTATGATGGTATTAAAAGCACCCCAAGTAAAATAGTAGAATCAACCACTAAAGCACTTCCTCCTATGGTAAGTAATTTACAAGCAAGTAAAGATGCGCCAAGAAAAATCATTTTAACTTGGGATAAAATTGATTATGCTGATTTTGCTTATTATAAAATTTATTCTAGCTCAACTACCTTTTTACCTTTTAGCGTGGTAGCTAAAACTTCTGAAAATACTTATGAAGATGTAGTTAAAGGTGTGGCTGAAAAAAGATATTATAAAGTGAGTATGGTTGATAAAGATGGCTTGGAAAGTCCTATAGCAAATGAGCCTGTAGAAGGTATCACCCTAGGGGCACCATTAGCACCAAGTATTATTTTATGTGCTGTTGAAGATGATGGTATTAGAGTTGAATGGGTTGATAATGATGATAGAGCTAAAGAATATATAGTTAAACGAAGTGGGGGTGGAAGTAATGCTGTATTTAAAGAGATTAAATCCAAACAATTAAAAGATATCACAGCTGTTCCTGGAAAAGTATATAGTTATGAAGTTATAGCAATTGATGTAAATGGTATAGAATCAAAAGCTTCTGATAAATTTACAGCGGTGAAATAATGCCAAATTTTAAGTGTAAAGTTTTAAAAGAAATTCAACTTCCTTTTAAAAAAGATGGAGTTGAATTTTTATGGCTTGCTAAAGGTGAAAATGTTGATTTACTTTTTACGCGCATAAAGCAAGAAAACTTTTTTTTGCAGATTAAAATAGATGAAAAAAAACAAGAATGGCTTATTAAGGGCGAAAAACACACTAAACCTTCGCAAATTGGATATTTGCAAAAAGCTTTGCTTGTGTTTAAAGAAAATTTTACTCAAGATGCAGTTTGTGAAGCTGTAGCATTAAAACATACAAGGTTAATCCAAAAAACACCTTTAATTGCTAATGATTTAAAAGAATTACTAGAGCAAATAAAAAACAAAAAACAAATTTTTATTGAAATAGGTTTTGGAAGTGGTAGACATTTGCTTTATCAAGCAAGATTAAATCCTGACGTGTTGATAATTGGTATAGAAATTTACACGCCTGCGTTAGAGCAAGTAGCTAAACTTGCCTTAAGTGAAAACTTAAATAATGTTTTGTTAATAGAAACTGATGCAAGATTATTATTAAGCGTACTTGAGTCTAACTTGGTAGATAAAATCTTTTTGCATTTTCCTGTTCCTTGGGATAAAAAGCCTCACCGTAGAGTAGTTGGAGTAAACTTTGCCAATGAATGCGCTAGAGTTTTAAAAGAAAATGGGCAATTTGAACTTAGAACAGATAGCTTTTTGTATTTTGATTTTACCTTAGAAACTTTTTTAACTTTTTCACATTTAAAAGCTTTAATCAAAAAAAATGAAAATTTAGAAATTTCAAGCAAATATGAAGATCGCTGGAAAAGACAAAATAAAGATATATATGATTTAATCATTAGTGGTTTTAGCAAGAGTGAAAGTTTAAGCAAGGATCAAAAATTTGCCATTGAAGATTTAAAATTAAACACAGAAGAATTAGCTTGTATAAAAAAGAATTTTAAAAATGAAGTTTTTAAAGGTGAGGATTTTTTCTTGCATTTTGAAAAAATGTACATTAAAGACGATGAGCTTATCATTAAAATAGCTTTTGGTGCTTTTTATAAGCCTGAGCATGTTTATATAGCTTTAAATGTACAAAAGATAGAATTTGTTTTTGAACAGCCTTTTAAAACTAAAGAAAATTTAAAAGCTATAGAAAAATTAAGAGAAATATTGTATTCTTATATCAAATAATCATTTATAAAATAAATAAGGAAAAAGCAGTGATGATAGAAGCTAAAAAGCTTTGTCTTGGTTATGATGAACTTGTTATAGAAAATGCTAGTTTTTCGCTAAAAGATAATGATTTTGTTTTTATTACAGGAAAAAGTGGTAGTGGAAAGTCAACTTTGTTAAAATCTTTTTATGGAGATTTGGAGCCAATAAGCGGGAATTTAAAAGTTTGTAATAATGATTTAGTGGATATTTCTAATGCTGAACTTTTACAGCTTAGGCAAAAAATAGGAATTATTTTTCAAGATTATCGTTTAGTTCAAGAATTTAGTGTAGAAAAAAATGTAATGCTACCTTTGATGATTAAAGGTTATAGTAAAAATGTATGCAAAGAACAAGCCGCAAAGCTTTTAAAGCATGTAAATTTAACTTTCAAAGCCGATAAAAAGCCAGCTCAGCTTTCAGGTGGAGAACAACAACGCGTGGCTATGGCAAGAGCCCTAGCGCATAATCCAAAATTACTCTTATGTGATGAACCAACGGGAAATTTGGATGAGTATTCTTCAGATATTATATGGACTTTATTAAAATCAGCTAGAGAAATACTTGGAACTTGTGTGGTAGTTGTTACGCATAGAATTCCTACTAATTTAAGACTTGATTATCGTCGTTTTAATATAGAAAATGGGAGAATGAATGAAATCTTTTAAAAATCATCTTTCTTTAATATTTGCTTTAATGGTAATGATGTTTGCTTTTGAGTTTTTAATCATTACAAACAAAACTATAGAGCATTATGAAAAACTTTTAAATAAAGATTATAATATTATTTTAGTAGGTAAAACTCATTTGGATAAAAAAAGCATAGAAGATCAAGTAAATCATTTTCAGTCTTTAGAAATTTTAAATCCAAATGAAATGATAGACAGACTTAAAAATGATATATCAGCTAAAAATATAGAGGTTTTAAAAGCTACATTGCCAAAATTTTATACTTTAAAACTCAATAAACTTTTATCAGAAGATGAGCTAAATACTTTAAAAGATAAGCTTTTAAAAAATCCTAATATTACTAGAGTAGAGACTTTTGCTAAAACGCATACAAAAATTTATAAACTTTTGGTTTTAGTGAAATTTTTATTATGGTTTTTCTTATTTATCATAATATTGCTTAGCTTTGTATTATTGCTTAAGCAAATGAAAATTTGGCTTTTTGAGCACACTCAAAGAGTGGAAATCATGTGTTTACTTGGAGCACCATTTTGGTTTAGATCTTTTATGCTTTATAAGATAGTTTTTATTGATTGTTTTATAGCATTTTTATTGCTTGTATTATTTTTTACGCAAGTTTATGATCTTGAATCCATTAAACTAGCTTTACAAAGTGTGGATATTAGCTTACCTAAAATAAGTATTTTCATACATTTGTTTGTGATTTTTTTAGCAATGCTTTGTGTTTGTTTTGCTTGTGTGAATTTTGTAATGTTTAAGGTTAGAAAATGAAAAAATGCTTTTTGCTTTTTTTGTTTTCTTTTTCTATTTTATTTGCAAATGAAATTGCACAAAAACAAAAAGATATTAAAGAAAATGAGCGCATAGTAAAGCAACTTTCTAAAAAGTTAGAGGATTTAGCTAGTGAAATTTTAGATAATGAAAAAAATCTAAAAAAAATTGCTTCAGAAATTAGCACTTTAACTTCAAAAACTTCTAAACTTGAAAGTTCAGTAAAAACTCAAATAAAAGCGCTAGAACAACTTAATGCACAAAATAAAGATCTCTTGCAAAATAAAAGCAAAATAGAAGGGAAGATTATTGATTTAATTGCTAAAGATTTTGCTTATGATTTGGCAATTCCTAAAAATTATATCGAAAGTGAAGATAGTATCATAGCTTTAGAATTAGTTGGGGTTTTGGATAAAATTTTCAAAGAAGAATTTTATCAAATTTCAAAAGATTATGAAAATATAAGTAAAAAAATAGAAGAAAAACAAACTCAAATTACCACAATTAATAATAATTTAAAAGCCTATAAAGATCAAATCGATGAGCTTAAAAATCTTAGAAAAAAGCAAGAACAAGAAATAGCTAAGCAAAAAACAGATAAAGAAATCTATACTAGAAAACTTTCTAATTTACAAGCCCAACAACAAGAATTAAGAAAAACACTTAATAAGTTAAAAATTATTAAAGAAAAAGAAGAAGAAAAATTAGCACAAAAAAAAGAAGACAAAAAACCAAGCTCAAATGTTAAACAAGTAGGCTCAAGTTATCAAACAAGCAGTGTTAAGCGCTATAGTGGTCCCAAGACAATCGCTCCTTTAGAATCTTACACGGTAAAACAAAAATTTGGAAACTATGTTGATCCTATTTATAATATTAAAATTTATAACGAAAATGTGGTTTTAAAAAGTGACAGTGCTAATGCTGCAGTAAGAAATGTCTTAGATGGTAAAGTAGTTTTTGCAAAAGCAACTCCAACTTTAAAACAAGTTGTGATTGTTGAAAATAAAGATGGAATACATACCATTTATGCGCATTTAGATAAAATTGCGCCTGGGGTTAAAGTGGGTAGAAATATCAAAAAAGGTTATATTATAGGTAGGGTTGAAAGTGATTTAACTTTTGAAGTAACACAAAAGAATTTTCATATCAATCCTTTAGAGATGATTAAATAAATTAGTTTTTTTTAATGCGAATTTTGATATAGTTTCAAATCAAAGGAGAAAATTAATGAACAATAAAAGAAAAAGAGTATTGGTTAAATTTTCTGGAGAAGCTTTGGCTGGAGAAAATGGGTTTGGTATAGAAAATTCAATTTTAAAATACATAGCTTCTGAAATAAAAAGCTTGATTAATGAAAATGTTGAAGTAGGTATAGTAATAGGCGGTGGAAATATCATTAGAGGGGTATCTGCTGCAAGAGATGGACTTATAAAAAGAACAAGTGGTGATCATATGGGTATGCTTGCTACTGTGATTAATTCTATAGCTATGCAAGAAGCATTAGAAAGTGCTGGACTTGATGTAAGGGTTCAAAGCGCTATTCAAATGGAAGCATTCTGTGAAACTTATATCATGAGAAGAGCGCATAGACACTTAGAAAAAGGACGTATAGTTATTTTTGCTTGTGGTACGGGTAATCCTTATTTTACTACAGACACTGCTGCGACTTTAAGAGCAGTGGAAATTCAAGCAGATATGATCATCAAAGCAACTAAGGTAGATGGAATTTATGATAAAGATCCTAAAAAATATGATGATGCAATTATGCTTAATGAGTTAAGTTATGAAAGAGCTTTACATGATAATATTAAAGTTATGGATGATACTGCAATAGCCTTAGCTAAAGATAATGCTCTACCTATTGTGGTATGTAATATGTTTAAAGAAGGAAATTTGTTAAAAATCATCCAAGGCGATACGAGTTTATGCTCTATTGTTAAAAATCAAGATTAAGGATAAAAATGAGAGTAGAACAAATAGCTGCAAAAGCATTAAAAAAACTAAAAGATGATAGATATAAACTAGCTCTTGTGGTAGCTAAAAGAGCTGAAGAGCTTGCAAATGGTGCAGAACCTTTAGTAAATTTAGATAAAAATAAATATAAATATACCGACATTGCTTTACATGAAATAGCAGAAGATAAAATCGTTTTAGAGGGATTTATTGAAGCTAGTAAATGATGAGTTATTGTTAGATAAACTTGTTGATGATGTTAAAAATTGTAAGGATTTACAAAGAGCAAAAGAAATCCTTTTTATGGTCTTTCCACAATCTGCTGTTTTAGAAAAAGCAGTAGATTTTTGTATCCAAAAACACAAAGGACAATTTAGAAAAAGCGGAGAGCCATATGCAGTTCATCCTATATTAGTGGCTTCTTTTGTGGCATTTTTAAGTCCTGTACAGTCTATGATCATCGCTGCATTATTGCATGATGTGTTAGAAGATACAAATTGCAATGAAGAAGAATTGAGTTCAAATTTTGGTGAAGAAGTTACCAAATTAGTTCAAGGCTTAACCAAAATAGTCAGTATTAGAGAAGATCATCTTACACGCTCTAATTCTAATGAAAAACTTGCAAAATCTGCTTTGACTTTTAGAAATATGCTTTTAGCCGGTGTTGAAGATGTGAGCGTGCTTGTAATAAAGCTTTGCGATAGATTGCACAATATGCTTACTTTAAATTTTTTAAGAGAAGATAAACAAAAAAGAATCAGCGAAGAAACCTTAGTGGTATATGCACCTATAGCTCATAGACTTGGAATTTCAAGTATAAAAAATTTACTTGAGGATTTAAGTTTTAAGTTTTTATTGCCTGATGAATATGCACAAATTGATAATTATATAAATGCAAAAGATCAACAAATTCAACTTGGATTTAATGAATTTATTTCGAAAATAGAAATGTTATTTTTGGAAAATGGCTTTAGACAGGGTAGTTTTGTTATACATAAAAGAATTAAACATAATTATTCTATTTATTTAAAAATGCAAAGAAAAGGTGTAGGACTTGATGAAGTTTTAGATCTTTTAGGTGTAAGAATTTTGGTTGAAAAAGTTTATGATTGTTATTTGGCTTTAGGAATTTTACATACGCATTTTAATCCTTTAATTTCAAGATTTAAAGACTATATAGCTTTGCCAAAACAAAATGGCTACCAGACCTTACATACAACGCTTTTTGATGCAAAAAATATCATAGAAGCTCAAATTCGCACCTTTGATATGCATAAGACTGCTGAATTTGGCGTGGCAGCACATTGGAAATATAAAGAAGGAAATATAACAACACCAAATTTAGATTGGCTTGCAGATATTTCTATGCATGGTAAAGAAGATGGCAATACTGTGCAAGATTGTGATGCTATCGAACTTTATGAATATGCAAAAGATAGTTTATATATTGAGGATATAGCAGTATATTCTCCTAAAGGTGAAATTTTTACTTTACCGCGTGGAGCTACGGCTTTGGACTTTGCTTATGAGGTTCATACTAAAGTAGGACTTCATGCTAAAACTGCTTTTGTTAATCGCATGAGAGTGCCACTTTTAACTGTGCTTAAAAATGGAGATATAGTTAGTATTGAAACTTCGGAAGAAGAATTTTTTAGATGTTCATGGATAGATAGCGTTAAAACAGGAAAGGCTAGGGCTAGCATAAGAGATTTTTGCAAGCAAAAGAAAAAAGAATTAAATAACAAAATTGCTATTAATCTTTTATCTACTGTTTTTAATAAAGATTCTAAACTTATAGAAAAATGGCTTGAAAAAGAAAATTTTAATAAAAAGCTAAGACAAATTGCTTTGGATTTTAATTATTTTAAAGATGTAATTATTGCTCTAAGAAAATATATGGGGCAAAATCAAGCAGCTAAATTTGAACAAAATGAGCAAAAATTTGAAAGCATAGTGATTGGTTCTAATTATAAAATAACCACGATTAATTTTGATTATTGTTGTAGGCCTAAAAGAGGAGATGAAATTATTGCTTTTAGACATTCAACTGGAGCAACAATCCACCATAAGCTTTGTGAACAAGCAATGAAAATGATAGAAGATAACAAAGAAATGGTTTTTGTTTTTTGGAATGATAGTTCGATAAAAAGTTACAAAATCATCGTTTCTATAGAAAATAAAAAAGGTTCTTTAGCAGATTTTCTAACTACTTTAGCTAAAATGCAGATTAATGTTTTAAGTATTAACTCAGCTGATTCAGAGCCAGTCGTTGCAAATTATTTTGAAGTACAAGTTGAGTTACCTAATAATATAGATCTTGAAAATGCAAAAGAAAGATTAAAATCAAGATATAAAATTTTAGATTTTATATCTTTAAATGATGCATATAACAATCACTAAAAAAGGTTTTGTAATGAATATTGAAGAAATTATTAAAGAAATTAAACGAGGAATAGCAGAAATTATTGATGAGGAAAGATTGGTTTCTTTGGTAAAAAATTACTATGAAAAAGGTGAAAATTTTTTTGTAAAGGCTGGTTTTGATCCTACAGCTGCTGATTTACATTTGGGTCATACTGTAGTTTTAGGTAAGATGGCTTTGCTTCAAAAGCATGGGGCTATAGTGCAGTTTTTAATAGGTGATTTTACTGCTCAAATTGGAGATCCAACAGGAAAAAGTGCTACAAGAAAAAAACTTGACAAAGAAGAAGTACTTAAAAATGCTAAAACTTATGAAGAACAAGTTTTTAAGATTTTAGATCCAAGTAAAACTCAAATTCATTTTAATTCTAAATGGCTAAATGAGCTTGGTGCCGCTGGTATAGTAGAGCTTACTTCGACTTTTAGTGTTGCTAGAATGCTTGAAAGAGATGATTTTACTAAGCGTTTTAAAGAGCAAAGCCCTATATCAATTTGTGAGTTTTTATATCCACTTTTACAAGGTTATGATAGTGTTGCATTAAAAAGTGATATAGAAATGGGTGGAACGGATCAAAAGTTTAATCTTTTAATGGGTAGACAGCTTCAAAGAGTATATAATTGTCAAAAAGAACAAGCGGTAATGATGATGCCATTGCTTGAAGGCCTTGATGGTGTAAACAAGATGAGTAAAAGCTTGGGAAATTATATCGGTGTAACTGAAAATGCCAAAGATATGTATGCTAAAGTTTTGAGTATAAGTGATGAGTTGATGTTTAGATATTATGAACTTTTAAGTGAAAAAAGCTTAAATGAAATTTTACAAATAAAAGATGATATTAAAAAAGGCTCATTGCATCCTAAAGAAGCTAAAGAAAATTTAGCTTTAGAAATTACTGCGCGTTTTCATTCAAGTGAGTGTGCTTTAAAAGCTAAGGAAGAATTTGACAAAGTCCATAGTGCAAAAGAACTTCCTAGTGATATGCCAAGTTTTACTTTAGAAGGTAGTATTTGGCTTGCAAAAGCTATAGTAGAGTGCAAAATGGAAAGCTCTACTTCAGCTGCTAGAAGATTGATTAATTCAAATGCAGTAAGTGTTAATGGAGAAAAAGTTCAAGATGAACAATTTCAACTAGAAAGTGGTGAATATATTTTACAAGTTGGAAAAAGAAAATTTGCAAAATTAAAGGTAATATGATGAGTTTTAAAGCTTTAAAAATTGGAAAGCATGAGATAAAATATCCTATTTTTCAAGGTGGCATGGGGCTTGGTATAAGTTGGGACAAACTTGCTTCTGCAGTTTCTTTAAATGGCGGATTAGGGATTATTTCCTCGGTAGGAACTGGATATTATGAAAATAGAATACATATAGATAAAGAGTTCAATGCAAAGCCTTATGGTAGTGATAATTTTTATTCAAAAGCAGGTTTAAAAGCTTTGATAGATAATGCTAGAAAGGTTTGCAAAGACGCACCTTTAGGCTGTAATATTTTATATGCAAGTAATAATTATGCACAAATTGCTCGTAATGCTTGTGAGGTTGGTTTTAATGTGATAGTTTCAGGAGCAGGGCTTCCTACAAATTTGCCTGAATTTACACAAGATTATCCAGATGTTGCTTTGGTGCCTATTGTATCATCTGCTAAGGCTTTAAAAATTATCTGCAAAAGATGGCAAAGTAGATATAATCGCTTGCCTGATGCAGTTATAGTTGAAGGACCAAAAAGTGGTGGACATCAGGGTTTTACTTATGAGCAATGTTTAATGGATGAATATCAGTTAGAAAATGTAGTACCACAAGTTGCGCAAGAAATTAAAAACTGGGGAGATATACCATTAATCGCTGCGGGTGGAATTTGGGATAAGCAAGATATAGAAAAGATGATGTCTTTAGGGGCAAGTGGCGTTCAAATGGGAACTCGTTTTATAGGAACTTTTGAATGCGATGCGAGTGATGATTTTAAACAAGTATTGCTAGATTGTAAAAAAGAAGATATTGAACTTTTAAAATCTCCAGTTGGTTATCCTGCAAGAGGGGTAAGAACTAATCTTTTAAATTTAGTAGATAAAAGAATGGGGCCAAAAATTTCTTGTGTGAGCAATTGTGTTGCACCATGCGGTAGAGGCAAGGAAGCTACTAAGGTGGGTTATTGTATAGCAGATAGATTATATGATGCTTGGAGTGGTAAAAAAGAAACAGGTTTATTTTTTACAGGGGCTAATGGATATAGACTAGATAAGCTTATTAGTGTAGAAGAGCTAATGAAAAAATTAATTAATGGTGAAGATGCTTAGAATATTTTTTATTTTTTTATTATTTTGTTTTAGTGTTTTTGCTAATGCAGAAGTTAAGAAATTTGATCAAAATTTTTTAACTTCTAATTCAGAAGAAAAACTACAATTACACCAGCAGTTAAAATCTTTATATATACAAAGTGTGATTAATGATAATAATGAAGAAAAAAATGAGATTTTAAAAAGATTAATCATAAGTTCAAATTCTTTAGGTTTTGATGATAAAGCTTATGTGCAAGAGCTTAAAGAAAGCGGAGTAAATGAAGAAGAAATTTTGCGTTTAAAAAATGCTCTAAAAGTTATACAAGATCAAAAAATAAAAAAAGAACAAACAAAAATTGAAACTAATACCACATCATCATCTATTAATAAAAAAGAAGATAAAAAAGAAGATAAAAAAAGAAGATAAAAAAGAAGATAAAAAGAAGATAAAAAAGAAGATAAAAAAGAAGATAAAAAAGAAGATAAAAAAGAAGATAAAAAAGAAGATAAAAAAGCTCCAGTGCAAAAAGAACTTTTTGTGCTTGATGTAAAGAAATTAGACAATGGTATCTTACTTGATTTAAGTGAAAAAATCAGCCAAAAAGACATTAAAAACTTTACTCTCAAAGGCGATAAGAATTTTCGTTATGTTGCAGATTTTGATGGGATTTTAAAAGGACCTAAGAGAACTTTTGAATTTAAAGATTTTGATATTATCGTATCGCAATTTAACCCAACAAGTATGCGTTTGGTCTTAAGTTCAAAAAAAGAATTAAAGATCAAAATAGAGCTTAAAGATCAAAGTCTTTTTATGGGGCTTGAAAAAGTAGAAAAAAAAGAAGAGCCCAAACCTATAGTTAAAAAACAAAATGAAGTTAAAAAAACAGAAGTAAAAAAAGAAGTTGTTAAAAATGAGCCTTTATATATTTTAAAATCAAGTAAAGATAAAAATGGTATTAATTTAAAATTAAATAATGATATTGATATTGAAGATATTAAAATCAATTCTTTTAAAGATGGTAAAACATATCGTTCTATTGTAAGCTTTGAAGCTATTTTAGAAGGTGATAGAAAAAAAATCGATATTAATAAAAATCAATCCATCACAATAGTGCAGTTTAATAAAACTACAGTAAGGGTTGTTTTAAATTCTGCCAGTGATTTTAAAACTAATCTTGATTTAGACGATGAGGAATTATTTATAGGCTTTGAAAAAAAGGCTAAAAAAATACTGGCAAAAACTACTTCAAAAACGGCAAAAACTACCATTAAAAAATCAGGTAAAATCATAGTAATTGACCCAGGTCATGGAGGTAAAGATCCAGGTACTTTGGGTGATAAGGGTGTTAGAGAAAAAGATGTAGTTTTAAGCGTTGCTTTAAAACTTGGTAATGAGCTTAAAAAACGTGGATATAGAATTTATTATACTAGAAGTACAGATAAATTTATAAACTTAAGAGATAGAACCTCTATGGCTAATGAAAAAATGGCGGATTTATTTATTTCTATCCATGCAAATGCAGCTCCAAATAAACAAAGAGCTAAAACTTTACAAGGTATTGAAACTTTTTTCTTATCGCCTGCAAGAAGCGAAAGAAGTAAAAAAGCTGCTGAGTTGGAAAATCAATCCGATTTTGAAGAGATGAATTTCTTTTCAAAACAAACCTTTTTAAATTTTTTAAACCGCGAAAAAATCGTTGCTTCAAATAAATTAGCTATTGATGTTCAAAAAAAGATTTTAAGTAATGTAAGAAAAAAATATAAAGTTGTGGATGGTGGAGTTAGAGAAGCTCCTTTTTGGGTTTTGGTGGGTGCGCAAATGCCTGCTATATTGATTGAGACAGGTTATATTAGTCATCCTAGTGAAAGAAATAGATTAACAAATAAAAATTTTCAAGAATTATTAGCTATTGGTATTGCTAATGGCATAGAGAGTTATTTTTATAAAAATCAATGAAAAAAGCAAATATTATCATTAAAAACAATGCGCCTTTTTCTTTAGATTTTGATGATTATTATTTTAATTCTAGCGATGGTTTAAGTGAGAGTGAATTTATCTATACTAATGCTTTTGAATTTCAAACAAAACAAACTATCATTGCAGAGCTTGGTTTTGGTATAGGTTTAAATTTTTTTCTTACTTTAAAGCGTTTTACAAAAGAAAAAAAAGAAAATCAAAGACTATTTTATCTTAGTTTTGAAAATTTTTATATAGAAAAAGAAACATTAAGAGAAATTTATAAAAATCTTGGTTTTTATGAGGAATTTAAAGAGCTTTTAGAGCAGTTTTTAAAATTTTATCCCCCATGTAAAGATGGAGTTTATAGATTTTATTTTCAAGATTGTTTTTTAGATTTGGTATTTGGTGATGCTAAAGAAAAGTTGCAAAATTTAGATTTCAAAGCTGATATTTGGTATTTAGATGGTTTTGCTCCTGCTAAAAATCAAGAGATGTTTGATGAGGATATTATAAACAAAGTTGCTAAAAATTCAAAAATAAATGCCAAGATTTTGACCTTTTCTTCTGCAAGCATTTTAAAAAAAGCTTTAACTAAAAATAATTTTCAAGTACAAAAGATCAAAGGCTTTAGAAAAAGAGAAATGATACAAGCTATTTTTAATGGCCTTGAGTTTGAAGATAAATTTGCTTATTTTAATACCCCGTGTTTAAAAAAAGAAATACAAAAAATAGCCATCATCGGAGCAGGTATAGCTGGAGCTAGTATAGCTTATGAGCTTTCTTTAAGAAATGTTCAAGTAGATGTTTTTGAAAAAGAAAATTCATTAGGAAAAGGTGCTTCTGGAAATATCAATGGAATTTTAGGTTCTTTGATTTTAAAACCTGATGTTTTATTGGGTGAGTTTTCACAATATGCTTTTTTAGAGGCTAGTAGATTTTATAGGCAAATTTTAGATTTAATTCCTCAAGGGGTTTATGAATTTGCTCATAATGAACTTATGCAAGAGCGTTTTGATAGTCAAAAAGATAATGTTTTATTTGAAATTATTCACAATCAAGCTTTTTTAAAAGATGGAGCATGTATAAAGCCTCAAGAGCTTGTGAAAACACTTTTACAAAAAAGCAAGGCTAAGGTATTTTTTGAGCATGAATTTAAAGATTATTCTTATGAAAATGAAAAGTTTTCTTTGCAATTTAATAATCAAAAACCATTAAAAGATTATGATGTGTTAATTTATGCTCAAGGCGCTGATATTAAGAATTTTTTAGAGTATAAATATATGAAATTAAGCAGTGTCAGGGGGCAATGTACTCATTTAAAACCATTTTTAAAAAATTCTCATGCTTTATCTTCAAAAGGCTATATTTGTCCTATCAATGAAGAATTAAATTTACAACTTATTGGTGCAAGTTATGATAGGCTTAATCAAGATACAACGCTTTTAAAAAATGATGATTTGCAAAATATTGAAAATATAAAAGAATTTTTGCAAGGTGAAAAATTAGAGATAATGGGCGGAAAAGTAGGATTTAGATCATATTCGAGTGATAGATTTGCCATAATAGGTCAAGCTTATAATGAAAATTTTTATATGCAAAATTATAAGGCACTTTTATGGCATAAAAATAAAAGTCAAGTAGCACTAAATGATTTTATTCCTTTGTATTTTTCCATCGCTCATGGATCTAGGGCTTTTGCTAGTGCTATTATTGGAGCTAGAATACTTAGCGCATTAATCTTTGATGAGCCAAAAATAGAAAAAGATTTTTTACATGCCACTCATCCTGCAAGATTTTTAATTAGAATGTTAAAAAAGGGAAAAATTTTATAACAAGCAGTTTTTTGTTTGAAATGTTATTAGCTATATTGTAAAAATATAATGCTATTATAAATATAGAGTTAGCAATATTTCATGATAAATGTGAAATTTTGTATCTTTAAAATAATATATTAGAGGTTGAGTGAAAAAATATATTTTTTTAGGCTGTATATGTATAAATACATTTGCTTTAAATTTAGAAGAAAGCTTAGGTGAGGGTGAGGCTAATATTAGCAAATATCAAAAGTCAAACACTGTTTCTAAGCAAGTATTTTTTCAAAAACCACAAGAGTACCAAACTCAAAGTACAGATCTTAGTTCTTTTGCTAGTAATTCTTTAGGTCAAGTTTTAAATTTAAGCTCTAAAGATAAAACAGAGGCTAATTTAGATTATGATGCTTTAAATGTAAATATAAAAAATATTAATTCAATACTAGATTATGAAAATGCTACTTTACTTTTAGAAAAACAAGCAAGAATAGGGCAATTAGAACAAGCTTATTCTTTGGGACTTATTAATCGCTATGAATTTGATGAGTTTAATGTAGGTTTTAACTATTTTAATGATCAGTATAAAGAAACTTATGAAAAAAATAGTTTTGGTGCTGAATTTCAATTTAGTCATTATTTTAAAGCATATGCTAATCATTACAATATAAAAGAAAATGATAGCGAAGATAGTACAGAGCTTGGTTTGATGTTTGATTTGCCTTATTTGAATGTTTTAAATGTAAATTCTAATATAAAAGAATTACAAAATCAATACAACATTACTTATTCTCCAATTTCTATTTTAGATTTATCACTTAATTATCAAGATGAAAAAACTAGTGCTAAAGATCAAACGGCAATGTGGGTAAGATTTAGATTAAATTATGAGCAAAGTTTAAGTAAGCAATTTTATAATAGTTTTTACCGTAAAAACAATATAGGCGAATTTAACCGTTATGATTTTGCTACTAGGACTTATTAATTACTCATAAAACGGGTAATATCATTATAAGTTACAAACACCATTAAACTTAAAAGCAAAGCCATGCCAAAATAACTAAGATATTCAAAACATATCTTTGGTACTTCTTTTTTAAAGATTAACTCATAAAGGTTAAAAAGTATATGCCCTCCATCTAGCGCTGGAATGGGAAGTAAATTTAATACTCCAAGGTTGATAGAAATTAAAGCGGTGATTAAAAATAAAACCACTATACTAGTATTTGCTGCTTTGGAAGTTATATCTACCATAGTGATAATTCCACCCATATTTTTAGCATCTAATTCCCCGCTGATGATTTTAGCAAGACCTTTAAAAATAAGTAAAGAGGCTTCTATACTTTCTTCATAAGCATATTTTAAACTACTAAATCCTGGATGATAAATAGTAACAAACTCACCCTTAGGTGCTATGCCAATTAGTGGTTTTTGAACTTTTTGATAAAACTCATTGTAACCTTGATCAATTTGCGGGGTTAGGGTGATGTTGATGAGTTTGCCATCGCGTTCTATACTAAGTAAGGTTGGTTTTATGTGTACAAGTTTGCCGATTTCTTCAAAGCTTTGAATTTTAACTCCGTCTATAGCTAGGATTTTATCTCCAATTTGTAAATTTGCTTTTTGTGCAGCTGAGTTTGGTGCTATATTGCCAATAATAGGTGCAAGTTTTTGCACACCTAAAAAACCTATGACTATATAAAGCAAAAATGCTAAAAAGAAATTAAAAAACGGTCCTGCAAAAAGTATGTAAATTCTAGCTAGAGGACTTAGAGTATTATAGCTATTTGGTTCGTAATTTTTTTCACTAGGATTTAAATCATCTTGTCCTTTAAGTTTAACATAACCACCAAAAGGTAGTGCAGATAAGCGGTATTCTGTGTTTTTATAAGTTTTTTTAAAAACAGCTCTTCCAAAGCCTATACTAAAAATTTCTACATCGACTTTCATATGTTTTGCGGCTAAAAAATGTCCTAACTCGTGAAAAAAAATTAAAAAAGATATAACCAAAAGTGTTATTAAAAAGCTAAAAGAATAAAACTTAAAGCCAATAGCTAAGATAATAAATAAAAATAAATATGATTTCAAATTATACCTTTTTTAAATGTTTTATATAAGCTAGTATGTACTCAAAAGCCGAATAAAGTGTAAGTACTAAGGCAATAAACAACAATGTATTAGCAAAAGGCCATTGCATGATTAAAAATATAATGGCTATCATTTGAAAGGTTGTTTTTATTTTTCCCGCAAACGAAGCACTTACATCAAATTTTTCACTCACCATAACCACTCGAAAACCGGTTATAAAAAATTCTCTTACTAGAATAATATAAATCATCCAAGGATCGGCTTTTTGGGTGAGTAATAATCCTAAAAAAGCAGCCAAAACAAGCATTTTATCTGCTAGTGGATCTATAATGGCTCCAAGTTTTGTAGTTTGATTCCAAGTTCTTGCAATATAACCATCAAAAAAATCAGTCAAGGCAGCTATACCAAAAACAACACAAGCAAAATAATTTACCCAACTAGGATGAATATTTTCAAAATCATTAATAAGCAAAAAAAACAAAAGTGGAGCTAATAATATCCTTAAAAATGCTAAGATATTAGGTAAATTCATTATTTATTAATCCTTGTGTTTAAAGAAAATACCCCAAAATGGGGTAATGAATCATTTAAAAGTTGTTCCACCATCTACGATTAAGGTGTGTCCTGTGATCCAATTTGCTTTATCAGAACATAAAAATAAACATGCTCCTGCTAAATCTTGAGGCTGTCCAATACGGTTTAATGGACTAAGATTAATAGTTGCATTTTTAACTTCTTCATAGTTTGTAAATGCTTTAAGCGCGTCAGTGTCAATTGGTCCACCACTTACTACATTTACACGGATGTTTTTAGAACCAAGTTCGGTTGCAGCATATCTTGCCATAGCTTCTACCGCTGCTTTAGCTGTACCGTGTCCTGCATAGTTTTCAATATGTACTAAATTTCCTGTTGAGGAAATAGATAATATACTACCCCCACCAACTTTTTCTATTCTTTTTGCTGCTTCTTGTGCTCCAACAACAAAAGCATTTACAGTTGCCGTGAAAATATTATTAATACCTTTTGGTTTTAATTTCATAAATTTAGTATATCCACCTACAACGGCACGACCTGAGATAATAGCATTAGAGATGAAAAAATCTATTCTGTCAAAATCTTGATCGATTTTTTCAAATAAGTCTTTATAAGTTTCTGGTTCAAGTATGTTAAACTCATAAGCCTTTGCTTTGATTTTATAGTTATTTTCTAAATCTTTTACAATTTCTTGAGCTAAATCTGCGTTAGAATTATAAGTAAAAGCTACATTGGCTCCTGCTTTTGCAAACTCATATACAATAGCTTTACCAATCCCTCTTGTTCCACCGCTAATTACTAAAGTTTTATTTTGAAAAAAAGTATCCATTAAAATCCTTTGATATTATAGTTTTTCATAATCGCTTCTATTTTTGCTAAATTGCAATCACTAGGTTTACAAAGTGGCAAACGATATTCTAAAGTAGGAGTTAAACCTGCTATATACATTGCTGCTTTAATAGGTATAGGATTGCTTTCGCAAAATAAAATTTTATTGATATTATACAACTCATCATTAATTTTTTTAGCTTCAATATATTTTTCTTCTAAAGCTAAATGAGTTAATTTTGAAATCATATCAGGAAGTAAATTTGAAGTAACTGAAATCACACCTTTACCACCATTTGAAAGTATAGGATAATTAATAGCATCTTCTCCGCTTAAAAGCATCATTCTAGGTTCATGCGCTAGCAAATCAACGCATTTATCAATACTTCCACTAGCTTCTTTTACTCCATAAATATTTTCACAATCTCTAAACAATCTTATAATGGTTTCTGTTTGAAGTTCACAACCTGTTCTTCCTGGTACGTTGTATAAAAGCACAGGTATGTCTATGCTTTTTGCTATTTCTTTATAATGTAAATACAAACCTTCTTGTGTAGGTTTATTGTAATATGGAGTAACGCTTAAAATACCATCAGCTCCATGCTCTTGTGCAAATTTAGCCAAACTTACAGCTTCATGGGTAGCATTGCTTCCTGCTCCGGCTAAAACTTTACAAGAACTTCCCTTGCAAGCATCTAATGCTATTTCTATACAAATTCTATGTTCTTCATGGGTTAAGGTGGCACTTTCTCCAGTTGTTCCAACAGGCACTATCGCATCAATCCCATTTGCTATTTGCCTTTTGATGAGTTTGTGGTAAGTTTGTTCATCTAATTTTCCATTTTTAAATGGAGTTATTAAAGCTGTCATTGCTCCTATGATGATTTTATTGTCCATTTTTACCCCTTTTTTAAGATTATTGTAGTAGATTTGTTTTCATTGAAATATTTTCTAGCACAATGAATTAAATCATCTTTGCTTAGATTTTCTATATTTTTTTCATAATCAAGCAAAGGCTTTAAATCACCTTTTGCAAGATAAGATCCATAAATATTTGCAACGCTACTTGCATTGCTTAGTGAAAAAATAAAATCACTTTTTACGGTGTTTTTGATTTTTTCCATGATAGTATCATCAAAATTAGCATTTTTTACATCTTCAAGAATCTTTAAAAGTTCTTTTTCAACATCTTCTGCTTTTATACCTTCATTGCAAACACAAATAAATATAAATAAATTCTCATCTATATTTTCACTTGCATAAGCATAAAATTCATTGATAAGTTCTAATTTATCAATTAAAATTTCACTTATTAAAGAACTTTTTCCATTTCCCAAAAGTTCGCTTAATGCACAAAGTTTTGGCATATCTTCATGATTAAATGCAGGAATTTTATACGCAAGTGCTAGCAATTGCGTATCGCTTTCTTTATGTAAGATCACACGTTTAGCACCATCTTGCTCAGGTTCTTTTTCATGAACTATAGGGATTTCTTTGGTATTTTTTATATCATGAAAATGCTTTTTAGCTAAAGTAAATACTTTATCTTCATTAATATCGCCACTCACAAGCAAAATAGCATTTTTAGGTTGATAAAAAGTTTGATGAAAATCTTGTATATCTTCTATTTTCCAATTTTGTATATCTTTAAAAAAGCCTATCGGGGTCCAGTGATATGGATGGTGTAAAAAGGCATGATTGTATAATCTAAAATACAAATATCCCAAAGGGTTATTATCAGTTCTCCAACGCCTTTCTTCTAAAACTACATTTCTTTCAGGTTGAAACTCATCATCTTTTAAATTTAAATTACGCATTAATTCAGCAAAAAGCCATAAAGACTTATCTAAATTTTCACTAGAGCATTTTATAAAATAATGCGTATAGTCAAATCCCGTGCTTGCATTATCCACTCCACCAAAACCCTTGACTATTTCATCAAATTCACCTGCTTTTAAATTTTTTGTACTTTTAAAATTTAAATGTTCAAGCATATGAGCTATGCCACTTTTTCCCATTTTTTCATTTCTTGAACCAACTTTATAAAAAATATCTACACTTATAACTCCGCTTTTTTTATTTACAGGTAAAGTATAGACTTCAAGTTCATTTTCAAGGGTGATTTTTTTATAATTAATCATTTAAAATTAACTCCTATAGCTTGACTAATATGATTAAAACCATCTTGTTTTAAAAGTTCAATTAAACCTTGATTGATATTTTTGACTACACTTGGTCCTTTAAAAATCATAGCTGTATAAATTTGAACCAAACTAGCCCCGTTTTTAATGCGTTCATAAGCAAGTTCGGCACTATCTATGCCTCCGCTTGCTATTAAAATAGTATCTTGATAAATTTCTTTAGCTACTTCTTTAAAAAATGTTGCACTTTTTTGGGTGATTAATTTACCGCTAATTCCGCCAAAAGTTCTTGCATTATCAATCAAAGAATAATCTATACTAGTATTTGCCATGATAATACCATCAGCTTTTGCACTAATAGCGCTTTTGCAAAGTGAAATTGCGCTGTCTATATTCATATCTGGAGCAATTTTTAAAATCACAGGTTTATTCGTGATTTCTTTTGCTTGGCTAAATAAAGTACTTACAAATTCCTCGCTTTGTAAATCTCTTAAATTTTTGGTATTTGGAGAGGATATATTAATCACAAATAAATCACATAAATCTTTAAATTCTTTTAATAAAATAATATAATCATTAATAGCTTCTTCGTTCGGAGTGATTTTGTTTTTACCTATATTTGCCACTAAAGGTATGCTAAAAGGATAGACTTTTTTTACTTCTTTTGCAATGGCGTCTTTACCTTTATTGTTAAAACCCATAGCATTTTGAATACTTTCTTGTTCAACAAGTCTAAAAAGTCTAGGTTTTTCATTACCATTTTGAGGTTTTGGAGTAAAAGTTCCATACTCTAAAAAACCAAAACCTAAAGCACTTAGCGGTCTTATCATAGTTGCATTTTTATCAAAGCCGCCTGCTAAACCCACAGGATTGTAAAAATTCAGATTAAAAATTTCTTGATTTAAAATTTCATCATTTATTACATAATCTTTTGCAAAAAAACTAAGCCCTCCAGGAAATATACAATCTAGCGTTCGCATACTAAATTCAGCCAAAGCATGAGCATTTTCTGGATCTAATTTATATATTAAAGGTTTTAAGCTTTCATAAGTCATATTTTTCCTTTATTTGCAAAATAGCATATTGTACTAAAAAAATGATAATTTTTAGTTTTCATTTTCTTTGACTTTATCAGTTTTTTGTGCTTTTTGTTTTAATTTTTGATAAATTTCACAATGTTGCATTAAATAAGCATCATTTCCTATAGAAGCTATTTTTCCTTTATCAAGCACAGCGATTTTATCAGCATTTTCTATGGTGCTAAGTCTATGAGCGATGATGAGTATCAAACGATCTTTTTTTAAGCTTTCTATAGTTTTTACTATGGTTTTTTCGCTTTCATTATCAAGTGCTGAAGTTGCTTCATCAAAAATTAAAATTTGAGGATTTTTATATAAAGCCCTTGCTATAGCAATGCGTTGTTTTTGTCCGCCGGAGAGATTTTTCCCATGTTCTTTTAATTCAGTATGTATACCACCAAGGTCTTGGACAAAATCATAAGCATTTGCTTGTTTTAAAACTTCTATTACACGTGCTTCATCGTATTCTTTAGCATAAGCTATATTTTGAGCTATAGTGTCATTAAATATATAAATATTTTGAGTTACCAAAGAAATATTCTCTCTTAAACTAACAATATCAAAAGAACTAATATCTTTTTGATTGATTAAAATTTCACCATTATCTTTTTCAAAAAAATACATCAAAAGATTAATAATAGAAGATTTTCCTCCACCGCTTGATCCAACTAAGGCTAGAATTTCTCCTTTATCAAAAGAAAAATTTACATCTTTTAATACCATTTTATCTTTTTGATAGCTTAAAGAGACATTTTTAAAATGGATATTTTGGATATTTTCTGTAAGTTTTTCATTACCACCTGTAATTTGTGGTTTTAAATCGGTTAAATAAAAAGTTCTCTCACTAGCTGCTACTGCATTTTGTAATCTTGTATAAAGCGAAGAAAGTCTTTTAATAGGTGTATAAGCCATAAATAAAGCCGTAGTGAAGCTAAAAAAAGATCCTATGCTTAAGCTTCCATCGATTACTTCTTTACCACCTATTATAATTACTATTGCAAAGCCAATTGAACCCATAGATTCCATCAAAGGGCTACTTAAAGCTTCGATTCTAATGCCTTTTAAGGAAAGTTTGCAAACTTCACTATTAGTTTGGCTGAATTTTTGCATTTCATTTTTGCCTGCATTAGAAGCTTTAATAAGTTCTATATTGGAAAAGATTTCGCTTAATCTTGAAGTAAGATCAGAATTTTTTTCTTGGGTATTGCGTCCTATTTTTTTGATTTTTTTGGCAAAAATAGCAAGAGGATAAATTGCTAAAGGTAAAATTACTAAAGCAAAAAAAGCAAGTTTTGGACTTTGATAAATCACCACACTTAAAAGCCCAATTGCAGTTAAGCTTTCTCTTAAAATTTCAGGTATGATAGTAGAAACTATATTTTGCAGAGCTCCAATATCAGAAGTACAACGACTAATTAATTCTCCACTTCTGTATTTATGAAAAAAGCTCATATCTAAGCGCAAAAGATTACCAAGAACTAATTCTCTTAATCTTCTTAAAATATCTGTTCCAACATAAGATACATAATAAACTTGCATATAAGCACCAAGATTTTTTAAAGCATAAATTAAAACAACAAGCAAAGGCATATAATAAAGCAAATCAACATTTTTTTCTATAAAAATTTTATTTAAAATAGGCTCTATGATGTATGCACTAGCAGCTGTGCCACCACTAGTTAAAAGCATGCCAATAATAGCTAAAACAAAATAAAACCAATAATCTTTATAATAAGGCTTAAAGCGAGTAAAAACCTCTTTAAGTTTCATTTCTTTGTAGTTTTTATCCATTTTTCTCCCATACTACACCATTTGGTGTATCCATTAAAAGAATATTCTCTTTAGCTAAATCATCACGAATTTGATCTGCTAAGGCATAGTTTTTTTCTTGTTTTGCCTTATTGCGTAGAGTGATTTTTTCTTCTATTTCTTGACATTTTTCTTCACTAATGCCAAATTGAAAATATTTTATGGTATCTATAAAACCTATGCCAAAAATAAAAGAAAGTTCTTTTAAGGTTTTTTCTAATTGTATTTTATAAGTTTTATCTTTTGGGTTTTGATCTAAGTAAATATTACTTTCATTGATAAACTCATCAAGTAAAGCTAGGGCTTTAGAGGTATTTAAATCATCATTTAAAACTTCTAAGATATTTTGAGACACTTTACTCTCTATAATAGTTTTTTCATCTATAAAAGCATTTAAATTTAAGCGTTTTTTTAAGCGATAAAATTTATCAAGTCTTTTTTTAGCAGCTTGTAAGTCTTCTAAAGCATAATTAAAATGCGCTCTATAATGTACACTTAAAAGATAAAATCTCAAAACCTCTCCATTAAAAAGTTTTAAAGAATCTTTTAGAAAAAAACTATTTCCCAAGCTTTTACTCATTTTTTCACCATTAATTTGTACAAAGCCATTATGTAGCCAAAAATTAGCTAATTCATGATTGTTTTTACAACGACACTGACAAGCTTCATTTTCATGATGAGGAAAAAGTAAATCTATCCCCCCAGCATGAATGTCAAGTTTATCTTTAAAAATATTCTCTATCATCACAACACATTCTGTGTGCCAACCTGGTCTTCCTTTGCCAAAACTTGCAGGATAAAATTTTTCATCAAATTTCCATAAAACAAAATCACTATCATTTTTTTTGGCCGCGTTTTCTTTTAGGCGTGATTGACTATCTTCTAAATTTCTTTTAGAGATATAAAAGTATTTATCATCCTTGCTAGTATCAAAATAAATCCCATCTTCAAGTTTATAAGCTAGGTTTAATTCTAAAAGTTTTTCTATATAAGTAGTCATTTGCTCAATATAAGCTGTAGCTTTTGGTTTAAAATCAGGTTCTAAGATATTAAGCGCTTGCATATCTTCTTCATATCTTTTAATATAAAAATTTGTAATTTCTTCTAAACTTTTACCGCTTTCTTGCATTTTTTTTAAGATTTTATCATCAATATCAGTGTAATTTCTAGCAAAAATCACTTCATAATGACTTGCTATCAAAACTCTTCTTAAAAAATCAAAACACACACTACTTCTTGCATGTCCTAAATGCGCATCATCATATACAGTAGGTCCACATAGATAAATGTTTGCTTTTTTTGCCTTATGTGGGATAAATTCGCATTTTTTCTTTAAAACACTATCAAAAAAAACCATTAAAATAAACCTTTAAAAAAATGATAAAGTTCAATTAAAAATTGTATTAAAATATCTTTAATTTCAAATAAGCCTAAAGCAAATAAGCTTAAAAATACTATACTAATAAGCCAAAATTTAACCCTAAAAATACCCCAAATATTTTTAAAGCCAAATTCTTTTATATTAGCATATAACAAATAAAAAGCACTAATAGATGAAGCTAGTGCAATACCTAAGCTCTTATAAGCTTCTTCTTTGATAAGTAAAATAATCACTATGCTAAAAAATGCTGATATAAAAAGTGTTTTAAAGGCTATTATAGCGGCTATTTTTTGTTTAAATTTAGCATAAAGCCATAAAGAAAAAAGTTTTTGCAAGCCAAAAGGCAAAAGTCCCAAAAGATAAGCTTGTAATAAAAATGCAGTAATTTTTGTATCTTCTTGATTAAAATTTCCTCTTTGAAATAAAAACTCCACAATTTCTTTTGCTAAAATAATCCCTACTATACTAGCTAAAATTAAAAGTACACTTAAATATTCAAAAGCTTTTTGCATAAAAGCTAAGGCTTTTTGTTCTTCATTTGCTTTTAAATGTCTTAGTATTTTTGGAAAGCTTACTTGACTTAGGGCGATTGCAAAAAGTGCTAAAGGAAGCTGAAAAACCCTATTAGAATAATACAAATACGAAATACTTCCAGCCATTAAAAAACTAGCTATAGTAGTATCCAATAAAGAACTAATTTGATTTGCTGAAGAGCCTAAAAGTCCATGAGTAAATGTAGAGTGAAATTTATTTAAATTAGTCTTTGTTTTTTTAAGTTTTATGCTCAAATACATACTTTTTAAAATTCTAGTGTTTTTTAAAGCAAAAATATGCCATATAAGTTGAGCTAGACCACTTAAAACAGTCGCATACGAAAAATAATACAAAGCTTCTAAAGGTTTATCTTGAGTGACAAAAAATCCGGCAATTACCACAAAAAGATTAAAAAATGAAGCAGAAAAAGAAGTGATGAAAAAATTTTGTTTATAATTTAACAAAGAGCCTAAAAAAGTTACTAAAAAAATAAAAAATAAATACCAAAAATTAATAGAAACTAAAGGTGCAGCTAGGATAATTGTTTCTTTATTAAAACCAAAGGCAAAAATCTTTGTAAAAAATTCAGCAAAAAAACTCACTAAAACACAGGTTAAAAAAACAATTATGCTAAATTGCAATAAAACTTTTATACAAAAAGCACCTTTTTTACTTGCTTTTAAAAAACTTGGTAAAAAAGCTTGTCCAAAAGCCCCTTCTGCAAAAATTCTTCTAAAAAAAGCAGGCATTTTTAAGGCCACAAAGAAAATATCACTATAAATTCCAGCCCCTAAGTACAAGGCTAAAACAATATCTCTTAAAACACCCATAATCCTAGAAAATAAAATTCCTAAGGCATTGATGATAAAATTTTTAAAAACAATATTTTTTCTCATTAATTTTCATTCTTTAAATATTAGTTTGAGTATTATAAAATTTTTAGTAGCAATAATTTTAACTAAATTTTGATTTTATTTTTGCTAAAATCAAAATTTTATATACAATAAGGAAGCTTAAGCTATGGAAGAGAAGAAAATTTTATATACTAAAGACCCTTATAAAGAGCTTTTGATATTTGCTTCTGAAAATAAATGCGAAATTGATGAACTTGATTTTAGATTATTAAGTTTTAGTACTTCTTATACTTATGATAATCAAGAATGGATAAAAGTTAATGAAAAAGAATTAAAAATTTTTGAAGAAGATGAAAAATTTTTAATTCATGATTTAAGTATAGAGCAAGAGTACAAAATAGAAATTTATTTTAAAAAATTTACACACTCACCAGCTTTTGAGGTTAGTTTATACGCTAACGAAATTTGTACTTTATTAAAAGCTAATGTCAAAGCTAGTGAAATTATTGCTTTTCATGATAAATTGGCGCTAGAACTTTTAGAAGCTATTTATAAAGCGATGGTAAAAGAGAAATATTTGCTTGGATTTAGAATTTTTGATTTTAAAAAGCAAATTATTGATTTTAATACCAAAGTTAAAGAAAAGCAAAAATTTGATTTTGAAGTTGATTTTGAAGTATGTAAGGGAGTTAATCCACAAGAGCCTACAAATGAAGAAATTCAATATCACTATCTAGAAAATCTAAAAAAGCACAATGATGTGATGAATAGAAACTATGTAGCACCCATAGGAAAAGATGAGGTGGCTATTGAGAGGATTAAACCAAAAGAGGGCAGTGATGGCAAAGATTTAAGATTTAAAATTTTAAAAGCTCTTCCGCCAAAAACAAACAAAGAAAAAGTTGTTTGTTCGGATGATTTTGAAGTTAAAGAAGATGATGAAAGTATAAAATATATTGCTAAAAAAGATGGCTTTATTATCCAAAAAAAATCTATTTACGAGATAGAAAATTATTTAGAATTTAACAAGGTTGATTTTAAAAGTACGGGTTCTATTTGGGCGGGTTTTGATAAGCAAGTTATTATTGTGATTAAAAATACAAATAGCTTAGAAGATGCAATAGGTCCTAGGATTACCGTTGAAGCCCAGGAATTAGAAGTTACTGGCAATATGGCTCAAGATTCTGTTTTAAGAGGTAAAAAAGTAATTCTTAAAGGTAATATGCATCATAAAAGCACTATTATAGGGCAAAAGGTTGAGGTTAATATCTTAAGAGGATATTGTGAGGCCGAGGAAGTTTTTGTTGAAACTTTAGAAAATGGCTCTATCAAGGCTAAAAAAGTAAATATTAAAAAGGCCGTGGGTGGGGAGATTATTGCTGATGAAATTTATATACAAGAACTCGGTGGTAATTGTTTATGTATTGCTAAAAGCTTGATTCGTGTTGAAAAAGTTCAAGGAAGTGGTAATAAACTTGTAATTCAAGATCTCAAAGCTTTTGATAAAGAAAAAAGTGGGGAAGAGATACTCTTGCATATTGATGAGTTGAAAAAAGAACAAGAAAATTTAGTCAAAGAAATTGAAGAAACCAAGCATACTATCCATGTGAGTAAAGATTCTGTGAGAATTTTACAGCAAAAGGCAAAAGAGTTAATGAGTGCAAAAAGAGCTATACCGCAAGCTTATAAGATTACTATTAAAGATTTTAATCAAAAGATTGAAAATTTAAATATTTTAGCTAATGAAATAGAAACCTTAAAAGAAGAAGAAAAAGCAAATATAGAAAAACTTAAAAAAATTCAAGATGAACTTTTAAAATCAAAAATTATTAATAAAAGTGGAAAATGGATGGATCTAAACGAGGTTAAATTTGTTTTATTAAATCCTAGGAAAGAATTAAGCTATCATCCCCATAGCGAAGAAAAAATTCAATGTTTTGAGCTTGAAAAAATAGATACCGAAAATAGGATAAGTGTTTATGAAATTCGTTCTATTAGTAACTACAAGGAATAAGTTAAATGATAGTGGCAATTGAAGGAATAGTGAGTAAAAAAGAGCCTACCTTTGTAGTTTTAAAAACTTCAAGTGGGGTGAGTTATGGTGTTTATGTGTCGCTTTTTTGCTCAAGTAATTTTGAAAAAGATCAAAAGGTTGAGTTTTTAATCACGCAAATTATCAAAGAAGACTCTCATAAATTATATGGATTTTTAGATATTAATGAGCAAAGAATGTTTGAATTGTTAATTAAAATTAGTGGTATAGGAGCAACTACTGCTATGGCGCTTTGCTCAAGCTTAGATACTAATACTTTTTATGCAGCTTTGCAAAATGGCGATGAGAGTGTATTTAAAAAGGTTCCTGGTATTGGTCCAAAGAGTGCAAAAAGAATTATAGCTGAGTTAAGTGATGCAAAAATCAATATAGAAAATTCTAATCAAGACCAAGCACAAGCTTTGGCAGCTTTACTTTCACTTGGTTTTAAACAAGAAAATATTTTAAAGGTTTTAAGAACTTGTGAGAGTAAAAATACCAGTGAGCTTATTAAAGAGGCTTTGAAAAAATTAGCATAATAAAAGGAAAAATATAATGATATATGGTGTAATTTTTGGTGCAAATTCTTATGAGCATGAAATTAGCATTGTGAGTGCTGTGGTATTAAAAAAAGTACTCAAGGTGCAAAAAAAATTTATATTTTGTGATAAAAATAAAGAATTTTTTCTTATAGATGAAGAAAAAATGAATGCAAAAACTTTTAGCAGTGGTGCTTACAAAAAAGAAAAAGTCTTGGTATTAAAGCAGGGTGGATTTTTTATCAAAACCATGTTAGGTGAGAAAAAACTTGACATTGATGTAGCAGTAAATATCGTACATGGAAAAGATGGTGAGGATGGTAAAATAGCTGCTTTGCTTGATTTTTATGGCATAAAATATATAGGTCCACGCATAGAAGCTAGCGTTTTATCCTTTAATAAGGTTTTAACTAAACTTTATGCACAAAGTGTAGGGGTAAAAACACTTGATTATAAGGTTTTAAATTTGCATAAAGAGCAAAATATTTCTTTGGACTTTCCTTGTATTTTAAAGCCTGCAAGATTAGGTAGTAGTATAGGTATAAGTATAGTTAAAGATGAAAGCGAGCTTAAATATGCCAAAGATGTTGCTTTTGAATTTGATGAGGATGTTGTGGTTGAAAAATTCGTAAGCAATATTAAAGAATATAACTTAGCAGGTTGTATGATAGGTGAAAAAATGGAATTTTCTATTATTGAAGAGCCTAGAAAAAATGAAATTTTAGATTTTGAACAAAAATATTTAGGTTTTTCAGAAAGTTCTAAAGTCAGTGAAGCAAATATTAGCGAAGAATTAAAGCAAAAACTAAGGGATAATTTTACTAGAATTTACAATCCTTTGTTTAAAGGAGCTTTGATTCGCTGTGATTTTTTTGTGATAGGTGATGAGGTTTATTTAAATGAGATCAATCCAAATCCAGGATCATTGGCAAATTATTTATTTGAAGATTTTACTAATACAGTTGATAATTTAGCTAAAAATATAGAGCTAGAAAAGCAAATTAAGATTGATTATGCTTTTATTCACAGTATTAATGGGCAAAAAGGTAAGTTATAATCATGGCTACTTTTAGCAAAGATGAAATTTATACTGCAACTGAAGTAGTAAGAAATTTCAGTACTATGCTTGAAAAAACAAAAAAGAGCGAAAATGGTAGAGTGGTAATTGTAAAAAATAATAAATTTGAAGCCGTGCTTTTAAGCTTTGAAGAATATGAGCGTTTAAATGAAGCTGTAATGCTTTTAGAAAAGATTTATAAAGATAAAAAAGGCTAGAAATGGCAAAAACTAGAGTATATTCTAATGGATATTTTTATAATTTAAGTTATGAAATCATTAATCCAAAATGCGAAAAAACAATTCTCATTTTACACGGTTGGGGTGCTAATAAAGAGCTTATGAAACAAGCTTTTGAAAAGCCTTTGAATGATTTTAAACAAATTTATTTAGATTTGCCTGGTTTTGGAAATTCAAGTGTAGATGCAGCTATGGATTCTTATGCTTATGCTAAGGTTGTAGAAGACTTTTTAACTACAATTGAGCAAAAGGCAGATTATTTAATGGGGCATTCTTTTGGTGGAAAAGTTGCGACTATTATGTGTCAAAATGCTAATTTTCAGGGTTTGATTTTACTTTCTAGTGCAGGTGTTGTTTTACCAAAAAGTTTTAAGGTGAAGTTTAAAATAGCCTTGTTTAAAATTTTAAAAAATCTTCCTTATGGGGATTTTTGGAGGAAATTTTTTATTAGTAAAGATGCTCAAGGTATGAATGAAGTGATGTATGAAACCTTTAAGAAGGTTGTTAATGAAAATTTAGAAAATGAATTTCAAAAGCTTAAAAACTCTATTTTGATTTTTTGGGGTAATGAAGATAAAGCTACGCCTTTAAAAAGTGGAGCAATTATTCATTCTCTAGCACAAAAAGGGAAATTTTTTGCATTAGACGGGGATCATTTTTTCTTTTTAAAACATGCTGATTTTATAAATGAAAAAATACATGAGGAATTTTTAAAAAATGATTAGTATGATAGCTTTTTTAAGTTTGAATTTTTTACTTGGATTTTACCTGATTTTAGCTTTGCAGTGGTATTCTTATAAATTCTCACGTATAATTTTACATTTTGCTAAGCCTTTATGGCATTTATATTTTTTAATAATTCCTTATTTTGCTTTTGTGTTTTCTTTATATAGTGGAAATTTTTATTTATATTTTATAGTTTTTGCTTTATCTTTGTTATATGGTGGATACTTATATAAAAATTTAGATAAAAAGCTAGTTTTTACTGCTAGGATTAAGCGTTATTTTTTATTTTTGTCGCTTTTTACTTTAGTATTTATGCCATTTTTTTGGATAGGTTTAGAAGCTTTAGTAGTTGCATTTTTATTAAGTTTTTTAGTAGAAAAAATAAACCAAAATACATTTATAAAAAAGGCAAGTAAAAAGATTTGTGATAATCCAAATTTAAAAATTATTTTAATTACTGCAAGTTTTGGAAAAACAAGTATAAAAAATTTTTTATACGAACTTTTAAAAGATGAGTTTAAGTGCTATAAAACTCCAAGAAGTGTTAATACTTTCATGGGTATAGTAAAAGATATCAATGAAAATTTAGAAAATAATACTGAAATTTATATCGTAGAAGCTGGTGCAAGAGAGCAAAATGATATTTTAGAAATTACAGAGTTTTTAAATCCTCAAATTTGCATAGTGGGTGAGATTGGCTTGGCACATTTGGAGTATTTTAAAACTCAAAATAATATCCGCAGTGCTAAGTTGCAAGCTTTAAAATCAAAGCGTTTGGAAAAATACTTTTTACACTCAAGCACCTTATATGAAAATGAATTTTATGATGATTGTTTAAGTGATGTTAGGGCAAGTTTAGAAGGTTTAGATTTTAAAATAAGATTAGATGATGATATTTATGATTTTCATGCAAATTTACTAGGTGCTTTTAATGCTTATAATATTAGTGTATGTATTTTACTTGCTCATTATTTAGGAATAAAAATAGAAAAGATTATAAAAGGTGTATCAAATTTAAAAGCAGTAGAGCATCGTTTGCAAGTGATTTCTAAAGAGCCTAAATTTATCATAGATGATGGTTTTAATGGAAATTTTAAAGGTATGAGTCAAAGCTATGAGCTTTGTAAAAGCTATCAAGGAAGAAAAGTTTTGGTAACTCCTGGTATAGTTGAAGTTAATGAAAAAGAAAATATAAAATTATGCAAGATAATTAATGAATGTTTTGATTTTGTAATTATTACTTCAGAGGCTAATAGTGTGATTTTGCAAAAATACATCACATTAGATTTTTATGTATTAAAAGAAAAATCTCAACTTGTGCAAACTTTATCAAAATTAACCCAAAATGGAGATTTGATTTTATTTTCTAATGATGCACCAAGTTTTATGTAAAACCATTTAGCTTAAAAAGGCCAAATGGTTTCCATGAATTTTGTCCCCCAAGGCTTACGTGTTGATTTATCTATATCACCTTCTGTTTTATAAAGAATTTTTGCATCAGCTATGTATTTACTATCTATCATATTATCCTGAGAAATATCATAAGGTCTTATAACCCCACTTAGCTGAATGATTTGCTTTTCCCCATTAATTAAAAGCTCACGACTTCCTTCTATAAAATAATTTCCATTAGATAAAACTTTAATCACTCTAGCAGAAATGGTGGTTTGGAAATTTTCACTTCTAGTTTGGCTTCCTGTACCTTGATATTGTGAAGTGCTTGCTGTGGTATAACCTATATTTGTATAATCATTGATAAAATCTCTAGCTTTGCTAAGTCCAGCACCAGTGGTTATTTGTCCCCCGCCTAAATTAACATTATTATTTTTACTTGTAGCTTTAGAGCCTTGTGAATTTTGTGTAGCATTTTCTCTAATGACTACAGTTACTAAATCATTTACATTCATTGCTTTTTTATCAGAAAACAAAGGATTATCTCCTTTGCCAAACAGTGATCCAGGATTACTTTGAGTATTGTTGTTTTGTTTAGGAGCTAGCTCTTCTACATAAGTCGGGGGTTTCATATTAATATGTGGATCGACTGTGGCACTACAACCAAACATTACAAAAGGTAACAAGTAAAAATTAACATTTTTAAATTTCATAGCTTTATAACCTTATATTATTGTGATGAATTTTAAAATTATTATATTACAAAAAAACAATTATTTTATTAAAAAAAGAGGAAAAAATGAAATCCATGTTTTTATTAAATTGTGTTGATGAGAAATTTTTAACACAATCTTTAGAAAAAATTCAAGGTAAAATAGCTTTTTATTTTCCTGTTTTTTGTGAAAAAAATAAAGAAAAAATTGCTTTAATATGCTCAAAAACCAATTTTAAGCTAGATTTTTTTAGTAGTTTTGAAAAAAATAATTATCAAAGCAAATTTACTCAAAATTCAAATTATTTTTTTAAAAAAATAATTCAAGATTATGAAAAAATAAAAAAAGAAAATGATTTTGCTATAGTGGTTGGAGTAGATGATTTTGGCTTGATGGGAGATTTGAGTTTAAATATAGCTTTAGCTAAAGAGCTAAATGCCCCATTATATGTAAAAAGTCAAGATGAAAATCATACTATGTTAAATTTTTTACTAAGTCAAAAGCTTGGTGACTTTGTTTTGTTAAAAGAAAATGAAGATTTTACTCAAGATTTATTACAAGAATATACCTATAAAACTCAGGCAAGATTTTCTTATGAGCTTTTTGAAAAAGCAAAAGCAGATAAAAAAATAGTGGTTTTACCTGAAAGTTTTGACGAAAGAGTATTAAAAGCTAGTGAGTTTTTAATGCAAAATGAGATTGTTGATTTGATTTTGCTAGGTGATAGCAATGAAATTTGTGCTAAAGCTAATAGTTTAAATATCAATATCGATGGTGTACGTATTATAAATCCTAAAAATTCTCAATATAATGAAGAATTTGAAGAGCTTTTGTATGAAGCTAGAAAAAGTAAAGGTATGAGTAAAGAAGAAGCTAAAAAGTTAGTGCAAGATAAAACATATTTTGCGACCTTGCTTGTACATACTCAAAAAGCACATGCTATGGTAAGTGGTGCGAGTACAACTACTGCTGAAACTATTCGTCCTGCCTTGCAAATTATCAAAACAAAACCTGATGTGAGTTTGGTTTCTGGTATGTTTTTTATGTCTTTAGAAGATAAGGTTTTAGTTTTTGCTGATTGTGCTGTTATGCCAAATCCAACCCCTGAGCAACTTGCTGAAATTGCTTATGTGAGTGCAAATAGTGCTAAAGCTTTTGGGCTTGAACCTAAAGTGGCTTTACTTTCATATTCTAGTGGAGATAGCGGAAGTGGGGCTAGTGTAGATACAATTAAAGAAGCTACTAAAATAGCTAAAGAAAAATATCCTCAACTTGAGCTAGAAGGTCCTATACAATTTGATGCAGCATATGATATGTTAACAGCAAAAAGCAAAATGCCAAATTCTAAAGTAGCAGGAAGAGTAAATGTATATGTGTTTCCTGATTTAAATGCGGCGAATATTTGTTATAAGGCTGTTCAAAGAACAGCAAATTCTTTAGCGATTGGCCCGATTTTACAAGGTCTTAAAAAACCAATTAATGATTTAAGTAGAGGTTGTTTGGTAGAAGATATTGTTAATACTGTAATTTTAAGTGCTATTCAAGCACAAGAATAAGGGGAAAAATGAAAATATTAGTTTTAAATTCAGGTTCATCTTCAATTAAATTTAAGCTTTTTGAAAAAGATGAAGCTTTGGCATCTGGTTTGGTGGAAAAAATAGGCGAGCAAAGCTCTAAAATAGAATTAAAAGATCTAAAAAGTGGTCAAAAATACAAAAAAGAATTAGCGATTAAAGACCATGAGCAGGGTATTGAATTAGTAAATGAATTATTTGCTCAAAGTGGAATTTTACATGATTTAAATGAGCTTGATGGATGTGGACATAGGATAGTTCATGGAGGGCCAAATTTAACCAAGCATTGTTTAGTAGATGATGAAATTTTAAAAGAAATTGATAGGGTTGCTCACATAGCACCTTTGCATAATCCTGCGCATTTAATAGGCATTAAAACTATGATAAAAGCCGCTCCAAAAGTTCCTAATGTGACAGTTTTTGACACAGCTTTTCATCAAAGTATGCCTGATTATGCTTATATGTATGCTTTACCTTATGAATTTTATGAAAAACACCAAGTAAGAAAATACGGCTTTCATGGTACATCACATTCTTATGTAAGCAAGCAAGCTGCACATATACTTGGTAAAGATATTAATGAATTTAATGCAATTAGTGCTCATCTTGGAAATGGTGCGAGTGTTTGTGCTATAGAAAATGGAAAATGCGTAGATACTTCTATGGGCTTTACACCGCTAGAAGGTTTGATCATGGGAACTAGATGTGGAGATATTGATCCTGCTGTATTGTCATTTTTAGCAAAAGAATTAAATTTAAACCCATCTGATTTAGACACTATAATGAATAAAAAAAGTGGTGTTTATGGAATTTGTGGGTTTAATGACTTTAGAGATATTGAAGCTCAAATTGAAGAAAATAATGAAAAAGCAAGACTTGCTCTTGATATGTTTTGTTATCGTTTGAGTAAATATATTGGTTCTTATTTTGCAATTTTACCTAGAGTTGATGCATTGATTTTTACAGCTGGTATAGGCGAAAATGATGATATTGTTAGAGTAAAAGTATGCCAAAGATTAGCGCATTTAGGATTTGATATAGATTTAGATAAAAATGCACAGCTTAGAAATGGTGAGATTAGTAAAAAAGACTCTAAAATTAAAATTTTAATTGTTCCAACAGAAGAAGAATTAGAAATAGCTAAAATTACCACAGAGCTTATTAAAAATAAATAACCTTGAGTTTTAAAACTCAAGGTTTGTTTTAAAATGCAGGAACTACTGCACCTTGGTATTTTTCATTGATAAAATCTTTTACTTTTTGACTTTGTAAAGCTTTTACTAAAGCTTTGATTTTAGGATTGTCTTTATTATCTTGAGTGGTTACTAAGATATTTGCATAAGGACTTTCTTTGTTTTCTATTAAAATAGAATCTTTTACAGGATTTAAATTTGCTGATAAGGCATAGTTTGAATTAATCACTGCAAAATCAACATCATCTAAAGCTCTTGGAAGTTGCGCTGCTTTTAATTCTTTAAATTTGATATTTTTTGGATTATCTTTAATATCAAGTGGAGTTTTTAATGCAGTATTTTCAAAACTAACTAGTTTAGTACTAGCAATAATATCCAAAGCTCTACTTTCATTTGTTGGATCATTTGGTACAGCTATGGTAGCATTTTGTGGAAGATCTTGGATGTTTTTATATTTTTTAGAATAAACTGCCATTGGTTCGATATGAATTTTTGCAACGCTAATTAATTTTGTACCTTTATTAGCATTAAACTCATCTAAATAAGGCTGATGTTGGAAAAAATTTGCATCAAGTTCTTTATTATCTGTACTAAGATTTGGTAAAACATAGTCATTAAATTCCTTAATTTCCAATGTATAACCTTCTTTTTTTAGCAAATCTTTAGTTTGTTCTAAAATTTCAGCATGAGGAACAGGTGTCGCACCTACAGTGATAACTTCATTAGCAAATAAACTTGCACCTAAAATTGTGCTTGCAGCGAGCAATTTTAACAATTTCATTTTAACTCCTTTTTATAGTTTAAAATGCTTGATTATATTATAAAAATATTAAAATAAGATAATAAAAGTTTTATTTTTGATTATTTTTATATTCTTTAATAAAAGACTTAAGTTTTTTTGCAAAAAATATATAACCACCTTTATACCAATTTTTTTGAGCCTTAATAAGAGCTTGTCCGATTTTGTAAGAATAGGTATTTTGATTTTTAATACCTTCACTTTTATAATCATCATAGCTTGATAAAGGTGGAAGTTTAAGATAAGGTTTTGTTTTTAAATCTTTTTGATATTGCTTGGCAAGTTTTGTGTGTTTATAGTAAATCTTTAGTAGAGTAAAAGGTAAAAAAGGAATTTTTTTCTTATTTTTAGTACATTCTATAAAAGCATAACCTAGTTTGTATGATAAATGATATCTTATTCTTGCTTTTGCCTGAGTGTTAATAGCTTTTATTCCTTCTAAATATCTGCTTCCACCAAGTTTTAACCATTTTTCATAATATTCTTGCCATTTAGGCCATGTTTGATTGCATAAAACATTGTTCCAAAAACGATTATTATTACCTTCAGCATGTGTTATAGAGGCTTTTTGTGATAAGTTGGTTCTATAATCAATATTTCCATTATAAGTATCTTTTAAATCTTTTATTTTAAATTTATGTTCTAGTACTAGTAGTGTAAACAATCCTTGATCGTTTAAATTTTGAATATTTTCGTTTAAATGTTTATATATAAATTGATAACATCTTAAAGGATTTGGTATAAGATCTGTAAAGACTAAAATTCCAGTTAAATACGTACGTTTTTGATGATGCTCTTTTTTTGCAGGCAGGCTTTCAAGAAGCAAAGTTTTACCCAATATTGCGCCAAAATGATATTTTTTAGTTCTTAATTTACTAAGTTCATCTATGCTTTTTAAAAGTAAAACATCAAAATCAAGATAAATAATACTTTCACATTCATCTAAAAACTTAAAAGCTTCAAATCTTGCAAAAGCCATATGTGTCCATCTTTTTAAGAAAAATAAATTATTAATATCGTTTTGATTTTTACCAAGAGTAGTTAAAAAATCTTCTTGGGTAAAAGGAGCGAATTTAATTATTTTGTTTTTGACAATTTTTTGCATGATATTTTGATCATTCAAGCTAAAACCATCATGTAAAATATAAAATACGTCCACCTTCTTACCCATAACATCCATGATGTTAATGAGTAAGGTTCCTATGGTAAAGCTTGAATTTTTAGTTGCTGCTAGTAAAATACCAAGTTTATGCTTCATTGTTTATCTTTTGGTGATTTTATAAAGAATATTTCCTATAAATTGTATGATTTGCACTAGTATAATTAAAATCACAACAGTTTGAATCATAATATCAGTTCTAAAACGCTCATAACCATAGCGAATAGCTACATCGCCCAAACCACCACCACCAACAGTTCCTGCCATAGCAGAAAATCCAATAACAATAATTAAAATTAAAGTAATACCATTAATAATGCTTGGCAAAGCCTCACTAAACATAACTTTGAAGATGATTTGCGCTTTGCTAGCTCCATAAGATCTTGCTGCTTCAATGATAGCAGGATCAATTTCTTTAAAAGCACTTTCAATCATTTTAGCTAAATAAGGTGCAATTCCTATGGTAAGTGGTACTATGGTGGCAGTTGTACCTATGCTAACACCAATAAGATATTTTGTAAAAGGACTTAAAACTACAATGAGCACTAAAAATGGAAAAGATCTTAAAATATTGATAATAAAATCAAGCACACTGTAAATACTTTTATTTTCCCATAAGCCACCTTTATCAGTAACAGTAAGTACAATTGCAGGGATAAGTGCGATTAAAAAGGCTAAAAAAGTGGCTGTAAAACTCATATAAAGAGTTTCTAATAATGCTGGATAAAGTATATTTTCAAAATTTCTTAAAATTGCTTCTAAATTCATTATACAAGCTCCCAAATAACACCATTTTCTTGTAAATATTTTAAAACTTTTTCTTGATCTTTAGCTTCTATATTGATCACCAAATTTCCTAAAGCATTATTATTTAGTTTTTCTATCTTACCCCAAACTATATTAAAATCAATATTTAAACTTCTGGCCATATGAGTGATTATGCTTTGATTTGCTTTTTCTTTACAAAAATATAAGCGCACATTGACACCATTTTGTGGTAAAAAATCACTTTCTCCTAAGAATTCACGCATTTTTTCACTTGGCTTTAAGAATAAATCCTCGATTTTCCCTTGACCTATGATTTGTCCATGTTCTAACAATACAGCCTTTTGTGCTATTTGTTTTACTGCTTCCATTTCATGAGTTACTAATACTACGCTGATATTAAATTCTTGATTGATTTTCGCAATAAGTTCTAAAATATTGTTTGTAGTATTTGGATCAAGTGCAGAAGTAGCTTCATCGCTTAGTAAAATTTTAGGATTTAAAGCAAGGGCTCTAGCTATAGCTACCCTTTGTTTTTGCCCACCACTTAGCTCATTTGGATAAGCCTTGCTTTTAGTTAAAAGGCCCACAAGATCTAAAAGTTCATTAACTCTTTTTTGAATTGTACTTTTGTCAAAATTATGAATTTCTAAAGGCATGGCCACATTTTCAAACACATTTTTTCTGCTCATGAGTGCAAAATGCTGAAAAATCATTCCTATATCTTTTCTAAATACTCTTAACTCTTTTTCTTTTAAAGTAGCTATTTCTTTACCAAAAACTTGCACGCTACCGCTTTGATAATTTTCCAAACCATTAATACATCTTAGCAAAGTTGATTTTCCTGCCCCGCTATGTCCAACAAGAGCATAAATTTCTCCTTCTTTAACTTCTAAAGAAACATCATTTATAACTAATTCTTTGCTATAATATTTTTTAAGATTTTGTATTTTTATCACTTATTAACCTTCTAAATTAGAAATTTCATCATTGATTTTTTCAAGTTGAGCTTTAATACTTTCAAGTTGAGTTTTATTTTGCTCAATAACTGCAGCAGGTGCATTGGAGATAAATTTTTCATTTTTCATCATAGCATCTAGCTTGTTAAATTCTTTTTCAAGTTTTGTTTTTTGACTATTAAGCCTATTTAAAACACCACTTAAATCAAGATCTTGAGTTGGTATAAATACTTCTAAATTCTCACTTACATCTCTGATGGATTTTTCTAAATTTGCGCTAATAAACTCGATGTTTTCACATTTTGCAAGTGTTGAGATAAAATTAGTGTAATTTTTTAACTCAGCCATTAAACTCTCATCGTTTAATTTTATACAAGCTTTTTGAATTTTTGCATTTGCAAGTTCTACTAAGGTTTTTGCGCGGCGTAAACTCACTATACTTTCTATGATGATATTAAATAATTTTTCTATTTTTTCATCTCTAGAATTAAATTTAGGATATCTTGAAATCATTATAGACTCATGAGTTTGGATAGAAGTTTTACTTAACTCATGGTATAAATACTCACTAATAAATGGCATAAAAGGATTTAAAAGCTTTAATGCTTCTTTAAAAATGCTTCCAAGTTCTTTTATACTTGATTTTTCCGCCTTACTAAGTTCAATCCCCCAATCACAAAATTCATCCCAGAAAAATCTATATAAAGTATTTGCCGCATCATTAAAGCGGTAATTATCTAAATTTTCTCTTGTTTCTTTTATACATACTTCAAAACGAGATAGCATGTATTTTGCCAAGTTAGTTTGAATTTTGCTTTTATCTAAATCTTCAAATTTTTCTTCATTTAAAAGTAAAAATTTGCTTGCATTATAAAGCTTATTGGTAAAATTTCTAACTTGTATGAGTTTGTCATTGCTTAATTTTATATCTCTACCTTGGATAGCTAAAAGTGCAAGAGTAAAACGCAAGATATCAGCACTGTATTCATCCACACTTTGCACAGGATCAATGACATTACCTAAAGACTTACTCATTTTTCTACCTTGCTCATCTTTAACCAAAGCATGTAAATATATATCTTTAAAAGGAAGTTCACCTAAAGCATTAGTACTTTGAAACATCATTCTTGCAACCCAGAAAAATAAAATATCAAAGCCGGTGATTAATAAAGAATTTGGATAAAAATCTTTTAAATCATCTTCATACCAAAGTGTGTTTTTGCCCCAGTCTTTATTACCCCAACCTAAAGTACTCATAGCCCAAAGACCTGAAGAAAACCAAGTGTCTAAAACATCAGGGTCTTGTCTGAAATTAGTGCTTTGACATTTTGGACATTGACTCGGAGTTTCTTCGCTTGCCCATTCATGGGAGCATTCGCAATAATACACAGGAATTTGATGACCCCACCAAAGTTGTCTTGAAATACACCAATCTTTTAAATCCCTCATCCAAGCATTAAAGCTATTGATCCAATGTGCAGGGTAAAATTTACTTCCACCAAGATTAACTTTTTCTATACTCTCTTTCGCGATTTCATTTTTTACAAACCATTGTTTAGAAATGTAAGGTTCTACTACATTTTTGCAACGATAACAATATCCTACTTGATTAGTATAATCTTCTATTTTTTCAACAAAACCTTTTTCTTGTAATTCTTTTATAATAACATCTCTTGCTTCTAATCTTTCTAAGCCTTTAAAATGCAAGCAATGTTCATTTAAAATACCTTTTTCATCAAAGATAGTAATAAATTCAAGTTTATGTCTTAAGCCTACTTCATAGTCATTATGATCATGTACTGGGGTTACTTTCACAAAGCCTGTACCAAATTCCATATCTACATGTTCATCAGCAATAATAGGAATTTTTCTATTTATTAAAGGTAAAATGACATTTTTGCCTATTAAGTGTTTAAATCTTTCATCGTTTGGATTAACCATCACAGCGCTATCACCAAAATAAGTTTCTGGTCTTGTAGTGGCTACTACGATGTATTCTTGAGAATTTTCTAAGAAATATTTTAAATAATATAATTTTCCTTTATTTTCTTTATGCTCAACTTCTATATCGCTTAATGCTCCATCATGAGTGCACCAATTTACCATGTAATTTCCACGCACGATAAGCTTTTTATCATAAAGATCTACAAAGGCTTTTTTTACTGCATTTACCAAACCCTCGTCCATAGTAAAACGCAAACGACTCCAGGCAGGAGTGATACCCAAAATTCGCATTTGCTTAACTATAGTACCACCGCTTTGCTCTTTCCATTCCCATACTTTTTTTATAAATTCTTCTCTGCCAAGTTCTTCTTTTTTAATGCCTTGAGTTAAAAGTTGTTTTTCTACAACATTTTGTGTTGCAATGCCTGCATGATCAAGCCCTGGTTGATAAAGAGTCTTATAACCATCCATTCTTTTATAACGCGTGGTAATATCTTGTAAAGTACAAGTTAGCGCATGGCCTATGTGTAAAACCCCTGTTACATTAGGTGGAGGCATCATAATGCAAAAGTTTTTGCCTTTTTCTTGAATTTTTTCATTACCATTGATTTCAAAATATCCGCGTTCTTCGCAAATTTTATAATATTCTTTTTCTAGTGATTTATCATACATAATTGCTACCTTGAGAATGAAAATAAATTGTTATGTTAGCTTAAAATTGTTAAAGAAGTTTTGAAATTTAGAAATTAGTTATAAAAAACTAATTTCTACTTTACGATTATTTTGTCTTTGAGAGTCAGATTTATCTTTAGTAGGGTAGGTATCTTTTCCTAAAGATTCTATTTCTATAACCTCAGTAAAACTAAAGAAATGTTTAGCCACATTCATTGCTCTATTTAATCCTATCATGTAGTTTGCAAAAGTACTACCTCTATCGTCTGCATAACCTTGAATTTTGATTCTTTTGAGTATATCTTCTCTTGCTAGGTTTTGGTTGATTTTTTCAAGTAAATTTTCATTGCTATATTCGCTATATCCATTTCTTTCAAATAAAAATTTCAAATCAGAAATTTTCACATCTACATAATTATATTTTTTCTTATTTTTAGCAAAAACAATATCTTTATTATATATGCTTAATTTCATATTGTCATTTGATAGCATATCAATAAAAATAGTCAAGTTGTAATCTTGAGAATTAACTTTAACAGGATTAATCATTTCTTTTAGCATATCAATTCTGTAATCGCTTAAACTTTTCCCATCTAATACATAAACTTTAACAAAATCATTACTCAATCTTGGCTCATATCTGCTGGTTTTGCCTTTTGCAATGTATTCTTGCATGGTATTTTTATATTTTGTTGTTTTTTCTTTTTTTACGCTTGTTTGTTTGTTGTTTTCAACTGGAGTTTTTTCTTTTTCTTGGGTTGCTTTAGGAGTAATAGTTTCATTTTTAGAAACTTCAGCTATATTTGTTTGGATTGTTGGCGCAACTTCTTGAGTACTTGTATTTTCATCTATGATAGGATCATTTTGTACTGGAATTTCTTCTTTCAAAGACTCTTGAGCTATTTGTTCTGATTGATAAGTATTATCACTTATATTATTTCTTTCTTGATTGTATTGAGTGCTTGGTGGAGTGTAGCTTTGATAAGAATTACTTTTTTTATAATCATATACATAAGTATTTGAATCATCTTCAAAATACCACATATAAAAACCAATACTAGCGCCTATTAGCACCACAAAAGCTATACTAAAAGCAATAATACTTTTCATTTTTTATCCTTTGTGAAGTCCTTAAAAGGACTTTGATTATTTGTAATTTTTAATAGAATTTTCTAAAATTTCACTTGCTTTTTCAATACCTGCAAATTCTTTTACTTTTACCCATTTGTTTGGTTCAAGCATTTTATATGTTTCAAAGAAATTTTTGATTTTATCTAAGCTTGCTTTTGGTAAATCATCTAAACTTTTAATATTATCATATCTTGGATCAATTTTACTTACAGGAACAGCAAGTAATTTTTCATCCATACCGCTTTCATCTTCCATCAATAATACCCCTATTAAACGACAAGGAATCACAGCTCCTGCTTGGATAGGGTATTCGTTTAAAACCAAAACATCAATAGGATCGCCATCATCTGCAAGAGTGTTTGGTATAAAACCATAGTTTGCCGGATAAAACATAGCTGAATACATCACACGATCAACCATGATAGCTCCGCTTTCTTTGTCAAGTTCGTATTTAATGTTTGATCCATAAGGAATTTCAATAACTGCATTAAGTTTGTTTGGTACTTCTCCAACTTTGATTTTACTAATATCCATTTTTTTATCCTTTATTTTAATAAATCATTGATTAAATTTTTCATATCAGCTACGATAGCTTCAATACTTCTTTCACCATTGATTACATGGTGGATATTTTCTTTGGTATAAAAATTTGTTATTTCTTCTAAAGGTTTTAAATAAACTTTCATTCTATTATTAAAAACTTCTTCGTTATCATCAGCACCTCTAGCACGTCCTAAAACTCTTTCTCTAGCAACTTCTTCGCTAACTTTAACTTCTATAACACCTTTTAAATTTACTTCACTTTGATTTTTTAATACCTTATCAAACTCAAGCATTTGTTCAACACTTCTTGGATAACCATCTATTAATATAGTATTAGTTGGTGCATTTTTTAAAGCGGTGATGATAGTATTAACTACCACTTCCAAAGGAACCAAATTTCCTTTAGAAATAAAACTATCAATAGTCCTTCCAAGTTCGCTTCCACTAGCCACTTCTGCTCTTAGTAAATCACCTGTAGAATAATGAGTAATATTTGCATCATCTGTAGCTATAATGCTTGCATCAGTTGTTTTGCCACTACCTGGTGCGCCTATGATTAAAAATAATTGTTTCATTTAGTATTCTCCCTTAATCTTATACCTAATTCTCTCATTTGTTCATTGCTTACTTCGCTTGGAGCTTGAGTCATAAGACATTGTGCTCTTTGTGTTTTAGGAAATGCTATAACTTCTCTGATACTTGAAGATTTTGTTAAAAGCATGATAAGTCTATCAAGGCCTATTGCTATACCACCATGTGGTGGTGCTCCAAAGCTTAGTGCATCAAGCAAGAAGCCAAATTTCTTTCTTTGTTCTTCTTCATCAATATTTAAAAGTTTAAAGACTTTTTGTTGGATAGGGCTTTTATGAATTCTTATACTACCACCGCCTAATTCTACACCATTTAATACCACATCATGTGCAATAGAATTAATCTCTTCTAAATCTTGCTCATCAATATTTTTTGGCATAGTAAATGGATGGTGCATTGCAGAATAGCTTCCATCATCATTTTGTTCAAACATAGGAAAATCAATAACCCATAAGAATTCTAACTTATTCTCATCAATAATTTTCATTTCATCAGCAAGGAATAATCTAAATCTACCCATATAATCAAGCACAGTTTTTTTAGTCCCTGCACCAAAAAATACTACATCTCCAACTTCCAATTCACATCTTTGGATTAAAGTATTTAAGTTATCTTCGCTAAAGAATTTACAAAGTGGACCCTTAGGACCATCTTCTTTCATTTGTATGAATGCAAGTCCTGCTGCCCCAAATTTGCGCACAAATTCTTCAAATCTTTGCATTTGGCGTTTAGAAAAAATCGTATCGCCTTTTGGAACTCTTAAAGCTTTAATGCGATTTTTCTTTGTATCTTTTGCGATATTTGCAAAAATTTCGTTATTTGATTTTGCAAAAATATCAATCACATCAATAAATTTCATATCAAATCTTAAATCAGGCTTATCAGAGCCATAATTTTCCATAGCTTCTTTGTAACTCATTTGTCTAAAAGGTATGCTAATTTCTTTTCCGCAAGCTTTGAAAATATCTTTGAGTAAATTTTCTGCCATAGCTATGATATCTTTTTGCTCACAAAAACTCATTTCTATATCTATTTGAGTAAATTCAGGTTGGCGGTCTGCTCTTAAATCCTCATCTCTAAAACATTTTGCAATTTGAAAATATCTATCAAATCCTGAACACATTAAAAGTTGTTTGAAAAGTTGAGGACTTTGAGGTAAGGCATAAAATTCGCCTTGATGTACGCGTGATGGTACTAAATAATCCCTTGCGCCTTCTGGAGTGGCTTTAGTTAAAATAGGAGTTTCAACTTCTAAAAATCCCATACTTGATAAAGAATTTCTTGCTGCTATACAAGCAGTTGATCTTAGAGCAAAATTATCATAAAGCTTTTTACTTCTTAAATCTAAAAATCTATATTTTAATCTTAATTCTTCATTCACGCTTTCATCACCTATAGCAAAAGGTACTACAGCGCTTTCATTTTCAATAGCAAGTTTATTTATAACAACTTCTATTTCTCCGGTTTTTAATTTTGGATTTACAAGTCCTTCACCACGTGGGCGAATTTTTCCTTGTGCTATTAAAACATATTCATTTCTTATTGATGAAGCTATATTATGTGCCTCTTGATTATCTGCAGGATCACATACTAACTGTATAAGTCCGCTACGATCTCTAAGATCAATAAAAATTACACCTCCATGATCACGGTAAGAATTTACCCAACCACATAATGTTACTTCCTCGCCAACATTTTGTATGTTAAGCTCTGTATTATAATGAGTTCTCAAAATTTTTCCTTAGCTTAATTTTGTTCAATTTTGTTATTATAGTATTTTATTCTTTTGCTTAGCTAAGTTTTGTTATAATTTTTTTATGAAAAAATGTATAAATATAGAAAAAATTCAAAAAATAGGCTTATTTTGTAGGTTAAACACAAATTTAAACAAGCAAATTGATTTTTTAAGAGCAATTTGTTTGCAAAAAAATATAGAGCTTGTGTTGCTAGGGCAAGAAAAAATTAATCTAAAAGATTTACAAGAATTGGATTTTTTGATTTCTCTAGGTGGGGATGGTACGCTTTTATCTTTATGCAGACAAGTTTATCAAGCTAAAATACCTATTTTAGGTATAAATGCAGGAAATTTAGGTTTTTTAACAGCTCTTTCTTTTAATGAAGTAGAAAGTTTTTTTAAAGATTTTTTTGAAAGTGATTTTAAAATAGAAAAAGCCAAAATGCTTCAAATTACCTTGTATAAAAAAAATAAAATCATTAAAAAATTTGCTTTTAATGACGCAGTTTTTTCTCGTGATAATGCTTTAATGGCAAATGTGGAAGTTTTTTTTGAAAATAAACTTTTTAATGCTTATTATGGAGATGGTTTAATCATAGCTAGTTCAAGTGGTTCAACTGCTTATAATATTAGTGCAGGTGGGCCTATAGTTCATCCTTGGAGTGAAATTTTTGTTTTAACTCCGGTTTGTTCTCATTCTTTAACTCAAAGGCCTATAGTTTTACCTTATGGCTTTGAGCTTGAATTGAAAGTCGAGCATTGTCTGTTGTATTTAGATGGGCAAGAAGTGATTGATCCTAAGAAATATGATAAAATTTTTATAGGACTTAGTAAAAAAGAACTTAGTTTTATACATAAAAAAGATAGAGATTATTTCCAAGTTTTAAAAGAAAAGTTAAATTGGGGTAAGTGATGATAGAGAGTATTTTAATCAAAGAAAATTTAGGTTTTAAACAAGCAAAATTAGACTTAGAAGCTGGACTTACTGTCTTTACTGGCTTAAGTGGTGCTGGAAAGTCTGTGCTTTTTAAGGCTATTTTGGCAGCTTTTGCTCTAAGTGAGAGTGAAGCTAAAATGGTAGAAATTTTGTTAAATGATGAACTTGAATTAGATGAGTTTGGTATCGAAAATGAAGAATTAAATGTATTTAAACTTTTAAAAGATAAAAGCTCGCGTTATTTTATCAATAACCAACTTATTTCAAAAAAGAATTTAGCCTTGCTTTCTAAGAAATTTGTAAAATATCTTTCAGCTAAGGAAAATAATGAGTTCTCAAATGAAAGATTTTTAAACTTACTTGATTTTATGCAATCAAAAGAGGATAAGAAATTTCAAGATTTTTTAAATGAATATAAAAATATTTATAAAGAATATATGGAAAATAAAACTAAATTAGAAAAAATTCAAGAAGAAGAAAAAAAGCTAGAAGAATTAAAAGAATTTACGAGCTTTGAAATACAAAAAATTCAAAGTATTAACCCAAAAATAGGTGAATTTGATGAATTAATGAGTTTTAAAAAAAGACTTTCGAAAAAAGATAAAATTGACGCTGCTTGGAATAGGGCAAGCAGAATTTTTGAATTAGAATCAGCAGTGATTGAAGCTTTGCAAATTAGTGATGTTGATAGTTCATTTTTTTCAGAGTGTTTAAATGAACTAAGAGCAGTGTGGGAAAATCAAAGTTTTGATGATTTTGATTTTGATATAGAAGAAGTACTTGATAGGATAGAAAAACTTTCTTCTTTGATTTCAAAATATGGAAGCATAGAAGAAGCTTTAGAAGCTTTAGAAAAGAAAAAAGCAGAATTAGCTCATTATGAAAATTTAAGTTTTGAAAAAAAGGAATTAGAAGAAAAAGTACAAAATGCTAAAATACTTTTAGATGAGAAAAGTCAAAAATTAAGTACTTTGCGTAAAAAAAGATTAAAAGAGCTTGAAAAATTACTGAATTTTTATCTAGAAAAACTTTATATGAAGGAAGTTAAATTAGAACTTAAAGATTGTACTTTAAGTATTTTAGGTAAAGATGAAGTGAGTTTAAATATCAATGAAGCTGGTTTAAAAAATTTAAGCTCAGGTGAGATAAACCGTCTAAGACTTTCTTTTATTGCAACAGAATGCAATGTTACTAATAAAGCTAGTGGGATAATATTTTTAGATGAAATTGATGCAAATTTAAGTGGTAAAGAAGCAATGAGTATAGCTGAAGTATTAAAAGAGCTTGCAAAATTTTATCAAATTTTTGCAATTTCGCATTTACCACAGCTTTCATCAAAAGCAAGTAATCATTTTTTAGTAGAAAAAATAGGAAATGAAAGTAGGGTAAGAAAAATAGAAAAAGAAGAAAGAGTAAGAGAACTTGCTAGAATGGTAAGTGGAGAAAATATCACACAAGAGGCTTTAGAATTTACTAGAACTTTGCTTTAAAAACAAAAAGTAAATTTCTATATGTTATAATTATACTTTTAAATTATAAAGAGAGTTGGCTATGGAAGAAAAAATTTTAATTATTGATGATAACAAAATGCTCACAAAGCTTTTAGCAAAAAAAGTAGAAAATACTTTGGGTTTAAAAGTGGATGTTGCTTTTGATATGAATAGTGCTAAAGAATTAGTGAAAAATGATTATTTTATGGCTTTTGTAGATCTTTGTTTGCCAGATGCTCCCAATGGAGAAGTGGTAGATGTGGTTTTAGAAAAAAATATTCCTGCTATAGTACTTACGGGAAGTAGTGATGGACAAACGCGTAAGAAATTTATGGAAAAAGACATTATAGGTTATATTCAAAAAGAAAGCGAAAGTTGTATTGATGAAATGCTAAGTTCCATTAGAATGCTTCAGAAAAATAATAAAACTAAGATAATTTTAGCAATCGCTAATGTAACTTTACGTGCAGAAATGAAAAAAAATCTTAATAATCAACTTTTTAATGTTTTAGCAGCAGCACATGGAGAAGAAGCGCTAAGTTATCTTAGTGATAATCCGGATACAAAATTGGTAATTTGTGATGCAACTATGCCTGTAATTAATGGGGAAGATTTGCTTGTAGAAATTCGTTCAAAATACTCTAAGATAGAACTTGGTGTGATCATGGTTGGAGATAAAGATGATGCGCTAGAGGCAAGAGCTTTTAGAAAGGGCGTGAATGACTATGTGATTAGACCTTTCCAAAAAGAATCTCTTAATTGTAGAGTGAATAATTGCTTAGATTATATGCAAAAATGTGTTTTACTTGATGAGTATAGTTTGGGTAAAGATTTGCTAACAGGACTTGATGATTATGCAAATTTTGAAAAAAGATTTTTAGATTATTTAGAAGATATGCAAGAAAATGAAGAATTAGCTTTAGCATTAATTGATATAGACAATCTTGCAACAATTAACTATGAACTAAGTTATGATTGTGGCGATGGAGTGATTAAACACACAGCTAAAAAAATCAAAGATCAAATTCGCGGTATGGATTTAGCAACTAGAATTGAAGATGGTAAATTTTATGTACTTTTAAAAAATACAGATAATAAAGAAGCGTTGAAAGCTTTTTCAAATATAAGAGTAAATATTGCTAAAGAAAGTGTTTTAATAGCTTTAGATGAGGTTGATTACAGTGTTTCTGTAGGGGTTGCTTTTGGAGGCAAAACAAGCCAAATACAAGATTTGCTTAATAATGCTCAAAAGGCACTAGATTTAGCTAAGGCTAATGGTAAAAATAGGGTAGAGGTATGTTTTTAGATTGTGATTTTAGTGAAAAAATCATAGATACACATTGTCATTTAGATAGCCAAGCTTATTTTGGATATTTGGATGAAATGTTAAATCATGCCTTTGCTAATGGAGTGGGCAAAATCATCATACCTGGTGCAGATATAAAAGATTTACCAAGAGCAAGAGAAATTGCGCATGATTATGAAAATGTATATTTTTCTTGTGGGGTACATCCTTACGATATAGATGATTTTGATTTGGATGTTTTAAAAGAATTTATAAATGATAAAAAATGTGTTGCAGTGGGTGAGTGCGGGCTTGATTATTATCGTTTAAGGGCTGATGATGATGAAATAAAAGCAAAACAAAAAGAAGTTTTTATAGCTCAAATTCAGCTAGCTATTGAATACAAAAAGCCTTTGATTGTTCATGTGCGTGAGGCTAATGAAGATAGTTTTAATATTTTAAAAACATATGCAAAGGATTTACAAGGTGGTGTTTTGCATTGTTTTAATGCTAGTGAGCTTTTACTTCAGCTGGCAGATGATGGTTTTTATTTTGGTATAGGTGGGGTTTTAACTTTTAAAAATGCAAAAAAACTAGTAGAAGTTTTACCTAAAATTCCAAAAGATAAGCTTGTTTTAGAAACAGATGGACCTTATTTAACTCCAGAGCCACATCGTGGCAAGGTAAATGATCCTATTTTGACGCATTTTGTAGCTCAAAAAATGGCTGAGCTTTTAAATTTATCTAAAAATGAAATAATAAAACTTACTAATTCTAACGCTAATTGTTTGTTTTTCCAAGGTTTATAATGAAAAAAAACTTTTTATTTTTTATTTTAGTATTATTATGCTTAAATGCTAAAGCCTTGCAATTTACTCCAGAACACTATACTCAACAAGCACAAATTTTAAGAAATTTAGATATAGAAGCAAGCTATCTTAGCGATATGATTTTTTTAGAATTTAAAGAATCTTCCATGGATATGCATTCTAAAACTTTAGTAGATACGATGAGAGAATTTTACAAAATTACTCCGATTATCCGCAAAATATTAGAAAAAGAAAATATTCCTCAAGAATTTTTATACTTAGCAATTGTAGAATCTGGTTTAAAAATTCATTCTATCTCAAGAACTAAAGCTGTGGGTGTTTGGCAATTTATGAAACCAACAGCACAAACTTTGGGTTTAAGGATAGATCCTTATGTAGATGAGAGAAAAGATTTAGTAAAATCAACTTATGCAGCTATTGCTTATTTAAAACAACTAAAAGAGCAGTTTGGAAAATGGTATTTGGCTATTTTAGCTTATAATTGTGGTGATGGTAAATTACGTCAAGCTATAAAAAAAGCAAAAAGTGATGATTTAAGAATCTTACTTGATCCTGATAAAAAATACTTACCATTAGAAACTAGGATTTTTATTAGAAAAATTCTTACTATGGCATTTTTGGCTAATAATAATGATTTTTTAATTTCTCAAGATAGTGCTTTGCTTAATTATGCCCTATCAAGTGAGGTTAAAAAAATTTCAGTGCCACCAAGTGTTTCTTTAAGAGAGCTTGCCAAAGTAGCTAAAATGTCTTATAAAGAATTTAAGCGTTATAATCCACATTTTAATTATGACTTTACTCCACCTGATAAAAAAGATTATTATATGTACATTCCTTTAAGCAAAAGTGTGGCGGTAGAAAAGGCATTAGAGAATGTAAAATTAGCTAAGGTGGATACAACCATTCCGCATACAAAAATTTATATAGTAAAAGAAGGCGATAGTCTTTATACTATTGCAAGAAAACATAAAATAAGCGTTGAAAGTATCAAGGAATACAATAAAATAAAAGGAAATTTAATCAATATTAATCAAAAACTTGTGTTAAAAATTAAGGAGAATAATAATGCAAAAATCAAAACAACTCAAAAAATATCCAAAAGCTCTCATACAAAAGTCGTTAGTCGTTAGTTGTGTAGGAGTTTTGTTTAGTGCTTGTAGCATGGTGCCTATTAGTACACCTACTGTGTATTATCCAGAGAGGGATTTTAAAAGTGTAAAACATAATAATACTAGTTTAAAAGGCACCATGAAACCTTATACTATTAATGGCAAAACTTATTATCCAACTGTAGTAGAAGTGGGTGAGACTGCTGATGGTATAGCTAGTTGGTATGGACCGGGTTTCCATGGTAAAAAAACTTCCAATGGTGAAACTTATGATCAACACGCTTATACTGCAGCTCATAAAACTTTACCTATGAATACCATAGTAAAAGTAACTAATTTAAAAAATCACCGTCAAACTACTGTTAGGATTAATGATAGAGGGCCTTTTGTAGCAGGAAGGATTATAGATTTATCTAATATGGCTGCAAGAGATATAGATATGATTCAATCTGGAACAGCCCCTGTAAGACTTGAAGTGATTGGCTTTGGAACAAGTGCAAGTTCAGGTTCAGTTCATACTAATTCTAATTTAGGCAGCAGTGGAGAGATTGCTGATAGTGGTCATATTTTCCAAGGTGGATCTTTTATGGTGCAAATTGGAGCATTTAGAAATAAAAGTGGTGCAGAGTTAATAGCAAGTAGATATAAAAATTATAATTCTTATACTTCTACTATCCAAACAAGTGCTAAAGATGGCTTGCATAGAGTATTTTTAAAAGGTTTTAGAAGTGAGCAAGAAGCAAGAGATTTTGTTGATAGTGGATCTTTCCCAGGTGCGTTTATAGTAAGAGAGTAAGATTATGATAGAACTTATTTTTTTAGATGTAGATGGTTGTCTAACAGATGGTAAAATCATCTATACGCAAAACTATGGTGAGATTAAAGAATTTAATGTAAAAGATGGTGCGGCGATTGAAGCTTGGCAAAAGCTTGGTAAGAAAGTTGCTATCATTACAGGTAGGACTAGCGAGTGTGTGTATTTTAGAGCTAGGGATTTAAAAATTGATTTAGTCTATCAAGGTATTAGTGATAAACTAGCTTGCGCTAAAGAAATTTTAGAAAAATTAAATTTAGATTTTTCTCAATGTGCTGCTATTGGGGATTATTATAATGATATGAGCCTGCTTGAAGCAGTTGGATATAGCTTTAAGCCAAAAGATGCACATAAGGCTTTAAAAACTGATAAAGTTTTAAATAGAAAAGGTGGCAATGGAGCAGTGAGCGAGATGATTGAAATTTTAATTGAACATAATAATATGCAAGCTCAATGGGATAAACTTTGGCGATAAAAATTTTTGCTATATTAATGAGTTTATTTGCATTTGTTATGGTGATTTTAAGTACCCAAGATCCATATTTATTTGCTATAAAACCACAAAAGGTAGATGTGGCAAATATGCAAGCTTTTGATGTGCTTGATTATGAGTTAAATGCTAGTGTAATTAAGGCTACATATCAGGCAAGTCGCTGGGTAAAATATCAAGACAAAGATATTTTTGATGATTTTAAAGTTCAGGCGCTTGATTATAATTTAAGTTCGGATTTATTAGTAAGAGATGAAGAAAAATCCATTTTAGAAGGTAATGTAAGTTATTTTGATCATAATCAAACTTCTATTTTTACCCAAAAAGCAACTTACGATATGAAAAATAAAATTTTATTTTCTAATGATAATTTTAAAGCATATGTAGGTTTAAATGAGATTTTTGGGGATAATTTTTTATACGATGTTAATCAAAAAGAATTAAAAATTCAAGGGATAAAAGCATGGTTTTTAGAGCAGTAATTTTTTTGTGTTTGTTAAATTTGTTCGCATTTAGTGCACAAAAAATAGAAGTTTATGCTAAAGATTTTTACTTAGATGAAAAAAATGAAACAAGTGTATTAACTGGTAATGTAGAAGTTAAAAAAGGCAATGATGTTTTAAATTCGCAAAAATTAGTCATTTATATGAAAGACAAGCAACCCATCAAGTATATAGCTACTAAAGATGCTAAATTTAAAATCATGATGAAAGATAAAACTTATCATGGAAGCGGCGATGAGTTTATTTATAATGTAGCTAAGGATATATATGAGATTAATGGCAATGCAAAAATTATAGAAATGCAAACAAAAAAAGAACTCATAGGGGATAAAATCATAGTAGATAGAAAAAATATGACTTATAGAGTAGTGAGTAAAGATAAAAAACCTGCTAAATTTGTATTTGAAGTAAAAGAATGATATTAAATGCTAAATTTTTAATTTCTGCTTCCAAAATAGACGAAGCACCACAACCTATATACACTGAAATCGCCTTTTTAGGGCGTTCTAATGTAGGTAAAAGTTCTTTGATTAATACACTATGTAAAAATAAAAATTTAGCAAAAAGCTCTTCAACCCCAGGTAAAACCCAACTTATTAATTTTTTTGAAGTTGATTATAAAAAAGATGAGGATAAATTTAAACTAATATTTATTGATTTACCTGGTTTTGGTTATGCTAAAGTGAGCAAAAAAACTAAGGCTATTTGGAATAAAAATTTAGATGAGTTTTTAAAAGAGCGCAGTTCTATCAAGCTTTTTATTCATCTAATAGATTCTAGACATGAAAATTTAGATATTGATGCAAATTTGGATTTGTATTTAGATTCTTTTATCAGAGCTGATCAAAAAAAAATAACAGTTTTTACAAAAGCAGATAAGCTTAATCAAAGTCAAAAAGCAAAAATTTTAAATATAAATAAAAATGCTATCTTAGTGTCAAATTTGAAAAAAAGTGGTATTGATAAATTAGAACAAAAAATTATTTTAGAGAGTTTTGGTTTTAATGAGGAGTAGAAATTTAGTAAAAAATAGATTTGATTTTTCTTATTTATTTTTTTATTTATCTTTGATTTTTTATCAAATGCTAAGTTCTGTGTATTATTGGATGCCTCCTTTATTTGGAGTGTTTTTTTGTTATATGATAGTGCTTTTAAAAGAAAAAGAAAGAACTCTTAATAAGCTTGATTTTAGATGGTATTTTTCTTTGTTTTATCTTTTCTTTATTGATATTATCCATGGATTTTATCTTTTTAGTTCATGGATAGCTTTTTTTGTTTTTTATCATTTTTTTGTTGATTGGTTTAAAAGCAAGTTAAAACTAGGTCATTATTTACTCATTATATTTACTTTGTGTGCTTATATTTTTATCTATCTTTTTGATGTGTTTTTAGCATATTTAGATAATAATGAAATTTTAAAATTTGGTATTGAATATCTATGGTTTTTTGCTGTTGAGGCTTTGATTTCTTTTGTTATTTTTAAAGGGAAAATCTAATATGCGTATGCGTTTAGTGATGGGCTTTATAGCTTGTTTTTTTATACTTTTGCTTGCTAGGGTGTATTACATAAGTATTAAATCTAATGTTTATTATGAAGAAATAGCTAAACAAAATGCCATTAAAACGCAATTTTTAGCACCTGTTAGAGGGCAAATTTTAGACATAAAGGGTAGACCCTTAGCGGTAAATAAATTAGGTTTTTCAATCTCTATAAAGCCATATTTACACATAAAAAAGAAAAACAGAAATCTTTTAGAGCAAGAATTACAAGCCATAGTAGATGCTTTTCCTGATTTAAATATAACTAAATTAAAACGAAATTATATAAAAGCAGATTCTTATTATAATCAAGATTATATAGAAGTGGTTCCATTTATAGAATATGATGCGATGATTAAACATTTTACTAAGCTTAATTTGCGCGAAAATATGCAAGTTAAATCTACCACTCAAAGATTTTATCCTTATGATGCTTTAGCTAGTCATGTTATAGGTTATGTTGGAAAAGCAAATTTAAATGATATGAATGAAAATGAAATTGCAAGATTAACTAGCTATGTAGGGCGTAGTGGTATAGAGCGTTCTTATAATGAAATTTTGCAAGGCCAAAAGGGCGAAAAGGTTAGTAAGGTAAATGCATTAAATAAAGAAATAGAAGAGCTTTCTTATAAAAAACCCACTTCAAGTAATATCACTTTAAGTATTGATCTTGATTTACAAGAATATTTAACTAGTATTTTTGAAAATTTAGCAGGTGCGGCTATAATAATGGATGTAAAAAGCGGAGCTATTTTAGCAGCGGGTAGTTTTCCTGAGTATAATCTTAATCCTTTTGTTACAGGTATTAGCCAAGAAGAATGGGATAAACTTTCTAATGATTTAAACCATCCTTTTACTAATAAACTCATTAATGGACTTTATCCTCCAGGTTCAGTTATAAAAATGGGTACAGCTTTAGCCTTTTTAGATAGTGGAAAAGTGAATGAAAATCATAAATATTTATGCGATTCTAACTTTGAGCTTGGTGGTAGAAAATTTAGATGTTGGAAAGCTATAGGCCATGGTTATGTAGATATGACAGATGCTATTAGGGAAAGTTGTGATGTATATTTTTATAAAGGCGCTTTGGAAGTTGGTATTGATACTATTAGTTCTGTTTTTGAAAGAATAGGTTTTGGTGTAAAAACAGGAGTTGATTTACCTAATGAATTTATAGGAACAGTACCTAATAGAATATGGAAAAAAGAAAAATATAACCAACCATGGTATCAAGGTGAAACTTTAAATACAAGCATAGGTCAAGGTGATTTTCTTGCTACTCCTATGCAAGTGGCTAAATTTACAGCTATGATTGCTACGGCTAAAAACATCACACCGCATTTTTTATATAGCGTTGATGATAATGTTACTAAAATAAATTTTGATAATAATGAAAGTGTTTTTACGACTTTTGAACTATCAAAACTCCCACTTTTAAGGCGTGCTATGTATGAAGTTGCCAATGTTGATGGTGGAACTACGGCAAGATTTTTAAGAAATTCACCTATTACTATAGCAGCTAAAACAGGAACAGCACAAGTGGTTGGAATTTCTCAAAGTGAAAAAAAGCGTATTAAAGAAGAGGATTTAGAGTATTTTTTAAGATCTCATGCTTGGATTACTTCTTATGCACCTTATGAAAAACCACAATATGTAGTAGTGGTTTTAATCGAACATGGGAAAAGTGGTAGTAGCACAGGAGGACCTATACTGGCTAAAATTTATCAAAAACTTATAGATTTGGGCTATATTGATAAAAAATATATCAAAAAAAAGATTAAATAATTAGCATTCCATCGCCATATGAGTAAAAACGATAGTTATTTTTTATAGCTTCATAGTAAAGCTCTAGGGTTTTTTCTCTACCTATAAATGCTGCTACAAGCATAATTAAAGTTGATTTTGGTAAGTGAAAATTAGTAAGTAAATAATCAAGTCTTTGCGGAGTGTTTTGTGGGTGTAAAAACAAATCACAAAAACCTTCTTTTAATTTTTTTCTATGATAATACTCTATACAACGAGTAACCGTGGTGCCAACACCTAGTATTTTCTTAGAAGAATCAATCAAAGCACAAGTTTCATTATCAATATGAAAAAATTCTGAATGCATTTTATGATCACGTATATCTTCACATTCTACACCTTTAAAAGTTCCTGCGCCAACGTGTAGTGTGATAGTATGGATATTATGATTTTTTTTAAGTTCATTGATCATTGCTTCATCAAAGTGTAAGCTCGCAGTAGGTGCAGCAACCGCACCTTGATTTTTAGCAAAAATACTTTGATAGTTAATGCTATCTTGCACTTCATCTGCTCTTTTAATATAAGGTGGCAAAGGGATATGGCCTATTTTTTCTAAAACTTCAAAAACTTCATGATGACTAAGCTCTTTTTCATCATTAAAAAACTCTACTTCTCTTGTGCCATCATCATGTAATTTTTTGATTTTAGCTTTTAAAGAATTTTCAAAATATAAAATTTGTCCTTCTTTAACCTTACCCCGAATTTGCACTAAAAATTTATTATTTTTTAAAGGATGGTTGATAAAAAGTTCTATTTTGCTACCACTTTCTTTATTCCCATAAATTCTTGCTTTGATGACTTTGGTATCATTAAAGATGATTTCACAAGGTGGTAAAATTCTAGCTAAGTCCTTAAAGTGCAAATGTGAAATTTGATCTTTACATCTTTCATATACCAAAAGCTTGGCATTTTCTTTGGGTAAAATAGGAAAATTTGCTATAAGTTCATTAGGTAAATCATAATCATAACTAGAAAGCAAAAGATCTTTATCAATCATTTTTATCATCTTCTTTTTGACTAGGATTAACTTTTTTAGCTATATAAATAGAAATCCCATAAAGCCCGCACAAAGGCACAGCCATTAAAAATTGCGATATAACATCAGGTGGTGTCATCATAGCTGAAAAAACAAAAATCACTAAAACAGAAACTCTAAAATGTTTTTTCAAAAAAGTATCATCAATAAGTCCAAGTTTAGCAAAGAAAAAGGTTATTACAGGCATTTCAAAAGCCAAGCCAAAAGCGATTACTAATTTAGTAAAAAAGCCCACATATAAACCTATACTAATTAAAGGTTTAAAATCTTGGGTTTGCACCCCAAAATCAATCAAAAATTTAAAAGCCAAAGGTATAACTATATAATAACAAAACAAAGCACCAAGTGCAAACATGATGCTAGCAAAGCTTACAAAAGGCACTACTAATCTTTTTTCATTATCATAAAGTCCAGGTGCTACAAACTTCCAAAACTGCCAAAAAATAACCGGTAAAGAAATCAAAAAAGCTGTAAAAAATGAAACCTTCATCGCAGTAAATAAAGGCTCTTGCAATTCAACGAAGGTCATTTGTCTTGAAATTTCAGGTAAGGCTGCTTCAACAGGCGCTTTTAGTATATCTATGATGTAGTTATTAAAACTAAAACATACAAAAAACATCACAACAACACAAGCAACACTTATAAATAATCTTTTTCTAAGTTCTACTAAATGCGGTTTTAATTCTTCAAACATTCTTAGCTTTCCATTTTCTGAGTATTTTTTTCATCTTTTTGAATTTTTTCTTCAAGATTAGAAAGTTCTTGTATATCCTTTTCTAAATCATTAATTTCACTTTTTAATTCTTTGGTATTATTTAAAATATCTTCTTTAAGTTGATCAAATTCTTCAAAACTTAATTTTTTTCTGATATTTTCGTTAGTTTGTGAAAATTCATCTTTGTATTTTTGTGCTTCATCTTTTAATTCTGCTATTTTTAGTTCTTTATTAATACTTGCTTTTGCTTCATCAATATTACTTTTAATGGCTTTTAAAATTTTTGCAATTTCGACTATAGTTGAAGGTAGTTTTTCAGGCCCAAGTACTAAAATAGCTACAACTAAAATAACTAAAATTTCACCAAAACTCATTATTTTATCTTCTTTCGCTTTAATATGTGGTTTACATTTTACATAAAAATACTTAAAAATATTATTACTTTTATCATATTAATATATAAAGATATATTGATATATTAATTTATTTTAGTTATAATCACAAAAATTAAAATATCGAAAGGAAAATATGTGGGGTAAAATTTTAACTATTTTACAAGAATTTCTGTTTCTTTTTAGCGAAATTTCAATTTTGTTTATTTTGGTGAGTATGCTTGTTGCTTTTGTGAATGAAAAGTATTCTAAATTTTTTGAGACTCACCTAAAAAGTGATGGATTTGGAAGCTATATCAAAGCTATATTTTTAGGTGCTTTAACACCTTTTTGTTCGTGTTCAAGTATACCACTTTTAAATGCTTTTTTAAGATCAGGCGTTCCTTTAGGTGTATGTATAGCTTATCTTAGCACTTCGCCTTTAATTAATCCTATTATTTTAGTGATGTTTATAGCGAGTTTTGGAGTTAAGATAACCTTGTTTTATGTAGGATTTTTATTTGGGATTATTTTATTACTTGCTTTTGGAATTTCAAAAACCAACACAAGAGTATTTTTCAATGAAAATTTTTTAAATAATGAACTTCAAGAAGGACAAACCAATTCTTGTTGTTCTAGTGTTAAGTCGCAACCTACTACACAAACTTCATGTTGTTCCAGCTCTAAAATAACTCAGTTGGCTACACAAACTTCATGTTGCTCGTCAAATAATTCATCGCTAAAATTTAAAAAATATGAAAGTAGATTAAAAAAATACTTCACTCAAAGTTTAAAAGAATATAAAAAAATCTTACCTTATATTATTATTGGTATGGCTATAGGAGCTACAATACACGGTGCTTTCCCACAAAATTTCTTTGAGGAATATCTTAAAGATTATGGAATTTTGGGTGTGATTATAGCTGCTTTTATAGGGGTTTTGCTTTATATGAATTGTTCGGCTATGATTCCAGTTGCCTTGTCTTTGACTCAAGCTGGTGTACCTTTAGGGATTATGATGAGTTTTCTAATAGCAGGGGCGGGGTGTTCTTTACCTGAACTTATCTTGCTTAAAAGAATTTTCAAAACAAGTTTTTTGATTTTATTTGCAGGTATGATTGTTGCTATTGCAATTAGTTTTGGTCTTTTAATATTTTTCACATAAGGATTTTTATGCAAGAGTTTTTGAAGATAACAAGTGCAATTAATGATGAAAGCAGGATTTTAATCCTAGCTTTTTTACAAAAATACGGAAAGCTTTGTGTGTGTGATTTGCAAAGCTCTTTAAATATGAGTCAATCAAGGCTTTCAAGACATTTAAAAATTTTAAAAGAGGCTAATTTTTTAGAAGTAGATAGACAAGGTGTTTGGGCGTATTATGGAGTAAAAGAAAATTTAAATAATTTTTGTAATGATATATTAAAAAACATCAACGAGCTTTCTATAAAGCTTCCTGAGCTTAAAAGGTTTTCGTGTGAATGTAAAACTTAAGTGCTAATATACAAAGCTAGCTCATCGCTTAAAAGGTAGTTGGTGTTATAAAAAATTCCATTTTTATAAACTAGCTTTCCTTTTTTACTAAGAAACACTGCCTTTTCTTTTTCTAAGGATTTTAGCTTTGTTTCATCCACCCCTATAATGCTTCTAAGTCCTAAAAAAATATGCTCTAAGCGTAAATCTTTTGAATTTAAATTTTCAATCTCTCTAAAACAAGGATTTGTTATATAATCTTTTAAACTTTTTTTAGTATAAAATCTTTGATTTTTTAAAAATCCTACTGCACTTAAACCACAGCCTATATAGTCTTTTCCTTGCCAGTATGCAAGATTGTGTTTGCAAATTTGTCCAAAATTACTGATTTCATATTGTTTATAACCAAGATTTTCAATAGCTTTGATAAAATATTTTGCAAGGCGCGGAGCATTTTTTTTAAAATGAAATTTTTTAGCAAATCTTGTCTTTTCTTCTATAGTTAGATTATAAGCGCTCACATGGTTAATATCAAGTAGGGTTAGTTTAGAAATTTCATAATCAAGCATTTTTTTATCATCAAGTTTTGTATCATAAATTAAGTCTAAATTGATATTATTAAATCCCGCTTTTTTTGCATTTTCTATGCTAGTAAAAATGCTTTTTTGATCATGAATACGCCCAAGAAATTGTAGTTTTTTTTCATGAAAGCTTTGTACTCCAAAAGAAATACGATTAAAACCTAAATTTTTTATCTCTTTAAGCCAAGAAAAATTACTCGAGTTAGGATTGGCTTCTATACTGATTTCGCTGTCTTTTTGTAAATAATTTTGTAAAAAAATAAATATTTTCTCATAAAAACCAGTTTCCATTAAACTAGGCGTACCACCACCTATGAAAACAGTCTTGATGGAATTTTTATCAAGCTTAAAAAAATCTAATTGATTTTTTATATCTTGCATTAAAGCATTTAAATAATCTTTTTCAAAGTCCTTTTTTTTAAGTGAAGTAAAAGAACAATAAAAACACTTACTTTCACAAAATGGTATATGTATATATAAATGCATAAAACTTCTTTAAAATGTGATTATAAATTCGTATTTTTTTGTTAGAATTATATTATTAAAAAGTCAAGGATAAGAAAATTATGGAAAAAGAAAAAAAATATAGGCCAAATGTAGCTGCTATAGTACTATCATCAGCTTATCCTTTTGAGTGTAAAATTTTACTTGCTAAACGCAATGATATGGAAGATATATGGCAATTTCCTCAAGGTGGTATAGATGAAGGAGAGGATGTTAAAAGTGCGTTGTTTAGAGAATTAAAAGAAGAAATAGGTACAGATGAGGTTGAAATTTTAGCTGAACATCCTGAGTGGATTAGTTATGATTTTCCAGCCAAGGTTGCGCAAAAAATGTATCCTTATGATGGCCAAAATCAAAAATATTTTTTAGTTAGATTAAAAAATAAAGCTATTATTAATCTAAACACTAAAAATCCTGAATTTGATGCTTATAAATTTGCTTCATTGGAAGATGTTTATGATATGATTAATCATTTTAAAAAACCTATATATATTAGAGTTTTAAAATATTTTAAAGAAAGGGGGTATATTTAATGCTGGTCGTACAAAAATATGGGGGAACAAGCGTAGGAACGCTTGAGCGTATTGATGAAGTTGCTAAAAGAGTGGCAAAAAGTAAAAAAACTTGCGATAAGCTAGTTGTGGTAGTTTCAGCGATGAGTGGGGTTACTAATGAGCTTATTGACTTTGCTCATCATTTTAGCAAAAATCCTTCAGGTCGTGAGATGGATATGCTTTTAAGTAGTGGTGAGCGCGTAACTTCATCTTTGCTTGCTATTGCATTAAATGAAATGGGTTTAAAAGCCACTGCATTTTCCGGACGCAATGCAGGGATTGTTACAGATGATGTTTATACTAAAGCAAGAATAGAACACATTGATACTACAAATATCAACAAAGCTTTAGATGAGGGGTATATTGTAGTAGTTGCTGGCTTTCAAGGTATTGACAAAATGGGTAATGTTACTACTTTGGGCCGTGGTGGAAGTGACTTAAGTGCAGTTGCACTAGCAGGAGCTTTAAATGCGGATTTATGCGAAATTTATACTGATGTAGATGGAGTATATACTACCGATCCTAGAATTGAACCAAAGGCTAAAAAACTAGATAAAATTTCTTATGAAGAAATGTTAGAACTTGCAAGTTTAGGAGCTAAAGTTTTACAAAATCGCTCTGTAGAACTTGCTAAAAAACTAAATGTAAAATTAGTTACTAGAAGTAGCTTTAATGAAAATGAAGGTACGATTATTACTAAGGAGGAAAATATGGAACAAGCTTTGGTTAGTGGTATAGCACTAGATAAAAACCAAGCAAGGGTTACTTTAAGAAATATTGATGATAAGCCAGGTATTGCTGCTGAAATTTTTGGGACTTTAGCAAATGAAAATATCAATGTAGATATGATTATTCAAAATGTAGGCTTAGATGGAGCTACAAATTTAGGATTTACTGTACCTGAAAATGAACTTGATTTAGCAACTAATGCTATGAAAAAAGTTTTAGGTGTTAATGCCAATATAGAAACAGATAGTGCAGTGGTAAAAGTTTCAGTTGTGGGTGTGGGTATGAAATCACATTCTGGAGTAGCTTCAGCAGCTTTTAAAGCACTAGCAAATGAAAATATTAATATACAAATGATTTCTACAAGTGAAATTAAAATTTCAGTTATTGTACATGAAAAATACGGTGAATTAGCTGTAAGAGTATTGCATGAAGTTTATAAACTAGATATTTAAATGAGTAATGGTTTTTTAAAATTTACCCTAGAGCAAATCCGAGAAAATGGGACTTATGCAAGTTGGTTAGAAGAAAGGCGTCTTGAGTGGTCGCCTTTGATTGCTTCTAAGTTAGTTTTGCTTTTACAAGGTTATACTTTTATTGTGATTACTGATGATCAAAGGACGTGGTTTGAAGAGTATTTTTTAAGTCAAATCAATGCTAATACTACAAGACCTTTAGTGCCTTTTGTGTCTTTAAAAGGAATTTATAATAAAGCTTGCAATACCCAAGAAGATATAGATTTGCTAAATGATCTTTTAAGTATTTCTTTTCCTAATGGTTATGCCTTTTTTTATATAGGAGCTAATACAGGTTTTAAATTTAAAATCGCTAATTCTAAAGCAGAAAGTATGCTTTGGCTTTTTGATGAGCAGTTGCAAAATAGCTTTTATCTTTCCTCGCGTGATAAGGAATTAGACTATAAACTCATTTCTTTATATAAAGTATTTGAGCAAAGCCTAGAGGCTGTGCTTTTTTCTAAGGTAGAAATTTGAATCTAAGAAATAAAATCATTATTCATAATGATTTTGAACTAATACAAGAAAAGCTCACAGAAGAATATGGAGTAAAAAATCTTAAATTTTTCATACCCAAAAATCCTGACTTGGAATTAAGACTTAATGACTTAACTTATGACAAAAACGCTCAAGCAACCGCAAAAGCTATTATGAAAGAAAGTTATATAGCTGAAGCACAAGTTAAAATCATTGTTATATTAGCTAAGTCTTTTCGCGAAGAAGCGCAAAATTTTTTGTTAAAACTTTTTGAAGAGCCACCTAAAAATGTATATTTTATCATTGTCGCTCCTTCAAAAAATGTTTTTTTACCTACTATACTTTCAAGATTTATCATAGAAAAACATAAAATTCAAAAAGAAAAAATATCTTTAAATTTAGATCTTAAAAAAATAGATCTAGCTCAAATTGCTTCATTGTTAAAACAATATGAAAATATAGACAAACATGAGTGTTTGGAGTTAATTAGTGCTTTAAGCCATGAATGTTTTAGACAAGATATAAAATTAAATGATGAAGAAATTGAATTTTTTTACAAAGCTTATGAGTTAGCTAAATTAAATACAAAGCCAACTATTTTGCTAAGCACCATAGCTTTAATTTTACACGAGAGAAAAAATGAAAATCATTAAAATCAATCCTAACACAGATTTTGAACAAATTTCTAAATATATAAAGCCGCACAAAGCAGGTGAGAAAATTATGAGTGAAAAAACTCAAATTCATTTTTTTCTTATTAAAGAATTAAGAGCGCCTGCTGCAAATATACTCAAACAAGATGCACTAAGGGTTGGAGCTGAGCTTGTAACACATAAGGAAGTTATACTAGGCAAAGACCATACTAATGCCTTGCTTATGGTAACGCAAGATCAAGCCAAAAAGCTTATAGAAAAAGAAAAATTGCAAGATTTTAAGCTTAAAAATTTAGCACTATTTTTAAAGTCTAATTTCGCTAAACCCAAACACGCAAAAATCATGGGTGTGATTAATATCAATGAAGATAGTTTTAATGCTCAAAGCAGGGTTAAAGAAAATGAAGTTTTAGAAAAAATCGAACTTATGATTTCTCAAGGAGCTGATTATATAGATATAGGTGCAGTTTCTTCAAGACCTGGTAGTGTGTATTGTGGAAAAGAAGAAGAGTTTAAGCGTTTAAAAAATACCTTGGATTTAATCTATAAAGAAAAACTTTATGAAAAATGTATTTTTAGTTTAGATAGTTTTGATGAGTATTGCTTGGAATATGCTTTAAATAAAGGTTTTAAGCTTATTAATGATATTACTGGTTTTAAAAATGAAAATTTAGCCAAATTAGCTTTAAAATATAAAGCTACCTACACACTCATGCATATACAAAATACCCCACAAAATATGCAAGATAACCCGCATTATGAAGATGTATTAGTTGAACTTGATGATTTTTTTGCACAAAAGCTAGAAAGATTAAGTGAACTTGGTTTAGAAGATGTGATTTTAGATGTTGGTATTGGTTTTGGTAAAAGTCCTTGGCATAATATGATGTTAATCAAACATTTAGAGCATTTTTTACGCTTTGAAAAAGAGCTTTTAATCGGAGTTAGTAGGAAAAGTGTGATAAATGCTTATTTTAGCTCAAGTGTTGAGCAAAGACTAGCAGGTACGCTTTATTTGCATTTAGAGGCTTTTAAAAATGGTGCAAGCATTATAAGAGTGCATGATGTGTATGAACATAAGCAAATGTTTGAACTTGCAAAAGCTATGGATGAACTTTCTTTGGAGTAGTGATGACTTATCAAGAGTATTTAGAAAAGGTAAAATTAGCAAAAGAATGGATGAGGGCTTATTATGAAGACGATGAGCCTTTAGCAAGCGATGAAGAATATGATAAACTTATAAGAGAGTTAAAAGCATTTGAAACGCTTCATCAAGAAAAGATTTCTAAAGATTCTCCTACGCAAAATATCGCTCCTATTATACAAAGTGAATTTCACAAACTTGCACATAGTGCAAAAATGTGGTCTATGGAAGATGTTTTTGATGAAGCTGAGCTTAGAGCTTGGGCAAAAAGAGCTAAATGTGAGTTTGATTTTTTTATAGAGCCTAAGTTTGATGGAGCGAGTTTAAATCTTACTTATGAAAATGGTATTTTAATCAGTGGTGCTACAAGGGGCGATGGAGAAGTAGGCGAGGATATTACTTTAAATGTAAAAGAAATATCAAATATACCTCAAAAAATTCCTTATAAAAAAAAGATAGAAATTCGCGGTGAAGTAGTGATTTTAAAAGAAGATTTTGAAAAAATCAATGAAAAAAGAGCTAAAGATGGCTTGAGCTTATTTGCAAACCCACGCAACGCAGCAAGTGGCTCTTTAAGACAGCTTGATACAAGCATTACAAAAGAAAGAAATTTAAAATTTTATCCTTGGGGAGTAGGGGAGAATTCTTTAGAATTTAGCAAGCACTCTGAAGTGATGGAGTTTGTAAGAAGTCTTGGTTTTTTAAAAGATGATTTTGTTTTTTGTGTAAAAACTTTAGATGAGGTTTTAGAAAAATACCACGAGCTTTTAGAAAAAAGAGATCAAAAGCCTATGATGATGGATGGTATGGTTGTAAGAGTAGATGATTTAGCTCATTGTAAGCTTTTGGGTTATACCGTGAAATTTCCAAAATTTATGGCTGCGTTTAAATTTCCTGCTTTGGAAAAAACTACAACCTTACTGGGGGTTAATTTACAAGTTGGAAGAAGTGGGGTGATCACTCCTGTGGCAGTATTAGAACCTGTAAATTTAGATGGGGTTGTGGTAAAGTCTGCAACCTTGCATAATTTTGATGAGATAACTAGATTGGGAGTGATGATAGGCGATAGTGTAAGTGTGATAAGAAGCGGAGATGTCATACCCAAAATCACTAAAGTTTTTACTCAAAGGCGCGATGGCTTAGAAAGCCAAATTGCCAAACCAACTCTTTGTCCTGAGTGTTTAAGCGAGCTTTTAGATGAAGGTGCTTTTTTAAAATGTCAAAATTTAGACTGTAAAGCAAGACTTGTAAATTCTATCATACATTTTGTATCTAAAAAGTGTTTAAATATAGACGGCCTTGGAGAAAATATTGTAGAGCTTTTGTTTAAAGAAGGAAAAATCACTAATATAGAAAGCATATTTTTTTTAAAATATAGCGATTTTGAAGGCTTAGAAGGCTTTAAAGAGAAAAAAATCAACAACCTTCTAAGTGCCATTGAAAATGCAAAAAAATGCTCTTTATCAAGGTTTATCACTGCTTTGGGTATAGAGCATATTGGCGAAGTAGCAGCTAAAAAGCTAGCGCAATCTTTTGGCTTTGAATGGTTTATGCAAAGCTATGAAGCTTATTCAAATTTAGAAGGTTTTGGCGAGCAAATGGCTAAAAGCTTAGAAGAATTTACTCATGTCAATGCAAATCGTATTAAGCATTTTTATGAAATTTTACATTTAGAGGATGAGAAAAAAGAGCTTATTGTAAATGATAATATTTCTAATAAAACCTTTGTTATCACAGGAACTTTAAGTAAATCACGTGATTATTTTAAAGAGCTAATCGAAAGCTTTGGAGCGAAAGTAAGCTCTAGTGTATCTAAAAAAACTGACTTTGTATTATATGGAAGCGAAGCAGGCTCAAAGCTTGAAAAGGCTCAAAGCTTAGGGGTTAAATGTATTAATGAAGCTGAGTTTAATGCTCTTTTGGGCGGTGATGATGAGGTTTGATGTTTTTGTAAGTACAAAACTAAACATTTCTCGTAATAAAGCTTGTGAGCTTATAGAAAACAAGCAAATTTTACTCAATGGCGAGTTTAAAAAAACCTCTTTTAAAATCACTTGCCAAAATCCTTTAGAAGATGAGAGTTTAAAACTCACACTTTTAGAAGAGCTTTTTGTAAGCAGAGCTGCTTTTAAGCTCAAGCATTTTTTACAAGATCATACATTTGCTATAAAAGATAAAATTTGTTTAGATATAGGCTCATCGACTGGAGGCTTTGTGCAAATTTTACATCAAAATAATGCTAAACATATCACCGCTTTAGATGTGGGTTCTAATCAACTTCATGAAAGCTTAAGGAATTTAGAAAATATCCAAATTTGTGAAAATACCGATTTACGTGAGTTTAAAAGTGAAATTTTATATGATGTTATCACTTGCGATGTGAGTTTTATATCTTTAACGTATTTGATTTATCATATAGATAAACTTGCTAAAGATCTTATTATCTTGCTTTTTAAACCTCAATTTGAAGTAGGTAAAAACGTTAAGCGCGATAAAAATGGAGTAGTAAAAGATGCCAAAGCTATTAAAGTTGCCAAAGAAAGCTTTGAAAAAGCTTGTGCAAAGCTTGGCTGGATCTTACAAGCAAATCAAGAGTCACACTTAAAAGGAAAAGAAGGTAATGTTGAGTTTTTCTACGCTTATAGAAAAAACTAAGATCACAAATTTAGCCATAGGGCGTTTTGATGGTATGCATTTGGGACATTTTGAGCTTTTTAAGCATTTAGATGAAAATGGAGCTTTGTTTATCATTACTAAAGAGGAAAAAGAAACCCTAACGCCCAAGGATTTTAGAACAAATTTAGTTGATTTTCCTTTGATTTTTTGTGATTTTGATAAAATCAAAGATTATAAAGGTGAGGATTTTTTAAAACTTTTAAAGCAAGAATTTCCCAAGCTAGAAAAAATCATCGTAGGGTATGATTTTAAATTTGGCAAAGAAAGAAAATGTAGCGCCAAAGACATACAAAGCCTTTGTGGTATAAACACCATCATCGTAGATGAGTTTAAAATTCAAAACAAAAGTGTTCATACAAGTATGATTAAAACTTTACTCAAAGAAGCTAAAGTTAAAGAAGCTAAAAATTTCCTAGGTAGATTTTATGTTATACAAGCAAATATCATCAAAGGTCAAGGCATAGGCGCCAAAGAGCTTTTTGCAACTTTAAATTTATACACAAAAGACTTCTTTTTACCCAAAGATGGTGTATATGCGACTTTAGTAAAGATTGAAAATAAAAGTTATCATAGTGTAAGTTTTATAGGTATAAGATCTACTGATGAAAATTTTGCTTTAGAAACACATATTTTAGATGAAAATTTCACAAACACAAATGTAAAATCAGTGGAGTTAAATTTCATTGACTATATAAGATCTAATGAGAAATTTAATGACTTAGCTTTATTAAAAGCACAAATTAGTAAAGATATTAACAAAGCAAAGGAAATTTTAGGAAAATTAAATGAAAGATGAAATTTTTAAAAAACCCTTAGAAAAACAATTTGAATTTGATAAAAGTGTAGCAAGTGTTTTTGATGATATGGTGTCAAGATCTGTGCCTTTTTATACACAAAATTTAAAACTCATAGTCGAACTTATAGATCATTTTGCACCACAAAATGCGAGAATTTGTGATCTTGGTTGTTCTACGGCTAGTTTATTGCTTGCACTTTATGAAAAAAGAAAAGATTTTCTTTTAAGTGGGGTTGATGAGGCTAATGCTATGCTAGAGATTGCTAAAAGTAAATGCCAAGCCTTTGGTGCTAGGGTGGATTTTTATCAAAAAAATTTAGATGATTTTGAGTTTTTTATAAATGATGTTTTTATAGCTACTTATACTTTACAGTTTATCCGCCCACCTAAAAGACAAGAATTAGTTGATAAAATCTATCAAAACTTAAATGAAAATGGTATGTTTGTTCTTAGTGAAAAAATTCTTTATGAAGATGTCAAAATAGCTAAAAAAATGATACAAATTTATGAGCAATATAAATTAGAGCAAGGTTATAGTAAGCTAGAAATTTCAAGTAAAAGAGAAGCCTTAGAAAATATTCTCATACCTTATACTCAAAATGAAAACATAGCTATGCTTAAAAAGGCAGGATTTTCTAAAGTAGAAAGTGTCTTTAAATGGGTAAATTTTGAAACTTTCATAGCTTTTAAATAAGCTTATTTTATTTATATTTTACAATTGAAAATTTAAATATTTTCCAACACATAAACATAATTTCAGTACCTTAAAGCAAAAACTCAATAATTTAAGATACTTTTTCTCTTAAATTATACTTAAGCTTAAATTTATAAATAAAATAATAATATTCTTAGTATATTAATAGTTTGTTAGTAATTATTATTACTAATTCTAATGAGATAAATAATCAATCAATATATTAAATATTTTTTTGAAAGGACTTGTTTCAATGGATAAAAATATGTATAAAAAACACTCCACTGGGGGGGGGAACGATAATTTTCGTTTTTTAACTTCTTTAAAAAACTATAAATCCTCTAATCTTTTAAAACTTTCCTTATTTGCTATTTTTTCACTAAGTTCTTTAGAAGCTGCTACTGAAGCAGATTATGATAAAACTTCTAATACTTATATAATCAAAGAACATAAATTTAGTAATAATGATGTATATGATTATAATCTTAATGCTTACAAACTCTTAAGTGGTAAAAATTTTTATGGCCAAATGGCTAGCAATAAAAACCTTTCAAATATTACTTTAATTTATGATAATCCTAAAGATAAAGCTCATTCTAAAATGAATGATATGTATTTTAAACAAGACATACTTACACCAAGTATTAAAGAAGATATTTTTGTAGTTAATGGTTATCATAATTCTTATGCAGCTAATAATATCAATGCCTCTCAAATAAGTTATATACCTTTTTTAGTTTCTGCTTATACTTTCAATGCTAAAGCTAATAATAATACTTTGGTATTAAAAGCAGGAGAATTATCTTCAGTATATTATTTAAAACCTACAGATAAAGAAGTAGCTAATCCTCAAGCTAGTGGTTTGGATAATAAATATAATTTTTTAATCACTCCAGCTATAGCAAGAAAGGGTGAAGTAAATAACAATACATTAAATTTCTTAAAAGATGCCTATGTAAATATGGGTGTTGAAAATACTTATACCTTGCCTTTAAATGGCGCTCCTTATATTGTAGGTGCTTTTGGAATTGATGCTAATGCTAATAATAATAGTGTGATATTAAATAAGGGAGTAAGAATAGATTTTCATACTACTCCTTATAAACAAAGCTCTTTAGGTGCTAATATATTTGATGAAAGAATGACACATATTGTCGGTGCTATGGTATATAATGGTAATGCTAAAAATAATAAAGTGATCATTGATGGAGCTTCTTTATTAGTACATGGTCCAAGTGGAGCTTATTCTACTTCAGCTGCTACTCACTTAGCTGGAACTTTTGTAGATGTAAATAACAATCAAAGTTATGAAGTAAGTAATAATAGTGTATTGATTAATGATTTAAAACTAGATTTAAGAGTAGATACTAAAAATACCCCATTAGCTTATAATGCTATTTTACAAGGAGAAATTTATGGTGCTAAAATCATACAAGGAAATGCTTATAAAAATAATATAGATATAAAAAATCTCCAAACATTGCTCAACTTAAATGCTAATATTGAAGTAAGAGCTTTATTGGATTTATATGGGGGAGCTACCAGTAATGGTGTAGCTAATGATAATAATATTAATATTAACCTTCATGCTCCATTTGAAATCAATTCTAATCCGACTGGTAAAAATGAATTTAATCTTTATGGTGGAGTAGCAACAAAAGGTGCTAATAGAAATAATATTATTATTAAAGGTGATTTAACTCAAGATCTTATTGTTGAAAACTATCAAGATAAAATTCAAATTACAGCAGCAAAAACTCTAAGCTCTAAAGCAAATAATAATAGCATTGTTATTAAAAACTCAAATATCGCTATGCCTTTATATTTATATGGAGTAAGCAAAGCTACTTTAGATAATAAAGATTATTATGCAAGTAGTGCTAATGCTAATAGTATAGTTTTAGATAATGTAAAATCAGGTAGAAATCTAACCACTATTATAGAAGCTGATAATTTAGAAAAAAATACTATTAAATACAACATGGTGCAATCTTTATCAAATGCTTCTAATATTGATAAAGGTTCTAAAATTATTCTAAGAGCTAATCAAAGCGCAAATGATAATATTTTAAATATCAAAGATTATTCTTCTGCAGCACATGATAATGTTTATATTATTAAAGCTGAAGAAGAAAGCTCTAATAATGATTTTATATTTGATAATGTAACACTTGGAACAGCTTCTGATAAAAGAGAAGGTAGTGTAATTATTGTTGCTGGTATTTCTAAAAACACCCATGATAATTATATCCATATAAATAATTTAAATATAGATGAGTATAAAAATCAAGAAGCTATATTTATAGCTCCTTCGGCTACTTATAATATCAATGATAAAAGCTATAATAATACCTTATATTTAAGTGGTGATACTAATATCTTTAAAAATACAAATATTGATGTATTAGCAGGAAATATTTTATCTTTAAAAAATGAAAATTCTTTTAGCTATAAAGCTTTAGATCATAAAAACAACACCAATAATCATTTAATATTAAATACAAACATAAAAGCTAATATGGTAAATAACTTTGATCATTATAGTTTTATCTTAAAAGATAATGTTAAAACTTATCTAAGTACCAAAGAAAAAATAAATATAAGCAAAGAAAGTTCTATTAATATCTACACTAATAACAATGTAAAAAACAAAAGTTTTATCTTAATGCAAAGTGAAAAAGGCTTTGTAGATGAAAATAATAAGCATTTAAATCAAGAAGATTTACAAAGCTTATTAAATGTCTTAGTAAAAAACAATAAAAGCTTACACAAAAATATCAAAGCAAAAGTACAAAAAGCTAAATATACTCTAAGTGTAAGTAATGATGCAAAAAGCATAGTAGTAAATTTAAATAAAAACTAAAAGGATTAATGATGAAAACATACAAACTCTCAAATCATATAATACTTTCAGGTATAACAGTATCAATGCTTTTTTCTCCACTAATGGCTTTACCTAGTGGAGGTAAATTTACTCATGGAACTAGTGGAAGTATAAGTACTAGTGGTAATAATATGAATATTATGGGCAATGGAACAAACTCCGTCATACAATGGGGTGGAGGATTTAATATAGGCAAGAATGAGCAAGTAAACTTCAATGGCTCGAATAAAAACTACTTAAATATTGCTCATGGTACTAGTAAATCTACTATAGAAGGTATATTAAATGCAAGTGGCAATAATGTGTTTTTAATTAATCCTAATGGAGTAATCATTACTAAAACAGGAACCATTAACGCTAATCGCTTTGTAGCTTCAACTTCTTCTATGAGTGATGATAATATGAAAGCATTTGCCAACTTAAAAAGCTTTAATGAAGGTTTAAGCTTTTCACCTGTATTTAAAACACACAAAGCAGGTAATGTAGTAAATATGGGTAATATTAATGCAAATGATGTGTTGCTTATAGGAAATAAGGTAGATATACAAGGTGGCAAGTTAGGTAATGAAAAATCTAAAACACATTTAGTGGGGAATGAAGTTTTTGTGGATTTTGGAAAATCTATAATTCAGTCTGATTATAATTTTATTAGTGCTTTAGATAAATCTCATGTATATATTAGTTCTGTAGATTATTATAATAATGTAAATAAATACAATAAAGCTAACTTCGTAAAAGGAAATTATCTAACCAATGCAAAAAATATTGAAAAATTTGTCAGTATAGGAAGTGATATAGATTGGTGGCACTTTGCAAAAGGTTGGAATGAAAACGAACAATTTAGAAATACCGCCAATGAATATCGATTGATAAATTCTATAGACTTTGGTGGTAATCAAGGTAAAAACTATGCTAATTATTGTATAGATGGTCTTGGTTGTACTTCTATGATAGTAGGAAATGGATATGATTGGAATTATTTAAAATCTTTTGATAAATCTTTTGATGGACAAGGTTATACTTTAAAAAATATCAATATAGATACTACTGTATTATCTTCTGATAAAAATATGAATGTTGGTTTATTTGGAAGCTCAAAAGGAGCAGTATTTAAAAATATAAATATTGATTATATGAATGGTTCTATAAAATCTAATGGAGAATATGTTGGGGGTTTTGTTGGCAAAATAGATTATATTGGTAATATTACAAATATATCTTTAAGTAATATTAGTAGTATTGTTAATAACAATAATACTATTAATGACAATTCTACTTATAGTAGTTCTTTTGTTGGTGGGTTTGCTGGATATATTTCTACTATTGTGGAGAATGTTAAATTAAATAATATTGGCAAAATTATTGGAAATAGTAATAATAAAAATATAGAAATTTATGTTGGTGGGTTTGCTGGATTAAGCGATCAATCTATTATTAAAAATGTTATTTTAAGTAATATAAATGAAATTAGTGGTAGCAGTGATAATAAAAATGGAGGAGTTAATGTTGGAGGATTTTTAGGAAGACAAGATAATGGTAGTATAAGTAATGTTACTATAAATCATATAAATAATATTAGTGGAAATGGTCATGATAATTTTGCTTATGTTGGAGGCTTCGCAGGTGTTGTAGAATATGCTAACGCAAGTAATATTGTTTTAAATCACATAGATAGCATAAGTAGTAATGGTGATAGTGTACATACTATGTATGGATCTTCTTATGCTGGAGGCTTTGCGGGTGCTGTTGTTTATGGAGATATAAAAAATATTATCATTAATGATATTAAAAATATTTATGCTAGTGGTGTTATTGATTATAAAGTTTTTTCAGGAGGTTTTGCGGGAGGGATCTTAGATCCTTGGGGTTCTTATTATCCTAAATCAAATATCGAAAATATATATATGTTTTTTCATCCCAAAGCGAAAATAAATAATAATGGAAAATTTATAGCAGATATATTTTCATTTGCTATTAGTGGTGTTCATACTTTTAATAATATCCATGTTTATCATAAAGCTGGAGAATTAGCAAATAATATTGATAATCAAGGTTTTTGGCAAGGAAATAGAGTTATCCACACATATACCAATACAAATTCAGGTTATACTGATTTTGAAAATAAAGTATCAGCAGAGTTAGATAAAGATGGATTGCATAAAGATAAAAATGGAAATTTAGTTTTTGCAAAAGATTTTGATATTAATTCTCCATCTAAACCTACTACCGACCCTGATGTTGTTTTAGAAAGTGATGATGTAATTAGTGCAAATGATTTAAATAAATGGCTTGATGAAATATACAATGGAACATATTGGATAGATATTAAAGATCTTAAATTACAAGGTGTTTCAGAAGAAATACAACAAAGCATTGCCTTTTTAGAAGCTTTATATGGACAAAGCGGTATGCAAGATATATTGGAAAAATTTAGTACAGATTATAAAAAAGCTAGTGATAAATTTAATACTTTCAATAAAAATAAGACAGAGCTTTTACTATTTATCAATACCCAATTAAAAGATTTAGTTAATGCTACAAATGATAAATTAAATATATTGCTTGCTAAACAAAAAGAACTTGATACACTTATTAAAGCTTACAATAACTATGTAGCATTGATTAATAAGGGATTGGCAAATGAAAGCGATCCAGAATTTATTACACTAAAAAATCAAATCAATACTTTAATGAGTGAAAGTGATGTATTAGCTAGTGAAATAGGATTAAATCAAAACACTTTAAAATTATGGCAAGATAAAGCTAGTAAAGATTCTAATGGTCACTTTAAAATTATTGGTGCTTTTGCAAATGTTATTTTAAACACTAACCCAAAACTAGATCAAATCACAGAAGAAGGTGGGGGCGGAGAAGATCCAAATAAACCAGAACTTCCTGATAATGATTTAGAATTTGAGCAAACTGCTTCTTTCAACTTAATAGGTGATGAAACTGTAGAAGAAGAAAAAGAAGAAAAAGAAGTAGAAGAAACAGCAATGATGCAAAAAAATAGAACTTGTATAGTAAGTGATAATTTTAAAACTATGAATCCTTGTGCTGTTGGAGGATTATAAAATACTTTGCTAGGATAGCTATATCCTAGCAAAATAAAAAAGTTTATATCAAACAATATTTCATCATTTAATAACAAAACAAATTAATAAAAACTATAAATACAAAAAGGATTAATCATCATGAAAAAATTCTTACTTAGTACCATAGCAATTAGTTCTTTAATCTATGCTAATGAAGGAAGTATTACTATAACTAAAAATGATATGGAAAAGATTATAGAATTATCTCCTGATAGAAATATTCCACAAAACAAAGCCATTAAAGAAAATCTAAAAACTAAACAAGATTATGAAAAAACAAAGGAAGCTAAAAAAGACTTTGAAGAAAAAAAGAAAGCTCTAAAAGAAAAATTCAAACAAGAAGATAAAGCCAACTCTAATGCAACTAGCAATAATCTTACCAACTCAAACAATCAAACCAATATCAACACAAATGATACTAAAAAGATTATAACTAAGTATAAATTTGTTATTGTTAATAAAGATACTAGCTTTGGAAAACTAGGTATTAATGAGCAAGATTTACAAAACCTAGTTAGTGATTTTAGTGCTAGAAAATTTAGCTTACAAGATTTACAAGATATATCCAATATTATTGCATATTATTTCCAAGTTAATGGCTATCCTGCTGCAACAGCTTATGTGCCACAACAAGAATTTGAAGATAGTGTGCAAATAAATATAGCCTTAGGAACATTAGGTAAGTATATAATAAAAAATAAAACTACTATAAAAGATCATTTTATAGAAAGTAAACTTAATGAAAGAATTAAAGGTAAGATTATCTCTACTAAATTAATAGAAGATAGTGTATATAAAGTCAATGAAATGTATGGAGTACAAACCCTAGCAGGTTTACAAGCAGGAGAGAATGTGGGAGAAACTGATGTAGTAATAGAAGTAGAACCTGATACTAAAGCTAATGTATTATTATATGCTGATAATTATGGCATTGAAAGTGCGGGTAATATAAGAGCTGGTATTAGTATGGGATTTAATTCTATATTTAATATGGGTGATTATTATAATTTTTACCTACAATCAAGTAATGAAAAACAAGTTAACTATGGAGCTAATTATACTTTCTTTTTAGGTAATTTAAAAGTTACTCCAAGTATATCTCAAGGATCTTATTCTTTAGGTGATAAATATAAGGATGCTGGGTTTTATGGTACTTCTAAAAATTTCGGTATAGATTTTTCTTATCCTGTATGGATTAATACTTATTCATCTTTATACTTTACTTCTAGTATATATCATAAAGAACTTAGTGATACAAGTGGAGGTTTTTTAACATTTGATAAAAGTTCTAATGTTGGAAGTATGGGTTTAGAAGGTTTATTTAGAGGATTTGAAAATAATACCTTAAGTTATAGTGTTAAGGTTAGTATAGGTAAGGTAAGCGATGATGGCACTAAAATAGGTGGTTTAATTCTTGATACAAATAGTAAAGGCTTTGGCTGGTTTAGAAAACTCAATGCTAGTGTGAATAATTATTATAGTATTAATGAGTATATTACTCATACTTTAAATATAAACTATCAAAAGGTATTAGGAAATTTTGAATTAGATTCTTCTGAGAGTTCATCTTTAGGTGGTGCTTATGGAGTAAGAGCTTATGATAATGGTGAGGGTGATGGAGATAATACCATAGTGGCCAACTTTGGTATAAGAATAAATATACCAAATACTAATTTTTATTTTACACCTTTTTATGATATAGGGTATGCTTGGTATGAAAAAGACTCAGGGATAGATTAGCAGATGAACATTTTTTAGATGCAGTGGGTTTACAAATACTTTATAATAAAACTAATGAATATTACATAAAGCTTGATGGGGCAAGAGCGTTACATCAATATAAATATGATGATGATTATAGAATGAAATTGTATTTAAGTGGTGGGGTGTATTTTTGAGATTGCAAGCTAAAATAGCTTGCAATTTGAATTAAATATTAAATCTAAAATGCATTACATCACCATCTTGTACGATATAATCTTTTCCTTCAAGACGTAGTTTTCCTGCTTCTTTGGCACCACTTTCGCCTTTACAAGCGATATAATCTTCATAAGAAATCACTTCAGCTTTGATAAAACCTTTTTCAAAATCATTATGGATCACGCTTGCTGCTTTTGGTGCTTTCCAACCTCTTTGTATAGTCCATGATCTCACTTCTATTTGACCTGCGGTAAAATAACTAATTAGATTAAGTTTTGAAAATGCTGTGCGTATAACCACCTCAAGTCCACTACGTTCAATCCCTAAAGATTTTAAAAACTCAAAATGTTCCTCATCGCTTAAAGCTATCATTTCCTCTTCTATTTTAGAGCAAAGTTTGATAACCTCATGACCTGATTTTGCTGCAAATTCTTTGAGGTTTTTTACAAATTCATTATCTTCTAAAAGGGAATTTTCGTCTACATTTGCTCCATATATCACTTCCTTAGCTGAAAGCAATCTTAGTTCTTTTATAAGAGCATGATAAACTTCGTTTTTATTTGGAAATGAGCTTGCACTGTTATTTTGATTTAAATACTCTAAAAGTTCATTAGCTAAAGCTAGACTTTCTTTTGCACCTTTTTCGTTAGCTTTTGCACCTTTGGTGAGTTTTTCTATTTTTTTACTAAGTTGCTCTATATCTGCTAATATAAGCTCTGTTTCTATGATTTGCACATCACGCACAGGGTCAACACTACCTGCAACATGGGTGATATTTTCATCATCAAAACAACGAACAATATGCAAAATCATCTCAGTTTCGCGTATGTTAGATAAAAATTTATTACCCAAACCCTCGCCTTTGCTAGCTCCTGCTACTAAGCCTGCTATATCAACAAATTCTATATTTGAACGTATGATTTTTTGTGGATTAACAATTTTTGCTAACTCTTTTAAACGATGATCAGGTACAGGTACGACTGCTTTGTTTGGCTCTATGGTGCAAAATGGATAGTTTGCACTTTCTGCATTTTGTGCTCTTGTTAGTGCGTTAAAAGTGGTAGATTTTCCGACATTTGGAAGTCCTACTATACCAACTGATAAACTCATTTTTTATTCCTTGAAAGATAAAGTAAATATGAAAGACACATTCTAACACCTGCTCCACTTGCACCAAAGCTATGATAACCCCAAGCTTTTTCTAAGTAGGCTGGCCCTGCGATATCTAAATGTAGCCATTTGTCTTTGTATTCTTCTCTAATGAAAGAATTTAAAAATAATCCCGCTGTAATAGCCCCGCCATAACGACTTGAAGAGGTATTACTAACATCTGCTATATTTGATTTTATAAGCTCTTTTAAGTGTGGATTAAAATGTAAAATGGTGGTCAAATCTCCACTTTTTTTACTTACTTTGAAAAAATCATTTTGCAAATCTTCATTATTTCCCATAATAGCACTTGTGTATTCTCCAAGTCCTACTACGCAAGCTCCAGTTAGAGTAGCAAGATCTATTAATAAATCAGGTTTTAGATCTTGAGCAAACGAAAGACAATCTGCTAAAACTAATCTTCCTTCTGCATCAGTATTTCTAACCTCTATGCTCACACCTTCTCTTGAAATAAGCACATCATCAGGCTTGTAAGCATTTCCACCTATCATGTTTTCAGTTACACCTATGATAGAATGTACTTCTATATCAAGGTTTAATTCACTCGCACCTTTGATGACAGCCATTGCAGCTGCACCACCACTTTTGTCAGATTTCATCGTTAGCATGTAATCAGCAGGTTTTAAACTAAGCCCACCACTATCATAAGTTAGTCCTTTGCCTACAAACACTACTTTCATTTTTGGATTTTGTGGTTTGTATGAAAGATGAATGAGTTTTGGAGGATGGATTGATGCACGATTTACTGCTAAAAATGCTTGCATTTTTTCTTGTTCTAAAAAATCGCTCTCGTAAATTTTACATGAGATCTTGTAGTCATTTTGACTTAAATTAATTGCGTCTTCAGCCATTTTTGCAGGGGTATAAATTTGAGGAATTTCATTAACAATATTTTTTGCAAAATTACAAGCATTTGAAAAAACCTGACCATAGTTGATACCTATGAAAGCTTCTTCTAGGTTATATGTTTTGTTATTAATTTCATCTTTTGAGATGAAAATATTCTCTAACTTACTCTGTGTTTTTTCTTTTTTGTATTTATCAAACTCATAAGCTCCAAAAGTAAATCCTTGAACCATGGCATTAAAACTATTTACTACGCATGTTCCTACAACACTCTTTGTTTTAACACTTTGAATTTCAAGTTTTTTTAAAGCTTTATAAGCATTTGCAAAAGTAAGTCTTATATCTTCATATTCTAAACTTTTAAGTTCGCTATAAAGAATTTTATTTTGCATATCTATGCAAATTCCTTCACCTTTATAGTTTGAAAGCTTAAAAAGTTCTTGACTTTGAGTGTATTTCTCTATCTTTTTATCTTGTATTAAAATAATTTCAAAGTCAGCATTTATAGAATTTATAGTTTCTTCTTTAAAATTAAAAATCATTTATGTTCCCTTTTTCTAAGTATTGATTTTTCTATTTGTTTCATACCTAAAAATAAAGCAAGTAAAAAACAAGCAATAATAGGCACTGCAAAATACCAGTGATCTCCAGCCCATTCCACTGCAAGCCAAATTTGTTTTCCAAAAAACCATGCAAGTAAAATGGTTATGGCAGCCCAAGCCCAAGCACTAATGAGATTAATAAATGCAAATTTTTTCGCACTATAGCGTGTTAGTCCTATGCTCATAGGTATAATAGTTCTAAAGCCATACATATATCTTTGTATGAAAATAATAGGCCAGCCAAAACGCTGCAAGAGTAAATGTGCTATAGCAAATTTACGTCTTTGAGTACGAAGTTTTTTTTGGATATATTTTTTATTGTATCTTCCTATATAAAAATATATTTGATCACCTACAAAACCACCCAAACCCGCTACAAAGATGATAAGTCCTAAATTTACATGGCCTTCATGCGCAAAAATACCTGCTAAAATAAGCGCAAGTTCTCCCTCAAGTATGCACCATAAAAACACGATGATATAAGCCCAGTTTTTATAATCATACAAAAGTTGTTTTAAAAATTCTTCCATTTTATACCTCTAAAATACTATAAACAGAAGTTAATTTAGCTAATTCTTTAGCCCCATCAAGATCTTTTAATTCTAGTAAAAAACAAGCTTCAACGCATTTTGCATTGAGTTTTTCTATGAGTTTAACAGCAGCGATAGCCGTGCCACCTGTGGCGATAAGATCATCTATGAGCAAAACATTTGCTTTTTGATTATTAAATGCATCGATATGAATTTCTATGGTATCACTACCATATTCTAAGCTATAAGATTCTTGTAAGCATTTTGAAGGTAATTTACCTGGTTTTCTAATAGGCACAAAAGGTAGTTTTAATCTAGCGCTTAGCGCAGCTCCAAAAATAAAACCTCTACTTTCTATACCAACGATATAATCAAGCTTTGCATTTTGGTATTTTTCAACTAAATGATCCATTAAAAATGCAAACGCTTCTTTGTTGTTTAATAAAGTAGTGATATCTCTAAAGACAATTCCTTCTTTTGGAAAATCCTTAATAGCTCTAATGCTATCTAATAGGTATTTTTTATCTTGTTTTTTTATCATAGTAATGCCTCGATTTTTGCTTCTAATTCTTTGATTCTTTGTCTTAACTTTTCATTTTCGATACGATATTGTGAATTTCTTGTTCTAAGAGAGGTTAAGTCCGCTTTGCTTTTGTTTAATTCCTCAGTTAAAATGTCAATATTACCCAAACTTCTTTGAAGTTGTACTTGTAATTTTCTAATGACTATTTCAGTATCATCAAGATTATTTTTTATGAATTCTTTTGCTATTTTTTCTTTATGGAGTAAGGTTTTGTAATAAAGTAACATAATAGTCATATAAATACTAACACAAATTAATACAGTTAATACAAGCCAACTTAAAATCATAATTTTGCCTCTATTTTACTAATTCGCACGCAATGTCTTCCACCGCTAAAAGAAGTATTAATGAAATTTGAGATGATTTCAAAAGCCATATCTACTCCGGTTAGTCTAGCTCCTAAGGCTAAAACATTTGCATCGTTATGTTCTCTTGAGAGTTTAGCACTTAAAGGTTCGTTACATAAAGCACAGCGTATGTTTGTATGGCGATTTGCTGCTATACTCATACCAATACCTGATCCACACACTAAAATTCCAAAACTATTTTCATCAATTTTAGAGCTTAATAAATGCGCATAATCAGGATAATCACAGCGATCATTGCTAAAAGGACCTAAGTCTTCAAAGCTTATATTCTTTTCTTGTAAAAAATTGATAATTTCTTGCTTTAAAATAAAGCCAGCATGATCACTTGCTATGTAAATTTTTTCTCTTAACATTTAATAATCACTTATCATTTGAAATTTAAAGTATTAATTTTATCATATTTAATTAAAATTTTTCTTTCTTGTATATAATTATTTTTTATATTTTCAAATATTTAATTTGATATAATAATATTAAACTTAAGGTAAAAAATGAAGCTTATTTTGATTGGTTCTTCAACTGGCGGTCCAAGCCAACTAAAGTTTTTACTAAATGATATAGAACTTAAAGATTGTGCGGTAGTGATTGCTCAACATATGAACCCGGCTTTTATTCCTTCTTTTGTAAATCAATTCAACAAAGAAGCATTAAGTGATGTCATCATACCAAATGATAAAGAAGTGTTAAAAAATAAAATTTATATTTGTCAAAGAAATATGGTTTTAAGTGGAAATAATGCTTTGGTATTAAATACCACAGAGCAAATAAGTAGTTTTAATCCAGGAATTGATGTTTTGTTTCATTCAGCTGTAAATCTTTGCAAATATCATAAAATTTTAGCTTTGATTATGACAGGAATGGGTGATGATGGTGCTAAATCTTTATTTGAGCTTTATAAGGTTGGTGTGAGATGTTTATGTGAAAATGAAGCAGATTCTATAGTATATGGAATGCCAAAAAAAGCTAGAGATACTAATCCAAATTTAAAACCTATGAGTTTAATAGAGCTCAAAAAAGAAATAATAAATTTTATCAAATCATAGGATGGAAAGATGATAAAAATTACAGAAAATGAAATGAGTGATTTTATAAAAATAGTAGAGCAAATAAGTGGAAACAATCTTAATACCAAAAAAGATATTTTATCTATAAAACTACCTAAATTTTTACAAGAATTAGGTTTAAGTAGTCTTAGTGAATTAAATGAAAAAGTACAGTTTCAAAGAAATTTAAAGCAAGAAACTATGGATTTTATTACCGTTTGTGAGACATATTTTTTTAGAGAATTAGAACAATTAAAAGATGTAATTTTTTATATAAAATCTCTTGATCGGCCTGTAAATGTGCTTTGTGCTCCATGTTCAAGTGGTGAAGAAGTGTATTCTTTGGCTATTTTAGCAAGCGAAAATTTTGTTAAAGGTATGAATATAGTTGGTATAGACATTAATAAAAAAATGATAGATAAATGCAATGAAATGTTATATTCAGAGCGCTCAGTAGCTAGATTAAACACTATGCAAAAAACACGTTATTTTGATGTAAAAGATAGGATGTATCAGCTTAAAAAAGAAACCTTAGCTTGTAGATGTCGTTTTGAGCTTTGTAATGTTTTTGATGATTCTTTATTTAAACTTGGGAAATTTGATGTGATTTTTTCAAGAAATATGATGATTTATTTTGATCAAGATTTCAAAATAAGACTAATGGAGCGTTTCCATAGGATATTAAACAGAGAGGGTAGAATATACCCAGGGAAATCAGATCTTGTACCTGAAACAGCGTATTTTGAAAAAAACTTTTCAGCGGGTGGAGTTTATTATTCTAAGGTGGATTAATTATATTTTTTATTAAACCACCACCAATAAATCCCCGCAAAGATAAAACACACTCCTAATCCAAAAGTAAAATGACTTAATTTTACTCCATAAAATTCAAATAAATATCCTGTTGAAAAAGCAATAATTGCACTAAAAGTTAAATACACCATATCATTATAGGCAATCACTCTACCATAGTATCTTTTATCGCAATCATTTTGCAAAAGTGTGTAAGTATAGCTCCATAAAGATGAAGTGCAAAAACCTGCCATTACTAAGCCTATAAAGGCAAGATAAAAGTTAAATTGCAAACAAGCCCAAAGCATTATACCTATACCTTGTGCTAAGTATAAATATACTAAAGTATTTTTGTTAATATAAGGACTAAGTATATAAGGCCCTATGAGTAAAGATATGGCTCTTATAGCATTAGAAAGCCCTATGGCTAGAGGTATAGAAATAACTTTTGCGTATTCATATTCAGCTAAAAGAGTGATTAAAACATCATAAGCAGTTATACCTACAACTCCATGAAGTAAAATCAAATGAATGATTTTTTTATTGTTAAATACATAAACTAAACCTTCTTTGATTAGTATAAAAAGATTGTTTTGCGTGGTGTTTTTTTCATCAGGTAAGATTAAAGTTTTAAGTATAAGCATAGCACAAAATAGCATTAAAGTATCGGCTATAAAGGCTGGTTTTACTCCAAAAAGATCTATAAAAAGTCCTGCTGCACCCATACCCAAAGCATATGATACAGCCCATATAATACTATGAAGCTCATTGCCTAGTTTTAATTCTTGTGGGGTTAAAATTTTAGGTAAAACTGACATTTCTGTTTGAAAATACATACTTGCAACCGCCATGCGCACAAAGGTTAAAAAGTATAAAAACCAAAGCATAGCTAAAGAATTTACAAAAATTAGCATAAAAATAGAAATCATCTCAACACTAATCATTGTTAGTAATAAATTTTTGGGTTTAAATCTATCTACTATAACTCCATTTATAGGTGCAAGTATAATAGAAGGTAAAAAAACAAAAATGGCTGAAAAACCTATGATATTTGCAGGTGCTTGTAGCTCTTTGGTTAAGAGAGTAAAAACACCTACTTGAGAAAACCATGCACCAAAATAACTTATAAATTGTACCATTGCTAAAAGGCGAAAAGTTTTATTATTTTTAAGTAAAGACCTATAAGTCATGAACATCCTATGAATATATGAAATTAAAGGGCTTGATTATATCGTTTTTAAGATTATTTTACATTTAAATGCTATAATAATTCTTTTTATAAAAAAGGTTAATAATGAATAGATTGAGCAAAAAAGAAGCATTGAATTTACTTCAAAATGCACCTTTATATGAACTAGGCGCAATGGCATATGAGAAAAAATTAGAGCTTCATCCTGAAAAAATAACTACTTTTGTGGTGGATAGAAATATAAATTATACAAATATTTGCTGTATTGATTGTGATTTTTGTGCTTTTTGTAGAAAAGAAAAAGATGATGATTCTTATATTTTAAAATACGAAGAAATAGGGCAAAAAATAGAAGAGTTGCAAGCCATAGGTGGAACGCAAATTTTATTTCAAGGTGGGGTACACCCAAAACTTAAAATAGAATGGTATGAAGATTTACTTTCTTATATAAAAACTAATTATCCTACTATTACTGTGCATGGTTTTTCAGCAGTAGAGATAGCTTATATAGCAAGAGTTTCTAAAATTTCTATAGAAGAGGTTTTAAAAAGATTACAAGCCAAAGGACTTTTTTCTATACCTGGAGCAGGTGCTGAAGTATTAAGCGATAGGGTAAGAGATATCATCGCGCCACACAAATGTGACACAACTACTTGGCTTAGGGTGCATGAGAGTGCGCATAATATAGGTATGAAAAGTACTGCTACTATGATGTTTGGTACGGTTGAAAATGATGAGGAAATCATCGAGCATTTTGATCATTTAAGAAATTTACAAGATAAAACATATGGCTTTAGAGCTTTTATTTTATGGTCATTTCAAAGTGAGAATACTCCTCTGATTAAAAAACATCCTGAAATCATCAAGCAAAGCTCTAATAGGTATTTAAGATTGCTAGCTTTGGCAAGATTATATTTGGATAATTTTAAAAATTTACAAAGTTCATGGGTAACACAAGGCTCTTTGATAGGCCAACTTGCTTTAAAATTTGGTGCAAATGATTTAGGTTCAACCATGATGGAAGAAAATGTTGTAGCTGCAGCTGGTGCAAAATACAGAATGAATCAAGAACAAATGATAGAACTTATCAAAGATATAGGAGAATTACCTGCTAAACGCGATACAGCTTATAATATCTTAGAAAGGTTTTAATGATAAATTTAGACTTTAATGAAACTAAAATAGGCATAATATATGAGTATGATAATGAGCTTCCTGTGGTATTTTTTAAGCTTATTTTTAAAAATAGTGGAAAAATAGCAGAAAAACACAATAGAGGTTGTGCAAGTATGCTTGCTAGGCTTTTAAACGAAGGAAGCAGTGATGAGTTTTTTAGAAGCTTAGAATACCGTGCTATAGAGCTTTATGCTAAGGCTAGCTTTGAGCATTTTCAAATTAGTATTAAATGCCTGAAAGAACATTTTGATTTTGCTTTAGAAAAATTACAAGAATTATTTTTAAATGTGCGTTTTGATGAAAAAATCTTGCAAAGATTAAAAACTTTAGCCTTGGGTGAACTTGCAAGTTTAAATACTGATTATGATTATCAAGCAAAAAGACTTTTAAATAAAAATGTTTTTAAAGATGAAATTTTTGCTAGTGGTCTTGATGGGACTAAAGAAAGCATAGAAAAGATTAACTTAAAAGAATTGCAAGATTTTATGAGTGAAAATTTAGTACTTGATAATGCTTTATTTGTTTTTGGTGGAGATATCAAAGAAGATGAAGTAAAGATTAAAGTAGAAAAAATTTGCCAAATTTTAAAAAAAAATACCCCAAATCAAAACAAAAATTACAAACTCATTGATGAGAGTATAGAAGTAAGCGAGCAAAAAAGCACCGAGCAAGCTTATATATACTTTTGTTCTCCATTTGATATACAAATTAATGATGAGAAAATGTATTTAGCTAAACTTGCTTTATTTATCTTGGGTCAAGGTGGTTTTGGTTCGCGTTTGATGGAAGAAGTGCGTGTAAAAAGAGGCTTGGCATATTCAGCATATGCTATGCTTGATGTAAATTTAAATTATAGTAGAGTTTTTGGGTATTTGCAAACTAAAAATGAAAGTTCTAATGAGGCTAAAACTTTAGTTAAAGAAGTTTTTAAAAACTTTGTCCAAAATGGAGTAAATGATAAAGAATTTCAACTAGCTAAACAATTTTTAGTAGGTTCTATGCCTTTAAGATATGAAAGCTTGGCCAAAAGACTAGATATAATGCTAAATGAATATTTACATGGTTTAAAACTTGGAAATTTAAAAGAAGAAATGCAAAAGATTAAAAACACTACTTTAAATGAGTTAAATGACTTTATTAAAGCACATAGTGAAATTATCAAAGTGAGTTTTGCAAGCATAGAAAATGAAAGTTGAAGAAAAGGATTTAAAACTACTTCATGCTTTAGGGGTTAAAAATTGTATTGATTTGGCTTTGATTTTACCTAAAAAATTTGATGATTTTAGAATTTCAAAGTTTCCAAAAGATACATTTTGTACTCAAAATGTAAAAATTATTAGCACGCAAAATCATCACTCTCAGCTTTTTATACTTTGCGAATGTTTAGAATGGGGTATAAAAGCAAATATAGTAATTTTTCATCCTAATAAATGGCATTTTAAAATTTTTAAGTATAATGCTTTAATTTGTATCCATGCAAAGATGAATTTTTTTAATGGAATTTGGCAGTTTATAAACCCAAAAATAGTAAAAAATATAGGTCAAATAGTCCCTAAATATCAAATTAGCTCTATTAAAGATGAAAGCATAAAAAAACTTATCTTAAAATATGTCAATGAAGCTAATTTAAAAGCGCTAAATTTAGAACAAAAATATATTAATTTACTTTTGAATTTACATAATTATAATGATTTAACTCTTTATGAAAATTTTAATGTTATAATTAAAGACTTAAAATATATAGAAATTTTTAATCATCTAAGGCGTTTAAAGGGTAAAAAAATATCACAAAATGCTTATAAAATAGAACTTTTTGATATAAGCCCTTGGCTTAAAGGTTTAGAATTTAGCCCTACAAATGATCAGCTTTTAGCAATAGAAGATATTAAAAAAGACTTACAAAATAAAGTCGTTAAAAGGCGTGTGGTAATGGGTGATGTGGGTTGTGGTAAGACTTTGGTTATACTTGCTGCAAGCTTGCTAGTATATCCTAAAAAGGCTATTTTAATGGCTCCAACTAGTATATTAGCAGAGCAAATTTATCATGAAGCAAAAAGACTTTTACCTAATTTTGTTAATGTATTACTTTTAAAAGGTGGTAAAAAAGATAAAGATTTAGCAAAATTAAAAGAACAAGCTCATTTTATCATAGGTACACATGCACTCATTTATCAAGAAGAATTTGAAGCAGTTTTAGTGATGATAGATGAGCAACACCGTTTTGGTTCTAATCAAAGACAAAAAATAAGCGAGCTTAGTAAAAACTCTCAATATGCTCCACATATCGTGCAATTTTCTGCTACACCTATACCAAGAACACTTTCTATGATACAAAGTGAGCTTGTAAATTTTAGTTTTATTAAACAAATGCCTTTTAAAAAAGACATTAAAACTTTTTGTATACAAGATAAAGATTTTAAATATTTGCTTAAAAAAATCGACGATGAGTTAGCTAAAAATCACCAAGCAATTATCATTTATCCTTTGGTAAATGAAAGTGAAAATATAGACTATTTATCACTAGAACAAGCACAAGGATACTGGATAAATAAATACAAAAATGTTTATATAACCCATGGAAAAGATAAAAATAAAGAACAAATTTTACAAGAATTTAGAGAAAAAGGCACGATTTTGCTTTCTACGACCGTGGTTGAAGTGGGGATTTCTTTGCCAAGACTTAGTGTGATTGTTATTGTTGGAGCTGAAAGACTCGGGCTTGCTACCTTACATCAGCTTCGAGGTAGGGTAGGTAGAGTAGGGCTTGAGAGCTTTTGTTATTTATATACTAGGCAAAAAGAAATTCCAAGTCGTTTGCTTGAATTTGCTAAAACTTTAGATGGATTTAAAATAGCTGAACTTGATTTAAAAAATAGGCTAAGTGGGGACTTGCTAGATGGTAGAGTACAGCATGGAAATCATTTTAAATTTTTTGATTTTACGGATGATGAAGAGCTAGTTTTAAAAGCAAAAGAAAGTATCAAAAATATGGAAAAAGAAAATGGATAAACACTTTGAAATTTTAATTTCTAAAGGCAAGAAAAAACATTTCAACAAAGGGAATATTTTATTTTTTCAAGGTGAAAAAGCAAGTAAAATTTATATTTTACTAAGTGGAAAAGTGCGTATATATAAGGTTAATGTAAAAGGTTTTGAATTGACACTTCATACTTTAACTCCGGTAAATTTTATAGCTGAAATGCCTGTGTTTGAAGGCATTAATTACCCAGCTAATGCAATTTGTGAACAAGATTGTGAAATTTGTGTTTTTGATTTTGATGAATTTAGAAAATTATGCTTGGAAAATGGAGAATTTAGCTTTTTGCTTTTGACTTCTTTAATCGGCAAAATTCGAATTTTAGAAAATTTCATCAGACAAAAATCTTTGGATTTAAAGTCAAGATTGGTTAGCTTTTTACTAGAAAACGAAGAAAAATTGCAAAATTTAAAACAAAAAGAAATCGCTGTGATTTTAAATTTACCTCCAGAATCTTTGTCACGTTTTTTAAAAGAATTAAAACAAAATGAGCTTATTTGCACAAATAAAGGTAAAATAGTAATTTTAAATAAAGAAAAAATGCAAAATTTAATTAAGTCTTTTTAAGTCTTATTTGTTACAATAATGTATTTAAAGTATGGAAGGTTTTATGGATTTTGATTTTTTAATCAAGTTTAGCCCTATGTTTATACAAGCTTCTTGGCTTACTTTAAAACTTGCTATTTATGGAGTATTTTTTTCATTTTTAGTAGGTTTGTTTTGTGTGGGAGTAAGTTATTTTAAATTTTATTTTTTAAATGCAGTCTGTAAAATTTACATAGAATTTTCAAGAAACACACCTTTATTAATCCAACTTTTCTTTTTATATTATGCTTTGCCTGAGTTTGGGATACACCTTAGCTCTTTTGTTTGTGCTGTGATAGGACTTAGCTTTTTAGGTGGTTCTTATATGGCTGAGAGCTTAAGAGCGGGTATGGAAGCAGTGAAAAAACAACAATACGAATCAGGACTTTCTTTGGGTTTGAATAAATGGCAAAATTTCCGTTATATTGTTATGCCTCAAGCTTTGGGTATAGCTATGCCAAGCATTAGTGCAAATATCATTTTTTTACTAAAAGAAACTTCAGTAGTAAGCATTATTGCTTTAGCAGATTTAGTATATGTGGCTAAAGATCTTATAGGACTTTATTATAAAAGCAATGAAGCATTATTTGCTTTGGTGCTTTGTTATTTGATTTTGATTTTACCTTTATCTTTAGTGTTAAACCGTATAGAAAAAAGGTTAAACTATGTTTGAAATTTTAAATCAAGATACCTTTTTTAGACTAGCACAAGGTTTAAAGGTTACTTTAGAACTTTCGTTAATTAGTGTTTTGATTTCACTCATAGGAGGAATATTTTTTGGAATTTTAATGCATTCTAAAAATAAAATCCTTTATGTTTTTTGTCGTTTTATGCTCGAGTTTGTGCGTATTATGCCTTTGATTGTTTGGCTTTTTATAGTGCATTTTGGCTTGGCGAAATGGTTTGGATGGCATTTGAGTGCTTTGGGTTCAAGTATTATTGTTTTTAGTATTTGGGGTGTGTTTGAGATGATGGATTTAGTTAGATCATCTTTGGCAAGCATACCAAAACACCAGTATGAATCAGGACTTTCACTAGGTTTTAATAAATTTGAAGTTTATCTTTTTATCATCATACCTTTATCTTTAAGAAGATTGTTACCAATGAGTATTAATCTTTTTACAAGAATTATTAAAAGCACTTCAGTGATTTATCTAATCGGCGGTATAGAACTTATTAAAGTAGGTCAACAAGTGATTGAGCTAAATTTATTTCAAAATTCTTACGCAGCTTTTGTGATTTATGGTTTGATTTTACTGATTTATTTTATACTTTGTTATCCTTTGTCGGTATACTCAAAGTTTTTAGAGAAAAAATGGAGCTAATATGAGCATTTTAAAAATACAAAATTTACAAAAATATTATGACGATCATCATGTTTTAAAAGATATAAATTTAGAAGTAAATCAAAAAGAAGTAGTGGTTATACTAGGTCCAAGTGGTTGTGGGAAATCTACATTTTTAAGATGTATTAATGGCTTAGAAGAAATGGCTGATGGAGCTATTTTTGTAGATGATGAAAAAATTGATAAAAATTATAAAAAATGGACTCAAATTCGCCAGAAAATAGGCATGGTATTTCAATCATATGAACTTTTTGATCATTTAAATGTGGAGCAAAATATACTCTTAGGGCCTTTAAAGGTGCAAAAAAGAAAAAAAGGAGAGGTTTTAGAAGAAGCAAAATACTGGCTTGATAGAGTAGGGCTTTTGCATAAATTAAAAGCTTATCCTAAAGAGTTAAGTGGCGGACAAAAACAACGTATAGCCATAGTTAGAAGTCTTTGTATGAATCCTGAGATCATGCTTTTTGATGAAGTTACAGCAGCACTTGATCCTGAAATAGTGCGCGAGGTTTTAGATGTGATTTTAAATTTAGCAAAAGATGGTATGACTATGCTTATAGTTACGCATGAAATGGGTTTTGCAAGGGCGGTTGCTGATAAAATAGTTTTTATGGATGATGGAAAAATAGTAGAAATTTCAAAACCTGATGAATTTTTTGAAAATCCAAAGACAGATCGTGCGAAGAAATTTCTCAATTTGTTTGATTTTCATCGCTAATTTTGTTTTAGAAAAGATTTGTTTAAAAAATTAATATAAGGTTTAAAAAAATTAAATTTCAATTACAAGGAAAAAATATGAAAAAGATTTTTCTTTTATCGTTTTTAATGGCACTTTTTTTTAGCGCCTGCTCAAATTCAAGTTCTAATGAAAATTCCTTAGAAAAAATCAAACAACAAGGTGTAATTCGCATAGGTGTTTTTGGTGATAAACCTCCATTTGGTTACCTAGATGCTCAAGGGAAAAATCAAGGCTATGATGTATATTTTGCTAAACGTATAGCAAAAGAACTTTTAGGGGATGAATCTAAAGTACAATTTGTTTTAGTCGAAGCAGCAAATAGGGTGGAGTTTTTAGAGTCAAATAAAGTAGATTTAATCTTGGCTAATTTTACTAAAACCCCAGAAAGAGAAGCTGTGGTGGATTTTGCTTTGCCTTATATGAAAGTTGCTCTTGGGGTAGTAGCTCCTAAGGGATCGGATATTAAAACTATAGATGATTTAAAAAACAAAACTTTAATTTTAAATAAAGGCACAACAGCTGATGCGTATTTTACAAAAAATATGCCAGAAATTAAAAGTATTAAATTTGATCAAAACACAGAAACTTTTGCAGCTTTAATCGGTAAAAGAGGTGATGCGTTAAGCCATGATAATGCATTACTTTTTGCTTGGACTAAAGAAAATCCAAATTTTGAAGTAGTGATTAAAGAACTTGGAAATCATGATGTCATAGCTCCTGCTGTAAAAAAAGGCGATGAGGCTATGTTGAAATTTATCAATGATTTGATTATAAAATTACAAAATGAGCAGTTTTTTCACAAAGCTTATGATGAAACCTTAAAGCCGTTTTTTAGCGATGACATAAAAGCTGATGATGTAATAATCGAAGGTGGTAAAATTTAATAATGCAAAAAGCCTTTAAAAATACCATCTATGCTTCTTTAGGTGGTATTTTAGAATTTTATGATTTTGTTTTATTTATCTTCTTTGCAAGTGTTTTTGCAAAAATTTTTTTTCCTCAAAATGATGATTTTTGGCCATTAATCTATACTTATGTAGCCTTTGGAGCAGGGTATTTAGCTAGACCTTTTGGCGCTGTTGTTTTAGCACATTTTGCAGATATTAAAGGGCGTAAGAATGTTTTTTATATTAGCATGCTTTTGATGGTTGTACCAAGTTTTGTTTTGGCCTTTTTACCTACTTATGAAAGTATAGGACTTTTTGCTACTTTTATGCTTTTTATTATACGGATAGCTCAAGGATTAGCCATAGGAGCTGAAGTGAGCGGTGCTTGGATTTTTGTGAGCGAATTTGTGAGTAAAAAAAGACTTGGCTTGGCACTTGGTTTTATTTCAGCGACTTTAACTTTAGGTTTATTACTTGGAAATTTAGCGACTTTAAGTATATATGCGTATTTTGATAAAGAAGAAGTAGAAAGCTTTGCTTGGAGAATTCCTTTTTTTATAGGAGGATTTTTTGGCATATTGGCTTTATTTTTGCGCACAAAGCTTAATGAAACACCAGCTTTTAAAAACATAAAAGAAAAAGAAAAAATTTTAAATTTTCCACTTTTACAAGCTTTAAAAACACATAAAAAAAGTATGTTAATATGCGCTTTTCTTACTGTGGTTTTAACAAGCGGGGTAGCTACTTTAATGATACTGCCACAATATTTTGAAAGCCTATTAGGAGTTAGTAAAACTACTGCTTTGTTATATCAAAATTTGGCCATAGTTATGATTATATTAGGAAGTTTAGCACAAGGGTATTTAGCTGATTTTTTAGGACATTTTAGAATTTGTTTGATTTTTACTGTGGTTTTTGGAGCTTTTGGCATAAGTTTTAGTTTTTATAATGAGTGGTTTTTATCATTTTATTTACTTGCTTGTTTTGCACAAGGCATTATAGCTTTTGCTCCTATTTTCATGACTCAAATTTTTACTACAGAGTTAAGATCGAGTGGTCTTTCTTTTGCTTATAATGTTTCTTATGCGATTTTAGGTTTTTTAACACCCTTTGTTGTTAATTTTATGTATGAGAAGTATTTTTATATTTATATTATTTTTATAGTGATTGCTAGTTTGTTAAGCATGTTTTTGATAAAAGTATTTTTAAAGCAAAAACCAGCATTAAAAACCATAAATTATAAACTATAACTTTGCTATAATTATATTTTATATTTAGAGGTGTAAATGAATAAAATTTTATTACTAGCTGATGGGAATTTTGCTAAAGATTTTTTAAGAAAAATTCATAGCAATAAAACTTTTAAAGAATCTTTGAGTGTTGTTTATTATAATGATGAAAGTGTGGATTTAGATTTAAAAAATGAGCAAATATCTTTTTATAAATTTGATCCTACAAGTTTGGTTAAACTAGAAAATTTATTAAAGGAAGAATTCCATCAAGCTATCATCTATATGCAAGAGGAAGCAGATATGTTAGCTTGCTATAAAAATTTAAGAAAATTACACCCAAGATTAAACATAGTTATTATGGATTTGTGGAATAGTCAAATTGATGATAATTTTTGCGAAGTGATTAATGTTTATGATACTTTAAGCACGAGATTAACAGGTTGTTTAGATAACATGCCTTCTATGGCACAATTTATAGGGCTTGGACAAGGTGAGGTAATGGAGGTAAAAATTCCTGCAGGATCAAGCTTTGCTTATAGACATATAAGCTCTATTAGTCAAAAACGTTTTAAAATTGTAATGGTTTATAGAAATAATGAATTTATCCTAGCAAGACCTGGGCTTATTTTAATGCCAAATGATAGTATTTTAATCGTAGGTGATCCTAAAGTTTTACAAAGTGTTTTTACTAATGTTAAAACAAGTTTAGGACGCTTTCCATCGCCTTTTGGGGATAATATACTTTGTATTATAGATATGAAAAAAATGAGTGAGTTTGCTATAGAAAAGCTTATTTTTGCAAGTTTACTTTTACATGTAAGGATTAATAGTAAAAAGCTTTATTTTAAAGTGATTAATCCTACTTTAACTCCTATGTATTATAAACTTAAAGCCTTGCATAAAAATAGCACCGAAGTGATATTTGACTATGAAAGTACAAATGTAAAAAATATTAAGTCTTTTGTGGAAAATACTAGCATAGGTTTGCTAGTAGTGGAAGATTATCTTTTTGAAAAAGAAAAAAGCTTTCTTTTTACTTTAAAAATTCCTGTGTTAAAAGCAGGCAAAGGGGATTTTGCTGACTTAAAATCATCGGTGGTTTTAAGCTCAAACTTTGAAGATGTGGAAGGTATTGCTTCTATTATGCTTGATTTAAATAAGCAAATCCAACTAGGACTTGCTTTATATTATTACGATTTAAAACTAAATAAAGCTGAAATTTTTGAATACCATCAATATTTTGAAAGCCTTTCAAAACTCCATGATGAAAAATTATTTTTAATAGAAGAAAAAGAACATAACCCTATCAATAAATTTTCTTATAAACAAAATGTATTGCATTTTGTACCATTTAATGAAAAAATTTTAGGAAGTAATTTCAATAAAATTTTAAAAACAGATTTAAATACGATATATTATAAGATGAGTAAAAATTATCAATTATTTATACCATCGCTGTGAGAAAACAATGCAAGTTAAGGTAAATTTGAAAAATAATACAAGTTATAATGTCTATATAAATGAGCTAGAAAAGTTAAATTTTGATACTAAAGTGGTGATTTTAACTAATGAATTAGTGGCAAAGCTACATTTAGATGCGCTTTTGGAAAAAATTCAAGCTAAAGAACTTTTTATCATAAAAATTAAAGATGGTGAAGAGTATAAAAATTTACAAACTATAGAATATATCTTAGATCAAATGTGTGCTTATAAGCTAGATAGAAAAAGTCTACTTATAAGTTTTGGTGGCGGGGTTATCTCTGATATGGGTGGTTTTGTAGCAAGTATATATCAAAGAGGGATAGAATTTATCAATATTCCTACAACTTTACTAGCTTGTGTGGATGCAAGTGTGGGTGGTAAAACTGGAGTGAATAATAAATTTGGCAAAAACTTAATAGGCACTTTTTATCAGCCAAAAGCGGTGTATTGTGAGAGTAGGTTTTTAAAAACGTTGCCTTTAAGAGAACTATCTGCGGGTATGGCTGAATTTATCAAAATGGCTGTGGTTTTTGATGAAGCAATTTTATCTTTTTTAGAAAATTTGAACGAGGATAAATTTTTAAATGCTAAATTAGATGATATTACTTTGGCTCAAATCATCCGAAAAAGTATAGAGCTTAAAGCTAGTGTGGTTTCACAAGATGAAAAAGAAAGCGGTTTAAGAATGCTTTTAAACTATGGACATACTTTTGCTCATGTTATAGAAAATCAAACAGAGTATAAAAAATACTTACACGGTGAAGCTGTGGCTATAGGTATGAATATGGCAAATGTTTTAGCTTTAAATTTAGGATTATTGAGTGAGCAAGAATGCCAAAGAATACAAAATTTACTTGTGAAATTTAAATTACCTATATCTTATAAAATTTCAAATACACAAGAGTTTTACAATGCTTTTTTCTTGGATAAAAAGACACATTTTCAAAAGATTAATTTTATTTTAGCTTGTGGTTTGGGAAAAGCTTGTATAAAAAATGATATAAGCAAAGAAGATATTTTACGCACTTTAGAGGTGTTTGCATGAAAAAGATTTTTTTACTTTTATTTTTACCTTTTTTGATGCTTTTAGCACAAGATAATATAGAGCATTTAGAGCAAAAATTAAATGAACTGCATAATAATTTAACATATAATACTTGGGTAATTAAATATAATAATTTTAATATTTACAGAAAAACTCAAGATGAGATTTTGGCTTTAGAAAAAGAAAGTTTAAAGGCTAATGAGCGTAATAAAAGCATTATAGAAAGGCAAATTTTAATCTTAAAAGAAAGACTAGAACTTTTAAGTGAGTATAAAAGTGCAAATTTTTCCAAGATGGTTTTAGCTCCTGAAGAAGTTGATAAAATAGATAAATTAACTAATCCTTTAGCCATCATTTCAGCATACTCACATATAAAAAAACTAAGACGTGATAAAGAAGAATATGTTAATCTTTTAAATAGTTTTAAGCAGACTTTAGATGAGCTTATAAAAGAAAATGTTTTAGTGGCTGAAATAGCTAAATTAGTCCCTAGTAAAGAACATGATGAGTATTTAAAAATATCCAATCAAATGGTAAGAGATTTTTCACAAACCTTGCGTTTTGGGGAAATTTCTTATTCTGTATATGAAAAAAAAATCCAAGAAGAAATTGAAAAAACAACAGCTTCTATTAAAATTCAAGGCGTAAGAGCTTTTAATATTGTTTTAGCTATTATTATCGTTGTAGCTATAGCATTTTTACTCAAATTTATAGCTAGAAAATACATAGGCGATAATGATCGCTTTTATACAGCAAATAAAATCATTAATTTTATTAATATCAATGTGATTATTTTGATTTTACTTTTTGGGTATATTGAAAATATTAGTTACTTAGTAACTGTGCTTGGTTTTGCTTCTGCTGGTTTGGCTATTGCTATGAAAGATATGTTTATGTCTATGCTTGGTTGGTGTGTGATAGTTTTTGGTGGAAGTTTTAGAGTAGGTGATAGAGTTAGAGTTTTTCAAAACAATACGCATTATATTGGTGATATAATTGATATTTCGTTTTTAAGAATAACCTTATATGAAGATATTTCTTTGCTAACTTACACAGATAATCGAAGAAGTGGTAGGATAATTTTTATACCAAATAATTTTATATTTACCAATCTTATATCAAATTATACCCATCATGGTATGAAAACAGTTTGGGATGGACTTGATATTACTTTGACTTTTGATTCAAATCATCAAAAAGCCTTAGAAATAGTGGAAGAAATTGTTATAAAAGCTTCTAAAGGTTATACAAAAATTGCAAAAGAATCTATGAGTAAATTAAGAAATGAATACAGTATTAGAAATCCTAAAGTAGAGCCTAGGTTTTTTACATTTTTAGAAGGTTATGGCATGAGAATTTCTGCTTGGTATATGACAAATTCTTATGCGGCTTTGATTTTAAGAAGTAATATAAGCAAAGAAATCATTAATGAATTTAGTAAACATGATGATATAAAAATAGCTTATCCATCACAAAATTTATATATGGCAAAACATGAATTTATAGAAAATAAGGAAGATATTTGAAAAAAAAAGTATATTTTAAAACTTTTGGTTGTAGAACTAATATTTATGATACGCAATTATTAAAAACTTATATTAAAGATCATATTGTTACACAAAATGAGCAAGAAGCTGATGTGATAGTGATAAATTCTTGTACCGTTACAAATGGTGCTGATAGCGGGCTTAGAAGCTATATTAATGGTGTAAAGAAAAATGGAGTTAAGGTTATACTTACAGGCTGTGGTGCTGTGAGTAAGGGAAAGGATTTTTTTGATAAAAAAGAAATTTTTGGAGTTTTAGGGGCTTCTAATAAAGATAAAATCAATGAGTTAATCTCGCAAGATAAAGCCTTTTATGAGCTTGGAAATTTACACTTTATTGATACAAAAATCGTAAGTAATTATGAAAATCACACTAAAGCTTTTGTAAAAATTCAAGAAGGATGTGACTTTGCTTGTAGCTATTGTATAATCCCAAGTGTTAGGGGTAAATCAAGAAGTATGCCAAGTGAGGAAATAATAAAACAAATCAAACTTCTTGCACAAAATGGTTATAGTGAAGTAGTTTTAACAGGTACTAATATAGGAAGTTATGGTTCAAAAGATAAAAATACGCTTGGAAAATTATTACAAGAAATAGGCAAGGTTAATGGTATAAAAAGAGTAAGACTTGGGAGTTTGGAGCCTGCTCAAATTGATGAGAGTTTTAAAGAAATTTTAAATGAGCCTTGGCTTGAAAAGCATTTGCATATTGCCCTGCAACACACCCATGAGAAAATGCTACGCATTATGCGCAGAAGATCGCATACGCAAAATGATTTAGCGCTGTTTAATGAGTTAAGCCAAAAAGGTTTTGCTTTGGGAACAGACTTTATTGTAGCACACCCTGGAGAAAGTGAATTAATATGGCAAGAGGCTTTAGAAAATTTTAAGCAATTTAAACTTACGCATATTCATGCTTTTATTTTCTCACCACGTGATGGAACGCATTCTGCTTCTATGAGTGAGCGAATTAATGGTGAAATAGCTAAAGAAAGATTAAATATTTTAAAAGATATAGTTGTACAAAATAATTATGAGTTTAGAAAAAATCAAAAAAATACTTTAGAAATTTTAGTTGAGAGTAAAAAAGATGGTTTTTATGAAGGTTATGATCAATTTTTTAATAAAATCAAAATTACAAGCAAAGAAGATATCGCTAAACAATGGATAAGTATTGAAAAATATGAATGCAAAGAAGATTGTAACTATGTAAGGCTAGAGGATGAAAAATAAAAAGATTATCTTAGCTTCATTTTTATTGCTTTGTGTTTTTGTAATAGTTGCGTTTATAAAAAATCAACCTGATTATATTAGTAAAGCCGCTTATGAAGAGCTTTTAGAGCAAAATTTAATCCAAAAAGCCATAGTAGAAAATAATGAAATATTATTAAAAAGTAAAGAAGGAAATTTTTTAATTGCCAAAGATGTAGTAGATCTAAATACTTTGTGGCAAAAAATTCCTTTAGAATATGCTAAAGATTACAATTTAAGTGAGTTTTTTTTGATTCTTATTTTGCTTGCTTTTCTTGTAAGTTTTTTACTCTTTCTTAATAAAAAAAATAAAGATAGACAAAATTTACTTTCTTTAGAAAAAAATATTTTAGAAAAAAATGAACAAAATAACACTATACAAGATGTGGTAAGTGAAGTTAAATTTAAAGATGTAGCAGGGGTTGATGAGGCTAAGGTAGAGCTTTTAGAAATTGTTGATTTTTTAAAAAATCCTCAAAAATATAAAGATTTTGGCGTGAAAATGCCAAAAGGGGTTTTACTAGTAGGGCCTCCTGGAGTGGGTAAAACTTTGATAGCAAAAGCAGTAGCAGGTGAGGCTGGGGTACCATTTTTTTATCAAAGTGGAGCTAGTTTTGTAGAAATTTATGTAGGTATGGGTGCAAAAAGAGTTAGAGAGCTTTTTTTAAAAGCTAAATCAAAAGCTCCAAGTATCATTTTTATAGATGAAATTGACGCGGTTGGTAAAAGTAGGGGAGATTTTTCTAATGTAGAAAGAGATAGTACTCTAAATCAGCTTTTAACTCAAATGGATGGATTTGAAGATAATAGCGGTGTTATAGTGATGGCTGCTACAAATAAAATCGATCTTATGGATAATGCGCTGTTAAGATCAGGGCGTTTTGATAGAAGAATTTTTATATCTCTGCCTGATTTTAAAGATAGAATGCATATTTTACAAAATTATATGAAAGAAAAAAAATCTAGTGTAGATTTAGAAAAAATTGCAAAAGCTAGTGTGGGTTTTAGCGGAGCAGCTTTAGAGACTCTAGTTAATGAAGCGGCCATTAATGCTATAAGAAGAAAATCAGATTTAATAGAAGAAAATGATTTTTTTGCAGTGCTTAATAAGGTTTTAATGGGTAAAAAAAAGATTTTCTCTCTAAGTGATAAGGAAAGAAAAATTCAAGCCACATACCAAGCAGCTAAAGCTTTGTGTGCTTTTTATTTTGATGTTAAATTTGAAAAAATTACTTTGATAGAAGATAGATTTAAAGAGTATGAAAATACCATCAAGTCAAAATCAGAATTGCTAAACAAAATAAAAGTTTTTCTAGCAGGCTCAGTTGCCATGGAGCTTATTTTTAATGAAAGCTATACCAATGCACAAAGTGATCTTTTGAAGGTTAAAGAATTGCTTACTTTCATGGAAACTTTTGCTATGGCAAATGAGGGTTTATTGCAAGAGCAAAAGCAAGAAGTGAAAGAATTTTTAGAATTAATGAAAGAAAAAGTAGTGAGCTTAGCTAACATTCTTTTAGAAAATGAAAAAATAGAAAAACAAGATGTAGAAAAAATCATAATGGAGTAAAAATGGTAAAAATAGGAATTTTAGTACTTTCAGATAGAGCAAGTAGTGGAGTTTATGAAGATAAATCTGGAATAGAGATAGAAAAAATTTTAGATTCTTATATAAAAAATGAAAAAAGTTTTTATTATGAACTAATTCCTGATGAATATGATTTAATTATAGAAAAATTAGCTTATTTGGCTGATGAAGTAAAATGTGATTTGATTTTTACTACAGGGGGTACAGGGCCTGCTTTGCGTGATGTGACACCAGAAGCAACACAAGCAGTGTGCGATAAAATGCTTCCGGGTTTTGGAGAGTTAATGCGTGCAAAAAGCTTAGAGTATGTACCAACAGCTATACTTTCAAGACAAAGCGCAGGCATAAAAGGAAAATCATTGATTATCAATTTACCGGGTAATCCAAAAGCTATAAGAGAATGCATTGAGCCTATATTTCCTGCTATTCCTTATTGTGTGGATTTAATAGGTGGAGCTTATATTGAAAATAATGAAGAAGTAATTTCTGTATTTAGACCAAAGAAAAAGTAAGTCCAGTTAGACTTACTTTGAGGTTTCATATCCTTGTGATAAAAGTGCGTTCATACCACCTTTTAAATTAGTAACTTCTATGCCATTTTGATCTAGCAAAGCAGAAGCTTTAGCGCTTCTTGAACCGCTTCTACAAACTATAGCGATAGGTTTGTTACTTGAAATCTTTTTAATTTCCTCAACGAAATTTTTATTTACACTACCATCTTCATTATAAAAGCTAATTTTAATGGCATTTTTTATAGTACCAGTTTGTGCCCATTCGCTAGGTTTTCTAACATCAATTACTTGATAATTTTCCAAAATATCCGCATTAATATCGATATTTTTAACTTCTGCTAAAACAAAACTAACACAAAGTGCTAAAGATAAAAATATTTTTTTCATAATTAACCTTCCTTTTTTATAGCTTCATAACCTTGTGATAAAAGCGCTACCATGCCACCATCTAGATTAGTACATTCTATACCTAGAGCATCTTCTATCATCATAGCAGTGTGTTTGCTTCTTGAGCCTGTAGCACATACAAAGGCTATGTTTTTATTTTGATAATCTACTTTTTCTTTAAACTCTTGGATGAAATTTTCATTCATAAAGCCATTATCATCGCAAAGTGCGATGAGTGTAGCTTCTTTTATAACCCCGCTTTTCCATTCGCCAGGAGTTCTTACATCTATAATACAAAATTCGTGCAAAATATCTTTAGAAATAGCTATATTTTTCATTTTTCTAAAGCCTTAGAAACGATTTTACTTAAGGCATTGTTAAATTCGCTAGGGTTATCTATACCCATACCTTCACTAAGTTTAGCCATATTTAAAAGAATATGTGCCATTTCATTAGCTAAGGTATCATTTTCTTTTAAGGCTTTTAAAATTTCATGATTAGGATTGATTTCAAGTATAGGTTTAACTTGCTGTTCTTGCCCCATTTGTTTAAGAATTTGTTGCATAGCAAAATCAGGTTTATTTTGATCATAAACAATACAGCTTGGACTATTTGAAAGTCTTTGGCTAAGTTTTACCTCTTCAACTTCATCTTTTAAAACTTCTTTTATTTTGATGAGTAAGCTTGCAAATTCAGCCTTTTGTTCTTCGCTAGTTTCTTCACTAGATAGATGATTGATAGCACTAAATTTTAAGCCTTCAAATTCATTCATCATAGGCATAACTATGGTGTCAATTTCCTCATCAAGCAATAAAACATTGATATTTTTTTGTTTATAACTTTCAAGAAGCGGAGAATTTCTTAAAAGTTTTTCATTTTTTCCACTAATATAAAAAATTTCATTTTGACCTTCAGTTAAGTTTTGTTTATACTCTTCAAGATCAATTAATTCTTCTTTATTTGAGTTTTTAAAGTATAAAAGTTTAGCTATAGCGTCTTTATTTTCACCAAAACCATATAAACCTTCTTTTAAAACTTTTCCAAAATTGTCATGAAATTTAAGATAATTTTCTTTATCTTTTTCTTTGAATTTTTTAAGTTCTGCTAAGATTTTTTTAACACTTGCTTCTTGAACGCTTTTTAAAATTTTATTTTCTTGTAAGATTTCACGACTTACATTAAGCGGTAAATCTTCTACATCAATAATTCCGCGTACAAATCTTAAATAAGTTGGTAATAATTCTTTATCATCATCGCTTATAAAAACTCTTTTTACATAAAGTTTTAAACCACTTTTATAATCTACTCTGTATAAATCAAATGGAGCTTGTGCAGGTATAAAGAATAAAGAATTATATTCTATAGAACCTTCAGCTTTTGTGTGAATATAAAGCATAGGTTTGTTTGAGTCATGAAAGTTTTGTTCGTAAAATCTTTCATAATCTTCAGCTTTTAAACTTGCTTTATTTTGTCTCCATAAAGCACTTGCTGTGTTAATTTGAGTATTTTTTAATTCTTTTTTAGGTTCTTTTTCACCTTCTTCTAACGGCAAATACTCTTCTTTTTCCATAAAAATAGGAAATTGTATGTGATTTGAGTATTTTTCTACTATACTTTCAATGCGGTATGAGTTTAAAAATTCTTCATCTTTTAAATGCAAGGTTATGCAAGTGCCTTGCTCATCTTTATTTGCATCTTCTATTTCATAACCACTAGCATCAGAAGTCCAAAGATAAGCTTTATCATCTAATACTTTTTTGCTTAAAACTTCTATTTTAGAAGCTACCATAAAAGCAGAGTAAAAGCCTACGCCAAATTGTCCTATAAGTTGTGAGTCTTTTTTAGCATCACCGCTTAAGTTTTCTAAAAAACTTTTTGTACCACTTTTAGCAATGGTTCCAAGGTGATTGATCAAATCTTCTTTATTCATACCTATACCATTATCGCTTATGGTTAGGGTTTTTGTTTCTTGATTGAAGTTGATTTGAATTTTTGGTTCAAATTTTAGATTTTTATAAGCATCATCACTCACGCTTAAATAACTAAGTTTATCAAGTGCGTCGCTTGCATTAGAAATAAGCTCTCTTAAAAAAATTTCTTTGTTTGAATACAAAGAATGAATCATAAGTTGTAAAAGTTGATTAACTTCAGTTTGAAATTGCATTTATATCTCCTTTATTTAAAAATTAAAAAACCAATCCATACTGCCAAAAGACAAAGGATAACATTTAAAATAATATTTAGAAAAAAGTGAAAATAATCACCACTTTGCAAAAATAGTAAATTTTCATAAGAAAAAGTTGAAAAAGTCGTAAAAGCACTTAAAAAACCTGTGCTAATTAAACTTTTAGTAAAAATATGCACACCTTTAGAGTTTGCATAAGAAAAAAACAAGCCCATTAAAAAAGATCCTATGATATTAACAAGTAAGGTACCATAAGGAAAATCATGTGGAATGATTTTATTAAAAAAGCTACTAGTAAGCATTCTGGATATGGCCCCTAAAAAGCCACCAAAACCTACAGCCAAAACCGTACTAATCAAGCTTTTGACCTTTCGTTATCTAAGATTGTTTGCATTTTTTCTCTAGTTTGCTCAAGCCAATCATCTTTACTTATATCAACAAGATCAAGAAATACTATTTTTAAAACGCCACTATTTGCGCTAAAGTTTTGTGTATCTAAAATTTTAGCTGAATCAACAATTACCACAGGTTGGACTTTTAGATTAAGTTTTTTACTTAAAATTTTAGCTCCAACTTTAAATTTTAAAAGTTTTTGTGTTTTAGATCTTGTACCTTCTGGAAAAATAGCCAAAATTCTATCTTCTTCTAGTCTTTCTTTGGCTTCTTTTAAAAGTTTTACTAGACCTTTTGGACTTCTATCTATACAAATAATTTTAGGTTTTTTAATCAAAGTTTTAAAAACGGGGAGTTCACCAAGTTCTTTTTTTGCTATCCAAGATATATTTTTTGGACATAAATCTTCCAAAACAACTATATCTAACAAGCTTTGATGATTGATTAAAAGTAAATTAGCTTGAGGATGTATAGAGCCTTGGGTTTGGATTTTATAATTTATTACATATTTTTGCAGTTTTGACCATGCTTTTCTGATTTTCCAAATTTTTTCCTGTGATTGCAATAATAAAAAGGCAATGCATAAAAATATAATAGATAAAATAAATTCAATCCAAAATACTAAAGCCTTAAATCTTTGATAAATCTTCACTTTTTACCCAGCCTATTTTTCCATTATTAAATAAAATTTTTTTATATTCATCTCTTGAATCTAACACTTCTACTTCTTGGTTATATTTTCCAGAATAAAAATGAGTTGAGTTAAGAGTTGGTAAAATTTGCACTTTGCTTTCAGCTTTTAATATGGCTTTATATATGTTATTTTGGGCTAAAAAACTTGCTATTAGAGCCAAAATTGCTAAGCCTAAAGCTATATAGCTTTTCTTAAATACAAACCATAAAGCAAAAATACCACACAAGCTCCACAAAAATACTTGCTTGTAAAAATTAAAGTCATTAGTTTTTGGATTTAAATCACTTTGTGTGCTTATGCTATCTTCTTTAAGTTCTATTTTTAAAGAAAAATCTTTTAATTCTTTAGAATTTAAATTAAAATAAGAAAAATCAAAACGTGTTTTGCTTTTATCTAAAATAGCATAATAAAACCCACTTTGTTTTTCAAAATCACCTTTAATAGCCTCTACGCCTTGTTTTTGAATATCTTTTATGTTAAAACTTGCTAGGTTTGTATTTTCTCCTACAAGTTCTATAAATAAAATTATATTATCATTATCAAAATGGCTTGTTTTTACTTGTTTTACTTCTAAATTATTTGCAACTATGTGTGAGTATTTATTAGAAGGAGCGTCGATTTTTTTAAGTCTAATAGGTTTTATAATTAGTGATGAGCTTTGAAAAATATGATCATTTCTGCTTAAAGAAACGATGATTTTATTTAAATTAGCATTTAAACTTTTTGCTTCAAACCATAATTTTGTATGATATGAATTAGCCTTTTGTTCCCAAATAAGATTAGGATTAATCCAAAGCATATCATCATTTTTTTCAAAACTCACATTTAAATCAAAACTTACATTAGTTGTGGTGATAACCTCAAGATCTATAGCAAAAGCTTCATCTATGTAAGCCTCATCAGTGTATTCTTTTGTATTTAATACTAAAGAACCTTGAGGGATAAAATTTTCATCATTGATTTTGCTTTCATAATTACTCTCATCACTTGGAGCGATAGTTTGATAAATTTGCTTAGCTTGATCGTCTAATTGATTGTAGTTTTTTTCTAAGATGTTATAATCTTCAAAAACGCTATTTTCTTGAGCATATAAATTAAACGCTAGTAAAAAAACACAAAAAACTTTGAAGGTTTTTAGCAATTTAAAAATCCTTCAAACATTTTAAGTCCTACTTTTGAGCCAAGTATATCATCACACATTCTTTCAGGGTGTGGCATAAGTCCAAAGACTTTTTTATTTTCATCGCAAATCCCAGCTATATCATTTAAAGAGCCATTTGGATTGTTGATATATCTTAATAAAATCATATCTTTATCTTCTAGCATTTTAATACCATCTTCGCTATTAAAATAATTTCCTTCACCGTGAGCAATAGGTAATTCTATAATGTCATTTTTTTGGAAATTTTTCAAAAAAGCATTATTGTTTGATACCACTTGTAATGCTTGCATTTTAGAAATAAAACTTAAGCTATTGTTGTGTTTCATAGCTCCCTTTAAAAGACCAAGCTCTAATAAAATTTGAAAACCATTGCAAATACCTAGAACATATCCACCTTTTTGTACATGTTCTTTAAGTGTTTTCATGGCAGGAGCAAGTTTTGCAATGGCTGCACATCTTAAATAATCTCCATAAGAAAATCCACCTGGTAAGATAATTAAATCTGCACTAAAATCTTGTCTTTCATGCCAAATGATTTCAGTTTTTACGCCTAGTTTTTCAAAAGCATAAGCTGTATCAAACTCGCAATTAGTTCCAGGAAAACGAATAATAGCTACTTTCATAATATTATCTCATAATCTTCTATCACAGTATTTGCAAGCAATTCTTTACACATTAAATCAACTTGTTTTAAAGCTTTTTCTTTATTATCACAAGCTATATCAAAACTAATTTGTTTTGAGGTTTTAACATTTGTTATGTTATTAAAATCTAAAGAATGTAAAGCCTTTTCTATGGCTTTGCCTTGAGGATCTAAAACTCCATTTTTTAGTGTGATATTTACAATTACTTTCATTATTTTTCCTAACTTAAAATTCTTTTTAATACTTCTTCATAGGCCATTTTTACATTACCTAAGTCTTGTCTGAAGCGATCTTTGTCTAATTTTTCATTAGTTTTGCTATCCCAAAATCTACAACTATCAGGGCTAATTTCATCAGCTAGTATCATATTTCCTTCACTATCAATACCAAATTCTAATTTAAAATCAATCAATCTTAAACCTTTAGATTCAAAGAATTTAACCAAGATAGAATTGATTTGTCTTGCAATATTTTTTATTAATTCTAAATCTTTTTCACTTTTTACTAAATTTAAAATCAAACAATGTTCATCATTGATAATAGGATCACCTAAATCATCATTTTTATAACAAAACTCAACTACAGCAAAAGGTAAAATTGTACCTTCTTTAATGCCTAATCTTTTTGTTAAAGATCCTGTAGCTACATTTCTAGTAATAACCTCAATAGGTATAATATTGCATTTTTTAACAATTTGTTCTTTATCGCTGATAGTTTCTACTAGATGTGTTTTAATACCTTCTTTTTCTAAAAGATGAAAAATTTCAGTACTAATTTTACAATTTAACGCACCTTTTCCTGCTTCGTTACCTCTTTTTTCTGCATTAAAAGCAGTTAAATCATCTTTAAATTCTGTGATGAGTAAATTCTCATCATCAGTCTTAAACATTTTTTTACCTTTTCCCTCGTATAAAAGATCTAGTTTTGTTGCCATTTTACTCTCCTTTTGTGATATTTAAAATTTTGATTGCATCTATTGCAGTTTTTAACTGTATATCATTATCAATTTGCTCTTTAGTGATGATATTTTTATTGTCTTTATTATCTTTTTTCTTTTCTTGATGTCCGATTTTGTCAAGTTCAGCTTGTAAGTGTTTTTTTAGATCGCTTTCTTTGATTTCAAAGCCATGATTTTCTTCTTTGCTTACTTTTCCTGGGAATACTTCTATATCAGGACTAACCCCGACAGCTTGTATGGTTCTACCACTTGGTAAATAATATTTTGCTATAGTAAGTCTTAAGCCTTCTTTGCCTTTTTCATCCATAGGTAATATAAGCTGTACACTGCCTTTTCCAAAGGTTTTTTCGCCTATGATAATAGCGCGTTTGAAATCTTGTAAAGCTCCGCTTACAATCTCACTCGCGCTAGCACTACCACCATTTACAAGCACTACTAAAGGTGCGTTGGTGATTTTTTTACCAGGATTTGCTTTAAATTCTACATTCTCACTTTCTATTTTTCCTTTTTGTGAGACAATAACTCCTTTATCTACAAAAAGATTTACCAAACCTACAGCTTGATTTAAAATACCACCTGGGTTGGTTCTAAGATCTAGTATAATTCCTTTTACATTAGAATGTTTTTTGATAGCTTTACTAGCTTCATCTACGACATTTTTATCAAAATTAGTCACTCTTAAATAAAGCAAGTTTTCATTTTCGATTAATTTTGTATAAACGCTATCTACTTTTATAATATCTCTTTTTAAATTAACATCAAATGGTTTTGTATCGCCTTTTCTATAGATAGTTAGAGTAACCTTTGTCTTGGGTTCTCCACGCATTTTAGAAACAGCTTCATTTAAAGTCATACCTAAGGTTGATTCGTTATTAATTCTTAAGATAATATCATCAGTTTTAATGCCTGCTTTATCCGCTGGACTTCCTTCTATAGGAGCTACAACGCTAATTGCTCCATCTTTTTGCGTAATGGTAAAACCAAGTCCACCAAATTCCCCATTAGTTTGCTCTTTAAGTTCTTTATAACCTTTTTCATCTAAGAAAGAAGAATGAGCATCTAAATTTGTTAGTAAACCTGCTATGGATTTATCAACCAAATCTGTATAATTAACATCATCAACATAGTATTGTTCTATGATAGACATGGTTCTTGTGAGTTTAGATAAAGCTTCTATTTTCTTTTCTGCTTCACTAGGAGCGGGATTTTTAGCTTGTAAATTAGTAAAAATAAAAGAAGCGGTTACTAAACTACAAATACTAGCTGCGATAATAAGATTTCTTTTTGTCTTCAAAGGAAAAACTCCAAAATAAATATGAATTCATAAAATAACTATCTAATTTTAGTTATTTTTGCTTAAAAAATCGTAAATAAAGTAAATATTTTTATGATATTAGTGTATATATATAAAAAATTATTTATAAATATAACTAAATAAACTTGACAATAATAGACTAAAGTTATATAATACATCTCATATAAAAGTAAAAAAGGAGTAAAAATGGCAAATATACAAGATTTTTTAACAGATTCTATGCTTTCAAATATAGAAAGTGCAATTTCTTTGGCCATTCATTCTAAGAATAGCGAAATAAAACCTTTGCATTTATTATGGGCTTTAAGTGTTGATGGTTCAAGTTTACTAAATCAAGTTTTTAATAAATTAAATGTTTCTAAAGAGGCATTTGAGTTAGAAGTTAAAAGTAAAATTTCATCTTTTCCTACTAGCTCAAATGTAAATAAAGATAATATTAAATTTTCAAATGAATTTATTAATTCTTTAGAAAAAGCAAAAGGCTTAGCTTTAGAAAACAAAGATAGCTATTTAGCTGTGGATATGTGGCTTGTTTCAGAAAGTACGAGTGGGGTTATTAAAGAACTTTTATCTAAATTTGTAGATTTAAATGAGTTTAAAAAAGAATTAGAATTTATTAGAGCTGGAACTAAAATAGAAACCAAAACAAGCGACGAAACGCTTGATTCTTTGTCTAAATTTGGTATTGATTTGACTATGAAAGCCAAAAACAATGAACTTGATCCTGTCATAGGCAGGGAAGAAGAAATTCAAAGATTAATGCAAATTTTAATCAGAAAAACTAAAAATAATCCTATTTTATTAGGTGAGCCAGGGGTAGGAAAAACTGCTGTAGTAGAAGCTTTAGCGCAAAGAATAGTAAAAAAAGATGTTCCTACTTCATTGCAAAATAAAAAAGTCATAGCCTTAGATATGAGTGCTTTAATAGCAGGAGCAAAATATAGAGGTGAATTTGAAGATAGATTAAAAGCGGTTGTAAATGAAGTAATAAAACATAAAAATATAATTTTATTTATAGATGAAATTCATACCATTGTAGGTGCGGGTGCAAATGAAGGAAGTATGGATGCAGCAAATATTTTAAAACCTGCTTTAGCAAGAGGTGAGCTTCATACTATAGGTGCTACAACCTTAAAAGAATATAGAAAATATTTTGAAAAAGATGCTGCTTTACAAAGAAGATTTCAACCTGTAAATGTAGCTGAACCTAGTGTAAATGAAGCTTTGGCCATGCTTAGAGGTATAAAAGAAAAATTAGAAATTCATCATAATGTAACTATTAATGATAGTGCATTGGTAGCAGCTGTAAAACTATCTAAGCGTTATATAGCTAATAGATTTTTACCTGATAAGGCGATTGATTTAATTGATGAGGCCGCAGCAGAATTAAAAATGCAAATAGAAAGCGAGCCAAATTCTTTAAGAAAGGTTAGAAAACAAATTGAAAGCTTGGAGGTGGAAAATGAAGCTTTAAAAATGGAAGAAAATGAAGCTAATGAAAAAAGATTAGAAGAGATTAAAAAAGAATTAGCAAATTTAAAAGAAGAGCAAATCAAACTTAATGCTAAATTTGAAAATGAAAAAGCAGTATTTAATGGCATAAGTGCAAAGAAAAAAGAAATCGATACTTTAAAAAATGAAGCTATTTTAGCTAAAAATAAAGGAGATTTCCAAAAAGCTGCTGAAATAGAATATGGCAAAATTTTAGAGTGCGAAAAAGAGGTGTTAAATTTAGAAGAAAAATGGAAACAAATGACACAAGAAGGAGTTTTACTTAAAAACCAAGTAGATGAGGATTTAGTAGCTGGTATTTTAAGCAAATGGACGGGTATTAGTGTGCAAAAAATGCTTACTTCCGAAAAGCAAAAATATTTACACATTCAAGAGTATTTACAAGAAAGTGTCATAGGACAAGATGAGGCTTTGAGTGCTTTGGCTAAAGCTATTAAGCGTAATAAAGCAGGGCTAAATCAAGCAACTAAGCCTATAGGAAGCTTTTTATTTTTAGGGCCAACTGGAGTAGGTAAAACAGAAAGCGCAAAGGCTTTGGCTAAATTTTTATTTGATGATGAAAAAGCTATGGTTCGTTTTGATATGAGTGAATTTATGGAAAAACACAGCATATCAAGACTTTTAGGTGCACCTCCAGGATATATAGGGCATGAAGAAGGAGGGGAATTAACTGAAGCTGTTAGAAGAAAGCCTTATAGTGTGATTTTATTTGATGAAGTAGAAAAAGCTCATAAAGATGTATTTAATATACTTTTGGGAATTTTAGATGATGGTAGAGCTACAGATAGTAAAGGTGTAACGGTTGATTTTACTAATACTATTATTATTTTAACTTCTAACATAGGTGCAAATTTTATTATGGAGTTAAAGGGTGAAGGAAGAGAAAAAGCTATCAAAGAAGCCCTTAGAAGCTTTTTTAGACCTGAGTTTTTAAATCGTTTAGATGATATTATTACTTTCAACCCTTTAGGGGAAAGTGAAGCTGAAAAAATAGTTAAATTGCTTTTTAATACTTTGCAAAAAAGTCTTGAAAATAGAGGCATTAGGGCAAGTTTGAGTGATAATGCTGCTAGGTTAATAGCAAAGGTTGGTTTTGATGTAGATTTTGGTGCAAGACCATTAAAAAGAGCTTTATATGATATGGTAGAAGATAAATTAAGTGATATGATATTATCTGATGAATTAAATGAAAATGATGAGATTATTATAGATTCTAAAGATGATGGGATTATCATTATTAAACAATAAGCAAGTGTAATACTTGCTTATTTTAGAGTAAAATTATCTTATTAACATTAAATTGTAAATACTTCGTATATTTGTTTAAAAAAATATTATTTTTTTATCTATTCTTAACAATAAATGTTTTAAAATCTTTAATGATATTTCTATATTTAAGGAACAACAAATGAGTGATTTAGATATTTTTAATCGCCGTTTAGACGCATTAGAAAAACTTCCTCTTTTGAAAAATGAGATTTCTATCTCTAAAGCCTTAGAACAATCAGGTTTTTCAAGAAGAGATTTTATGAAATGGGCTAGTGCAATGACTGCATTTTTAGCACTACCTGCTAGCTTTACTCCAGTAGTTGCAAGAGCTGCTGAGCTTAGTGATAGACTTCCAGTGATTTGGCTTCATATGGCTGAATGTACAGGATGTTCTGAGAGTTTATTAAGAAGTGATGCTCCTACTATTGATAGTTTAATTTTTGATCATATTTCTTTAGAATATCATGAAACTATAATGGGTGCAGCAGGTTGGCAAGCTGAGCATAATCTTGAAGCTGCTATGGAAAAATATAAAGGTAGATATATTTTAATGGTAGAAGGTGGTATACCAACAGGTGCTACAGAAAACTTTTTAACTATAGGACCACACGGTAAAACAGGTAGGCAAATAGCAGTTCAAGCTTGTGATAATGCTTTGGCTATTTTTGCTATAGGTACCTGTTCGGCTTTTGGTGGTATTCAAGCTGCTAGACCTAATCCAAGTAATGCTGTAAGTTTAAGTAAAGTTACAAATAAAACAGTTATTAATGTTCCAGGTTGTCCTCCAAGCGAAAAAAACATTATAGGTAATGTGATTCATTATATATTGTATCAGACATTACCAGCGCTTGATGCTTATAATAGACCAAAATGGGCTTATGGATTAAGAATTCATGATCTTTGTGAAAGAAGAGGACGCTTTGATGCGGGTGAGTTTGTGCAACAATTTGGTGATGAGGGGGCAAAAAAGGGGTATTGTCTTTATAAGGTAGGCTGTAAAGGACCTTATACTTTTAATAATTGCTCAAGAGAAAGATTTAACCAACATACTTCATGGCCAATCCAAGCTGGACATGGTTGTATAGGTTGTTCTGAACCAGATTTTTGGGATACTATGGGGCCTTTTGAAGAAGTGATGGCAGGAAGATTGTTTGATACTGTTTATGGTTTGGGTGCTGATAGTATTTCAGATAAAATTGGTATAGGTGTGCTTTGTGTAACAGGTGTTGCTGTTGCTGCGCACGCTGTGATTGCTTCATTAGAAAAGAATAAGGATTAAGAATGTCAAAAAGAATTATTATAGATCCACTTACTAGAATAGAAGGACACTTAAGAGTTGAAGTGGTGGTTGATGAAAATAATGTCATTAAAGAAGCATATTCAGGATCAACTCTATGGAGAGGTTTGGAAACTATTGTAAAAGGACGTGATCCAAGAGATGCAGGCTTTTTAACTCAAAGAATTTGTGGTGTTTGTACTTTTTCACATTATAGAGCAGGGATTATTGCAGTAGAAAATGCTTTAGGTATTACCCCACCATTAAATGCTGTTTTAACTAGAACTTTAATGAATGCAGCTTTATACATGCATGATCATGTGGTGCATTTTTATCAACTTCATGGGCTTGATTTTGTTGATGTTGTAAGTGCCTTAAGTGCTGATGTAAAAAAAGCAAGTGATGAAGCATTTAAATATACCGATATGCCTTATGCAACAGGCGCAGATAAACTTTTAGAAGTACAGCAAAGACTAAAAACCTTTGTAGATAAAGGAAATCTTGGACCGTTTGCAAATGCTTATTATGGACATGCGACTTATCGCTTTACTCCTGAGCAAAACCTTATTGCGCTTTCACATTATTTGGAATGTTTAAGAATTCAAAGAACAATAGCTCAAGCTATGGCGATTTTTGGTGCTAAAAATCCTCATCCTCAAAGCTTAACAGTAGGTGGTGTGACTTGTGTTATGGATCTTTTAAATCCATCAAGAATGGCTGAATATATGACTAAATTCCAAGAAGTAGCTGATTTTATTAATCGTGCTTATTATCCAGATATTATAATGGCTGCAAAAGCTTATTCTAAAGAAGCAAGTGTGTTAAATGATGTAGGAGTAAATAATTTCTACACTGAAAAAGAATTCCAAGTTTCTAGCGATGAATGGCTGTTTGAAGGTGGTATTATTAGAAATGGTGATTTGAGTAAAGTTGAAGAAGTAGATGAAGCTAAAATCACTGAAGAGGCTACAAGATCATGGTATGCAGACAATGAAGCTTTACATCCTTATGATGGTAAAACTAATCCAAACTATACAGGCTTAATTGATGGTGAAAGCATTGATGATAAAGGCAATATGGTTCATAGTAAGGTATTTGATACTAAAGGCAAATACAGCTGGATTAAAGCTCCAAGATATGAAAATTTACCTATGCAAGTTGGACCATTAGCAAATATTTTGGTAAATTATGCTAAGGGTAATAAAATTGTAGTAGAAGCGGTTGATTTATTCTTAAAAACAACAAATTTACCACTTAAAGCACTTATGAGTACTTTAGGAAGAACAGGTGCTAGAGCGATTGAAGCTAAAATCATTGCTGATTATGGTTTAAAAGCATTTGATTCTTTAGTTGAAAATTTAAAAACAGATGAAAGCACTTGTGCTACTTATGTAATCGATAAAAATAAAGAATATAAAGGTAGATTTATGGGAAGTGCACCTCGTGGCGCTTTGAGTCATTGGTGTAGAATTAAGAATGGTGTAATTGAAAATTGGCAAGCAGTAGTTCCTTCTACTTGGAATGCAAGTCCAAAAGATGCAAATGGAGTAGGCGGTAGCTATGAGCAATGTCTTATCGGTATGAAACTAGCTGATGTTAAACAACCTTTAGAAATAATAAGAGCTATTCACTCTTATGATCCTTGTATAGCATGTGCTGTGCATGTAATGGATACTAAAGGCAATAATCTTAGCGAGTATAAAGTTAATGTAAATTTATAAGGAAAGGACTTTAGTATGGATTCTAAACATTCCTTAAATTCAAACAGAAAGGCTGAATACGAATTTAGTATTGGCCTTCGTTTTACACATTGGTTAAGAGCAGTTGCAATCGTGATTTTAGTAGGGACTGGATATTATATTTCTTATGTATTTCAATCTCCATCTATTTCATCTGAACCAACTTTATTTATGCAGGCAAAATATCGCATGGTACACCAAATTTTTGGATTTATCTTAATAGCTTGTGTGATTTTTAAAACATATTTGTTCTTTTTTGATTCAAAAAGTGATGGTGAGAGAAAAAGCATAAAAGATATTTTTAATATAAAATTATGGATAGAGCAGATTAAATTTTACATTTTTTTAGGAAAGCACCCGCATTTACAAGGTGTATATAATCCTTTGCAATTTGTAACTTATTTTTTCTTTTATCTTGTTATGTTTGGGCTTATTTTGACAGGATTAATCCTTTATATGCATGTATATCATGAAGGCTTGGGTGGATTTTTATATAATATCTTAAGACCTATTGAGGTAATGTTAGGTGGATTGGCTGATGTTAGAACCTATCATAGAATTTTAATGTGGGTTGTGTTGATTTTTGTTCCAGTACATATTTATATGGCTGTATTTAACTCAGTTAAAGGTAAAGATGGTGCTTTAGATGCTATCTTTAGTGGTTATAAATTTGTAAGAGAAAATCGTTGAAACTTCTAGTTTTAGGTATTGGTAATATTATGTTTGCAGATGAGGGCTTAGGCGTTCATCTTTGCAAACTTTTAGAAAAAAATTATAAGTTTTATCATGAAAAAGACTCGGTGAGTTTTGTAGATGGTGGAACTTTGGCTTTACAACTTAGCTATATTATAGCCGAATATGATGAAATGATTGTGATTGATTGTATTGCAGCAGATGATGCTAAGATTGGAGATATTTTTTTCTTTCCTTATGATGTAATGCCAAAAAAAGTTAATTGGAGTGGTAGCGCGCATGAGGTTGAAATGCTTCAAACTTTACAATACATGGAGCTTATGGGAGATTTACCTAAAACTCAAATTTTAGCTTGTGTACCAAAGCGTATAGAGCCATTGAGTTTTGAACTTTCAAAAGAAGTCTTAAATGCTTTAGAAAAAATGGAGAAAATTTTACTTGATTTTTTAGAGAAAAAAGGCTTTACTTATGAGAGAGTTGCTAATTATAACATACAAGAGCTTGCTCTAAATTCTTATAAAAGCTAAGCAAAAAAAGCTTAGCTTAATTTTTAATCATCAAATTTTTGTCCTAAGAAATTTCCATTTACATCAGTATAAATTTCCATCATATTATTTAGTTTAAATTTATAACCCTGAATTTCTTTTTCAACTTTAATTATACTTGCATTTGGGTGCATTTTTTTAATCGTTGCTAAAACATTTGGACTTAAAAAAGAAGTATCAATCGGTCTGTATTTTGCATCAATTTCTTTCCAATCTCCATTAATAAAAAACTCAAGTTCGGTTCCATTGTCTAAATAAACATCAAAGCTATCAATATCTTGTTTAACTAAAGCTATGTTTGAGCCTGTAAAGTGCTTTTGTATAAAATTTTTAGAATTTGCTGGTAAAGCATTTACACCTACAACCATATCTTTAGCAAAAACACAACTTGCTAGAGCTAATGCTATTAAAGCTATTTTTAATTTCATTTTTTTATCCTTTAAATTGAATTATTTGTGAAATCATATAAATATTGAGTGAATTTTGTGTGAACTTTGTTTTTTTAAAATAAATAGCAAGTATTTAATTGTATAATGATAAAAAAGTTTTAAAAGGATAAATAATGTATAGGTTTGCACCATCGCCTACTGGAGATATGCATATTGGAAATTTAAGAGCAGCTTTGTTTAATTATATTAAAGCAAGACAAGAAAATACGGATTTTATTTTGCGTATTGAAGATACGGATAATGCTAGAAATATTGCTGGAAAAGAAGAAGAAATAAAAGCTATTTTAAAAGAATTTGGTATAACTTGGCAGTATTATTATGTACAAAGTGAGAATTTGAAATTTCATCGTCAAATGGCTTTAAAGCTAGTAAGTGAAAAAAAAGCTTTTGCTTGTTTTTGTACTGAGGATGAATTAGCTCATAAAAAAGAACTAGCTAAAAGTAAAAATCAAGCATATAGATACGATGGTACTTGTGAAAAACTTGCAGATATTGATGTATTAAATTGTGAAAAACCTTTCGTAATCCGTCTTAAAAAACCTCAATCGCAAATGAAATTTATAGACTATATTAAAGGTGAGATTAGTTTTAATCCCGAAGATATTGATAGTTTTGTGATTATGAGGGCTGATAAAACCCCAACTTATAATTTTGCTTGTGCGGTTGATGATATGCTAGAAGGTGTTACTTGTATTATAAGGGGCGAAGATCATGTTTCAAATACTCCTAAGCAAGAACATATTAGAGCAAGTTTGGGTTATGATAAAAGCATGACTTATGCACATTTGCCTATCATTTTAAATGAAGAAGGTGTTAAAATGAGCAAAAGAGAGGCTCATTCTAGTGTAAAATGGATGCTTGATAATGGATATTTAGCAAGTGCTATTGCAAATTATTTAATCCTTTTAGGCAATAAAACTCCAAAAGAGATTTTTACTTTAGAAGAAGCTATAGAATGGTTTGATTTGAAAAAAGTTTCAAAATCTCCTGCTAGATTTGATACTAAACGCTTGATGCAAATCAACCGTGAGCATATAAAAATGCTTGATAATAATAAATTAAATTCTTTATTAAATTTAGGTAAAGATGTAGCGGAGCTTGCAAAATTTTATACTCAAGAAGCTAGCACTTTAAATGAGATAAAAGAAAAAATACAAGCCATTTTTGCAGTTAAAAATTATAATGAATTTGAAAACGAATGTAAGTTGATTAAAGAAAATTTAAAAGATTTGGATTTACCTCAAGAATATGATGAGTTCAAAAAGATTTTAATGGAAAAAACAAAATTAAAAGGTAAAAATTTCTTTATGCCTTTGCGTTTAGTATTAACAGGGGTTACTCATGGACCTGAAATGAGTGAAATTTATACTTTAATCAAGCCTTTTATTGAAGAAATTATAAAGGAGTAAAATGGGAGTTGGAACAAGTTTGATTGTATCTTTGGTACAAATTTTTTCTTTAGTGATTGAAATTTATGTTTGGATTATAATTATTGCTGCTTTAATTTCTTGGGTAAGGCCCGATCCGTATAATCCTATAGTACAAATTTTATATCGTTTAACTAATCCTGCTTATGCTTTTGTAAGAAGGTTTATTCCTACTACTATAGGGAGTATTGATTTAGCACCTTTGATTATTATTTTAGGATTAAAATTTATCCAAATATTTTTATCAAATTTAATTTTAGGAAGTTTATAAGTGTTGAAAAAAAGTGTAGTGTTACTCTTAGCTGGAGTAGTTTTTGCAAATAGTGCGATGTATTCTTATAAAGAATTAGAACAAAAACCAAATTCTTTAGCTAAGGATTATTATTTATATCGTTTATTAGAAAAAAATGAATTTAAAAAAGAAGAAGTTGAAGGTTTAAAAGAACATATTTATCGTTATGCAGGGCGTATTAAAAATGCTATTGAAATGATCATTCCACCTTTGGGATATAATAAAGAATATGAAGCTTGTTATAAATTTAATACGCAAAATATCTTAGATGCTAATGCTACTTGTCAGCTTATAAGATTAAACAGTTTAACTTTTATACAAGACCTTAATGCTTCAACGCGTAATGAGATGAAAAAAAATATCCCACAAGATAATTCAAATTTAGTAAAGCTTTTAGAAGCTTTTAATGCTAAAGATCCTCTAAGTTATGCGGTTTTAAATTATGATAGTGTAAATTTTTATAAAATTTATGGCTTTTTAAAAGATAAAAAGGATTTTTTTTTAGAAAAAGATTTTGTTGATGAGTTAGCAAAAGAAAAAGAATTTACAAATTTTGTAAAAGAAATTATCATTAAGAAAAAAAATCCATTGATAAGAAAATCTTTGGTCAATGTAGATGCAAATTTAACTTTTCAAGATAATGCTTTTTATCTGGGTGTGAATGCTATTTTAGAAAATGATGATAAAAAAGCATTGGAATTTTTCCAAGTAGCAAAAGATACTTTTAAAAGCAAGCCTTTAGTAGATAATGCAAATTTTTGGATTTATTTAATCACTCAAGATAAAAAGTATCTTGATGAGCTTGCTCAAAGTGATTCTTTAAATATTTATAGTCTTTATGCAAGAGAGTTAAAGGGCTTGCCTTTGCCTAAAATAGAAGAATTAAGTCCAAAAAAACAAAAAAATGATTTTGATATGAAAGATCCTTTTGCTTGGCAAAAACTTGCAAAAGAAATTGCAAAAGGCACTCCTAATGAGCTAGAAAAACTTGCAAAAGATTTTTATACTAAAGAAAATATCGCTATTTATGCTTATATTAAAGAAAGAGCTGAGGGTTTTAAAAAACATTATTTCATTATGCCTTATTTTGAGTATTTAAAAGATTATTCTACACAAAGAAAGGCTATGATTTTAGCTTTAGCTAGACAAGAAAGCCGTTTTATCCCAACAGCCATTTCAACCTCTTATGCTTTGGGTATTATGCAATTTATTCCATTTTTAGCTAATCATATAGGCAATAAAGAATTACAAATTTCAAATTTTGACCAAGATATGCTTTTTGACCCAAAAACAGCCTATACTTTTGCAAATCATCATTTGGATTATTTAGAGTCTAAGCTTAATTCTCCGGTTTTTGTGGCTTATGCTTATAATGGAGGTATAGGATTTACCACTAGAATGCTCAAAAGAGAAGATATGTTTAGAGCAGGAAAGTACGAGCCATTTTTATCTATGGAGCTAGTTCCTTATGCGGAAAGTAGGGTGTATGCTAAAAAGGTTTTAGCTAATTATATTGTGTATTTGCATCTTCTGAACGATAATACACCGATTTCGAAATTTTTTGAAACTTTAACTCAAAACACTGATTCTCAAAACATAAATCAAGTTTTAAAATAGGTTTTTGTACCAACTCATTAAGAGTGATTTTGTAATAACTTGCATAATCACTCTTAATGATATATTTAAACAACTCATCATTTTGACCTAAGGCTTTTGAGTTAGTTTTTTCTCCATCTATGAGTATTGAAATTTGTTCTTGTTTGATATTGATATTTGGTAAAAAACTAAGCACAAAAACTTCTTGCTGACTTTTTTCATCTAATACAGGATTTAGATAGCTTAATAAAGCAACCACTCTATTATCTTTATAATTAAAATTGATTTTTTGTGCATACATAAGAGTTTGGCTTTTTAAGTCGATTTCGCTTTGTTTTTGGGTTTTATTTGAACATGCAGTAAAAATAAGTGTTAAAAAAATAATCATATAAATTTTTTTCATATTTTATTCCTAATTTTTTTATAATTATAAGCTTTTAACTTTTAAAAAGATATAATTTTGTTTATTTTCTTTGATTTAAGGAAGTTATGAAAAGATTAGCAATGGCTTTTAGTGGGCCTTCCAATTCAGGTAAAACAACTTTAATAACTCAAGTTGCTAAATATTTTATGCAACAAAATTATAAAGTATGTATTATAAAACATGATCCAAAAGATAAAGCAAGTTTTGATATAGCAAAAAAAGATAGTTTTAAATTTTTTCAAAGCGGTGCTGATGTAATGGTTTTAAGCCCTACAAGGACAACTTTATTTACACATTCTCCAAGTACTTTAGATGAAGCTATTTCCAAACTAGGGGAATTTGATTTTTTATTTATAGAGGGCTTAAAAACCTTAGATATGCCAAGAATTAGTGTTTTTTGCAAAGAAGTAGATGAGAGCTATTTTGCTTATTCTAAGGCTATTGCAAGCTATGAGAAAATCGAAAATAAAAATTTAACTTGGCTTTATTTGGATGATTTAGAAAGTATTTGTGATTTTATATTAAAAAATTCAAAAAAAGTATAGGGGTAAAATATGCAAGAATTAATTAACGATATACAAAAAACAGTGATTGAAATTTCAAAAGAACTTAGATATTTAAAAGATTTTGATTATACTACTTCTCAAAATGCCACTGGAGATAATCAATTAAAACTTGATGTAAAAAGCGATGAGATCATCACTAGAATTTTAAAGCAAAGCAAAGGCATAAAAAGCTTAATTAGTGAGGAAAAGCAAGAGCAATTATTAATCAATGAAAATGAAAAATATGTTGTTGCTTATGATCCTTTAGATGGTTCATCTTTGGTAGATGTAAATTTTGCTATAGGTTCTATTTTTGCTATTTATGAGCAAGAAGCTAGTGCAAAAAATCTAAAAGCAGCAGTTTATGCTATTTATGGTGTGCGTTTAGAGCTTATAGTATGCATAGACACTCCTAAGCTCTATAGGTTAAATGAAAATGATGAATTTGTTTTTGTTAAGGATGTAAAATTAAACGAAAAAGGCAAATTAAATGCAAGTGGTGGGACACAAAAAAATTGGTCAAATACTCATAGGGCTTTCATAAAAGCTTTATTTGATGAGGGGTATCGCTTAAGATATTCAGGTGCTATGGTAAGTGATTTACACCAAATTTTACTCAAAGGTGGAGGATTATTTTCATATCCTGCAACAAGTGATGCACCAAATGGAAAATTAAGAGCATATTTTGAGGTATTTCCTTTTGCTTTTATTTTTGAAAAAGCAGGAGGGCTTTCTACTAATGGAGAAAATGATTCTTTGCTTGATTTAGAATTTGAAAAAATCCATGCAAGTACGCCATGTTTTTTGGGTTCAAAATATGAAATTGAAAAACTAAAACAAGCTTATAAAGGGCTTTAATGGCTGAAGTTAAAGATGAATTTGAACTAGCTTTGGAAGTTAAAAAAAATGAACTTCAAGCTTGTCAAAATGATAAAAACTTAAAATCTTGTTTACCTTGCTCTATGATTTTTGAGTGCTCTTTAAGAAAAGAGTATATTGATGCAGTTTATAAGAGCATGTCTAAAGGTAAAGAAGGTGGATTTGATTTTTAATTAAAGGTTGAAAATGCGTTATATTACTACTCCGATATATTATGTAAATGATGTGGCTCATATTGGTCATGCTTACACTACGATTATAGCAGATACTTTGGCTAGATTTTATCGCTTGCAAGGAAAAAAAACATTCTTTTTAACAGGTACAGATGAACATGGTCAAAAGATAGAGCAAGCTGCTAGTGTTAGAAATTTTACCCCTAAAGAGTATGCAGATGAAATCAGTGCTAAATTTAAAAAACTTTGGGATGAGTTTGAAATTTCTTATGATTATTTCATTAGAACTACGGATGAAAATCACAAATTAAGCGTACAAAAAGCATTTAAAAAAATGTTTGATAAAGGTGATATTTATAAAGGAACTTATGAAGGCTTTTATTGTGTTTCTTGTGAGAGTTATTTTACCCAAACTCAGCTTGTAAATGAGTGTCATTGTCCAGATTGTGGTAAAAAAACACAGCTTCTAAAAGAAGAAAGTTATTTTTTCAAGCTTTCTAAATATCAAGATCAAATTCTTAAATGGTATAAAGAAAAAGAGCCGATTTTACCCAAAAATAAGGCTAATGAGTTGATTCATTTTGTAGAAGGTGGCTTAAAAGATCTTTCTATTACAAGAACGAGTTTTGAATGGGGTATAAAGCTTCCAAAAGAATTAAATGATGAAAAACATGTGGTGTATGTTTGGCTTGATGCTTTGATGAATTATGTGAGTGCTTTGGGTTATGGACTTGATGATAAAAATATGGATCTTTGGCCTGCTCATATTCATTTTGTAGGTAAGGATATCTTGCGTTTCCATGCAGTGTATTGGCCTGCGTTTTTGATGAGTTTAGAACTTCCTTTACCTAAATTTATAGCAGCACATGGTTGGTGGACTAAAGATGGTGAAAAAATGAGCAAATCTAAAGGCAATGTAGTAGCACCTAAAGAAGTAGCAGATATTTTTGGTTTAGAAGCTTTTAGATATTTTTTACTCAGAGAAGTTCCTTTTGGTAATGATGGGGATTTTTCACACAAAGCATTAATCACTAGAATCAATGCAGAATTAAGTAATGAGCTTGGAAATTTATTAAATAGAATTATCGGCATGAGTGCTAAGTATTCTCAAAATATTATTGATTGTAAAGATGTGAATTTATATTTTAATCAAGAATTAAACGAATGTAAAGAGTATTTAAATAATGCGATCAATGCTTTAGAAAATATCCAGCCAAATCGCTATTTAGAAGAGCTTTTTAAGGCTTTATCTTTAGCAAATTTAAGTATTAGCAAGTATGAGCCTTGGAATTTAATTAAAAATGATCAAATGCAAAAAGCCAATGCCTTAGTGGCTTTATGTGCTAATATTTTAACAAAAGTTACTATTTTACTTTCAGCTGCTATGCCAAAAACAGCTTTAAAAATTGCCAAAGCTTTAAATTTTGAAATTTCAAACGAAAACTATCAAAAACTAATTTTAAATAATCAATTATGCGGTTTAAAATCAAGTGCATGTGAAGCTTTGTTTCCAAAAGTTGAATTAACCCAAGAAAACAAAAAAGAAGAAAAAGCAGAAGAGAAGTCAAGTTTAGCTCAAATTAAAATTGATGATTTTAAAAAAATTGAAATAAAAGTAGCACTAGTAAAAGATTGTCAAAATATAGAAGGAAGTGAAAAACTTTTAAAATTTCAACTTGAGCTTGAAAATGGCGAACTAAGACAAGTGCTTTCAGGTATTGCTAAATTTTACAAAGCTAGTGAATTAATAGGTAAACAAGTTTGTGTGATTACCAATCTAAAAAAAGCTAAAATTTTTGGTCATGAAAGTCAAGGTATGATTTTAAGTGCAGAAAAAAATGGTAAATTAGTTTTAATTAGTCCACAAAGTTTTATAGAAAATGGAGCCGTAATAGGCTAAATGAATATTTCTAATTTTATTGAGCTTGTTAATGCCCAAGTTTTAAACTATGGAGCAACTTCTAGTGTTTATGATTTTAGTATAGATTTAAACAAAGTCAAACAAGCAAGTGTATTTTTTGCTAAAAATAATGAACAAGCTAGTTTTGCTATAAAACTTGGAGCTTATGTCATAGTAAGCGAGGAGAAATTAAATCTTGAAGATAAAGATGTGTTTTATCTTCAAGTTGATGATCTTGAAGAAGCTGTTTTTAGGTTTTTTAGATTTTTATGCGAAGAAAAATCCTATGAATTTATATATTGCAATCATATAGAATTAAAATTTGCAAAAGCCTTTAATTTTAAAGCCTTAAACTCAAATATTTTATTAGATTTTGATCTTTTAAAAAATTCTAAAGAAAAAACTTTATTTTGCTCTGATGATGAAAAATTTATTCTAAAATTAAAATCAAATTTTCATACCTTAAAAGCTTGTAAATATGAAATTTTAGGTTCAAAATCTTTATTTCAAACGAGCTTACTTTGTAAAAATTTGTATTTTAAAGATTTAAAATTTGCATTTTTTTATGCACATATTTTTGCTAGTTTTATTGAATTTATAGAAAGTCAAAAATTGCCCTTTAGTTTTAATGATAAAAAATTAGAACTTTTTAAAGCTTATTTTTTAAACTCAAAAAATGAAATTTGTGCTTTTGGGGGTAGCTCTAGGGTAATTTTACTCGTGGAAAATGATGAGGATTTTGACTTTATAGCACAAAAACTTCAAGATACCAAGGGTTTTAAAACCGCATTAAAAAATTCTTTATTTTGTGATTTTTCTTATACAAATTTAAAAGAATTAAAAAATTTTCTTGATTTTAGATATTGCTTGATAAAAGAAAACATAGAAGACTTTTTAGAATGTTTTTTTGTCTATGAAAAAAATATTAATTTATTTGATTAAAAAAATATATACTTTAAAAAGCTATATTTTTAATTTTATTTTATTAATTTAAAGGAAAAAATATGAAAAAAATTTTATTTTTAAGTTTATTTGCTGCAGCTGCATTGAATGCTGAAATTTTAGTGTATGGTCCAGGCGGTCCAGCTCCTGTTTTAAAAGAACTTGCTAAACAATTTGAAGCAAAAAACGGAGAAAAAGTTATCGTTAATGCAGGACCAACACCTAAATGGATCAAACAAGCCAAAATGGATGCTGATATTATTTATTCTGGTAATACATCTATGATGGATGGATTTGTTAAAGCTATGTCAAAACAAATCAAAATACAAGATGTTCAGGTTTTAAATGCTAGAGGTTCAGGCATGATAGTAAGAGCTAATAACCCTAAAAAAATTAAAAAATTTGAAGACCTTTTAAAAGATGGTGTTAATGTTATGGTAGTTGATGGAGCAGGGCAGGTTGGCTTGTATGAAGATATGGCTTTAAAAACAGGAAAAATCGAAAACCTAGAAAAACTTAGAAAAAATATCAAAGTGTATGCTAAGAATTCAAAAGCAGCAGTTGATGAGTGGAAAAATAATCCAAATATTGATGCTTTAATTATTTGGACACATTGGATTAAAGCAGTTGGTGAGAAAGAAAATAAATTTATTAAAGCAGATAAAAATTCAATTATTTATAGAGCTGCTGAAATAGTACCAACACAAAAAGGTTTAAAGAATCCAAAAGTAGCTGAATTTATAGAATTTACACAAAGCAAGGAAGCGCAAAAAGTATGGGAAAAAGAAGGTTGGTTAGCTAAATAAATTAAGTTAAAGCATTTTACTTTATTGTAAAATGCTTTTTAAATTATTTTTCGTTAATTTCTGCTTCTATATTTATTTGCACTTCATCACTAAGTGTCAAACTAGAGGTATCTGGAGCAAATTTAAAATCACTTCTTTTAATTTGTCCTTGTAAAGTAAACCCTGCTTTTTCTTTACCACTATCTGTCTTAATAACTCCACCAATTTCAGTATCTAAAACAATATCTTTACTTACGCCAGCAATATTTAAAGAGCCATACATCTTACCTTTTTCATTAGAAATTTTTTCATATTTGCTCATAGTAAAAGTGATGTTTGGGTGAGTTTTTGCTTTGAAAAAATCATCTTGTTGTAAATGAGCATCTCTTGCTTTATTTTCAGTATTTATAGAAGTAACTTTTACATTTGCCTGAAGTTTATTAAATTCAAATTTAGTACTATCAAAATCAACCACTGCATCATAGTCTTTAAAATTTCCATTTACATTACTAATTTGCAAATGCTTGATTTTAAAAGCTACATTTGTATGAGCTTTATCTAGAATAAATTCTTTACTTAAAGCATTGCTTGCTAAAATTGAAGCAGCTAAAAACGAACCAAGTAATATTTTTTTCATTAATTCTCCTTTTTTAATATGTAAAATCTATTATACAAACAAAAATAAAATGAAAGCAAATTTTAAATGTATTCTATAAAATCTTTCACATTGGCTTCTTTAAAGCCTTTTAATCTTAATAAACAACTATCACATTTGCCACAAGCTTTATCTTCTCTTTCATAGCAAGACCAAGTGCATTCTAAGGCCACCTTTTCTTTTAAGGCTAATTCAACTATTTGTCTTTTGCTTAGATGAACTAATGGGGTTTTAATTACAACATTACAAGTTTTTGTTGTGCCTTCATTGATAAACTCACTTGTTTTTTGTATGAAATTTGCACTACAATCAGGATAACCACTACTATCTTCTTGTACTACTCCTATGAAAATACTTTCGCATTTTTCTTTTTCAGCTATGGCTCCTGCAATAGATAAAAAAATGCCGTTTCTAAAAGGAACATAAGTATTTGGAACTTCTTTTTCGTGTAGCTTTTCTTTGGGAATTTCTAAATTTAAATCCGTTAAAGAATTACCACCAATATTTGCTATAAATGAAACATCTAAAATATATTTTGTTTTTATATTAAGTTTTTCACAAATTTTATTAAAACATTCTCTTTCTTTAAGCATGGTGCGTTGATTGTAATCAAAATGTAAAGCAATGATTTCATATCCTTCTTTTTTGGCTAAATATACACATAAAGTACTATCCATACCACCACTTATAATACAAAGAGCTTTTTTCATATTTTTCCTTAATTTTGATATAATTTGAAATTATAAAATCAAAAGGATAATAATGATTTTTTGTGAAGAAGAAATGGATATTTCTTTTCTTGAAAAAATTGCTCAAAAAATGAGTGATCAAAATATAGAACTTGTTTTAGTAGATGAAAAAACCATGCATGAAATTAATTTTAACCAAAGAGGAGTAGATAAAACTACAGATGTCTTGTCTTTTCCTTTGGTGCAAAATTGTGAACATTTGCTTGGCAGCATAGTGATAAATTTAGATGAAGTAGATAAAAAAGCTATGGAATATAAACACAGCAATGAAGAAGAGATGGCATTGCTTTTTATACATGCTATGCTTCATTTGCAAGGTTATGATCATGAAGTAGATCAAGGGCAAATGAGACAAAAAGAACAAGAATGGATTGAGTATTTTAAACTACCAAAAAGTTTAATTATAAGAACACAAGAAGGAGATTGAATGATTAAAAAAATAATATTAAATTTAGGTTTATGTGTAAGTTTATATGCATATAATGAAAATACATTTGCATTAAATATTTTAGAAGGAAAGGAATTTGATATTCACTTATATAGTTCCATTAAAAGTAACACTAGTTACGGTTTTGTCCAAACAAAACAAAAACAATACAGTTTTTGGGGTAGTGCTAAGAATGGTGAGTATTATATAGATATAGTAGATTTTGGAACTTGCGTTTTAAAAGATATACATAAAAATAAATTCGATGCTTTATGTAAAATAGATGAAGTAAAAAAAGAATTTAGCTTTTTAGCCAGCAAGACAAATACGATGATTTATCAGTTATCACTTAAAGAACAAAAACAACTAGATGCTAATAAAACTATAGAATTTGACTTTAGTGAAGATATTTTAAAATTGATAAGTAAAAATGAAAAATTAAATAAAATTATTGATGATTTTAATGAGAATTTAGATAAAAATTCATTAAAACAAAAAGCAAAAGAAAGCTTTGAAAAATGGAGTAAAGAAAACATTTCCAATAATGAGTTTTTTTCTCAAGCTTATATGTTTTATCAAGATGAGCATATTATCTCTTTAGGAAAAAATATTTATGAGTATAAAGGTGGTGCTCATGGTATGACTAATTTTTTAAGAAAAACTTATAGTGTTGATGATATGAAACTTATAAATATAAAAAATGAGTTAAAAATAGAAAGTGAAGATTTTCAGAATATGATTAAGCAAAAGATTTTAAGTTTATACAGTGAAAATGAATTATTTGATATTAAAGAATTTAAAATGAGTGAAATTTTTGAAGTAAGAAAAGATGGATTAAATTTTATATGGGAGCCTTACGAGATAGCTCCGTATTCAACAGGAGCAGTTGAAGTTTTTATAAGTTTTGATGAATTGAAACCCTTTTGGAAGAAAAATTCAAAACTTGCTTATTTGAGTAAAATCAAATAAGCATTTAATCATCAAATTTTTGTCTTAAAATCGTTCCATTATTATCTATGTAAAGCTTCATTTGATTGTTTAGTTTGATTTTATAATAAGAAATTTTTCTTTCTATTTCTATGATTGCTGTATTAGGGTAGATATTTTTGATGGTATTTTGTATTGCTAAAGGTAAAATCGCATAATTTAACGAGCTAAAATTTTCAGCCTCTTTAAATTCTCCATTAAGCGAAAACTCAATCTCACTTCCATCGCTTAAATAAATCTCATAAGAATAACCATCTTGTTCTACTAGGCCTATTTCTGCATTAAAATAATCTTTGATAAATTGTTTGATATTTACCGGTAAAGAATCAGGTGCTATAACTATACCTGCATTAAGGGTATTTAGAGTGATCAAAAAAGCAAAAGCTAGTTTTTTCATTTTTAACCTTATTTTATTTTTTGACGATATTGTACCTTATTAATGTGAATTTTATGTGTAAGCTAGAATTTAAATAGCTTTTTGTTATAATTATTAAAAATACAAAGTAGGGTAATGATAGCTTCTTTTCTAATTGCTTTAAATATTGTGATATTTGTTTTTGTGAATTATCTTTATTTTGGATCCTTAAATTTAGATGCTATTTTAGGTTTAAATTTATTTTTCTTTCAAGGATTTTACTGGCAAATTCTAAGCTCAATGTTTATGCATGGAAATTGGCCTCATTTGATTTTAAATATGATAGTACTTTTTCAATTTGGCTCTATGCTGGAAAAATACTTAAAAAGCTTTAAATTCGCTTTGCTTTATTTAATTGGCGGAATTCTTTGTTCTTTACTTAGTGCTTTTTATGTGTATTTAAGTTTTGATGGTAGTTTTGTAAATGTAGTGGGTGCAAGTGGTGCTATATGTGTTTTAATGGGATATTATGCATATTTGGATAAAACCGCCACTAAAGGACTTATTGTAGCTATATTATTAATGAGTTTTGTACCTATTTTTATGGGTGTAAATATAGCTTGGTATGCACATATTTTTGGCTTTATATGCGGATATCTTTTGGGTAAATTCAAGGTTATAAAATGAAATATATCTATTTTATCCGTCATGCTAAGGCTCAAAAAGAAAACTACGAACAAGATTTACAACGCGAGCTTAGTTCTAGCGGAAAAGATGATCTAAAAACTATGATTTATAGGATTAAAGATTTAGAATTTAAAGCCCAAAGCATTATTTCAAGTCCTGCTAGGCGTTGTATAAAAACAGCGCAAAAACTCTGCAAAAGCTTTTCTTTAAAAGAAAAAGATATTAAGATAGAAAAAAACTTTTATGATAGTAATTTAGAGGATGTATTAAATTTTATAAAAGAATTAAAAGAGAGTAGGGTAGTGCTAATTATGCATAATCCTTTATTGCAAGAACTCTGTGAATATTTAGCTCATATAGATTTAGAAAACTTTCCAACTTCTGCTATTTTATGTATGCAATTTGATATAAAAGAATTTAAAGATATAAAAGAATACAGCGGGGAAGTTGTGTTCTTTGATTATCCTAAAAGTCAAGAAAATAACTAATCTACATTTTTAAACTTCAATTTTATTTAAGCAAAAATATAAACTAAAATTTAGTTGAAATAAAAAATATACATCTTTAGTCTTTCATAGCTACATAAAATAACTTATAATATTTTTCAAAAAATTATACTTATTTTTTTATGGATAAGTTACTTTCACTCAAAAATTAAAATGCTTTAAAATACTATATTATAGGTATTTTAAAATACATTTTACTTGTGAAAGTGTAGATAAATATAAAAGTTTGAAAATTATAGTTTTCAATACAAAATATATATAATTTCAATATTTTACTATTTATCATATAATTTTACATATATATTAAGTTTAAATTAAAATATTTTTATAAGACTAAAAAAAGATAAAATGATGAGTAAAAAAAAGTTTAGCTTGTAAGGAATTTTTGGTTTTATTTGGATTTTTGGATTAATCTTGAAAGTTGTCTTGCTAAAAGTTTAGCACTATTTTCATCTTTACTAAGTTTTTTCATATTTTCTCTAAATTCATAAAGTCTTTTTTCTTGTGCAAAGTCATTATTTGAAGTATTATTTTGTTTTGAGTTATTGCTTTGGTTTGCTTGCTTTTGTGCGGTTTTTTTCTTGAAAAACATATTATTTTACCCTATTTTGTTTTTTATAATTATAGCTTGATATTTTTTAAGTAAGATTTTTTTATAATTTTTATATTAAGTTTAAAAGGAAAAAATTGAAAACCATAGGTTTAATAGGTGGAATGAGTTATGAAAGCACACTTAGCTATTATGAAATAATCAATAAATTAACAAATGAAAAATTGGGAAAATTACACAGCGCTAAGATAGTTTTAACTAGCGTTGATTTTGAAGAAATAGAAGAATGCCAACGTAAGAATGATTGGCAAAAAGCAAGTGAAATTTTAACCCAACATGCCCTACTTTTGCAAAAATATGGAGTTGATTTTATATTAATTTGTACTAATACTATGCATAAATGTTATGAAAATATACAAAAAAACATTCAAATTCCTATCTTACACATAGCTAAAGCTATGCTTTTAGAGCTTCAAGAGCAAAATATCAATAAAGTATTATTGCTAGGGACAAAATACACCATGCAGGAAGATTTTTATAAACAACTTTTAATTAACTCAAAGATTGAAGTTTTTATCCCTAAAAGGGATGATATTTTAAAACTTAATGGTATCATTTTTAATGAGCTTTGCAAAGGTATTATAAATGAAGAATCAAAAAGATATTTATATGATTTGATTGCTCGATTTCCGCAAGTTCAAGGAGTTATTTTGGGTTGTACTGAACTTGGCTTGATTATAAAAGAAAACTCTAAAAAGCTATTTGACAGTACATATATTCATGCAAAAATGGCTACTTTGAAAGCCTTGGAGAATGAGTGATGAAATATCCTCTAGATTGTGAAGAAAATTTTGAAAAGTCATTTTTATTTTGGCTTTGTAGATATATGAAATTTAAGCTTAATTCTTTATCAAATAAAGAATTAAAAGATCCTCAAGCTTTGGCTGTAGTAAATTTAGCCTTAAGTAAGGGTGTTAAAAATATACAAGAGCTTGATGCTTATGTAAAAAAAGCAAGAAATGCAGGACTTAGCGGTGTAAATACGTATTTTAATCCTTTGAAAAAACTTTATGAGTATTTGTTGTTTTATAAGCTTTATTCGCTAAAACAAATTGACGAAGAACTTTTAGTAGAAATTTTAGCAAGTATTAGTGCTTCTTTATCTGATGCGAGTAAAAAAAATTATCGCATAGCTGTGATTAATTTTTTTGCATTTTTAGATAAACAAAATGAAGAAGATCAAAAGGCGCACATTTTTGATATTAATCTTAAAAATTGGGCAGGTATAAGTGGTTCTAAAGGAGTTAAACTACCTGAGTATATGAGCGAAGATGAAGTGAGTAAATTTTTAGATGCTATTGATAATACAGATTTTAAAAGCAACACTATACGCAATCGCTTGATTATTAAAATCATCATTTTTACAGGAATTAGGGTTAGCGAGGCTATTAATATAAAATTAAAAGATATTAGCGATGAAAATGATCTTTATATCATACGTATTAGAGCTAAAGGCAATAAATACCGCGTTGTAATGATTAAAAAAGAGCTTATAGAGTATCTTTTAAAAGATGTAAGAGTAAATTATCTTTCTTGTGATGGACTTTTATTTGTCAATCGCAATGGTAAAGCCCTAACCCAAGCTTATGTTTCGCGTATAGTAGAACAAATTTTATTTAAAGCAGGAATTCGCAAGCAAAAAAACGGAGCTCATATGCTAAGGCATACTTTTGCCACCCTACTTTATAAAAAACAAAAAGATTTGGTTTTAGTCCAAGAAGCACTAGGCCATGCAAGTTTAAATACTTCAAGAATTTACACACACTTTGACAATGAAAAGTTAAAACTAGCTGCAGAAGTAGCTAAAAAACTTCACGATAGAACTTAATGTTTATAAAAAATCCGATATATCCTTAAAGAAAGGATATATCATGCAAATAAATGATCATGCTAATAAAATTAATTCTTATATTTTAAACACTAAAAAAGAAGAAAAAGAAAGTAAAGAGAATAAGAATTTTATAGAATTTAAGTTTACACAAGGTGTGAAAGAGCTTGAAAAAAGTGTTAAAGATAATCAAAATAACAGTGAATCTGAAGATCAATCAAGCAAGCTTTATAGCGAGTTAGCTAAGATACAAGCTAAAATTGCAGAATTAAATGTAAAATTACAATCAAGCCAAGATCCACAAAAAGCCCAAATGATTAATTCTCAAATTCAAAGTTTAAATGCACAAATGCAAAGTATATATGGCCAAATCATGCAAATACTTTCTCAAGCTATGCAAAGTATGCAATGATTTTAATGTTTTTTAGCATTTAAAAACACACTAAGAATGATTAAGGCAAAAGCAAAAAGATCAATCATACTATAAATAGTTCCTAAAAATAAAAAACTCATAAAAGCAGCAGCCACAGGTTCTATACAAGCTATCATACTAGCTTTAAAAGCTCCTATTAATTCAACTCCTTTTAAGTATAAACAAAAAGCCCCTATTGTGCCTATAAATACAATCGTGCTCATAGCTAAAAAGGAATTTAAAGAAAAATCATGTTTTGGGATATTTCCTTGTAATAATACAAAAAGCAAAAAAGAAGCAAATAAACTAGCCAAACCCATGATTAAAAATAAGCCATATTTTGCTATGATAAGCCTAGCACTCAAAGAATAAAACGCCACTCCAAGAGCTCCAAAAAAAGCCCAAATAACACCTCTTATATCAAGTTTTAATGTATTAATATCCCCATTTGTTATAAGTAAAAATAAGGCAAAAAGTATTAAAAATAAAGCGATTAGCTCTATTTTTTTAGGTAAAATTTTATTTTTAAAACACATAAAAAGCATTATGATTAATGGTGCGTTGTATTGTATCATTGTGGCAGTTCCTGCATCGGTATAATAAATAGCCTTAAAATAACCATATTGAGTTATCAATAAACCAAAGATAGAAAAAATCAAAAGAGAGCTAAGTTCTTGTTTTTGCTTTAGTAATTTTAATTTGAAATTTTGTGCACCCAAAATTATTAAAATAATGCCTGTAAAAAGCAAACGATAAAAACTCACCCATTCAGCAGAATAATTATTTTTAAACAAATACTCAGCCAAAACTCCACTTACTGCCCAAAATATCCCACCAAGTATGACTAGAAAAACACCCAAAAAACACCTTTAATCTTATTAATTTATATAATATTTGTAGTAAAATATTATTATATCATTATGTATATATTTTAAGGAAAATTAATGACTTATTTAGAGATTGATGGTGTTGAAAAGTTAAATGGAGAAGTGGTAATAAGTGGTGCAAAAAATGCTGCACTCCCTTTGATAGCTTCAAGTATTTTAGCTAAAAATGAAGTTCAAATTTCAAATTTACCGAATGTAGCAGATATTTGCACCCTACTTTCTTTACTTGAAAATTTAGGAGCAAATTATACTTTTAAAGACAATTTTGCAAAAATAAATACAAATAATTTAAATAAAACCATAGCAAAATACGACATCGTGCGTAAAATGCGTGCTTCTATACTTACCTTAGGGCCTTTACTAGCTAGATTTGGAAATTGCGAAGTTTCTTTACCAGGAGGTTGTGCTATAGGTCAACGCCCTATTGATTTACACCTTTTAGCTTTAGAAAAAATGGGAGCTAATATTGAGATTAAACAAGGTTATGTAGTAGCTAGTGGAAAGCTTAAAGGTGCTGATGTGATGTTTGATAAAATCACTGTCACAGGCAGTGAAAATATCATTATGGCAGCAGCCTTAGCTCATGGTAAAACTAGACTTTTAAATGCTGCTAAAGAGCCTGAAGTGGTACAACTTTGTGAGATTTTAGCTGGAGCTGGGCTTGATATACAAGGCATAGGATCTTCTGAACTTGAAATTTATGGCACAAGTGGAGAACTTTTAGAATTTAAACCTTTTGAGATTATTCCTGATCGTATTGAAGCAGGAACTTATCTGTGTGCAGGAGCTATCACTAACTCAAAAATCACTCTAAAAAAAGTCAATGCAAGCCATCTTAGTGCAGTTTTGGCAAAGCTAGAGCAAATGGGTTTTAGCTTTGATATTAATGAAGATAGTATTAGTATAAATCCTGCTAAAGAAATCAAACCAGTTGAAATTTTAACTAGTGAATATCCAGGCTTTCCAACGGATATGCAAGCACAATTTATGGCTTTAGCTTTAAAAGCAAATGGCACAAGTATTATCGATGAGAGATTATTTGAAAATCGTTTTATGCATGTAAGTGAGCTTTTAAGAATGGGAGCTGATATAAGATTAAATGGGCATATTGCTACTATAAATGGCACTAAAGAGCTTTTGGGAGCTGATGTTATGGCTACTGATTTGCGCGCATCTTCTGCTTTGATTTTAGCAGCTTTAGCAGCTAAAGGAACTAGTAAAATTCATAGAATTTATCATCTTGATAGAGGGTATGAAAATTTAGAAGAAAAATTTAAGAAACTAGGCGCAAGTATAAGAAGGCTTGAAGAATGAGAGATATTTTTGCAACTTTAGATTTTTTAAAAGAACAAATCAAAGCAAAAAATGAATTTCAAAGAGTAAATTTAACACAGGCTTTGGGGTGTATTTTATATGAAGATATTTTTGTAAAAAAAAACCTACCCGCTTTTGATAATTCTGCCTTAGATGGCTATGCATTAAATTATACACATAAGAATGAATTGCTAGAAATAAAAGGAAGTATTTTAGCAGGTGATAAAAATGATTATATTATAGAAAAAAATGAATGTTATAAAATCATGACAGGAGCTAAAATTCCTCAAAATGCAAATACCATTTTAATGCTTGAGGAAGCTTTGCTTGAAGATGAAAAGCTCAATGCTAAAAATGCTAAAGAAAACAATGCTATCCGCTTTAAAGGCGAGGAAGCAAAGCTCGGAGAGCTTTTGTTTAAAAAGGGACAAAAAATCACTTCAGGTATGGTAGCTATGTTTGCTGCTCAAGGAATTTATGAGTTAAATGTCGTTAAAAAATTGCGTGTTGGGATTTTTTCAAGTGGAGATGAGCTTGTAGAGCCTTGGGAAAATGCTGATGAATACAGTATATATAATGCAAATGCTTTTGGAATTTATGCTATTTTGCAAGATTATGCTGATGTTGAGTATTTAGGACTTATAAAAGATGATTTAAACGCATATAAAGAGCTTTTAGAAAATAAAGAATTTGATATGCTTATAAGCAGTGGTGGAGCTAGTGTAGGTGAGGCTGATTTTATCAAACAAGCTTTGCTTGAGTGTGATTTTAGCCCTATTTTTGAAAAAGTCAATGCTAAACTTTGTAAACATGTAAAACTTTTTAGTAAAAGCGATATGCTTTTTCTAGCCCTACCAGGAAATCCTTTAGCTTCTTTAGTTTCAACGTATATTTTTGCAAAAAATATACTCAATTTACTTTATGGTAAAGAACTTTTGGAATTTGATAAAGTAAGATTGACTAAAGATTTAAATTTCAAAGGTCAAAGAAATGATTTTACTTTTGGAAAATTAGTCGATGGGTATTTTAAACCAAGTGAAGCTAAATTTGGCTCAGGTATGCTAAAACCTTTATGTGAAAACACGCATATTTTAATCACTCAAATTGATGATACAAAATTAGCAAAAGATCAAGAAGTTAAAGTTTTAAAAATTTAATAGGGTTACACTACCCTATTTTGAATGATTAACTTCTTGCTTTATCTAAGGTTTTGAAAAGATTGTTTAAGATATTTTCTTCATTTTTTTGGTATTTGCTTTGGCGTAGTTTCTCCCAAGCATATACGCTATAATCTTTAGAAATCGAACCTATATTTAAATCTGTATTACTAAAAGCATTGTTGCTATCTTTTTTATACTCTTTTTCTTCTTTGTCTTTAAGTGCATTAAGTGTAGCTTGAAATTCATCTGAAGATGTGTTTTTTTCTTTGATTTTTGTCATATTATTTAGGGCTAGCGGACTATTTTTATCATTTACTTGCATGAGAACTCCTTTTTTAAAATTTAATAACTACAAGCAAAAAACATTCCTTAATTTTAAAAACTTGACAATAAAATAAAGTTTTGATAAAATCACACTCTACATTTTAAAATGCGGGAATAGCTCAGGGGTAGAGCACAACCTTGCCAAGGTTGGGGTCGCGAGTTCGAATCTCGTTTCCCGCTCCACTTCTTTTAACTAAAATCAAACTTTTTTAATGTATTATATGATTAATATATTTTTATAAAAGGTTGCTGTATTGTTTTTTAAACAAATCATTCTAGTTTTATTTTTCTATACTTTTAGCTTTGCTTCAAATTTTGATGAAGTAAAATTAGCTTTGATTAAAGAATTTAAGACAAATTATCCGCAACTAGAAATTATTTCTTTAGATCTTAATACTCAATCAAGCTTGCCTGCTGATTTTAATCAATACATTTTTTTAAAACTAGGTAATCATAATTTTGATAGAGCAGATGGTTTTGTAAAGGCTGAATTTAAAACTCCAGAGCAGTTTAAAAAAAATATATTTTTTAAGTATTTTTTAAGGGCAAAATTAGAAGTTTTGCAAACCACGCGCCCTATTGCGCGCAATGAAAATTTAAGTCCTGCTAGTTTTAAAATTTTAAAAATTCCTTTTGATAAAGCCCCTCAGGGTATATTAAAAAAAGATGAAATCGCAAATTTAATAGCCAAAAGCAATATAAGAGAAAATATGATTTTAAAATATAATATGTTTAAAACCAAAACCCTTATACAAAGAAATGATTCTGTTTATGGGGTTATCAAAGATGGGGATTTAAGCATGATAATAGAGTTAAAAGCCTTGCAAAGTGGAAATTTAAACCAAAGAATTCGCCTTAAAAATAAAGATGGAAAAGTCGTGCATGGTAAAGTTATTAGTAAAAATTATGTGGAGCTAAAATGAAAAAAATTTTAGTAGGTATTAGTGGGGCTAGTTCTTGTGAACTTGGATTTTTATTGTTGAAACATTTAAAAGAAAAAGGGCAAATTTATGCCATTATAAGTAAAAATGCAAAAATAAGCTTTACAAAAGAAAATTCTCTTTTAGAAAATATAGACTTTTTGCAACACATAAAAGATAATTTTGAACTTGAACATGTAAATTTTTTAGATAATGAAGATATTAGTCAATGCGTTGCAAGTGGATCTTTTGGCATAGAAACGACTTTTATCACACCTTGCTCAATTAATACTTTGGCAAAAATTGCTTGTGGTATAAATGATACTTTACTTACAAGAGCTGCAGGAGTGGCTTTAAAAGAACGCAAAAAACTCATACTTGGAATAAGGGAAATGCCCTATTCTACTTTAAATTTAGAACAAATGACTAAACTTTCTAGCTATGGAGTTATTATCGCTCCTCCTGTAATGGCAAGTTATGCTAAGATTGATAATTTGCAAAAACTATATGAATTTATCATAGGAAAATGGCTTGATTTAGCAAATATTGAGCATAATTTATACCAAAGGTGGCAATGATGGCTAGTTGCATATACCCAGGAACATTTGATCCTATCACTAATGGACATTTAGATGTGATTGTTCGAGCTAGTAAGATGTTTGAAGAAGTAGTCGTTGCCATAGCTAAAAGTGAGAGTAAAAAGCCTATGTTTAACTTAGAACATAGAGAAAAAATGGTAAAAATTGCTACAAAAGACTTAAAAAATGTTAAAATTGCAACTTTTGATAACTTACTAGTAGATCTTGCTAAAAATTTGCAAATAAATATCATTATAAGAGGCTTAAGAGCGGTGAGTGATTTTGAGTATGAATTACAACTTGGTTATGCAAATCACATGCTTTGGGAAGATTTTGAAACTATATATCTTATGCCAAATTTAAAAAATTCTTTTATTTCAAGCTCCATAGTAAGATCAATTTGTATGCATAATGGCGATGTGAGTAAACTTGTGCCAAAAGAAATTATACCTTTATTAAAGGAGAGAGATTGTATATAGCTTTTGAAGGGGTTGATTGCGTGGGTAAAAGCACGCAAATAGAGCTTTTAAAAAAATATTTTCATAATGCATTTTTTACCAAAGAACCAGGTGGAAGTGAGCTTGGAGTGCATTTGAGAAAAATTTTATTAGAAAGTAAAATGCAATTTTCTAAAAAGGCTGAGCTTTTGCTTTTTTTAGCAGATAGAGCAAACTTAATCGACATGCATTTAGCGCAAAATAAAAATAAACTTATCATTTCAGATCGTAGTTTTATTTCTAATATGGCTTATGCAAGATGTGATTTTGATCAAAATATTTTATTTGAGTTAAATTCTTTTGCCACAGGTGGGCTTTTTCCACAAAAGGTTGTATTTTTATGTGGTTCTAAAGAGCTTATTGAGCAAAGACTTTCTAAAAAAGATCTAGATAGTATTGAAAAAAGAGGGATTGAGTATTTTTTAAATATCCAAAAAGCTTTAGAAGAAACTTTAGAGTTTTTAAAAACCAAGATAGATATAAAAATTTTAAAATTAGATGCTTCTTTGAGTATTGAAAATTTACATGAAAAGGTTAAGGAATTTATAGATGATTAATGCTTTAAAAGGAATGAAAGATTTACAAGATGATCAAGCTGCTCTTTATGAAAAAGTAGTAAAAACTTGTGAAGAAGTAGCTAAAAACTATGGTTTTGCTTTTATTAATTGTCCGCATTTAGAACTTACCAAACTTTTTAAAAGAAGTGTTGGAGAAAGCTCTGATATAGTTGGCAAAGAAATGTATGAATTTGTTGATAAAGCAGGCAATGAAGTGTGCTTAAGGCCTGAAGGGACAGCTGGGGTGGTAAGATCATATATAGAAGCTAAAATGGATAAGGCTCAAAGTGTTAAAAGATGGTTTTATCATGGCTCTATGTTTCGCTATGAAAGACCACAAAAAGGAAGATTGCGTGAATTTCATCAATTTGGAGTAGAAAGCTTTGGTATAGCAAGTGTGTATGAGGATGCGAGTATTATTTTAATGTTAAATGAAATTTTTAAACGCTTAGAAATTCATACAAGTTTGAAAATTAATTCTTTAGGCTGTAAAGAATGTATGGGTGTGTATAAAGAAAAACTCATAGCTTTTTTAAATTCTAAAGAAAGTTTTTGTGAGGATTGCTTAAGAAGAAAAGACTTAAATCCTATTAGAGTGCTTGATTGTAAAAATGATCATTGTCAAAGTTTAATCGAAAATGCGCCAAAACTAAGTGAGAATTTATGCCCATGTTGCAAGAAAGATTATGAAAAATTGCAAAAACTTTTAAAAGAAAATGATGTTGAGTTTGAGTGTGATGAGAAATTAGTGCGTGGGCTTGATTATTATTCTAAAAGTGCATTTGAGTTTGTTAGTGATGAAATCGGTGCAAAAGCTGCTGTAGCTGGTGGTGGAAGATATGATAGATTGATTGAATACTTAGATGGTAAAAGTGGCTATGGCGTGGGTTTTGCTATGGGTATAGAAAGGATTATGGCTATTTTAGAGCAAAAACAAAGCGTAAAATCAAGAGAAGGAATTTATCTTTGTGCTATGGATGAAGCTTATATAGATACTATTTTTAAATTAGCAAATACTTTAAGAAAAAAACATAAAGTATATTTAAGCTATGAAGCAAAAAAACTTGCAAAGCATTTAAACCAAGCAGATAATGCTAATGCTAAAATCTTTTTGTGTATAGGTGAAGATGAGATACAAAAAGAAGAGATTTTTTATAAAAATTTAGAAAATAAAGATACTAAAAATATAAAATTAGCAAATTTGGAGAATGAGTTATGATTGATTATGGTATTAATATTTGGGGTGCAAATAATTTTATCATCGAAAATGGCAAAGTATGTGTAAATCATGGTAAAAAACCTGCTATTATAGATATAGTAAATACTTTGCGTGATGATGGTTATAAGGGGCCATTATTGCTTCGTTTTCCTCATTTAATCCATAAGCAAATTGAACAAATTTATGAAAAATTTTCTAAAGCAAAAAAAGAATTTAACTACAAAGGTTCTTTTAATGCTGTGTATCCTTTAAAAGTCAATCAATATCCAGGTTTTGTAAAAAATTTAGTTAATCTAGGTAAAGAATATAACTATGGCTTAGAAGCAGGAAGTAAGGCTGAGCTTTTACTAGCTATGGCTTATAACAATGAAGGCGCTCCTATAACAGTTAATGGTTTTAAAGATAAAGAACTTATAAATATGGGCTTTATAGCGTGTGAAATGGGTCATAATATCACTTTGACTATGGAAGGACTTAATGAGCTTGAAGCGATGATTGAAATTGCTAAAAATCGTTTTAAACCAAAGCCAAATATAGGATTAAGGGTGCGTTTGCATTCAGCTGGAGTAGGAATTTGGGCAAAAAGTGGTGGTATAAATTCAAAATTTGGTTTAACATCTACTGAACTTATTGAAGCAGTAAATCTTTTAAAAGCCAATAAGCTTTTAGATCAATTTACTATGATACATTTTCATTTGGGTTCGCAAATTACCGAAATTCATCCTTTAAAAAAAGCTCTAAATGAAGCAGGTAATATCTATACTGAGCTTAGAAAAATGGGTGCAAAAAATTTAAAAGCCATTAATCTTGGTGGGGGTTTAGCAGTAGAATACTCTCAGTTTAAAAATGAAACAAGTAGAAATTACACCTTAAGTGAGTATGCAAACGATGTTGTGTTTATTTTAAAAAGCATAGCAGAACAAAAAAAAGATTTAGAGCCTGATATTTTTATAGAAAGTGGGCGTTTTGTAGCAGCTAATCATGCTGTTTTGGTAGCGCCTGTTTTAGAACTTTTTTCTCAAGAATACACAGAAAGTAAGCTTTTGTTAAAAGATAAAAACCCAAAACTTATTGATGAACTTTATGATTTGTATAAAAACATTAAAGCTTCTAATGCGCTTGAGTATTTACATGATAGTATTGATCATATGGAGAGTATTTTAACCTTGTTTGATTTAGGTTATGTAGATTTACAAGATCGCTCTAATAGTGAAATTTTAGTACATTTGATTATGAGAAAAGCTATTTCTTTAGTGGGTGATCAAGCTGATTTATCGAGTTTGCAAAATGAAGTACAAGAAAAATATTTAGTGAATTTTTCAGTATTTCAGTCTTTACCTGATTTTTGGGGCTTGGAACAAAATTTCCCTATCATGCCACTTGATAGACTCAATAAAAAACCTACAAGAAGCGCAAGTATATGGGATATAACTTGTGATAGCGATGGAGAAATTTCTTATTCTAAAGATAATCCTTTGTTTTTACATGATATTGATGTAGAAGCTGAAGATTATTTTTTAGGATTTTTCTTAGTGGGAGCTTATCAAGAAGTCCTTGGTATGAAGCATAATCTTTTTACACATCCAACCGAAGCTTGTATAAGTATTAATGAAAAGGGTTTTGAAGTAGAAAGCGTACTAGAGGCCCAATCTATTTTAGATACCTTAGAAGATCTTGACTATGATATTCATGCAATTATGGATAATATTAATGAAAAAATTTATGCTTCAAAACTTGTTAATGAAAGTCAAAAAAAGCATATTTTGGGTGAAATTTATTTATTCTTAAACGATAATGGATATTTAAAAAGCATAGGTTCTAAATGAGTATTTTTAAACTAATCAAGGAAGATTTTTCTATGCCAAAGCAAAAAGATCCTGCATATAGATCTTGCGTGGAATTAGCTTTTAACTATCCTGGTGTTTGGGCTGTGGTAAATTATCGCTTTGCGCATTTTTTTTACCAAAAAGGGTTTAAAAAAATAGCAAGGATTATTAGTGGGATTTCGCAGTTTTTTACCGGAGTTGATTTACACCCTGGGGCGCATTTGGGTAGAAGGGTATTTATAGATCATGCAAGTGGGGTTGTGATTGGCGAGACTTCTATTATAGGTGATGATGTTTTGATTTATCAAGGTGTTACTTTGGGTGGAACGAGTTTAGATAAAAATACCAAAAGACACCCTACTATAGAAGATGGCGTAATCATAGGTTCTGGTGCTAAAATTTTAGGTAATATTACCATAGGAAAAAATGCAAAAATAGGCTCAAATGCAGTTGTGTTAAAAGATGTTGGGCCAAATTTAACAGCTATTGGCATACCTGCTTATATTAAAGAATATGGTAAGATTGATTATGAACAAAAAATCGCTAAATTAGAAGCAAGACTTGCTATTTTGGAAGAAAAGCTAAATAAAGAGGACAAATGATAGCAATTACAGGTGGAGGCACAGGAGGGCATTTAGCTATAGCTAGATGTTTGTTACAAAGTGCAAAAAAACAAGACATAGAATGTATTTACATAGGAAGTGAAAATGGCCAAGATAGACTTTGGTTCGAAAATGAAAATAGCTTTTATAAAAAATACTTTCTAAGCTCTCAAGGCGTTGTTAATAAAAAAGGTTTAGCTAAGATTCAATCGTTTTTGCATATTATAAAACTTGCAAGAAAAACAAAACAAATTTTAAAAGAACATAATATTAAAGCAGTTTTTAGTGTGGGTGGATATAGCAGTGCTCCAGGCGCTTTTGGTGCTTTAATGGCAAATATCCCACTTTTAATCCATGAGCAAAATTCAAAAATGGGAAGTTTAAATTCACTTTTAAAACCTTTTTCTAAAGCTTTTTTTACTGCTTTTGACGATCAAGTTAATAAAACAAATACTTTCTTTTGTCCTTATCCTATTAGTGAAATTTTTTCACAAAAAGCAAGAGTAAGAAAAGAATTAAAAAATATTATTTTTCTTGGTGGCTCTCAAGGAGCTAAATTTATAAATGATCTTGCTTTAGAAAATGCCTTATACTTTAAAGAAAAAGGTATAAATATCATTCATCAATGTGGTAAAAATGATTATGAAAGATGTAAAAAAGCTTATAAAGATTTAAATGTCAATGTAGAGCTTTTTGACTTTGATAAAAACATTATAGATAAAATTTCTAAAGCAGATTTAGCTATATCAAGATCAGGTGCAAGTAGTCTTTTTGAGCTTAGTGCAAATTTACTTCCTTGTGTTTTCATTCCTTATCCATATGCGGCTAAAAATCATCAGTATTTTAATGCTTTGTATTTAAAAGAGCGTAATTTATGTGAAATTTTAACTCAAGAAGAAAAACATAAATTTTTAAACTTAGTGGAAAATTTCTCACTAGAAGAAAAATCTTTAGCCTTGCAAGAATTAAAAAGTGAAAATGGTGCAGATTTTATGATAGAAAAAGCAAAACAAATGGGGTTTATTTAAATAGAATACTCCCTAAACGCACCATATTTGAGCCACATTTTATAGCTAGCTCAAAATCCCCACTCATACCCATAGAGCAAATTTTTGCCCCGTGTTTTTGTAAATTTTCATAGATTTTAAAAGTTTGCTCAAAGCTTTCTTGAACTTTTTCCTCATCCATAGAACCTATACACATAATGCCTACTAGATTTAAATTTTTACACTCTTCTTGTATTTGCAAATACTCTTCTATGGCCTTATTTTGTTCTATGCCACTTTTAGAACTTTCATTAGCAGTATTAATTTCTAATAAAGCATCTAATTTATAATCAAGTCTTTTATCTACAGCTTTGGCGATTTTTAAGCCATTGCAAGATTGCCAAAGTAATGGGTTTTGTTTGATTAAAAGATTAATTTTATTACTTTGAAGATTACCTATAAAATGCCATTTGATTTCTAAATCTTGAAGTTTTTCTTTTTTTAAAGCCAAAGCTTGGACTTGATTTTCTCCAAACTCTATAACACCTTGTTTAAAAAGCTCTCGAATTTGTTCATCTTGAACATACTTGCTAGCTGCTACTAAACGCACATTTTGTTTTATGGTTTTTTCAAAAATACTTTCTAAATTCATCTTTTCCTACATCAATTCATATAATTTTTTACGCTCACTTGAGCTTCCTATACCAAGTTGCATACGATATTTAGTGATAGTTCTACGCCCTAGTTGTACACTTGGGAATTCTTTTTGAGTGAGTTCAAGAATTTTTAAATCACTCAAAGGCTTTTTGGGATTTTCTTTTTTAATTAAGTTACTAAGAAAATCTTTAATTGTTGCATTAGAAGTTTCACCATCATCAACTGCGGTGGTAAAGAAAGATTTTAAAGGTATTAAGCCTCTATCACAACTTAAGTATTTGTTTGCAATTGCTCTTGAGATAGTTGAAGCATTTCTTTCAAGATCTTGTGCTAAATCTTTAAGCTGCATGGGTTTGATATCCCCGCCCATGAAAAAATCATATTGATATTCTATAATCATAAGTCCTAGTTTATAAAGGGTAGCTTTACGCATGGCTAGTGCATCGATTAAATTTTTAGCATCTTTCAAATAAGCGCTTAAAAACTCATGATCTAAACCATCTGTTTCAAAAGCAATTTCAGGGTAATAATCATCATTGATTTTAATTTTAATTTCACCATTTTCTTGATAAATAAATATATCAGGAATGATTTCCATACTCTCTTCAAAATACTCCAAAAAAGGCGGAATGGAGATTTTTTTAATTATCGCTATAGCCTTTTTATACAAAGGATCTTTGATAAAATCTTTTGCATTTTCTAAATTTAAAATTAGCATTTTACAAAATTCATAAAGCTCATCATCTAAGTCAAAATGCTCTAATGCAAAAATAAAAGCTTCTTGATTATCTTTTGCCCCTACCCCAACGGGATCAAGGTATTTAAATCTTTGTCTGATTTTTTCTACTTCTAAAGGATCAAATTCACCTAAAATTTCCTCATCATACTCAAAATAACCTTCATGGTTTAAACATTCTATGATTTTTTCAGCAATGGTTTGGGATTTTTTAGTAGGAAAAAATGGTGGTATGATTTGCTCGCTTAAAAGTTCATATACATTTTTTACTTCCAAGCTTTTTGCGTCAATCATTTGCGTGGTGGTATTTTTACTAAAATATTCTTGATAATATTTGTTTTGATTGCTTGTAATACTTGAGTTTTCTTTGATCTCTATAAAAGGATTTTCTTTAGCAAATTCATCTAAGCTTTCTTTTAGATCTTCAATATTAGCTTGCAATATAGGAAGCCAAGATCTTAAGGTTTGCGATAGTTTTGCTTTTTGTGTTATAGAGGTTTTTTGTTTAAGCATTATTCAAGTCTAAACTCACTTCCAAGATAGTATTTTTTAACATCTTCATTATGTGCAATTTCATTAGCATTGCCACTAGCTAGCAACCTTCCGCTTTTAATTACATAAGCTCTATCGCAAATTGCTAGAGTTTCTCTTACATTATGATCAGTGATTAAAACACCTATATTCATAGCTTTTAAGTCATTAATCAAGCTTTGAATTTCACTCACTGCGATAGGATCAACCCCGGCAAATGGTTCATCAAGAAGTAAAAATTTAGGATCACACATAAGTGATCTTGCTATCTCACAACGCCTTCTTTCACCCCCGCTTAAACTCATACCTTTTCTATGTCTAATAGGTTCTATGCTAAGTAATTCTAGCATTTGCTCTATCTTTTGTTCTAATAAATTTTTATCTTTATATATTACTTGGGCGGCTAAAAGTAAATTTTCTTCTACACTTAAATCTTTGAAAACACTACTTTCTTGAGGTAAATATCCAATGCCAAGCTTTGCTCTTTTGTTAAGCGGTTCTTTTGTAATATCTTGTGAGTCTAAAAACACTTGTCCACTTGTTGGTAAAATAAGCCCACATATCATATAAAAACTTGTAGTTTTTCCTGCCCCATTAGGCCCTAAAAGCCCTACAACTTCCCCGCTTTGTACTTCTAGTGAAACATCGTGTATGATTTTTGTTTTTTTAATGATTTTTTCTAAATTTCTAGCTTCTAGCTTACTCATGTATTATATACTTTCTTTTATTTTCATAAGGAATGATTTGTAAAATTATATTAAAAATTTGATATTTATCTAAGTATTTTTTTAACTTTTCATCACCCCACTCTACCAAATGCAAACCCTCTTCAAAAAAATTTTCAATCAAACCATTTTTTAAAAGTCCATCAAAACCTTCTTGATAAATATCATAATGATACATTTTACCTTGTTGAAAACCATACTCTTGCATGATAGAAAATGTAGGAGAATTAAGCGTTTTTTCTACCCCAAGAAATTGAGCATAATTTTGAACCAAAGTAGTTTTACCACTGGCTAAATCCCCTTGAAGTAAAATAACTCCATTTTTAGGTAAAATTTCACAAAGCTTATAAAGCTCATTTTGACTTAAAATCATTTCTTTCATTGAATTTTTATCACATATTTTTCTTGCATAGCTTTTGGTATGCTTTTGGTTGTTGGTATGTCTAAAACTTTATAGATATTAGTATATTCTATAAATTTAATGCTTATTTCATCACCAATTTTTACTTCTTTACTAGCTTTAACCACTTGATTGTTTATACTTACTACGCCACTTTTGCACATATCCTCTGAAATAGCACGACGCTTAGTAATGTTAACTACATTTAAAAACTTATCTATTCTCATAAAAATATTTTATCAAAAAATACAAGAAAATGTTATAAAATGTTTAAGTATTTTACATTATATTAAGCTAAATTCGTTAAATTTTAAAATTATTTTTACAAAGAGGAAAGACAATGAAAAAAGATATCAAAAAAGTGGTTTTAGCATATTCTGGTGGACTTGATACAAGTATAATTTTAAAATGGTTGCAAGATGAGTATAAATGTGAAGTGGTAACTTTCACAGCAGATATTGGACAAGGTGAAGAGCTTGAGCCTGCTAGAAAAAAAGCACTTTCTTTGGGTGTAAAAGAAGAAAATATTTTTATTCAAGATCTAAAAGATGAATTTGTAAAAGATTATGTATTTCCTATGTTTAGAGCAAATGCTATCTATGAAGGAGAATATTTACTAGGTACAAGTATAGCAAGACCTTTGATAGCAAAAGCTTTAGTAGAAATAGCAAATAAAACAAAAGCAGATGCTATTAGCCATGGGGCAACAGGTAAAGGAAATGATCAAGTGCGTTTTGAATTAGGTGCTTTGGCGCTAAATCCAAATTTAGCCATCATTGCTCCTTGGAGAGAATGGGATTTAAATAGCCGTGAAAAACTCTTAGCTTATGCGCAAAAACATGGCATTGATATAGCTAAAAAGCCAGGTAAGTCACCTTATTCTATGGATGCAAATTTATTGCATATTTCTTATGAAGGTTTAGTGCTTGAAGATCCTGCGGCTAAACCCGAAGCAGATATGTGGCGTTGGGTGAAAGATTTAAAAGAAACTCCAAATGAAAGCGAAGTGATAGAGCTTGAGTTTAGCAAAGGCGATTTGTGTGCTATTAATGGAGAAAAAATGTCTCCTGCGCAGCTTTTAGCAAAACTTAACGAGCTTGGTGCAAAACATGGTATAGGTCGTCTTGATATTGTTGAAAATCGCTATGTGGGTATGAAAAGTAGAGGTTGTTATGAAACTCCAGGTGGAAGTATACTTTTAAAAGCACACCGTGCTATCGAAAGTATCACTCTTGATAGAGAAGCAGCACATTTAAAAGATGAATTGATGCCAAAATATGCAAGTTTAATTTATAATGGTTATTGGTTCTCACCTGAAAGATTAATGCTTCAAGCCTTAATTGATGAGTCACAAAAATACGTTAATGGTAAAGTTAAACTTGAATTATACAAAGGTAATGTAATGGTAATAGGCAGAGAAAGTGCGAATGATAGCTTATTTAGTGAGGCTTATTGTACTTTCGAAGAAGATGCTGTGTATGATCAAAAAGATGCAGCAGGTTTTATAAGATTAAATGCTTTAAGATTTATCATTGCAGGTAAAAATGGAAGAAAATTTTAGAAAAGGAAAACAATGAAAGTATTATTGATTAAAGATGTAAAAAGCTTAGGAAAAGCAGGAGAAATTAAAGAAGTAAAAGATGGATATGGACAAAATTTTTTAATTGCTAAAGGTTTTGCTAAAGCTGCTACACATGAAGTTTTGAAACAATATGAAGCAGAGCAAAAGAAAAAGGCAGAAAATTTAAGATTTGAGCTTGCAAATTTGGAAAAATTAAAAGAAGAATTATCTAAAATCACTATTTGTATAGCTAAGCCTGTAGGAGCCAATGGAAGCTTGTTTGGTGGAGTTACTAAAGATGAAATTGCACATGCGCTAAAGGATCAAAAAGGCATAGAGCTTGATAAAAAAAGCTTAGAATGTGATACTATAAAAGAGCTTGGTGTGCATGAAATTTCAGCAAAATTAGGCCATGCAATTCATGCTGTATTTAAGCTAGAAGTTAAAGGAGAATAATGTTTCACGCAACTACAATTTTAGCTTATAAAGGCAAAAATAAGTCTGTAATTGGCGGAGATGGACAAGTAAGTTTTGGAAACACTGTTTTAAAAAATAATGCGGTTAAAATTAGAAAATTAAATAATGGAAAAGTGTTAGCAGGCTTTGCAGGAAGCACTGCTGATGCTTTTAATCTTTTTGATATGTTTGAAAAACTACTTTCTAGTTCTAAGGGTGATTTGCTAAAAGCTGCAATAGATTTTTCAAAAGAATGGCGTAAGGATAAATACTTAAGAAAACTTGAAGCAATGATGCTAGTATTAGATAGAAATCATATATTTTTACTTTCAGGAACTGGAGATGTGGTTGAGCCTGAAGATGGCGCTATAGCAGCTATTGGTAGTGGTGGCAATTATGCACTTTCTGCTGCAAGAGCTTTAGCTAAGCATTCAAATTTAGATGAGGAGGAATTAGTCAAAGAAAGTTTGCAAATAGCTGGTGAAATTTGTATTTATACCAATACAAATATTAAAACTTATGTAATTGAGGATGATAAATGAATTTAACTCCAAAAGAGATTGTGAAATTTTTAGATGATTATGTAATTGGACAAAAAAATGCCAAAAAAATCATAGCAATTGCTTTAAGAAATCGTTATAGAAGAATGCAACTTAGTCCTGAACTTCAAGATGATATCATGCCAAAAAATATTTTAATGATAGGATCAACTGGGGTTGGTAAAACAGAGATTGCAAGACGCCTTGCTAAGATGATGGGGCTTCCTTTTGTAAAAGTTGAAGCAAGTAAATATACTGAAGTTGGTTTTGTTGGGCGTGATGTAGAAAGCATGGTTAGAGATTTAGCTAATGCTGCTTTAAATTTAGTAAAAAATGAAGAAAAAGAAAAAAACAAAGAAAAAATTAATGAATTTATAGAAAATAAGATTTTAGAAAAACTTTTACCGCCTTTACCAAAGGGTGTTAGTGAAGAAAAACAAGAAGAGTATCAAAAATCTTTAGAAAAAATGCGCATGAAATTAAAAGCTGGTGATTTAGATGATAGCACAATAGAAGTTGAAATTTCACAAAGCGTATTTGATACTAATCCAAATTTACCACCTGAAATGGGTGCTATGCAAGATATAGTAAAAGTTATTGGTGTGGGTAATAAAAAAGTTAAAAAAGAAATGAAAGTAAAAGATGCAAGAATAGCTCTAGCTCAAGAAGCAAGTGAGAAAATTCTTGATATGGAAAGTATTAAAGGCGAGGCTTTAAGAAGAGCAGAAAATGAAGGGATTATTTTTATCGATGAGATAGATAAAGTAGCAGTTTCAAGCTCCAATTCAAACCGCCAAGATCCAAGCAAAGAAGGGGTGCAAAGAGATTTGCTTCCTATAGTTGAAGGTAGTACTATACAAACTAAATTTGGACCTTTAAAGACTGATCATATTTTATTTATCGCTGCAGGTGCTTTTCATCTAAGTAAGCCAAGTGATTTAATCCCTGAGCTTCAAGGGCGCTTTCCTTTAAGAGTTGAGCTTGATTCATTAGATGAGGATGCTTTATATGCTATTTTAACAAGACCTAAAAATTCATTACTAACACAATACATTGAGCTTTTAAAAACTGAAAATGTAGAGCTTGTTTTTGAAGATGAAGCTATTAGAGAAATAGCAAAAATAGCAAGCAAGGCTAATGAAGAAATGCAAGATATTGGCGCAAGACGTTTGCATACAGTAGTGGAAAAACTTTTAGAAGATATTAGTTTTGAAGCAGATGAATACGCAGGTAAGGTATATAAAATAGATGATTTTAAAGTGCAAGTTAAGCTTGGAGATATCATAGAGAATAAAGATTTAGCTAGGTATATCTTGTGAAAAGTGGCTTTATAAGCATAGTGGGTAGAACTAATGCAGGAAAAAGTTCTATCCTAAATTCTTTATTAGAAGAAAAAGTTGCTATGGTTTCTCATAAGCAAAATGCTACAAGAAGAAAGATTAATGCGATTATAATGCATGAAAATCATCAGCTTATTTTTATAGATACACCAGGTTTGCATGTAAGTTCTAAGGTTATGAATCAGCTTATGATTGATTTGGCGATTAAAAGCATTGCTGATTGTGATGTGATTTTATTTGTAGTTAGTATTTATGATGATATTAAAGATTATGAAAATTTTTTAAATTTAAACCCTAAAGTACCACATATTGTGTTAATTAATAAGGTTGATTTAGTAAAAAAAGAAGTTTTGCTTAAAAAATTAAACGAGTATTCTCAGTTTAGCTCACATTTTAGTGCTATTATGCCCTATTCTGCTAAGAAAAAATTTTATAAAAACATTCTTTTAGATGAAATGGTTAAGTATTTGCCTGAGCACCCGTATTATTTTGATCCTGAGTTTATTACTACAACAAATGAAAAGGATATTTATAGAGATTTTATCTTAGAAGCCATATATGAAAATTTAAGTGATGAAATTCCTTATAGTACTGAAGTAAAAATAGAAAAAATCAAAGAACTAGAGCAGATTTATTATATCAATGCCACTATCATTACAGATAGTAATTCTCACAAAGGAATGATATTGGGTAAAGATGGTGCTACAATTAAGCGTATAGGTAAAGAAGCTAGAGTGAAAATAGAAAAATTAGCACAAAAAAAGGTAATGTTAAAATTGTTCGTTCAACTTGAGAAAAATTGGCACAAAAACGAGCAAAACCTTAAGAAAATACTTTATGATGAGTAAGAAAATTATTCTAAAAGATTTTCTTGCTTATGAAAAGCTTTTATATATTAAATTTGCAAATCCTATTAGCGAAGATGAAATTTTAAAAAAGAGTTTTGAAGAGCTTGGTCTTAAAGATGATTTTTCTTATAAGTTAAAATATTTTCAAGATAATTCTTTTACATATGTATTCTTGTGCAAGTATGAAGATATTTTAGATATCGATTATGTGATCCCAGAACCCCTACTTTTTGAAGCGTATTTTAAGAATAATACAAATAATGAAAATCTTGCATTATTGTTTAAGGAAAAATACATAGTTTTAGTGGAATATTTAGGATGTGAATTTCAAAATTGTAAAGTTATGCCATTAAACATCTATGATAAAATATATGAAGAAAAATTAAAAAATACTTATAAGCACATTATAAGCATAGATGATACTCAAAATCTTAGCAGTTTTGATAAATTTAATAGTAATATTTTTTATCAAAAATTGTTAAAAAATTGTGATCAAGTCAAGATTAATTTTACCAACAAAGAAAAAATAAATCATTTAAAATCTTTTAGTTTTAAGATTTTATTGGCTTTTGTTTGTGGAGTTTTACTAGCTTTAGCTTATCCTTTGTATTTATATATACAAAAATCATTTTATGAAAATGAGAGAACAAAATATGAAAATTTAATAAAAAAGCAAGATGGTATTTTAGAACAGGTAAAAATAAATCAAAAGCAAAATCAAGGGTTTAAAAAACTACAAGAAGAAAATGAGTTAAAGGTTGATTTGTTGCAAAAATTTTATACAAATACGCTTTGTTATAAAGATTTTTATGATTTTTTAAGAGTTTTAAATTCTCATCAATCTTATATAGAGGCTTTACATGTTAAAAATAATGATTTTATTATAGAGCTTAAAAATGACTATGAATTTTATGAAGATTTTAAAAAACATCATTTTGTATTAAAAAATAAAGAAGTTAATAATGGAAAAATCACTCTTGTTTTTGAAAAATCTTTATAAAAATTTAGAAAATATCTTTGCTAGATTATCTGAGCGTGAATTTATATTATCTTTGATAGTTGTTTTTGTTTTTGGTTTTTTCATAGTTTATATGGGTGTTTTTGGCTATTTTGAAAAACAAATGAAGTTGTCAAAAGATGAACTATATAATTTACAAACAAAATATGAGCAAAAACAAGAAGTGATTTCTGATTTAAAAGAAGATGAAAATATATCTTATAATGAACAGTTGTTTTTTAATATAAACAGAGATTATCAAAGCATTTTAAAGGATATAGAAAAGAATCTTAATGGAGCTCAATCTTTGCAAATTCAAAGTTACAAAAGTCAAGATGAATATTTTGCTTATTATGAATTAAGATTAAGTTTTGTTGGTGATTTTATTTTTTTAACGCAGTTTTTGCAAAAACTAGATCCTTATATAAAAGTTAAAAATTTGGAACTTATAAAATATGAAAATAAATTAAAAATTACACTAAATCTTGTTTTTGCTCTGGTATAAAAATAATTTTTTTGGTAGAATTTGTCTAAACATGGCAAGCGATCGCTTCTTTTTGAAGAGGAAAGTCCGAGCTGCAATAAGACAAAGATTCCATCTAATGGATGGCTAGGGCAACCTAAGGGAAAGTGCAACAGAAAGAAAACTACCATATTTTATATGGAAAAGGTGAAACGGTAGAGTAAGAGCCTACCAGTAGCTTTGGTAACAAAGCTAGCTATGTAAACCCAATCTGCAGCAAGAAGGGGTGGTTTTTGTCTTATAATATAACCCTTCGCTTGAACTTGTTTGTAAAAACAAGTCTAGATAAATGATCGTTCTTGACAGAACTCGGCTTATAGCCATGTTTTACTTTATATAAGCAGAAGCTTTTTTGAGTTTTTGTAAATTAACAGCTATGTCATCTTGCTTTTTTTTCATAAAAGCTATCGCTTCATTAGTCAGTGCTAAAGCCTCATTGGGACAATCTTTATAATCAGGTTTTTCCATAAGTTTAACTATTTTTTCTACATCTTCAGTATAAACAGCTAGTTTAAACTCATCAATCCAATTTTTTTCACTCATTTTTGGTGTACTTCTCTCCAAGCTTCCAATAAGCCTTTTACTACATTTATTACTTCATCTACTCTTGCTTCGCTGTTTTCTATATTTGCTAAAGAAAGAAGTTGTAATTCTCTAGTGTACAAGCCACTTAAATAATGTGCTACTTCGCCGCCCTTATCATAATCAAGACAATTTAACAATTCAATAAAAATAGCACTAGCTCTTTTTACATAATACACTCTTTCTTCTATATTTTCATTTTGTATAGCTATTTTTATCCTACTTGAAAAGCGTAAAATCCCAGCATAAAGCATTTCGATTAATTTTTCTTGAGATTCTACACCCACTTGATTTTGTGAATATGCACTATAAACCGCACTATTTACCATTTAAAATCCTTTCATTATTAAGAATTTTGATTATTTGCTGCATTAATCATATTGGTAATAACACTTGCTTGATTATTTAATTTTGCAATTATACCATCATATGCAGCCCATCTTGACCACATTGTGTCATATCTGCTTTCTATAGATTTTTTAGTTGCATCTATAGTTTCATTTAGATTTTTTGATTCTTTGGTTAATGCATCCTTATAGCCACCAAAAGATCCATCAGAGCTTACCATTTCCTTCATGGTATTTTTTAAAATTCCAAAAGTTCCTGTTTCTTCTTTGTAAGTTGAATACATAGTTTTAGGACTTAAACCGAATTCTTTTAAGAAATTTTTATCTCCTTGAATTTCTAGATTGCTACCTGAAGTTCCTTTGATTTTAAGCTGTATTTTTTGATTTTGCGTTCCTTGGTTGATTACTTCAAAGCTAGCCTCCAACCCTTCTAAACCAAAACTATTGATATGTTTAACTAAATTTTGAGCCATTTCTACATCATCTTTTCCAGTTAAAACAAAATCAGTTCCATCTTTGTTTTTAGACAAATCAATAGTTTCGTCATTATAAATAATCTTGAAATCTTTACCTTTAAATTCAACTCCTTTAGGATATTTTGTAGCTAAACCACTAAAATTATCCCCTATTAAGTCAATATCTTCAAATCCACTACTTCCAACAAAAAATTTCTCTGCCATTTCAGGATCTTCGTTAAATTTGGTATTAAATTTAGAAGAATCAAAAGTCATCACTCCATCTGATAAAGTTAATCCATAATCTGCTAAAGATAAACTAACTTTAGATGATACTTTAATACCTTCTGAAGTATCACTATCACCTTCTATAACAGTTCCATCTACTGTTATAGTTTTAAGTAAAATATCATTAATTTGAGATTTGATATTATAAATTTCACTTACACCTACAAAATTTCCTTTAGTTCCTGCCTCAACATCATATTTTGTAGCAGCGGTAATATTTTGCATTAAATCATTATAAGCAGTAGCTAAATTTTGCATAGCCTCTGATAAAGCTTCAGTATCTTGACTTACGTTAAAATTAATTTCACCTTTTTGTTTTAATTCTAAAGTTACATCAGTACCTATATCTGTGATAGTATTAGTTGGTCTTGACATTTTAACACCATCTACACTAAAAATTGCATCCATACCTTTTTGAATATGATTGGTACTATCTTTGATATTATAACCTTGAGGGGTGCTAGTATCTAAAGTAATTCCAAATTTAGAACTTAATAAATTGGTAGCTTTACTATCTCTAGTATAATTATCATAATCAATATTACCATTTGAATCTTTAGCATAGCCCCCATCAAATACGCTAAGTTCTCCTCCATTAGTAGTTCTAAATTTACCATTTTTTAAATCAAGTTCTATTTTTCCATTTGTTTGTTTTTTTAATTCATCTGCTAAACTTTGGTAGGTAGTCTGATCATCAATATCAATGGTGTATCTTTCGTAATTTTCACCATTTTTAATTACAAAAGTTAAAGAAGTTTTTTCGCCTGAATTTAAAAGCTTCTGATCTTTAATAGCATCTAAACCTGTATTCCCTTGTATTTCCTCTTTGCTGCTATTTCCGCTTGGTCTAAAACCAAATAAACCACCAGCACTAATACTATTCTTATCAAGTTCCCAACCTAAACCTGCAAGTAATTTATCATCTCCAGAGAATGAAATATTATTTTGTGCTCCAGTTTCTGTACTTTGCACTACTAAGCGGTAAGGGTTGTTTTTGTCGCCTGTGTTGACAATTTTTGCTTCAATTTTACCACCAGAAATTCCATTGATTTTTTCTG